>NZ_JBEZEL010000018.1:0-216242 GCF_040648855.1 Streptosporangium sp. NPDC049078
TAGCTCACGCCCTGCCGGCGTGCCCACTCCGAAAGCTTCACGCGCGCAAGATACATGACTACGTGTGATCATCTTTGCTTATAAAAAATTGAGCAGCTGCCAACCCCTCTCCTCCCGTTGCCGCCGGCTTCCGGTGCCCCCGCCGCTCGCGGGGGTGCCGGAAGCCGTTGTCGTCACAGCAGCCTTTCTCAGGGATCGGCTCCGGCGCACGGGGGACATCCGGGCACTACGGGCGAAGCCGGTGGCCGCCGTCCACCAGGCGGGAGAGCAGGCTGAGGGTGGCCGCGCCCGCCGCGACGCCGCTGAGCACGGAGAGCGGCCAGGCCGACCCGGCCACCAGTGCGAGTGCGCAGGCCAGCACGGCGATCACGACCGCGGTGGTCACGACGAGCAGTACAGGTACGGAGAACATCGACTCACTCCCGCAGGGGGTGTCACCGGGGTTCCGGCGACACGGCGGCCGAGACCCGGATCCGGCCGGATCCGCGCTCGCCCCTACAGGTCCTGCCCGTTCTGAGAGATGTAATCATGTCTGGCGGAGGCATGTGGTCCGCGCTGTGGCCGTCTCGTCGTCCCCGTGCGGGCTCTCCGGGCGGCGCGGCCCTGCCGACAGGGTAGGAAGCGTGGGTCACAGCCGAGCGTCGTTCGTGTGAAATTCAGTGAACACAGCCACTCCTCTCGATCGCCAGATCTCCCAATTGGCTCTCTGAGCATGGGTTTTATCTGTGAACAAGCCTTACTCCCTTGTTCACGGAACTCAGGTCTGATAGAACAAACGGCACATGTAGGTCGAGTGGGTCGTCACTGGAACGATCCGCTCATCTCGCGGCCTAACCCTCATGGCCCCTGGAGGACTGCGATGCCCGGTTTCTCTCACCCCCACGGTCCGGGATCCCCCGCGCTGTCCCGCCGCTCGATCCTGCAGCTCGGGGGTGGGGTCGCCCTCCTCTTCGCGACCGGGTGCGCCGCGGGCACCAAGGCGGGCGACCCCGCCCCCTCGGCGAGCACCGCTCCCGGCGAGAGCGGCGCCCCCGCCGCCAGGGCGTTGCGGATCGCGGTGGGCAGCTACCTGAGCAGCTGGGACCAGGACTTCGTCGGATTCGACCTGACCGCGCTGATGCTCTACAAGAACGTCTTCCCCTACATGATCGACTACGGGGTCACCTCGGTCGGCGACGGCCAGATCCTCGACACCGAGGCGATCGCCCCGACCTTCGCCGAGTCCTTCGAGCCCGACGCCGACAACAAGGTCTGGACCCTCAAGCTGCGCCAGGGCGTCAAGTTCGCGAGCGGCAACGAGATGACCGCCAAGGACGTCAAGTGGTCCAAGGACCGCGCCTTCGCCGCGAAGGCGAACGTCGCCGGGGTCTACCGGCTGATCGGGCTCACCAAGGCCGACCAGGTCGAGGTGGTCGACGACTACACCGTGACGTTCACCCAGGCGTTCCCCAGCGCCCTCACCCGGCAGATCCAGGCCATCTCGCTGTACGTCTTCGACTCGGAAGAGGCGAAGAAGCACGCCACCGACGACGACCCCTGGGCCAAGGAGTGGTTCGCCAAGAACCCCCCGACCGGCGGCTACTTCAACGTGGAGAAGGCGGTCCAGGGCCAGGAGATCCTGCTCAGCGCCAACACCGGCTACCCCGGCACCGACGGCGCAAAGAGCCCGCAGATCAGGCTCACCGTGGTGCCCGCGGCCTCCAACCAGCGCCTCCAGCTGCAGAACGGCGACATCGACATCGCCTTCGGGATCGGCCAGCGCGACATCAAGGACCTCAAGACCACCGAGGGCATCAAGGTCATCTCCGCGCCGAGCAACAACCAGCTCGCCATCCAGATGTCGGTGACCACCGCCCCCTTCGACGACCCCGCGGTGCGCAAGGCGCTCGCCCAGGCCGTCCCGTACGAGCAGATCATCGCCAACGTCTACGGCGGCGACGCGCGGCCCACCAAGAGCGTCGTCCCGCTGGACATGCCCGGCTACTCCGAGACCGGCTACCCCTACACCCACGACGTCGCCAAGGCCAAGGAGACGCTGACCGCGGCGGGCAAGACCTCGATCACCTCCGAGCTGGTCTTCCAGACCGACAACGAGGAGCAGCAGCAGATCGCCGTCCTCGTGCAGAGCGAGGCGAGGAAGGCGGGCATCGAGCTGAAGCTCACCCCGCTCGACCCCGCGACGCTCGCCGAGCGCAGGGAGAAGAAGAACATCCCCCTGCAGATCACCCTGGGCCAGCTCTGGGTCAACGACGTGGAGTACATGCTCGGGACCAGCTTCACCAAGGGGGCGAACCTCAACTACTCCAACTACGTCAACGACGAGATCGAGAAGATCTTCGAGGAGTCCCACACCGTCGTCGACGAGGCCGAGCGCGCCAAGCTCTGGCTGCGCGTGCAGGAGATCATGGCCGAGGACGTGCCGTGGGTCGTCGTCTGCCAGCCCAACTTCAACCTCCCCGTCAGGGAAGAGGTGCAGGGATGGGTGCAGCCGATGGACGGTCTGGCCCGGCTGCGCTACCTGAACGTCACCGGGTGATTCGTGCGCGTCCTCCGGTTCCTCCTCAGGCGGCTGCTCCAGCTCGTCCCGGTGCTCCTCGGGGTGGTCGTCGTGACCTTCCTCCTCGTCAGGGTCCTGCCGGGCGACCCGATCCGTACCATCCTCGGCCCCAACGCCACGGAGGCCGACGCCGCCGCCGCGCGGGCCAGGTTCGGGCTGGACCAGCCCCTGTGGCGGCAGTTCCTCGACTACGTCGGGGGACTGTTCACCGGTGACTTCGGCACCTCGATCCAGAGCGGCACCTCCGTGGGCGCCGAGATGGCCGTGCGTATCGGTCCCACCATGGAACTCGTCGTGATCGCGCTCACCGTGGCGCTGGTGCTGGCCACGGTGCTCGGCATCTGGTCGGCGCGGAACGTGGGCCGGTTCGGCGACCACACCGTCCGCGTCGCGGCGCTCATCGGCAACTCGGTGCCCGAGTTCTGGCTCGGCCTGGTGCTCGTCCTCGTCGGCTACAGCGTGCTGGGCTGGTTCCCCGCGCCCAGCGGCCGGGTGGACCCCGACACCGATCTCAGCCTGATCACCGGCGCGGACCTGCTCGACGCGGCGCTGACGGCGAACGGTCCCGCGTTCGTCTCCGCGCTGGAGCACCTCGCGCTGCCGGTCGCCACGCTGGTGATCGCCATCGTCGCGCCGCTGCTGCGCAGCGTCCGGGCCTCCGCGCTGGAGGTGCTCGCCTCCGAGGCGTACACGGCCGCCGCCGCGCACGGACTCAAGGACCGGCTGCTGCTCCGCGGCTACCTGGTGCGGGCCGCGCTGGTGCGGCTCCCCGCGCTGGCGGCCCTGGTGTTCGGCTTCTCCATCGGCTCGACCGTCCTCGTGGAGTACGTCTTCTCCTGGCAGGGCTTCGGGCAGTGGGCGCTGCGCGGCCTGCTCTACCGGGACTACCCGGTGGTGCAGGCGTCGGTGCTCGTGATCGCGCTGTTCTACGTGGTGGTGTTCCTCATCGCCGACGTCGTCCACGCGATCCTCGACCCGAGAGTGAGGATCTGATGTCGCAGCGCGTCCGGGAGGTCGGCGGGGACCGCGGTTTCGCGTCGTCCCTGATCATCGCGGGCTCCGCCATCCTGGCGCTGGTCGCCGTGGCGGTCGTGTTCGCGCCGCTGCTCAGCGCGTGGGGCCCCGAGGAGATCGACCCCCTCGCGCCCCTCGCGGCGCCGGGCGGCGCCCACCTGCTGGGCACCGACCTCAACGGCATGGACGTGTGGAGCAGGGTCCTGCACGCCGCCAGGCTCGACGTCGGCATCGCGATCGCCGCGGTCGCCGTCGCCGTGGTCGCGGGCAGCCTCGTCGGCCTCGTCGCCGGATACCGGGGCGGCTGGCCGGACGACGTGCTGATGCGAGTTCTCGACGTCTTCCAGGCGTTCCCCACCTTCATCCTCGCTCTCGCGGTGGCCGCGCTGCTCGGCGGCGGGACCGCGAACCTGATCGCGGTGATCGCGCTGGTGAACGCGCCCGCGTACGCCCGGCTGGTGCGGGCCGAGGTGCGCTCGGTGCGGGAACTGCCGTTCGTGGAGGCGTCCCGCACCTCGGGCGCCTCCTTCTGGGGGGTGCTCTGGCGGCACGTCCTGCCCAACAGCCTCACCCCGGTGCGCGTCATCGCCCCGCTGAACTGCGGCTGGGCGATGCTCACGCTCGCCGGGCTGTCCTTCCTCGGGCTCGGCGTGCCGGTGCCCACCGCCGAGTGGGGCGCCATGATCAGCCTCGGTGCCGGAGACGTCGTCGCCGGCCGGTGGTGGACCTCGGTGCCGCCCGGTCTCTTCCTGCTGATCTGCGTCCTGGGCTTCAGCCTCCTCGGTGAGGGCCTGCAGGAACGCGCCGACTCCACGAGGAGGTGACGGACGATGACACTCCTGTCGATCGAGGACCTCTCCGTCGTGATCCACCGCCCCGGACGCCGGGTCGCCGCGCTGAGCGGGGTGAACCTGACCGTCGAGCCGGGCGAGGTGGTCGGCCTGGTCGGTGAGAGCGGCGGCGGCAAGAGCATGGTGGCCCGCTCGATCGTGGGCCTGCTGCCCGGCGGCTCCCGTACGACCGGGAGGGTCCTGTTCGAGGGCACCGACGTGCTGACGATGGGCGCCGCCGAGTTGGAGTCCTTCCGCGGGCACGGCGCCGCGATCTGCTTCCAGAACCCGCGCGGCGCGCTCAGCCCCACCAGGACCGTCGGCCGCCAGCTCGTCGACAGGCTCGTCACCCACCAGGCGCTCGCCCCCGCCCCCGCGCGGGAGGTCGCCGCCGAGCTGTTCGAGTCGGTCGGCATCCGCAGCCCGAGGCGCCGCCTGGACGCCTACCCGCACGAGCTCTCCGGCGGCATGGCGCAGCGCGTCATGATCTCACTCGCCACCGGCTGCGCCCCCGGCCTGCTCATCGCCGACGAGCCCACCACCGGGCTGGACGTCACCCTCACCAGGGAGATCCTCAACCGCTTCCGGCTCGCCGCGAACGCCGAGCGGCGCGGCGTGCTGCTCATCTCCCACGACCTCGCCTCCATCGCGGAGGTCTGCGACCGCGTCGTGGTGCTGTACGCGGGGACGGTGGTGGAGAGCGGTCCGGGACCGCAGGTGCTCGACGAGCCCGCCCACCCCTACACGCGGGCGCTGCTGCGCTCGGTGCCCGACATCGACGGGCGCGCGGTGATCGCCACCCCCGGTGCGATGCCGTTGCTCTCCGAGGAGCCCTCCTCCTGCCCGTTCGTACCGCGCTGCGCGCACGCGACGGAGCTGTGCGTGGCGGAGCGCCCGTACGCCAGGACCCTCTCCTCCGACTGGAGCGCCGCCTGCTTCCACCCCCGCTCGGGGCCGCTCACCGAGTCGTCCGAGCCGCTCACCGGGCCCCTCACCGAGCCGCGCACCGGGCACCTCGACACCCCTTCCCCGTCGCCCACGGAGCCGCCCGCCCGTACGGCCGCCGTCTCGACGGGGGAGGGGACGCACCCCGCTGAGAAGACACACTCGGGGAAGAGGACGCTTTCCGCTGAGACGACGGGCTCGGGAACGGAGACGCGCCCCGGAGGCGGGACGGGCGGGGAGGTGCTGCGCGTCGAGGACGCGCACGTCGTCTACGGTTCCCGTTTCGGCGGCGGGGGTCACCACGCCCTGCGCGGGGTCAGCCTCAGCGTCGCCGCCGGTGAGACCCTGGGCGTCGTCGGGGAGAGCGGCTGTGGCAAGAGCACCCTGGCCAGGCTGATGCTCGGGCTGGTCGCCCCTTCCACGGGGAGGGTCGAGGTGGCCGGGCGGGTCCTGTCCGAGGTGCGCGGCCGGGAGCTGCGCCGCCTGCGCACCCGGGCACAGCTGGTCTTCCAGGACCCGGTGGGTTCGCTCAGCCCCCGGCGGACCGTGCAGGACGCGATCGGTGAGCCGCTGCGCGCCGCCGGGGTGCCCGCCGCCGAGCGCGTCTCACGCGTCGCCGCGGTCCTGGAACGCATGGAACTGGACCCCTCGATCCTGGGGCGGCGCCCGCACGAGCTGTCCGGCGGGCAGGCGCAGCGCGTCGGCATCGCCCGCGCGCTCGTCGGCGACCCCGACCTGATCGTCTTCGACGAGCCCACCTCGGCGCTCGACGTCACCGTGCAGGCGCAGATCCTGAAGGTGATCGCCGAGGTGAGCGGCGACCGCTCGCGCGGCAGCGTCTTCATCTCCCACGACCTGGCCACCGTTCGGGGATTCTGCGACCGCGTCGTGGTTCTCTACCTGGGGCGGATCGTCGAGGAGGGGCCGGTGGAAGAGGTCTTCGGCAACCCCCTGCACCCCTACACCCGGGCGCTGCTGTCCAGCGCCCCGAGCCTCGGCGCCGGGTACGGCGGACCGCGGGTCGAACTGACCAAGGATCTGGAGGAGGCGGACGCCGCCGCGGGCTGTGCCCTCGCGCCGCGCTGCCCCTTCGCGACCGACGAGTGCCGGCAGCGGGAACAGGAACTCCGCCCGTACGGCGCGAGCCTGGTCGCCTGCCACCGCGCCGCCGAGATCCCCGCGCTGATCGAAAGGTGACACCCGCAATGCCCGACCCCAAGCACATCCGTCTGGCCGTCGACATCGGGGGCACCTTCGTCGACGCGATGGAGCTGGACACGCGCACCCACGAGGTGCGCTTCAGGAAGGCCTCGACGACCCCGGCGCGCCCCTGGGAGGGCGTGCTCGACGCGGTCACCGCGCTCGGCACCGACCTGTCGGAGGTGGAGCTGTTCATCCACGGCACCACCCTCGGGCTCAACGCCGTCCTGGAGCGGCGCGGCGAGCCCACCGGGATCATCACCAACGACGGCTTCCGCGACATCTTCCTCATCGGCCGGGGCAACGTGCCCTCCGACCACATGTACGACTTCCAGTACGAGCGGCCCGACAGCCTCGTGCTGCGACGCCACACCGCCGGGGTGCGGGGGCGGCTCGACCACCGGGGCCGGGTGGTCGAGGAGCTCGACGCCGCCGGGGTGCGGGAGGCCGCCCGCGTCCTGGTCGAGGAGCGGGGAGTGGTGTCGATCGCCGTCTGCTTCCTGCACTCCTTCCTCGACCCCTCCCACGAGCGGGAGGCCGCCCGGATCATCCGCGAGGCGTACCCCCAGGTGACGGTCTCGGTCTCCACCGACATCGTGCGGGAGTACCGCGAGTACGAGCGGACCAGCACGACCGTCCTCGACGCCTACATCCGGCCGATCTTCGAGAGGTACGTGGACCGGCTGGAGCGCGGGCTCGCCGAGCGCGGCTTCGACGGGCGATTCCTGATCATGCGCTCCGGCGGCGGTTCCATGACGTCGGCCGTGGCCAAGACCTCCCCGACGCACACCGTGCTGTCGGGCCCGGCGGGCGGCATCGTGGGCGCGGCGCACATCGCCGCCGCCCTCGGTCGCCGGGACCTTCTCACCTTCGACATCGGCGGCACCTCGCTGGACGCGTGCGTGATCGAGCACGGGTCCCCGGTGGCCGCCTACGAGGCGCAGCTGGAGCACTTCCCGCTGCTGATCCCCACCTACGACATCCGCACGATCGGCGCCGGAGGGGGCTCGATCGCGTGGCTGGAGCGGGGATTGCTGAAGGTGGGGCCGCAGAGTGCGGGTGCCGACCCCGGCCCGGTGTGTTACGGCCGGGGCGGCACCCGCCCCACCGTCACGGACGCGGCGGTCGTCCTCGGCTACGTGGACCCGGACCGTTTCCTGGCCGGGACCATGGAACTGCGGGCCGACGCCGCCCGCGCGGCGCTCGACGAGCAGGTGGCCGGGCCACTCGGGCTCAGCCCCGAGGCGGCGGCGGCGGGCGTCTTCGACGTGCTGCTCGCCAAGACCGTCGGCGCGGTCCGGCAGATCACGGTCGAGCGGGGACACGACCCCCGGGGCTTCTCGCTGCTCGCGTTCGGTGGGGCGGGGCCGCTGCTCGCCCCGCTGCTCGCGGCGGAGATGGGCATCGGCGAGGTCATCGTGCCGTTCGCGCCCTCGGGCTTCTCCGCCTGGGGGATGCTCAGCGCCGACATCGTCGACGACTTCTCCCGCACGGTGATGGCCACCCTGGACGACGCCGACCTCGACGGGCTGGAGACGGTGTTCAAGAGCGTCGAGGCCGAGGCGGTCGCCTCCCTGGAGGCGCAGCGGGTCCCGGCGGACCGCATGGTCCTTGAGCGCCAGTTCGAGCTGCGCTACCTGGGCCAGGAGCACTCGCTCATCGTCACCACGGGCCGCGACCTCGACCGCGACGCGATCAGGCGGGCGTTCGAGGAGACCCACGCGGCGCGGTACGGGCACGCGATGGACAACCGGGTGCAGATCCTCAACCTGCGGGTGCGCGGCATCGGCCGTACCGACCGGCCAGAACTGGTGACGCGCCCGCCGGGTGACGGCGACGCGAGCCGGGCGCTGCTCGCCCACAGGGACGCCTACGACTTCGGCACCCGCGCCACGGCGTCGTTCGCCGTCTACGACCGCGCGCTGCTTGAGCCGGGCGACGCGTTCGAAGGCCCTGCCCTGGTCGACGAGGGCACCTCGACCACCGTGGTCCCCTCGGGGCAGCGGGTCGAGGTCGAGGAACACGGCTACCTGCTGGTACGGCTTGTGGAGGCGACGTCATGACGGAGCGGCTGGACGGTGCTCGATCGGACGGCGCCGGAGTGGACGGCGCCGGGGCGGACGGCGCTCGATTGGACGGCGCGACCGCCGAGGTGGTGCGCAGTTACCTGCTCGCGGCGGCGGAGGAGATGCGGGCCACGCTGATCCGCACCTCCTTCAACCCGGTGATCTACGAGGTCCACGACTTCGGTATGTCGATGTACGACGCGGACCTGCGGCTGATCGCCGAGGCCACCGGACTCACCTTCTTCCTCGGCGCCAACGACTTCTCACTCCGTAAGGGGGTGGAGTATGTCGGGCGGGAGAATCTGCGTCCCGGTGACGTGGTGTTGTTGAACTATCCGTACTGGAACGCGGCACACGCGTATGACGCGACGTTGTTCTGCCCGGTTTTCATGGGCGAGGACCTGGTGGGTTTTTTGTGTGTGCGGGCTCACTGGATGGATCTGGGGGCGAAGGATCCGGGGTATGTGCTGGATTCCACGGATATGCATCAGGAGGGGATTATCTTTCCGGGGACGAAGGTGTTCTCGGAGGGGGTGGCGAATCGGGAGATCATTGAGTTGATCCGGTTCAATTCGCGGATGCCGGATCTGGTGATCGGTGATCTGAACGCGCAGGTCGCCGCGCTGCGCACCGGCGAGCGCCGTTTCCAGGAGATCCTGGAGAAGTTCGGCCGCCCCACCGTGGAGGCGGCGGTCCAGCGGATGGTCGAGGACGGGGAGGCGCGCACCCGCGCCGCCCTCGCCGAGCTGCCGCAGGGCTCGTGGACGGCGGTCGACTGGCTGGACGACGACGGGATCACCGAGGATCCGGTCCGCATGCAGGTCACCGTCACCGTCGCCGACGGCACCTTCACCGTCGACTTCGCCGGTTCCTCGCCCGCCACCGCAGGGCCCATCAACATGCCGTTCGGCGCGACCATCGCGATCTGCAAGGTCGTCCTGAAGGCGCTCACCTCGCCCGACGAGCCGTCCAACTTCGGTACGACCGTTCCTCTTGAGGTGCGGGCCGAACCGGGCACGCTCTTCCATGCCGTCTACCCGCAGCCGACGTTCACCCTGTGGACCGGCATCGTCGCGGTCGAACTCATCCTGAAGGCGCTGGCACAGGGCATGCCCGACCGGCTTCCCGCCTCTTCGGGGGGTGACGTGCCGGGGTTCATGATGGTCGGGATCCATCCGGAGACCGGGCAGATGTTCGCGGTCAGCAACAACGACCCGGTGGGCTGGGGCGCGACCCCGTCCCACGACGGCATGAACGCCGCCACCCACGTCTCGGGGAGCACGGGACGCATCACCCCGATCGAGGTTCTGGAGGCCAGGACCGGGATGTTCTTCGAGCGGGTGGAGATGCGTGAGGACTCCGGCGGCGCGGGACGGTTCCGGGGTGGGGTGGGTTTGCGGCGTGACATTCGTTTCGTGGTGCCGGGGGAGTTCCTGTCGGTGATCAAGAAGACGCGGTCGCGGCCGTGGGCGCTGGAGGGTGGGCTGGAGCCGGAGCCCAACCAGGTGGTGGTCTTTCCCGGCACCGAGCGTGAGCATCGGGTGAGCACGAAGCGGACCAGGGTGGAGGTCGGCGACCGGATCACGTTGCTCACGGCCGGTGGCGGTGGGCACGGGGATCCGCGCGACCGCGATCCCGACCTGGTGCGCCGCGACGTCGCCGAGGGCTACGTCTCCCCCGAAGCCGCCCGCGAGACCTACGGGATCGACGATGTCTGAGCCCGCCGCCTCCACGCCGTCCGGCCCCGCCGTCCCAGGGGCCGCGGTCTCCGACCCGTCCGGCTCCGCCGTCCCAGGGACCGCGGTCTCCGACCCGTCCGGTCCCGCGGCCCCGGAGTCCACCGGGCCCGCCGCCTCAGGAGGGCGAAGGGCCGGCCGCGCGGGCGGCGGCCTCGGCCCGGTGGACGGCGCGACGGTCGAGGTGGTGCGCAGCCACCTCTCCTCGGTCGCCGAGGAGATGCGGGCCACGCTCGTCCGTACCGCCTTCAACCCGGTGATCTACGAGGTGTTCGACTTCGGCATCTCCGTCTACGACGCGGATCTTCGTCTCGTTGCCGAGTCGACGGGGCTGAGCCGCTTTCTCGGCGCCAACGACTATTCCATCCGTAAGGGGGTGGAGTATGTCGGGCGGGAGAATCTGCGTCCCGGTGACGTGGTGTTGTTGAACTATCCGTACTGGAACGCGGCGCATTCTTACGACGCGACGTTGTTCTCTCCGGTGTTCGTGGATGCCGATCTGGTGGGTTTTTTGTGTGTGCGGGCTCACTGGATGGATCTGGGGGCGAAGGATCCGGGGTATGTGCTGGATTCCACGGATATGCATCAGGAGGGGATTATCTTTCCGGGGACGAAGGTGTTCTCGGAGGGGGTGGCGAATCGGGAGATCATTGAGTTGATCCGGTTCAATTCGCGGATGCCGGATCTGGTGATCGGTGATCTGAACGCGCAGGTCGCCGCGCTGCGCACCGGCGAGCGCCGCCTCCGCGAGCTGTACACCCGCTACGGCGGGGACGTCGTCGCCTCCGTCGTCGAGATCGTGATCGCCGCCGCCGCCGAGTCCGCCGCCGAGGCCGTCGCCGGCCTGCCGCAGGGCTCGTGGACGGCGGTCGACTGGCTGGACGACGACGGGATCACCGAGGATCCGGTCCGCATGCGGGTCACCGTCACCGTCGCCGACGGCACCTTCACCGTCGACTTCGCCGGATCGTCCGGCGCGACCGCGGGACCGGTCAACCTCCCGTTCGGCGCGACCATCGCGACCTGCCGGGTCGCGTTCAAGGCGATCACCACGCCGACAGAGCAGACCAACGCCGGGCACTTCGCCCCGCTGGAGGTGCGGGCCGAACCCGGCACCCTCTTCCACGCCGCCTACCCGGCGGCGACCTTCACCCAGTGGACGGGGACGGTCGCCCTGGAGCTGATCTACAAGGCGTTGGCGCAGGGCATGCCGGAGCGGCTTCCCGCCTCTTCGGGGGGTGACGTGCCGGGGTTCATGATGGTCGGGATCCATCCGGAGACCGGGCAGATGTTCGCGGTCAGCAACAACGACCCGGTCGGCTGGGGCGCGACCCCGTCCCACGACGGTATGAACGCCGCCAACCACCTGTGCCAGACCCAGGCCCGCAACACCCCCGTCGAGGTTCTGGAGGCCAGGACCGGGATGTTCTTCGAGCGGGTGGAGATGCGTGAGGACTCCGGCGGCGCGGGACGGTTCCGGGGTGGGGTGGGTTTGCGGCGTGACATTCGTTTCGTGGTGCCGGGGGAGTTCCTGTCGGTGATCAAGAAGACGCGGTCGCGGCCGTGGGCGCTGGAGGGCGGGCTGGAGCCGGAGCCCAACCAGGTGGTGGTCTTTCCCGGCACCGAGCGTGAGCATCGGGTGAGCACGAAGCGGACCAGGGTGGAGGTCGGCGACCGGATCACGTTGCTCACGGCCGGTGGCGGTGGGCACGGGGATCCGCGCGACCGCGATCCCGACCTGGTGCGCCGCGACGTCGCCGAGGGCTACGTCTCCCCCGAAGCCGCCCGCGAGACCTATGGAGCCGAGGTCGTCCGATGAACGACATGGTCAACGATGTGGTCCTGGTCAACTGCACCGTCACCGACGCCCGCGCCGCCGGTTCGGGAGGTCGTACGGCGGGCGTCCCGTTCTCGGGCGACGCTGCCATCCGGCCGGCCCGGACGACGGACGGGCGGATCGCCGACGCCGCGGTCCGGACGGCGGAGGGGGAGGGGCGGATCGCCGACGCCGCGGTGTGGATCCGGGGTGACAGGATCGCGGCCGTGGGTCCTCGCGAGCGGATCCTGGAGCGGACGGGCGACGCCCAACTGCTCGACCTGGACGGCGCGTACGTCACCCCCGGCCTGGTCAACATGCACACCCACCTGTCCCTGTCGCTCCCCGGCCAGGGAGGCGACAGCGTCAAGAACATGACGGCGCACGAGCTCGCCCTCTACATGGCCGACGGCGCCCGGCGCACCCTGCACTGCGGGGTGACCACGGTGAGGTGCGTGGCCGAGAAGGACCACGCCGACTTCGCACTGCGCCGGGCGATCGAGTCGGGCCGGGCGGCCGGCCCGCGCATCTTCACCGCCGGTCGCGCGCTGGTCTGCACCGGCGGCCACGGGCACGAGGGGAGCGACACCCTGGAGTGCGACGGCGCCGACGGGTTCCGGCGCGGGGTGCGCAGCCAGATCAAGGCGGGCGCCGACCTCATCAAGATCATGATCTCGGGCGGGATCGCCGGGGAACACGAGCAGATGGACACCCCGCAGCTGTTCTCCGACGAGCTGGCGGCGGCGCTGCAGACCGCGCACGCCTGGGGCCGCAAGGTCACCGCGCACGCGGGTCCGGCGGCGGTGATCGCCGAGGCCGTCGAGATGGGCCTCGACTGCGTCGAGCACGGCTATCAGCTCACCCCCGAGGTCGCGAAGAGGATGGCCGAACGCGGCACGTCCCTGGTGCCGACGCTGCTCGTCACCCGCTGCAAGGAGTTCTTCGACGAGCTCGGGGTGCCGGAGTGGATGCAGTGCCGCTCGCTCGGAGCCGGCCCCCGCCACCTGGAGAGCTACGCCATCGCCCTCGACGCGGGGGTGGACGTCCTGCTGGGCAGCGACATGCCGCCGTTCTGGGACTTCGAGGGGACGAACGCCTCGGTACGCGAGCTGGAGTGCATGTCCGAAGGCGGTCTCGGCCCGGCCGGAGCACTGTACGCGGGCACGCTCGGCCCGATCCGCTGGCTCGGCGCCGAGGCCGACCTCGGCACCGTCGAGGTCGGCAAGTACGCGGACCTCATCGCGATGGACGCCGACCCGCTCGCGGGCACCTCGGCCTTCCGCGGGGTCCGCTGGGTGATGAAGGGCGGCCGGGTCGTCCGCGACGACCGGTCGGGATGGGAGAAGCCGTGAACACCGGCTCCGAGGTGGGCACCGACCTGATGGGAGAAGTCGTGAACCCCGACTCCGAGGTGGACGCCGACCCGATGGGAGAAGTCGTGAACACCGGGTCCGGTGCGGACGCCGACCTGATCGCGGCCGGCATCGACGACATGTACGACGCGTTCCTCGCGGCCGACCGCCACCGCTTCGACGGGCACCTGCACGACGCGGTGACCACCTGGGAGACGCACCTTCCGGGACCGCTGAGGACCCGGCGGGAACTCGACGCCTACCGCGACGAGAGGGACGGCTCGGGTGCGCGTCCCCGCCTCGCCAGGCTGGAGGCCGAGGACAAGTGGATCGACGTGTGGGACGACACCGGCGTCGCCCGCTACGTGCTGGTCGCCCAGCCGCCGGACGGACCCGTCCAGCGCAGCCGGGTGACCGACGTGCTGCGCCGCGTCGGCGGGGACTGGCTCATCGTGCACCACCACTCAGAACTGCTCACGTCGTGAACCGGCGGCTGGTCGCCTACGAGCACGGCGAGCCCGAGGAGGTCCTCTCCCTGGCGGAGGTGCCCGAGGAGCGCGCCCCCGGCGACGGCGAGGTGCGGATCGCGGTGCGGGCCGTCGGGCTGAACTACCTCGACGTCATGCTGTGCAGGGGCACCTACCCGGTACGCCCGGATCCGCCGATGACGCCCGGCGTCGAGGCCGCGGGAACGGTGGTCGCCGCCGGGGCGGGTGCCGAGCACCTGGAGGGCAGGGCGGTCCTCGCCTGCCCCACCCTGCCGCACGGGGCCCTCGGCGACGTCGTCACCGTCGACGCCGCCCTCGTCGTGCCCTACCCGGACGGGCTCGACCCCGTCACGGTCGCGGCCCTGCCCGTCACGTACCAGACCGCGTGGTTCGCGCTGCGCAGGGCCGGGCTCGCGGCGGGGGAGACGGTGCTCGTGCACGCGGGTGCGGGAGGTGTCGGCATCGCCGCCACCCAGCTCGCGCTCGCCTTCGGGGCGCGGGTGATCTGCACGGCGGGTGGCCCTGCCAAGACCGCGCTGTGCCGGGAGAACGGTGCGGCCGAGGCGATCGACTACCTGGAGGTCGACTTCGCCGCCTCGGTGATGGACCTGACGGACGGCAACGGCGCCGACGTCGTCGTCGACCCCGTCGGCGGCGACGTCCTCGCGCGCTCGCTGGACTGCCTCGCCTTCGAGGGGCGCCTGGTGGCCGTCGGTGCGGCCGGAGGATTTCCGCCGCCGGTCGACCCGATGGCGTTCGTCGCCGCCAACGCCTCCCTGGTCGGGGTGTCGTGGGGGTCGGCGTACCCGTGGCGGAGACCCGACGCGGTGCGGGACGCCTACGAGGAGCTGTTCGCCCTGCTCGACTCGGGCGCCGTACGGCCGCTCGTGTCGCGCGTGGTGAGCCTGGCGGAGACCCCCGCGGCCCTGGCCGACCTGGCCGAACGCCGTACGACAGGAAAGATCATGGTCCGGACGGGCTGAGGGAGGAAGCGGCGTGAACGACATCAGTGGGAACGGCGGGGACGAGCAGGGCGACATGGAGCTGTACGACCTGCGGGTGGTGGTCGACCGCATCGAGGGCAGGTCCGTCTGCGGGATGGAGGTGGGCGACTGCTTCACCCTGGAGAACAGCGCCCACCTGCGGCTCCCCGACGGCGAGCACTTCTGCGTCTACGCGCTCGCCTCGGTGCTGCCGTTCCTCGCCGCCAAGCAGCGCGACCTCGCCGAGGGCGACTGGCTGGAGCGAGACACCCTGTTCACCTGCCCCGACCCGGAGGAGCGGCTGGTGATGCGGGTCGAGCGGACCGGGCGCCGCCGGATGAACTCCGCCGACCTGACCTGAGCCGACCTGACCTGAGAAGGACCCGCGATGACCGGCGTGCCGGAGGGATCCCCGAGGACCGCCGTGATCACGCGGCGATCCGCGACGACCGCAGACTGTGAGGAATCCGTGACGAACGCCACCGGGCAGGAGAGCCCCCGATGACCGCCGAGATCGGCCTCGGCCTGCAGAGCGACAAGCGGGCCGGTGACTACGCGCGGCTCGCGCGCCGCGCCGAGGAGCACGGCTTCGACGTGCTGAGCGTGTTCGGCGACCTGATGTACCAGCCGCCGATCTTCCCCCTGCTGGAGATGGCCGCCGCCACCGGCCGGGTGCGGCTCGGCGCGGCCTGTCTCAACCCCTACTCCACGGCACCGTACGAGATCGCCGGGCAGCTCGCCGCCCTCGACCTCGCCTCGCACGGCCGCGCCTACCTCGGGCTGGCACGCGGCACCTGGCTCGGCGCGGTGGGCATCGCCCAGCCCAGGCCGCTCACCGCGCTGGCGGAGGCGGCGGAGGTGGTCTACCGGCTGCTCGCCGGTGACACCGGAGGGTACGAGGGGGAGATGTTCCGCCTCGCGCCGGGCACCGGGCTGCGCTACCCCGTACACCGGCCCCGGCCGCCGCTGCTGCTCGGCACGTGGGGGCCGAGGGGGGCGGCGCTGGCCGGACGGATCGCCGACGAGATCAAGGTGGGCGGCAGCGCGAACCCGGCGATGGTCGGGGTGATCCGCGAGCGGGTCGCGGCCGGGGCGGTGGCGGCCGGGCGCGATCCCGGCGCGATCGGGGTCGTCCTGGGCGCGGTGACCGTGGTGGACACCGACGGCGTCGCGGCCCGCGCCAAGGCGCGCGGCGAGGTCGCGATGTACCTCGCGGTGGTCGCCGACCTCGATCCGACCGTGGAGATCCCCGCCGACCTGCTCGACAGGGTGAAGACGTTGGTCGGGGAGGGCAGGGACACCGAGGCGGGGCGCCTCGTCCCCGACGACCTGCTCGACCTGTTCGCCTTCTCCGGCACCCCCGAGCAGGTCGCCGCGCAGGCCCAGGCCCTCATCGACGCGGGCGCGCACCGGGTGGAGTTCGGCACCCCGCACGGTCTCAGCGACGACCGGGGCGTGGAACTGCTCGGAGCCGAGGTGCTGCCGCTGCTGGACCGATCCCCCGCGGCGCGGGGCGGTGGCCCGGTGTGAGGCGCGACACCCTCCGGTGACGCTCCGTCATCTTGAAACCGGATGCCCCGAGAACCTTCCGTCCGGAAAGCACACGGCCTGAATCGTCTCACTCTCCTGATTTTCACCTCAGTTCGGTATGGGTGAACATAAGAGAGGAGAAGGAGATGATGTGACGAGTGAACGCGCCGGGGGTCCGGCAACGGAGATGTCGGGCGTGACGGTCGAGGAGACCGGGGGCCTTGGCGATCCGCATGACACCGGCGGTGACGTGGACCGCACCTCGCGCCGCGACCTGGGCGGACACGAAGGATCCGGTGGCCGTGGCGGCCTCGGGCAGGGCGGTCTGCCCGGTGAGCGGGAGGCGCTCGCCGCCGACGCCGAGACCGCGCGACAGGCCGAGGCCGCCGGAAGGCCGGTGTGCCGCCGCGCGGAGTTCCTCGTCCCGCCCGCCCCCGCGACCTCCCGGCACCCCGAGCTCGCCTACTTCGCCGGCAACTCGCTCGGCCTGCAGCCCCGCGCCGCCCGCGCCGCGATCTCCGCCGAGCTGGACGACTGGGCCCTGCACGCGGTCGAGGGCCACCACCGCGCGGCGCACCCCTGGCTGCCCTACCACGCGGAACTGCGCGAGGACGCCGCGGCGCTCGTGGGCGCGTTCCCCGACGAGACCGTGGTGATGAACTCCCTCACGGTCAACCTGCACCTGATGATGGCGACCTTCTACCGCCCGGCCGGTGAGCGCACCCGCATCGTGATCGAGGACCACGCCTTCTCCTCCGACAGCTACGCGGTGCGCAGCCAGGCCGTGCACCACGGCCTCGACCCCGACGAGACGGTGGTCCGGCTGCGCCCCCGCGAGGGCGAGGACTGCCTGCGCACCGCCGACATCGTGGACTACCTGGCCCGCGAGGGGCACCGGGTGGCGCTCGTGCTGCTGGGCGGGGTCAACTACCTGACCGGCGAGTTCCTCGACATCCCCGCCGTCACCGCGGCCGGGCACGCGGCCGGGTGCCGCGTCGGCTGGGACCTCGCGCACGCCGCGGGGAACGTGCCGCTCGCGCTGCACGACTGGGACGTGGACTTCGCGGCCTGGTGCTCGTACAAATACCTCAACTCGGGGCCCGGCGCCGTCGCCGGATGCTTCGTGCACCGGCGCCACGTGACCGATCCCACGCTGCCCCGGCTCGCCGGATGGTGGAGCACCGAGGAGGCGACCCGCTTCGAGATGCGACCCGAGCTCGTCCCGGTACCCACCGCCGACGCCTGGCAGATCTCCAACCCGCCGATCCTCGCGATGGCCCCGGTGCGGGTCTCGCTGCGGATGTTCGCCGAGACGGGGATGGCGGCGCTGAGGGAGCGGAGCCTGGCGCTCACCGGCTACCTGGAACGGCTGCTCACCGAGGTGGTCCGCGACCGCCCGCTGGAGATCGTCACGCCCGCCGACCCGGCCAGGCGCGGAGCCCAGCTCTCCCTGCGGGTGACCGGCGGCGTCCCCGGCGCCGGCGGCGCTCTCGATGCCGCGGCTCTCGCCGACCGGCTGCACGAGGTCCACGGCGTCCTCGCCGACGTGCGGCGCCCGGACGTCATCCGGCTCGCCCCCGTGCCCCTGTACTCCACGTTCCACGACTGCTGGCGGGCCGCCGACGCGCTCGCCAGGGAGGTGAGCCCGAGATGAGGTCCCCCGGCGAGGTCGCCGTGGTCGGCGCGGGGCTGGTCGGCTGCCTGACGGCCTGTTACCTGGCCCGCCGAGGCTACGAGGTCACCCTGTACGAGCGCAGGCCCGACCCGCGCGAGGCCACGCCTGAGCGCGGGCGCTCGATCAACCTGGCGATCTCCGAACGGGGGATCGACGCGCTGCGCCGGATCGGGCTGGACGAGGCCGTGCTGAAGGCCGCGCTGCCGATGCCCGGCCGGATGATGCACGCCCCCGACGGCACGCTCAGCTTCCAGCCCTACAGCGCGGGAGGGCAGCGGGCGATCAACTCCATCAGCCGCTCCGAGCTCAACCGCACCCTGCTGGACGCCGCCCTCGGCATGCCGGGGGTCCGCGCGCTCTTCGAGCACCGGCTGACCGGACTCGACGTCGACTCGGGCCGGATGGACTTCGACACGCCCGGCGGTCCCGTCACCCGCACCGCCCAGGTCGTGCTCGCCGCCGACGGCGCCTACAGCGCGGTACGGGGACGGCTGCAGTTCCTGCCCGGCTTCGACTTCAGCCAGGAGTATCTCGACTACGGCTACAAGGAGCTGACGATCCCGGCGCGCGACGGCGGGTTCGCCCTCGACCCGGGCGCGCTGCACATCTGGCCGCGCGGCAAGGCGATGATGATCGCCCTGCCCAACCCGGACAGGTCCTTCACGTGCACGCTGTTCTGGCCCAAGTCGGGGCCGGGCAGCTTCGCCGAACTGGACACCGCGGAGCGCTTCGAGGAGTTCTTCGCCGCGAACTACGCCGACGCCCACGCCCTCATGCCCGACCTCGCCGACGACTACGCCCACAACCCGATCGGGCACCTGGTCACCATGCGGGCCCGCCCCTGGCACGTACGCGGCACAGGGGGAGCGGTGGTCGGCCTGCTCGGAGACGCGGCCCACGCGATCGTCCCCTTCTACGGCCAGGGCGCGAACTGCGGCTTCGAGGACTGCGTGGAGCTCGACCGCTGCCTGGAGGAGGCCGGCGACGACTTCCCCAGGGCCCTCGCCATGTACGGGGCCCGGCGCAAGGAGCACGCCGACACCATCGCCGAGCTCGCGCTGGAGAACTTCGTCGAGATGCGCGACAAGGTCGCCTCCCGGTCGTTCCTGCTGCGCAAACGCGTCGAGCACGGCCTGGAACGGCTGCTGCCCGGCGTCTACGTCTCCCGCTACGAGCTCGTCTCGTTCAGCACGGTGCCCTACGCCGAGATCCAGCGGCGCATCTCCCGCCAGCGCGGGGCGGTCGCCGCCGGGGCGCTCGGCGCGCTGGCCGCGGTCGCACTGGCCACCCGCGCCCTGCGCCGCCGCTGACCGTCTTCGCGCCCGGGGGAGGGGTCAGAACAGCCGGGGGGTCACCACGGACACGACCGTGGTGACCCGGTCGGTGTCGTTGAACATGCTGTGCGGGACGGTCGACCTCAGGTGGACGCTGTCGCCCGGGTACAGCCGGTGCTCGACGCCGTCGACCTCGTACAGCAGCTCGCCCTCCAGCACGAAGGCGAACTCCTCCCCGGCGTGACCGTAGGAGTTCTCGCGTTTGCCGCCGGGCGCGATGTGCACCAGCAGCGGTTCGAGCACCAGGTTCGGGCCCCTCGCCGAGAGCATGCGGTAGGTCTGCTGGCCCGAGATGTATTCGGTGGCGGCCGTCGCCGAGCGGGTGAGCGTGAAGTGGCTCGGCAGATGGGAGACCGGGGCGCGCGTCTCCTGTGTCTCCTCCTCGGGCGGCACGTCGTTGAAGAACTCCGCCACGCTGCGGTCGAGTGCGGTGGCCACGCTGTTGAGCGCGGTCAGGCCGATGGAGGAGATCCCCCTCTCGACCTGCGAGAGGAACCCGATCGAGAGCCCGGAGTGGGTGGCGAGACCGCGTAGGGTCAGACCGCGCTCCTTACGGAACTGCCGCATCCGGGCTCCGACGGCGTCGTGGCGGTCCAGCTCCTCACCGCTGTGACGCTCCGATGTGCCCACCCGCGGCTCCCTCCGTCAAGCGGCGTGGCCGCCTGTTCGCTCTAGCTAAACATATTTCATAACAAGAGTCGTCGCGCGTCAAAAAGGAGTCGGAAATGGCAGACGGTGATGCTCGGCAGCGGGCCGCAGGGCCCTGGGCGCCGCAGGATCCGCAGGTGTTCCTGAGCGACGTCCCCGGTTCCTATCCGTGGCGCGTTCTTCATGAACGGCACCCCGCCCTGATCGAGAAGGTCCGCACCGCCACGCCGTACGACCTCGGGGTGAACCGGGCACTCGACCTGCTGCTTGAGGAGATCGAGGGGGTGATCGAGCCGCTTGAGGAGTCCGCGCACGACCGTGACCTGTGGGAGAGCTGGGACCGGGGCCATGTCGGGCGGCGGTGGGACGACGCGCCGTTCCTGTGGGCGGAGAGTTACTTCTACCGCAGGCTGCTGTCCGCGGTCGGCTACTTCGGGCCGGGCCCGTGGCGAGGCGTCGACCCGTTCGAGCCCTTCAAGCAGGCCGAGCTGCTCGGCGAGGCCGTCGACGAGGAGCTCGGCGAGCTCGACGCCCTGGCCGAACTGCCCTCCGCCGAGCGGGCCCAGGCGCTCGTTCTGCGGGCGCTGTGGGGGAACCGGGCCGACCTGGTGTTCCGGGTCGCGGCCGGCCCCGAGCTCGCCGGGCGGGAGTCCGGGCTCCTCGCCGACGACAGCGCGCTCCTGTGGTCACTCGTCGACGGCGGGGAGGCCGGTCGCGGAGGGCTCACGAGGATCTGCCTCGTCGCGGACAACGCCGGGAGCGAGCTGCTGCCCGACCTCGTCCTCATCGACCACCTGCTGCACGCCAGGGGAGCGGAGGAGGTCGTCCTGCACGTCAAGCCCCTGCCGTACTACCTGTCCGACGCCACCCCCGCCGACGTCCTGGCCTGCCTGCGCCGGATGGCCGCCGCCGGCGGCGAGGCGGGAGAGGTCGCGGGGCGGCTGCGGGCGGCGCTCGGGTCGGGGAGGCTGCTCCTGCGGGCGTACGCCTTCTCCTGCGCGCCCCTGCCCTACCACGAGATGCCTTTCGGCATGCGGGAGGACTTCGCGTCCGCGTCACTAACGATCATGAAGGGTGACCTGAACTACCGCCGCCTCGTCGGAGACAGGGCCTGGCCGCACACCACCCCGTTCGCCGAGGCCACCGCGTACTTCCCAGGCCCGGTCGTGGCGCTGCGCACCCTGAAGTCCGAGGTCGCCGTCGGCCTGGACGGTGACGTGGTCACGTCGCTGGAGGCCACGGGCGGTCCCTGGCTGACCACCGGTGCCCACGGCCTCATCCAGGCCAGGGCGTGAGCGGCCGGGTCAGCCGGAGCTGGAGATGATCGGGCCCTCGCTCGCCTGGACGAGGACGAAGCCCTCACCCCTGAACGCGAGCTGCAGAGCCTCGCCGCTGCCTCGCCCGATCAGGGCCCCCGCCTTCATCGTGCGGTTGACCCCCACGTGCAACCCCGCGCTCCAGCACACCGCGGACTGGCCGTCGGCGAAGGTCGGCGCCTGGGAGGTGTCGAGGAGCACGGGGGCGCCGTGCGCGGTGACCGCCACCCAGCCGGTGCCCTTGAGCGTGGTGTTGAACAGGCCGCCGGTGGCGACGCCCGCGCCCTGGACGCGCTGGATGTCCCAGGTGAGCTGCGGGTCGAAGGCGAGCAGGTTGGTGCCGTTGACGGTGAGCGCCTCGTCCTCCAGGTAGAACAGGTGCACGTCGGTGGCGTTGTCGGCGAAGAAGATCACGCCCTGCCCGCGGACGCGCATCAGCGGCGCGCCCTCCCCGCTCACCATCTTCTTCAGGAAGCGGCCGACGCTCCCCGCGCCCTCGTAGTCGAAGTCCATCTGTCCCTGGAAGGCGACCATCGATCCCTGCCGTGCCAGGACCTCTCCGTTCAGCCGCACCCGCAGCATCTTGGCGTTCTGCAGGGCGAAGTGGCCGGGGAACCGGTCCTGGTCAAGGTTTCCGAAGAACGAACTGCGCACGGGAGATGCCTCTCAGCGTCGGGGACGTCGCACGGTGAACGGTCGCATGAGATTGACGAATCCGGCCGCGCGGGAGTTCCCTTCGGCGATTCCTCGGCGGCTCCTCAGTGGCTTCGTTTGAGCATCGCGTCCGCGAGCGCGTCGGCGGCCTCGCCGAGCCGGCGGCCCACCGCGTCGAGCCGCGACAGCAGCTCGCGCCTGCGCAGGGTGTCCATGGTCAGCCGCTCGGCGAACAACTCGGCGAGCCGGGCCTGGTAGAGCTGGCGGACGCGACTGCACGCCTTGCGGGTGGCGAGCACGGCCCCGGTGACCGAGGCCGGGTCGTCGATCATCTTCAGTACGGCGCCCTCCAGCTCGTCGAGACCGTCGATCACCGCCCGCAGCGGCTCGACCGCGAACCGCACGTCCTGCGGCCCGAACAGGTCGATCTCGCGCACACAGTCGCGTAGCTGGTCCAGCACGTCGTCGATCGAACGGGAGAGCCTGAACAGGTCCTCCCTGTCGAGAGGGGTCGCCAGCACCCGCCGCAGGATCCGTACCAGCCGGGCTCTGGCCTCGTCCCCCTCGTGCTCCACGTCGGCCATCCGGGCCCGCGCCTTCGACCGTTCGATCTCGCCGTCCGCGACCGAGAGGGCGAGCACGGCTCCCGCCCGCGCGATGGCGACCTGCTCCCGCACCAGAGAGACGATCCGCCGCCCCGACCGGCCGCGCAGGTCGTCCCAGGCACGCGCGAACCTCCGGGTGCGGCCCTCGGTGCCGCTCACATCAGCCTCAGCGCGAGACCGCCGAGACAGCCCAGCGCCATCGACGACGGCAGCGTGACCAGCCATGCCGTACCCACGTTCACGACGCCCTGCCATCGCACTCTCCTCGTTCCCTCGCTCGTCGCCGCGCCGACCACCCCCGCGGTGATCGACTGGGTCATGCTCACCGGGCTTCCCAGGGCCGAACTGCCGAGGACGGCGCCGGTGGCCGCCGTCTCGGCGGAGACGATGTGCAGCGGGCGGGTGATGACCACCCCGCGGCCCAACCGGCCTCCGACGCGGATCAGGCTCGTCAGGGCACCGGCGAGGAAGAGCGCCACGAGGGCGGCCATCCACACCGGCGGGACCTCGACGGGCCCCACCCCGCCGAGCCCGTGACGGCTCACGCCGATCGCCACGCTCACCACCGCGATCATCTTCTGGCCGTCGTTCACCGCGTACGCCACGCACTGGGCCGAGTAGGCGAGCAGGTGGGTGGTGAACACCAGTCGCGGCATGCGGCGGTAGGAGGGCACGTGGTGCGACAGGGCCCCCAGCAGATAGCCGAGGGCCAGCCCGGCGAGGGGCGCGCAGGCCCCGATCGCCAGGACGGTGCCCAGCTCCCTCCACGACACGGAGAGCCCGGCGCCGAGTCCCGCGCCGCTGATGCCGCCGATCACCGCGAGGGTGAGGCTGGTCGGCAGGCCCCTGCCGGTCAGCACCGCGACCACCGCCACCGCGATCACCACTCCCATCAGGAACGCCGCCGCGCCGCCGCTCGTCCCGAGCCCGGCCAGCCGCTCGGTGAACGTGCGCGCGACCGCGACCCCCAGGAGGTACGGGACGGCGAAGAGCACGGCCACGAGGAGCACGGTGACCGCCCATCCGGGGGAGCGGGGGAACCTGAGCCCGAGACCGATGATGGTGGCCCCGTCGTTGGCCCCGCTGGCCAGCACGAAGAGGATCGCCACGACGGCGAACGCGAGGGTCCATCCCATCAGCGGTGATACCGCCGTTCGTGCCTCGCGCCCGCGCCGCACCGGTCTCCCGGATGCCTCGCCGTCACGCCTCCCCCTCGCCCCCGGGAGCGCGGAGGGCACGGGCGGTGCGGAGGGCGGGGACGGCGAGGGCGGCGAGGGGGTGCGCGCGGCCGGTGCCGCGGAGACGGTGGCGGGTCGGCCTTCCGAGAGGACGGAGGAGACCTGGGGATGGTCCGTGGCCACATCTCGGCGGACTCGCGCGCATTTATGCCCCTTCAATGAGAAAGCTTTAGTTTTAGGTTAACAGAGGGTAAACGAAGGGGGAATTGCCGCTGACGTACAGATGACATCCTGTCTTCGCCGATACGCGACCGGCGGGAAGTGGCCGGGCAGGACGCGCGGAGGCGGACGTCGCCGCGAGCGGGTACGGCGAGGTTGTTACGATCGGCCGGTGCCGAGGCGGGGAGGTGGAGGGTGGGCGAGCGCCCCTACGTGCTGCTGAGCTGCGCGATGTCCGTCGACGGATACATCGACGACGAGACGCCGCGGCGGCTCATGCTCTCCAACGACGAGGACTTCGACCGGGTCGACGCGGTCCGCGCCACCTGCGACGCGATCCTGGTCGGAGCCGGCACCGTCCGCCGCGACGATCCGCGACTCCTCGTCAGATCGCGGGAGCGCGCGCTGGAGCGGGTCGCGCGCGGCCTGCCGCCGTCTCCCGCGAAAGTGACGCTCACCGCCACCGGGGACCTCGACCCGGGCGCCGCCTTCTTCACGGCCGGTGACGCGGAGAAGATCGTGTACGCCGCGCCGGCGGCGGTGGCGAAGCTCGACGGGCGTCTCGGCGGGGCCGCCGAGGTGGTCGACGCCGGTGCCCCGGGTGCCGACGGCGGCACGGACGGCACAGTCGGCGCGATCGGCACGGGCGGCACGGGCGGTACGGGCGGCACGGTCGACCTGGGCCGTGTCCTGGGTGACCTGTACGGGCGGGGGGTGCGCCGCCTGATGGTCGAGGGCGGTACCTCCGTGCACACCCGCTTCCTGCGGGAGGATCTCGTGGACGAACTCCACCTCGTCGTCGCCCCGTTCTTCGTCGGCGATCCGGCGGCCCCGCGTTTCGTCGGGGGCGGGGAGTTCCCCCGTGACCGCGATCGCAGAATGGACCTGGCGGAGGTCCGCAAGATGGGCGACGTCACCCTCCTGCGCTACCTGCTGACCTGAGACGCCGTCCACGGGGGAGGCCGAGATGAGCGACCGCGAATGGCTGGAGCTGGCGTGCGACCTGGCGCGGTCGTGCCCGCCCTCGGAGACGGCCTTCTCGGTCGGCGCCGTGGTCGTCTCCGCCGACGGTGAGGAGATCTCCCGGGGCTACTCGCGGGAGAACGATCCGCACGTCCACGCGGAGGAGTCGGCGCTGGCCAAGATCTCCCCGGACGATCCCCGGCTGGCCGGCGCCACGGTCTACAGCAGTCTGGAGCCGTGCAGCGCGCGAGCCTCGCGTCCCAGGACCTGCACCCGGCTCATCCTGGACAGTGGCGTGCGGCGCGTGGTGATGGCGTGGCGCGAGCCGCTGGTCTTCGTCGACTGCCACGGGGCCGAGGAACTCGCGGCGGCCGGGGTGACCGTGCTGGAGATTCCCGAGCTGGCGGACCGGGCCCGCGAGCCCAACGCCCACCTCGTTCCCGGCTGAGGGGCTCTTCGCCCGGCTCTCCGGCCGATCGGCTCCTCGCCCGCCGCCTCCCGTGCCTGCCCCCGGGTCGTTCGGGTCGTCCGGGTCGTTCGGGTCGTCCGGGTCGTCCGGGTCGTCCGGGTCGTCCGGGTCGTCCGGGTCGTCCGGGTCGTCCGGGTCGTCCGGGTCGTCCGGGTCGTCCGGGCTCGCGGTGCTTCGTTACCCGGCCGATGGGCCGGGTAATCGCGGCAGTGATTACTTATAGTGATAAAAGTAATTGCATAATCCTCTTAACTGCGCTTATGTACGATTTTTCGGTTTGTGTAGTCGCTCCTCTCGGTAGTCAGTAGATATCGAACGAGAGGCCGAGCGCCATGGGATTTCTCGGTAAAAATGCGACATTTCGTGACTCATTGGCTGTTTTGTTGGTCAATGGGGAGATCGCCCACGTCGTGACGCGACCGGGGGAGCGACGGTGACCGGCACCGTTCTCGTCGCCCGCCTGGACAAGGCGGGCGATGTCCTGCTGGCGGGACCCGCGATCCGCGCGGTGGCCGCGAGCGCGCGGGAGGTCGTGCTGCTGACCGGGCCGTACGGCCGGGCCGCCGCCGAACTGCTGCCCGGGGTGTCGAGAGTGGTGGAGTGGCGTACGCCGTGGATCGATCCCGCCGCGCCGCCCGTGACCGGCACGCACGTCCTGAGGTTGCTGCGCGTCGTCCGTGACGTGGCTCCCGACCAGGCGCTCATCCTCACCTCGCACCACCGGTCTCCGCTGCCGCTGGCCCTGCTGCTCAGGCTGGCGGACACGCCGAGGATCGCCGCGATCTCCACCGACCATCCGGGCTCGCTGCTCGACGTGTGGCACGTCGTCGACGAGGAGGCGGACACGCCGGAGCCTGAGCGAATGCTCGGGCTGGCCGCGGCGACGGGATTCGAGCTCCCGGCGGGAGACGCGGGCGGCCTCGCCGTACGGCACCCGCTGCCCGATGTCGGCCACCTCACCGGGGCGCCGGGCTACGTGGTCCTGCACCCCGGCGTCTCGGCACCCGCCAGGGCGTGGCCGGAGGAGAACTGGGCGCGCGTGGTCCACGACCTGGTCCGCTCGGGTCGCAGGGTCGTCGTGACCGGCGACCGGGACGAGCGGGGACTCACCGCGCGGATCGCCTCCGGCGCCGGGCAGCACGGCCTGTCGCCGGGGCCCCTCTTCGCGGGCGACTGGATGAGCGAAGGCCCCACCCGCCTGCGCGGCTGGGAGGTGGACGAGCCCGCCTTCACGGCGGGCTGGGTCGACGGTGGGTCGGCCGCGACGGGTGGCCGGGGTCCGAACGGACACCCGGGTCCGCGTGACGGGCGGCCCGGCGGCCACCCGGGCAGGTCCGTCGTCGACCTGGGCGGCAGGACGACCTACCCCGAGTTCGCCGCGGTGCTCGAAGGAGCGTGCGCGGTGGTCGTCGCCGACGAGGGACCCGCCCACCTCGCGGCGGCGGTCGGCACACCGGTCGTCGGCCTGTTCGCCTCCGCCGGGCGCTGGGCGCCGTACGGGGTGCCGGCCGTGCTCCTCGGAGACCGGTGGACGCCCCGCGAGACGACGTGGGCCGCAGCCCGTCCGGTCGCCGGTCACCCGTGTCCGGCGTCGGTGCCGAGCGCGCGGGTCGTCGAGGCGGTCGAACACCTGACGTTTGTGAAAGAGGTCGTCACATGAGGATCGCCCCGACGTTCGCGAAAGAGGTCGTCATATGAGATTCCCCCCGGTACCGGACCATGCGCGTCCCTCTGATGCCGGCAGCGAGACCGGCAGCGAGACCGGCGGTGACACCGCGAGGCGGAACGTCGCCCCGGAGGACGACCGGCCGGTCATGATCGTGCTGCGCGGGCTGGGACTGGGTGACCTGCTCACCGTCGTCCCCGCCCTGCGGGCTCTGCGGCGATCCCACCCCGGCCACCGGATCGTGCTGGCCGCGCCCGCCGCGCTGGCGCCCCTGGTGCCGTTGATCGGCGGGGTGGACGAGGTGTGCGACGTGTCGGGCCCCGGTCACGTGCCGCGCCTCGGGCGGCGCGTCGACGTCGCCGTCAACCTGTACGGCGGTGGCCGGCGAGGCATCGCCGCGCTGCACCGCACCGGCCCGGCGCGACTGCTGACCTACCGGCATCCCGCCTTCCCCGACGCGTACGGACCGGACTGGCCCGACGGCGTGCACGAGGTGCGGCGCTGGTGCGACCTGCTCGGCTGGTACGGCATCGAGGCCGATCCCGCCGATCTGGAGCTGGAGCGCCCTCTCCTCGCCGACGAGGGCTCGCGGCCGGTCGTCATCCACCCGGGAGCCGCGTACCCGGCCAGGCGCTGGCCGCCGGAGCGGTTCGCGCTCGTGGCCGCGGAACTGCGGGACAACGGGCACCAGGTCGTGGTCACGGGGAGCGAACGGGAAAGGGACCTCGCCGAACGGGTGGCCCTGCTCGCGGGGCTGCCGTCCACGTCCGTGCTCGCCGGGCGCACCGGGTTGCTCGAACTGGCCGGGCTGGTGGCGAGGGCGCGGCTGGTGATCTGCGGCGACACCGGCGTGGCTCACCTGGCGGCCGCCTTCCTCACCCCCTCCGTGACGCTGTTCGGCCCCGTCTCGCCCGCGCTGTGGGGACCGCCGCCGGCGGGACCGCACACCGTCCTGTGGGCGGGAGGTCTCGGCGATCCCTACGGGTACCGGCCCGATCCGGGACTGCTGGAGATCGGGGTCTGGGACGTCCTCGACGCCGCCGCGCGCCTGATGGAGGTGGGGGTGCGGTGAACGGGCGGCGGGTGGTGGTGACCGGTGGCGCGGGATTCGTCGGGTCACACCTGTGTGAGCGGCTGCTGGGCGAGGGGGCGGAGGTGGTCTGCCTGGACAACTTCCTCACCGGTTCGCCGGCCAACGTCGGGCACCTGGTCGGGTTGCCCGCCTTCCGGCTGGTGGAGTGCGACGTCACGGGTTTCCTGCGGGTGCCCGGGGAGGTGGACCTGGTGTTGCACCTCGCCTCGGCGGCCTCGCCGGTGGACTATCTGCGCCATCCGATCGAGACGTTGAAGGCGGGCAGCCTGGGCACGCTGCACGCGCTGGGACTGGCCAGGAACAAGGGCGCCCGGCTCGTGCTCGCCTCCACCAGCGAGGTCTACGGAGATCCGCTGGAGCATCCGCAGCGCGAGACCTACTGGGGCAACGTCAACCCGGTGGGACCGCGCAGCGTCTACGACGAGGCCAAGCGGTTCGCCGAGGCGCTGACCACCGCGTACCGGACCTGTCACGGCACCGACACCGCGATCGTACGGATCTTCAACACCTACGGGCCGAGGATGCGCCCCTATGACGGCCGGGCCATTCCCACCTTCGTGCGCCAGGCGTTGCGCGGTGAGCCGATCACGGTGGCCGGCGACGGGGGGCAGACCCGGTCGGTGTGCTACGTCGACGACACCGTGGAGGGGATCCTGGCTCTGGCCCGCGGCGAGATGACCGGGCCGGTCAACATCGGCAATCCCACCGAGCTGAGCGTGCTGGCCCTCGCCGAGACGGTCCGTCACCTGACCGGCTCGGAGTCACCGATCCGCTTCGTCGGCCGCCCCGACGACGATCCGCAGATCCGCCGTCCCGACATCTCCCTCGCCGTCTCCGCGCTGGGGTGGCGGCCGAAAATCGACGTCATCGAGGGACTGCGCCGTACCATCGCCTGGTTCGCGCGGGAACTCAGCGCGTCGCAGGAGCTGATCCCCCGCTGAGAGCCCGCCTTTCCGCCGGAGCCGGGGCGGATCGGGAAAGCCCCCTACCCGCCGGGAAGCGGGGCAGGCGGGGTGGATCGCGACCCTCTGCCCGCCGGGGAATCGCGGCCCTCTACCCGCCGGGAAGCGGGATGGGCGGGGTGGATCGCGAAGGCCGCACCGAGGATCGGTCAGACGGCGGGGAGGGCGACGGAGCGGTCGACGCTGCCGGGGGCGAGCACGTGCTCGATGACCATGACGGCGGCGCCGATCACCCCCGCGCGGTCGCCCAGCTCGCTGGCGGTGATCGTCAGGTGCTGGGTGGCGAGGGGCAGCGACCGGCTGTAGATGACCTCGCGGAGCCCGGCGAGCACCTGCTCACCGGCCTCGGAGATGTCGCCGCCGACCACGATCACCGAGGGGTTGAAGAAGTTGACGATCGAGGCGAGCACGTCGCCGACCTCGCGGCCCGCCTGCCGGATGAGCTGCACGGCGTCGGTGTTGCCCGCGCGTACGAGGCGGACCACGTCGCGGCTGTCGTCGGCCTCCACCCCGTCCGCGGACAGCTTGGCGGCCATGGCGGCGCCGCTGGCGACGGCTTCCAGGCAGCCGATGTTGCCGCAGCGGCAGACGGTGTCCAGGGCCGAGGCCACCCGGATGTGACCGATGTCGCCGGCCGCGCCCTGGGCGCCCCGGTGCAGGCGGCGGTCGCTGATGATGCCGCAGCCGATGCCGGTGCCGATCTTGACGAAGATGAGGTGGTCGGCGCTGGGGCGGGCGGCCCAGTGCTCGCCCAGCGCCATGATGTTCACGTCGTTGTCGACGAGGACGGGGGCGCCGAGGCGCGAGCCGAGCCACTCGGGAACGGGGAAACCATCCCATCCGGGCATTATCGGCGGATTGACCGGGCGTCCCGAGCTGTGCTCGACCGGGCCGGGGAGGCCGACGCCGATGCCGCAGATCTCCTCCGGGCGGTGGCCGATCTCGGCGAGCATCTCCTCGAAGGTGCGCTGGAGCCAGCCGAGTGTCTCCTCGGGGCCGCGGTCTATCGGCACCTCGGCCGCGCGCTCGGCGAGGACCGTGGTGCCGAGGTCGGTGACCGCCACCCGGGCGTGGGTGGCGCCGAGGTCGGCGGAGAGGACGACGCGGGCGGTGCGGTTGAACGTGAAGGCGATGGCGGGGCGGCCCCCCGAGGAGATGGCCTCCTCGGTCGGGATGATCCACTGCTGGCTCAGCAACGCGTCGAGACGCTGGGCCAGGGTGGACCTGGCCAGCCCGGTGAGCTGGACCAGTTCGGCCCTCGTTCTGGCCTGACCGTCGCGCAGGATGTTGAGAAGCGCCCCCGCACCGGCGATCGAACCGTTCGCTTCGCTGAACATGCACACAGTCAACACCCCTTGTTTCCGCTGCGTCAAAGCGACTTAGGCGCTCGGCCTGCCTCATTATGCCAAATGGTGACATCCTTTTGCTTGACCATCGCCATAAGAGCGCTTTAGCATCCGGACACATGAAGGAAATCGGCCGGTTACCGACGAATCGATTACCATCCGGTGACGTCGGGACCGGATTTTCGGATGTGTTAGCCCTATCCCTGATATCCCAGGTGTCCCTGGCACCTAAGACGCGTTTTCCCGCCGCCGTATCTCGCGCGGGGACGGTAGCCTCATGATCCTGAGAATGCGTGGCATCGCCAAGAGTTTTCTCGGAGTCCGCGTACTGAGCGGGGTCGATCTGGAGGTCGCCGCCGGAGAGGTGCACGCGGTCGTCGGAGAGAACGGCGCGGGAAAGTCCACGCTGATGAAGGTTCTCGCCGGGGTGCACGCCCCTGACGAGGGCAGCGTCGAGATCGACGGCACCGAGGTCTCCTTCGCCCACCCGGTCGAGGCGCAGCGCGCCGGGGTGGCGATCATCTACCAGGAGTTCAACCTGCTGCCCGAGCGCAGCGTCGCCGAGAACGTCTTCCTGGGCCGCGAGCCCGTCCGGCGGGGGCTGGTCGACAGGGAGGCGATGGAGACAGCCACCGCCCGGCTGCTCCAGGAACTCGGTGAGACCTCCTTCACCCCCCGTGACTTGGTCCGTCACCTCTCCATCGCCCAGCAGCAGGTCGTGGAGATCGTCAAGGCGCTCTCCCAGGACGCCCGGATCATCGTGATGGACGAGCCCACGGCGGCACTCGCGGATCACGAGGTGGAGCTGCTCTACCGGCTGGTGGCCCGCCTGCGGGAGCGGAAGATCGCCGTCCTCTACATCTCCCACCGGCTGCGAGAGGTCTTCGACCTGGCCAACCGGGTGACGGTGCTGAAGGACGGCACGCTGGTCAGGACCGCGGACACCGCCGAGATCACCTCCGACGAGCTGGTCCGGCTGATGGTCGGCCGCGACCTCGGCACCTACTTCCCCGACCGGGGCACGGATCCGGGAGAGGTGCGGCTCAGCGTGCGCGGCGGAGGCAACGCCGTGCTCGACGGAATCGACCTCGAACTGCGCGAACGCGAGATCCTCGGCGTGGCCGGCCTGCAGGGGTCGGGCCGCACCGAGCTGGCCAAGGCCCTGTTCGGCGCCGAGCCGTTCACGCGCGGCACGATGAGCCCGCTGCGGCCGGCGTCGGTGCGGCAGGCCGTGGCCGCCGGGATCGGCCTGGTGAACGAGGACCGCAAGGCCGAAGGGCTCGCGCTGCGCCAGTCCGTACGGGACAACGCCCTGCTGGTCTCCCGCTCGGTGCGCAGGATCGGCAACGGCGGCAGGATCGGCGGGACCGGCGGGACCGGTGTCCTCGAACTCCTGGAGGCGGTACGGCTCCACCCGCCCCGCCCCGAGCAGGAGGTCCGCTACCTGTCCGGCGGCAACCAGCAGAAGGTCGTGCTGGCCAAGTGGATGACCGTGGCGCCGAAGGTCCTGATCTTCGACGAGCCCACGCGCGGGGTCGACGTGGGTGCCAAGGCCGCCATCCACGACCTGATGCGCGGCCTGGCCGAGGACGGAATGGCGATCATGATGATCTCGTCCGAGCTTCCCGAGCTGATCGGCATGAGCGACCGCGTCGTCGTGATGCGCGACGGCCGCATCGCCGGTGCGCTGCCCGCCGGATCCTCGGAGGAGGCCGTGATGCGCCTGGCCGCCGGTGAGGTGACGTCGTGACCGGCCCTGGCAGGCCCGCGGCGGCCACCGGCACCGCCGCGCCCGCCGCCCCCGTCCCGCAGGAAGGGGAGAGAAGGCGCGCCCTGGCGGGCCGCATCGGCTCGACCCAGGTCATCTACCTCGCCCTGGCCGGGGTCATGCTCGTCGGATGGGTGCTGGTCGCCCTCGACGGGGGCGACTTCCTCACGCTGGAGACCATCGTCGGCATCCAGCAGCGCTCGGCCGCGCTGGGCATCGTCGCCGTCGGTCAGACGCTGGCGATCCTGGTCGGGTCGCTGGACCTGTCGGTGGCGTACCTGATCAGCCTCACCTCCCTCGTCGCGGCCGAGATCATGGCCGGGCAGGACGGCGGGATCGTCCCCGGCGTCGCGGCGGTGCTCGCGGTGAGCGCGCTGATCGGGCTGGTCAACGGCCTGGTCATCACCCGGCTGCACGTCCACGCCTTCATCGCGACCCTCGGCACGGCCCTCATCGTCAAGGGGATCGTGGACCACCTCTACGACGGTCCCGCGGGCAGCGTGCCCGAATCCTTCCAGCGGCTCGGCTACGACAGGATCGGACCGGTCCCCGTCTCCGCGCTGCTGTGGGCCGCCGTCGCGCTCGCCGCCTGGTTCCTGCTGCGCCGCACCAGGCTCGGGTACCGGATCTACGCGGTCGGCGGTGACGAGGAGGTGGCCAGGCTGTCCGGCGTACGGACCGGCAGGATCGTCGTCGCCGCGCACATCCTGTGCTCGGTCTGCGCGGGCGTCGCCGGGCTGCTGCTGGCGAGCAGGCTCGGCGCGGGCGCGCCCACGGTCGGCACCGACGGCGGCTACGACCTGGAGTCGATCGCCGCGGTGGTACTCGGCGGTACGGCCCTGGCCGGAGGCAGGGGCGGGGTCGCCGGGACGGTCGGCGGGGTGTTGCTGCTCGCCGTGCTCGACAGCGTCTTCAACCAGCTGGAGGTCAACGCGTTCTTCAAGGACGTGGTCCGCGGCCTGGTGATCGTCGTCGCCGTGGCCGTCTACGCCCGCCGCGGCGCGAGGAGGCGATCCCGATGAGAGCCCTCAGGTCCATGGGGCCGATCCTCGCCGTGCTGGCGGTGCTGCTGGTGCTGATCGCGCTGGTGAACCCGTTCTTCCTGGAACCCGCCGGGTTCCTCGCCTTTCTCAAGAGAGCCGCACCGCTGGTCATCCTGGCCGCCGGGCAGTACTTCGTGATCGTCTCGGGGGAGTTCGACCTGTCGGTGGGGTCGCTCGTCACCGTGCAGGTCGTGGTGGCCGCCCGGCTGATCGACGGGCAGGAGCAGGCGACCTGGCCGGTGCTGGCCCTGCTGATCGTGATCGGGCTGCTGGTCGGGCTCGCCAACGGGGCCATCACCACCAAGCTGAGGGTGCCGTCGTTCATCACCACGCTCGGCATGATGCTCGTGCTGTCCGGCGCGGTGTTCCTGTGGACCGGTGGCGCCCCGCGCGGCGCGCTGTCGGAGACGTTCCGGATGTTCGGTCGCAGGGACCTCGGCCCGGTGCCCTGGTCGGTGCTCATTCTTCTCGTCGCGGGCGCCGCGGCGATCCTCCTCATGCGCTCCGACTTCGGCAAGCGGCTCATCGCCACCGGCGACAACGAACGCGCGGCGGGACTGTCCGGGGTGAGGGTCGACCGGACCAGGATCGCCGCCTTCGTCATCTCCGGCCTGGCCGCGGCCGTCGCGGGCATCCTGCTCGGCGGCTTCGCGGGCGTCTCGGCCCAGGTCGGGCAGGGCCTGGAGTTCCAGGCCATCACGGCCGTCGTCCTCGGTGGCGTCGCGCTCGGTGGCGGGCGCGGCTCCGTGGTCGCCGCGATGGCCGGGGCCTTCACCCTCGAAGCGCTGTTCACCCTGCTCAACCTGTACGGGATCTCGGGGGCCCTGGAGTTCGCGGTCCAGGGCGTGATCATCATCGCCGCCGTCGCGGCGAGTTCCGTACGGCTTCCGTTCAGGCGCGCCCTACGCGTCTGAACGCCCCCCCAGAGAAACAAGGAGAGCCTTCTTTGAACAGATCGATCACGGTGCTCGTCGCGGGTGTCTCCGCGATGTTGCTCGCCGCGGGATGCGCCAGTGACAAGCCGGTGACCTCAAGCGCGGCGCCGGAGAGCTCGGCGGCCGCCCCTTCCACCGCCGCGTCCTCCAACACCGGAGAGCAGTCGAAGTTCTTCGTCCAGGCCGACTACGACGCCCAGCTCGCCATGCGGGCCCAGAGCGCGGAGGGGCCCGCGGACAAGCCGTGGGAGCAGGCCATCGCCCCGGAGATGGTGGACACGGCCAAGTACAAGAAGGACGGTCCCTACAACCTGTGCTTCTCCAACGCGGCGGTGAACAACCCGTGGCGGCAGGTGGGCTGGAAGACCATGCAGGCCGAGGTGGCGCTGCACAAGGAGATCAAGAAGTTCACCGCCCTCGACGCGGAGGGCAAGGACGACAAGCAGATCTCCGACATCGCCGAGCTGGTCGGCAAGGGCTGTGACGCTCTGATCGTCTCGCCCAACACCACCGCGACGCTCACCCCCGCGGTGACGGGCGCCTGCCCCAAGGTCCCGGTGATCGTCTTCGACCGAGGCGTGGAGACCGACTGCCCGGTGACGTTCATCAACCCCATCGGCGGTTACGCCTTCGGCGCCGACGGCGCCGAGTTCCTGGTGGAGAAGGTGCCGGCAGGGGGCAAGGTCCTCGCGCTGCGGATCCTGCCGGGCGTCGACGTGCTGGAGACCCGCTGGTCGGCGGCGAAGGTCACCTTCGACCAGAGCCAGCTCGACGTGGTCGGGGTGGAGTTCACCGACGGCGACGCGGCCAAGACCAAGAGCATCGTGAGCGACTACATCCAGCGGCACGGCAAGATCGACGGGGTGTGGATGGACGCGGGCGCGACCGCCGTGGCGGCCGTCGAGGCGTTCGAGGACGCCGGGGTCCCGGTGCCGGCGATCGTCGGCGAGGACCAGCAGGACTTCCTGCAGAAGTGGAAGAGCGGTGGCCTCACGGCCGTCGCACCGACCTACCCCACCTACCAGTGGCGCACCCCGATCATCGCCGCCCTGAAGATCCTCAAGGGTGAGGAGGTGCCCAAGACCTGGAAGCTGCCCCAGCCCAAGATCACTTCCGAGAACCTGGACACCTACCTGCAGCCCAACATGCCGCCGCTGCACTACGCGCTCTGCGGTTGCGAGAAGCTGCCGGACTTCCCCGCCGCCTGGGGCGGTAAGTAAGGCCGATCTCCCCGCGGGCCGGGGCGATCCCCCCGGCCAGGGCGGTGAGCAAGGCGGATCCACCGGGCTCCGGGCACCGCGAGACGGTGCCCGGAGCCCGGTGCCACGAGGCTCACGAAGGGCCCGCCAGACGAGTCCGCCGACGGGCTCGGAGACATCGAGTACGCGTTCAGCACGAAAAGGGGTTGCCGATGTTCCCCATCGGGGTCAACACGTGGGTATGGGTCTCGCCGCTGACGGACGAGGATCTCGCCCGGCTGGCGCCGAAGGTGGCCGACTGGGGGTTCGACGTGATCGAGCTACCGGTGGAGCAGGCCGGAGACTGGGATCCCGCGCGGGCGGCCGAACTGCTGGGGAGCCTCGGGCTGAAGGCCTCGGTGGTCCTCGTCATGCCACCGGGCAGGGAACTGGTCGGCGCCGACGCGGCGACGGTCGCCGACACCCAGGACTACCTGCGGCGATGCGTGGACGCCGCCGTGACGGTGGGCAGCCCGGTGATCGGCGGACCCGCCTACGCCTCGGTGGGGCGGACCTGGCGGATGTCGGAGGAGGAGCGCAAGAGCTGCTACGCCGAGCTGCGGGAGAACCTGACCCCGGTCGGCGCGTACGCGGCGGAACGCGGGGTGACGGTCGCCGTCGAACCGCTCAACCGCTACGAGACCAGCCTGGTCAACACCGTCGAGCAGGCCGTCGAGGCGGTCGGCGGGATCCCGGGAGTCGGCCTCGCGCTGGACGTCTATCACATGAACATCGAGGAGCGGGACCCGGCGGCGGCCGTACGGCTGGCCGGGGATCTCGTCGCGCACGTGCAGGTGTGCGCGAACGACCGCGGTGCGCCGGGGGCCGACCACATGGACTGGCCCGCCCTCGCCGACGCGCTGCGCGCCGTGGACTACCGGGGACCGCTCTGCATCGAGTCGTTCACCGCGCACAACCGGACGATCGCCACGGCCGCCTCGATCTGGCGCCCCCTCGCCGACACGCAGGACGACCTCGCGACCACGGGCCTGGCCTTCCTGCGCACCCTCTGACGGGCTTTCGCCCCCCTTTGTCCGTTCAGCGGCCGGTGTCGTCGTCCGTCACCGTGGAGTCCGCCGCCTCGGCCGCGTCCGTGCCGGGGGCGGCGGCGGGTGCCCGCCGGGGGCGCCTGAAGAAGGCGGCCACCGCGTAGGGGTCGACGGGGTCGGAGAGCAGGGCGAGCATCTCCTCCCCGCGTTCGGGATCGACCTTGAACGGGTGACCGAACACGTGCGGCCCCGTCCCGTCGTCCAGCAGCCTGGTCAGCATCAGGTCGCCCGGTATCGCCTGCCCGGAGAGCAACTCGTCGACCAGCCTCACCCGCTCTCCGGTCCCGTCCCCGAGGGCGGCCACGGTGATCTCGTCCCCGGACACGTCGAGGACCTCCCACAGCCGCAGCGGCGTCCGCCGCCAGGACTCCAGCAGCTCCACCTCGTCGTCGCGCAGCCACTCGGCCCGCGCGTCCAGGAACTCGCCGACGACGTCGTTCTCGAACAGCGCCAGGTCCGCGAGGGCGGGCTCCGCCACCCGGACACTCAGCGCGATCAGATCCTCGATCAGCCGCCTGCGGGCCGGGCGGTAGGCGTACGTGAGCAGCTGCCGGAACAGGTGCGCGGCCCGCTCGGGCAGCGGAGCCCCGGGGGTGGTGCGGCACGCGGCGTACTCGGCCGCGTCGCGAACGGCCGGTGCCAGATCGGGGGAGAGGGAGAGCACCTCGGAGATCAGCCCTGCAGCCTCGAACGAACGGCCCTCGCCCTCGGCGGACCTCGCGATCAGCAGCAGAGCGGCCGGCTCGGTGCGGGGCAGTGCCTCGACCAGTGCCGGGCCGAGCGGCTCGCGCTCCACCTCGTCGGCGACCCTCGCGAGCACCGCGTCCGACCGCGACAGGTAGGTGACGGCTTTGGAGAGGTCGGCGCCCTCCCCGTACGTGCGCAGCGCGCTGCGCACCAGGGCGAGCCTGATGATGTCCAGCGGGGCCAGGTCGGCGACCGACGCCGTGTCCCACGGGGCGCCCACGATGCCCACCCGGCCCTCGCGCAGCTCCAGCGAGGCGTTGAGCAGCAGCGGGGACAGCGGCGGCAGCGGGTCGGCGAAGGTCTCGGGGGCCTTCATCAGCAGCTCCAGGACCACGACGTCGACCGGCACGCCGGGACTGGGCTCCAGCCCTTCCGCGAAGGCGCGCAGCGCGTCGAGCGCCTGCTCGCCGAACTCCTGGACGACCCGCATCACCCGTTCGGCGGGGACGTCGTCCAACTCGGTGACCGACAGTTCCAGGGTGCCGCCGCGCAACCGCAGCGCGATCACCTGCTCCGGCTCCACCCCGGCGAGCCAGCCGTCGGGTCCGGTCAGGACGGGCTCGCCGGTGTCGAGCGAGGTCCGCACCCGGCCGCCGCCCGCCAGGGGAACCCCCGCACCGTCGGCCAGCCGTGCCCACAGCCGCAGGTCGTCGGAGGCGGGCAGCACCCCGCTCGCCAGCTCGGCCCGGGTGGCGAGGTGCGTCAGCACCGCGCCCTCGCTCAGCGTCAGAAGGTCGCTCATCCCCCCATTGTTCTCGACGCCCGGACGTGGAGAGGCCGCCCTCCCCGCCAGGAGCTCGCACAAGCTCGTGGCGGGGAAGGGCGGCGGGGACGGCCGGGCCGCGGGGGCGGCGGACCGGCCTGGTCTCTGGAACCCTTCGGGGGGTGCCGTCAACGTAACGGGGTGCACCTGAGGCGCGCCTCTATCAGATGCCCCCTACCGTCACGTTATGGCGAGGTGCCCAGCCGGGGGTTCTCGGTCAGCCACGCCGCGTATCGTCTGCTCCGTCCGATCGCGTCGGAATGCGCGGCCTTCGCGTGTTCGAGGATCGACGCCGCGACCGTGGCGCTCGCGGCCTCCGGGTGCCAGCCGAGCAGCTGCCGCCAGCGCAGCGGGGCCCCGGCGAGCGGTACCAGCTTCAGCCCTTCGGCGGGCTGGAAGGTCGCCTGACACAGCGCGGCGGCGCGTCCGACCTTGGCCAGGTGCATGCAGGTGGCCACGTCGGTCTCGTAGATGGTCTTGGGGGTGAAGCCGGCGCGGGCGCAGGCCGTGGCGAAGCAGTCGCCGAAGCAGCCGTCGCCCGGGGTCACCGTCCACTGTTCGTCGGCCAGCTCCGCGAGCTCCACCTCCTTCCTGTCCACCAGCGGATGGTCCTCGTTGAGCAGCACGAAGACCGGGTCGGTCCCCACGGTCGACCACACCACCGGCCCCTCCACCGGCGGAGGGCTCTCTCCGCAGGCGCCGATGAACGCGAAGTCGATCCGGCCCAGCATCACCATGGCGGTGAGCTCTCTCGCGGACCAGGAGGTGTGGGTGCTCACCGGGGTGGACGGCCAGGCGGTGGCGAGGCGGTCCACCAGGCCGCCGAGTATCGGGCCGTGGGTTGCGCCCAGCCGGTAGCTGGGAAGGTCGGCGTTCGCGTTGGCGAATCGAAGTGCCTCCTCCTGGAGCTCGCGGGCCGCGGGCAGCAGCACCAGCGCACGTGACAGGACCAGCTGCCCCAGGGGCGTGGGCCTGGCGCCGTTGTGGTCGCGTTCGAAAAGAGCTCCCCCGAGAACCCGCTCTATCCGTTTGAGCTGCGCCGTCAGCGCGGGTTGGGCCAATCCGAGGTGGGTGGCGGCCTTGGTGACGCTGCCGGCCTGTGCCACCGCGCGCACGATCTTGAGGTGTCGGAGCTCGAGATCCATACCGGGAACGTAAGGCCGGGGCGTTATACCTGCAATGCAAACTTGTCATGAAATATGACTCAATTTTGTCGAATCGTTCCAAAAACGTTTTAGGCGCCTTAATTTGGGTATTTATGGATGGCCGTTAGTCTCTTTCCGGCCGTCTCGCTTTGAGGACAGCCGCCCCCGCCGGCCGGAGTCTGACAGCGGTGTCCGACATCCGAGATTCCAGGGACCGGAGTTGCGCCGAAGTTTCGGCTGTCGCAGACACCGATATCCAGCATCCGTATCCTCGCCCGCGGCCGGGGAACGCTGGGCGGCGGACGGCGCCGAGGTTATGATCCGCCGATGGACGTAGCGGCGCTCACCCCGGCGCGGGCCCGGAGTCACTTCAGGGAGGGGCTGCGAGTGCCCACCGCGGGGTGGTGCCGAGGCTGGACCCAGGCCAACCTGCTCGCCGTGCCCCGCGAACTCGCCTACGACCTGCTCCTGTTCGCCCAGCGCAACCCCGTCGCCTGCCCGGTCCTGGACGTCGGCGATCCCGGTGCGGTGAGCACCGTCCTGTTCGGCGGCGACCTTCGCACCGACCTGCCCGCCTACCGCGTCTACCAGGACGGCAGGGCCGTGGCCGACGTCGGCGACGTGCGCGACCTCTGGCGGAACGACCTGGTCGCCTTCCTGCTCGGCTGCAGCTTCACCTTCGAGGACGCGCTGCTCAGGGCCGGGGTTCCGGTACGGCACATCGAGACGGGGACGAACGTGCCCATGTATCTCACCTCGATCGCCTGCCGTCCCGCGGGATCGCTGGGCGGCCCGCTGGTCGTCTCGATGCGCCCCGTCCCGGCCTCCCTGGTTCCGGCCGCCGTACGGGTGACCGCGAGATATCCGGCCGTGCACGGAGCACCGATCCACGTCGGCGCCCCCGAGGAGATCGGGATCGCCGACCTCGGCGTCCCCGACTTCGGCGATCCCGTCGAGGTGCGGGCGGGGGAGACCCCGGTCTTCTGGGCCTGCGGGGTTACGCCGCAGGCGGCCGTCATGGCGAGCGGGGTGTCCTTCGCCATCGGCCATCTCCCGGGCCACATGGCGATCACCGACGCCAGGGACGACCGCTTCCAGGTCCCCTGAACGCTGCCCTCTCCGTCACCGGGCGTTCAGGCCCGGGCAGTGTCCTCGGTGTCCTCAGCGTCCTCAGCGCCCCGGGAGGTGACGAGTCTTTCCAGCTGCGACGTGAGCGAGGGGGCGCCGGGACGGTTGTCGATCTCGTCGTGGAGCACGACGGGCGGCTCGTCCACCCTGATCGCCCGCAGGTAGTCCTCGAAGCGGTCGAGCTTGCCCGCGTCCCTCGCGAGCCCTCTCGCCTCCAGCCGGGCCCGCAGCGCGGGGCCGTCCGAACGGATCCAGAGGAGACGCACGGGCGGGCCGCCCAGCCGCTCGACCCAGCGTCCCCACACCGTCGCGTCGTGCACCTGGGTGGTGAAGGGGCCCTCCAGCATCACCGGACAGCCGTGGGAGCGGATCTGGCGGGCGACCTCGGTCAACCCCTCGTATTCATAACGCTTGATGTTCTGGTCGTACCAGCGGCCTTCGCGCTCCCCGTCGTCACGTCCGTGGGCGCGGAGGGTGGCCGCGACGAAACCGCCGTAGACGGTGTCCTTGTCGAGCAGCGCGGGAACCGGGTCGAGCAGCGCGAGCAGCGCCGCCGCCACGGTGGACTTCCCCGCCCCCGGTGGCCCGCTCACCACCCACAGCGGAGCCACCCCGCTCACCCTCTCTCCGCGGTGAATCCCGCCGGGGGCACCGAGGGGGTCGCCGCACGTTCCGTCGCAGCCCTCGGTGTACCCCCGTGCACCCCGCGAGAGAACCTGTCGTAGGTCCGCCTCCGGCCGGTCACGATCTCAGTCCTTCCAGGCCCTGGCCACGCTCTCCTGGGCGGCGGGCGCCTGGGCGAGGCCGGCCTGGAAGGCGGGGCGCCACAGGGCCGGGTCGAGGACGTTGGTGCCGAACACGGCGACCGACGCCTCGTCGGGGACGACGTGGGCGACGGTGGCCTCACCCAGTTCGGCGAGTTCGGCTTCGAGGCGGGACCTCGGTGAGACGTGCGCCAGCGGTTCCAGGAGGACCACGGCGGAGCTGCCCGCCGCCAGGTCGGCGTTCGTCGCCGAGCGGACCCCGCCGTCCATGTAGCGGCGCCCCCCGATCTCCACCGGAGGGAACACGCACGGGACCGCGCAGCTGGAGGCGACCGCCGCCACCAGTGGAGCCCCCGATTCGCGCTCCCAGACCACGAACTCGCCGGTCCCCGTGTCGACGGCGGTGATCAGCAGGCGGCGCTCCGGCCACTCCTTGACGGGCAGCCGGTCGCCGATCGTCTCGATCCTGGCACCGGTGTCCTGCATCGCGAGGGCCATCTCGCCGACCCGGCGCCGGGCCTCCAGGGGTTCCAGGGACGGGTCGTAGAGCACGCCGAAGGCGGCCATCACCGCCTCCATGTCGACGGCGGAGGCGTTCGAGGCAGTCGAGACGTTCGAGACCCCCGTTTCCGCCTGGACGCCGACCGCGCTCTCCAGGTCGGCCTCGGTGGCGACGAGCGTCCCGACCACCGATCCGGCGGAGGTGCCGATGATCAGGTCCGCCTCTCCCAGCTCGATGCCGGCCCGGCGCAGACCGGTGACGATCCCCGCCTCCCAGGCGATGCCCGCCACGCCCCCGCCACCCAGCACCAGTGTTCTCGTCATGCGCCATTCATATACCTCCAGCGTGGATACTCCGGCCTTCAGGCCGGAGAGTAAACGCGGCACAGCACGGCACGGATCTGAAATCGAACACACGTCCATTGTTAGCTGATCTTGCGTTAGAATGTGAGGTATGGCGCAGACCGTGAAGCGGGCGTTCAAGTTCCGCTTCTACCCGACCCCCGAGCAGGCCGAAGAGCTTGCCCGGACGTTCGGCTGCGTGCGCCTGGTCTACAACAAAGCCCTCGAAGAACGCACCCGCGCCTACACGCTGCAAGGCCACAAGACCTCCTACGTGCAGTCGTCGGCCGCGCTCACGCAGTGGAAGAAAACCGACGACCTCGCGTTCTTGAACGAGGTCTCCTCGGTGCCGCTTCAGCAGGCACTGCGCCACCTTCAGGCGGCGTTCACGAACTTCTTCGCCAAACGGGCGAAGTACCCGGCCTTCAAGTCCCGCAAGAAGTCCCGGCTGTCGGCCGAGTACACCCGCTCCGCGTTCAAATACCGGAACGGTCAGCTCACCCTGGCGAAGTTGGACGGCCCGCTGAACGTCGTGTGGTCGCGCCCACTGCCCGAAGGAGCAGAGCCGTCCACGGTGACGGTGTCGAAGGACGCGGCGGGCCGCTGGTTCGTCTCCATCCTGTGCGAAGACACCATCCGGCCGCTTGACCCGACGACCAACGCGGTCGGGATGGACGCGGGCATCACGGCTTTGGCGACGCTGTCGACCGGAGAGAAGATCGTCAACCCCCAGCATGAGCGGGCCGACCGCAAGAAGCTCGCCAAGGCTCAGCGCAACCTCTCCCGCAAAGAGAAGGGGTCGGCGAACCGGGCCAGGGCGAAACTCGCCCTCGCCCGCGTGTACGCCCGCATCGCCGACCGTCGCCGCGACCATCTGCACAAGGTCACCACTCGTCTCGTCCGTGAGAACCAAACGGTCGTGATCGAAGACCTCACCGTGCGCAACATGGTCAAGAACCACAGCCTGGCTCGCGCCGTCTGCGACGCCTCCTGGCGCCAGATGCGGTCCATGCTGGAGTACAAAGCGGCCTGGTATGGGCGGGAGTTGCTGGTCGTGGACCGGTTCTTCCCCTCGTCCAAGCTGTGTTCGGCGTGCGGCGCCCTCCAGCGGTCCATGCCGCTGGGTGTCCGCGATTGGGTGTGCGCCTGCGGCGCGGTCCATGACCGGGACGTGAACGCCGCCAAGAACATCCTCGCCGCCGGGCTGGCGGAGAGGTAAAACGCCTGTGGAGCCGGTGTAAGACCTCAAAGGGGAATCCTCCTGGCGGGCGACTGGCGGTGAAGCAGGAACCCTCACGGGCGACCGTGGGGAATCCCCTCCCTTCAGGGAGGAGAGGAGGTCAAACCTGATGGCTCTTTCCCGCAGAAGAAGCGCCCGAGGACGCGGAGTCAGACGTCACGGCCCCTCATGCCCTCCTGGGTGGGGTCGACGCCCCAGGAGATGATCCGCCGGGGATGGATGCGGATGATCTCCCGGCTCAGGTACGGGGAGGGCGGTTCGTGGTCCTCGACGGCCTCGGCCTCACCCCGGATCTCCACGCCCCGCACCCGCCAGGGGTCGGTGGAGGCGACGTCGTCGACCACGAAGGCCACCCGCGGATTCGTCCGGACGTTGTGGAACTTCCTGGTGGTGCCCATCGCGCGGCCGTAGATGTCGACGACGCCGGTCTCGGTGTCGACGCGGAAACCGGTCGGGCTGTTCTGCAGGGAACCGTCGGGGCCCGTGGTGGCCAGTCGGCCCAGGCGCTGCCCTTCGAGATAGGCGAGCTCCGCCTCCGTGAATGTCATGTACTCACTCTGTAACCTCAATGTTGATTGAGGTCAAGTTAGACTGGCGCATGCCCAACAATCCGGAGATGAGTGTCGGCCAGCTCTCCGCGCGCAGCGGGGTCGCGGTCTCCGCCCTGCACTTCTACGAGGCCAAGGGGCTGATCCGCAGCCGTCGCACCGCGGGTAACCAGCGCCGTTTCCCCCGTGACACGCTCCGCAGGATCGCCTTCATCAGGGTCTCCCAGCGCGTCGGGATCCCGCTCAGGACGATCCAGCAGGCGCTGTCGGCGCTTCCCGACGAGCGCACCCCCACCAGGGAGGACTGGGCGAGGCTCTCGACGGTGTGGCAGGACGAGCTCGACGACCGCATCAGGCAGCTCGAACGGCTCCGCCACGGCCTGACCGACTGCATCGCCTGCGGGTGCCTCTCCCTGGACCGCTGCGCGCTCGCCAACCCCGACGACGTGGCCGCCGCGAGAGGACCGGGCTCGCGCCTGATGCTCCCGCCCCGCCAGAGCTGCGCTCCCTGCGAGGTGTGAGGAGGTCCGTCCCGCGGGCCGGGGCCGATGCCCCGTGTCGCTCCCGCGCGCGGCTCCGGTGTGGCGTTCTCGCACCGATCCCGCACCTAGGGCAATGGGCGGCGGCGACGGGCGACAGGGCGCGCCCCTGCGGGAGCGCCGATGCCCCCCCCGGGGGATTCACCGTAGGTTTGTTAGTTGTCTAGTCAAACTATTGACGATCCGGGGTCCGGCATGTGAACCTCTGGGCGTTCATGCACGCGCATCATGGCGGTCGAAGGTCAGGGTCCCGTCACCTGATCGTGCATGGCGGTTTGTCCGTTGCATTGCGAAGGGAAGCCGTACATGCGAAGAAGGCTGTTCAGCATGCTCGCCGCCGTGGCGGTGGCGTGCGCGTCGGTCGGCGCGGCCGTCGGGGGCGCCCAGGCGTCCGCGTCGGGGACCGCGGCGAAGACCGCGGTGAAGGCCGCGACAAAGACGGTGGCGACCGGGACCGGTTCCGCGGCCGCCGCGGAGACGTACCAGTGGAAGAACGTGAGGATCGACGGCGGCGGGTTCGTGCCGGGGATCATCTTCAACCAGACCGAGAAAAATCTGATCTACGCCCGCACCGACATCGGCGGCGCGTACCGCTGGGAACAGGCGAGCAAGAGCTGGACCCCGCTGCTCGACTGGGTGGGCTGGGACAAGTGGGGCTACAACGGTGTGGTCAGCCTCGCCACCGACCCGGTGGAGACCAACCGTGTCTACGTCGCCGCCGGGATGTACACCAACAGCTGGGACCCCAACAACGGGGCCATCCTGCGCTCCGCGGACAAGGGCGAGACCTGGCAGGCCACATCGCTGCCCTTCAAACTCGGCGGCAACATGCCGGGCCGGGGGATGGGGGAGCGGCTCGCCGTCGACCCCAACAGGAACAGCGTCGTCTACCTCGGCGCGCCCGACGGCAACGGCCTGTGGCGCAGCACCGACAAGGGGGTGACCTGGGCCAAGGTCGCGAGCTTCCCCAACCCGGGGAACTACGCCCAGGACCCCTCCGATCCCAACGGCTACCTCAGCCACCGTCCCGGCGTGGTCTGGGTGACCTTCGACCCGACCTCGGGAACCGCGGGGAACACGACACAGAAGATCTACGTGGGCGTCGCGGACAAGGCGAACACCGTCTACAGCTCCTCGGACGGCGGGACCACCTGGAGCAGGGTCGCCGGACAGCCCACCGGCTACATGGCGCACAAGGGCGTGTTCGACCGCGTCAGCCGCACGCTCTACATCGCCACCAGTGACACCGGCGGTCCGTACGACGGCTCCAAGGGCGACGTGTGGAAGCTCAACACCACCACCGGGGCCTGGACCCAGATCAGCCCGATCCCCTCCAGCTCGTCCGACAACTACTTCGGCTACAGCGGCCTCACGATCGACCGGCAGAACCCCGGCACGATCATGGTCGCGACCCAGATCTCCTGGTGGCCGGACGTGATCTTCTTCAGGTCCACCGACTCCGGCGCGACCTGGACCCGCGTCTGGGACTTCACCTCCTACCCGGACCGCAGCCTCCGCTACACGATGGACATCTCCTCCTCGCCGTGGCTGACCTTCGGGACCAACCCGCAGCCGCCGGAGACGACCCCCAAGCTCGGCTGGATGACGGAGTCGCTGGAGATCGACCCGTTCGACGGCAACCGGATGATGTACGGCACCGGTGCCACGATCTACGGCACCGAGGACCTCAAGAAGTGGGACACCGGCGGCAAGTTCACCATCAAGCCCATGGTCAAGGGGCTTGAGGAGACCGCAGTCCTCGACCTGATCAGCCCGCCGACCGGCGCCCCGCTGGTCAGTGCCCTGGGTGACCTGGGCGGCTTCCGGCACACCAACCTCGACGCCGTACCGCCCATGCTGTTCACCTCGCCGGTCTTCACCTCGACGACCAGCCTCGACTACGCCGAGACCAACCCGTCGGTCATGGTCCGCGCGGGCAACTTCACCGACGCCGACCGGCCGAACGACAGTCACGCCGCGTTCTCCACCGACGGCGGCGCCAACTGGTTCCAGGGCACCGAACCCGGTGGCGTCAACGAGGGCGGCACGATCGCCGCCGCGGCGAACGGCTCCCGGTTCGTCTGGGCGCCCAAGGGCGTGGGCGTGCACTACTCGGTCGGCTACGGCAACACCTGGACCCCCTCCACCGGACTCCCGACGGGAGCCGTCGTCGAGTCCGACCGGGTGAACTCCAACAGGTTCTACGGCTTCAGCGGCGGAAAGTTCTACGCCAGCACCAACGGCGGCGTCTCCTTCACGGCCACCGCCGCGACCGGACTGCCCGCCGAGGGCAACGTCAAGTTCAAGGCCGTACCCGGCCGCGAGGGCGACATCTGGCTGACCGGACCCGCGAACAGCGCGGGCGCCGCCTCGGGCATCTGGCGCTCCACCAACGGCGGCGCGTCGTTCACCAAGTTGTCCGGCGTCACCGACGCCGTCAACATCGGCTTCGGCAAATCCGCCACCGCCGGTGGCTACCAGGCGCTGTACACCCTCGCCACGATCGGCGGCGTGACCGGCGTCTTCCGCTCCGACGACACCGGCGCGAGCTGGGTGCGGATCAACGACGACAAGCACCAGTACGGCAACGCGGGCGAGGCGATCACCGGCGACCCGCGCGTCTACGGCCGCGTCTACCTGGGCACCAACGGCCGGGGCATCCTGTACGCCGACAACGACGGGACCGTCCCGCCCCCCGACACCGTCCCGCCGACCAGGCCCGGTACTCCGGTGGCTTCGGCGATCACGTCGTCGGGTGCGACGTTGACCTGGGCGGCTTCGACGGACGCGGTCGGGGTGAGTGGTTACGACGTCTACCGTGAGGCGGGGGCGACGGATGTCAAGGTGGGGTCGCCGACCTCGCCGTCGTTCGCGCTCACCGGGTTGACCGCCGACACGTCGTACACCTTCTACGTGATCGCCCGTGACGCGGCGGGCAACAGTTCGGAGGCCTCCGTCCCGGTGACCTTCAAGACCCTCGCCGGGCAGGTCGACACCGTCCCGCCGACCAGGCCGGGCACTCCGGTGGCTTCGGCGATCACGTCGTCGGGTGCGACGTTGACCTGGGCGGCTTCGACGGACGCGGTCGGGGTGAGTGGTTACGACGTCTACCGTGAGGCGGGGGCGACGGACGTGAAGGTGGGGTCGCCGACCTCGCCGTCGTTCGCGCTCACCGGGTTGACCGCCGACACGTCGTACACCTTCTACGTGATCGCCCGTGACGCGGCGGGCAACAGTTCGGAGGCCTCCGTCCCGGTGACCTTCAAGACCCTCGCCGGGCAGGTCGGCGGCGGCTGCACCGCGACCTACGCGGTGTCCAACTCCTGGCCCGGTGGTTTCCAGGGCGAGGTGACCGTAAAGAACACCGGCACCTCGGCGACCACCGGCTGGACCGTGAAGTGGTCGTTCCCGAACGGTCAGACGATCACCCAGCTCTGGAGCGGCACCCACACCCAGACCGGTGCGGCCGTCACCGTGAAGAACGTGAGCTGGAACGGCGTCCTGGCCCCCGGAGCCTCCACCTCGTTCGGTTTCGGCGCCTCCTGGACCGGCACCAACGGGGTCCCCTCCACCGTCACCTGTACCGCCCCCTGACCGCCTCCCGCCCGCTCTCTCACCGTTTTTCCCGCAGAGGGCGGGCGGGGGCCCATCCGGGAGGCGATCGAACGCCATCAGGTCGCTCCTCGCGCCCTTAAAAGGGCGAGAGGGGCGACCGCGGCGATCTCGGGACTCCCCCCTGAGGACCCCCGGCCCTCCCCCCTGAGGATGATCTGAGGACGTCGGCGGGGCCGGGTCGCCCAGCAGAGCCTATTGTGGAAGAAACCGACTGTGCTGGGGAGAACATGACGATCTCAGATGGGGTGCGCGAGCCTCACGGCGCGACCGGGCAGCCGTCTGAGACCGGCACCGGCGGCGTACGCGGAGAGACCGGCCTCGGTGGCGTCCAGGGCGAGGCCGCCGTCGGCGGCGCCGGGAGTGACCGCCGGGTCGAGCTGGGCGACGCCGACGCGCTGAAAGACGCGGCGGCCGGGCGGTCCGGCATCCACGGCTGGCTCGACGGCGTCAGGTCCACCAGCGCGGGCCGTCTCACCCTGAAGATCGTCATCGGCGTGATCGGCACCGTACTGGTCGTCGGCGGACTGATCATGGTGCCCTTCCCCGGCCCCGGCTGGCTGGTCGTCTTCGCGGGGCTCGCGGTGCTGGCCACCGAGTTCCACTGGGCGCACCGGCTGCTGGAGTTCGGCAAGCGGACCCTGTCGGCCTGGACGGCCTGGCTGGGCCGCCAGGGCTGGAGCGTCAAGATCCTGGTCGTCGCCGTCGCGGCGGTGACCGCCACCGCGATCGTCTACTACGGCCTCAAGCTCAGCCTCCACATCGACCTGATCGTCGAGGCCCGGAAGTTCCTCATCCGATAGCCGCCCTCGCTCCGCTTCTCCTGGGCCCGCCGCGACGACGGCGTCCTGTCCGGCCCGCAGGGCTTTCCCCGGAATGTCCCGCCTCCGTGCCGTCACCCACGGCAACGGCGCCGGCGGCACTCTGACCGCCTATGACGCACGCTGTCCGGGAAACGGGACCGGCGCTCCCCGGAGTTTTACCCAGGCCCTTCCACCTCGTTATCTTTCGCGGATGTGACTCTTCGTAGTGTCTCCACGTCCGATCCGCAGAGACGAGTAAGGAGAGTGACGTTCGATGCGCGCCCTGTCCTCGATGTTGGTCCTGGCGGCCGCCGGAGCCGTCGCACTGACCGGCACCCCCGCCCACGCCGACGACGTCAACCTGGCCGCGAGGGTCCAGCCGGGCGAGGAGGTGTTCCTCACGCCCGAACTCGTCCCCGGAGCCCGGTACGGCGGAAACGTTCTGGTCAAGCTCGACGAGAACAGCGTGCCCGTCAAGGTGAAGATCGGTAACTGCCGCGGCAGGTACGTCGGGTCGGTGCCGATCGCCGCGAACGACCACGCCGCGTACGTCGCCGCCACCACCACCCCGCCCGCCCAGTGCATCCGCTACCGGGTGAAGAACATGGGCAACCAGCCCGCGGCCATCACGGGCACCGGTTACTACTAAACCGGCCCTCCGGGGTGTGCGGGACGGAAACGGCGACCAAGGCCGTTTCCGTCCCGCACACCCCGCTTTTTCTGTTTCCGGCACCGACCCCCGCCCGCGACCGGCGCAGGGCGGCGAATCGATCGTCGGCCCTCGCCTCCACGACCGGCGCGGGGACGCGCTCGCGGTGTGCCGCCACGATCGCCACCCAGGTCCCGAGAGAAAGCGGGGAACGGTCTGAGGGGACGGCGTCCGTTCTCCTGTGACGGATCGTCCGCGGGGCACTCCTCGGGATCCGGGTTCATGAGCGATTCCGGCCCGCGATCAGGGCGGCGATTCCGGCCAGGATGCGGTCCAGGCCGAAGGTGAGGGCGTGTGCGGGGTCGGAGATCGCCTGGTGGGCCTCGCCCGCGGCCTGGCCGACCCGGGAGGCGACCGGGAAGCGGGTGCCGTCCATGATCTTGTCGAGCAGCGGGGCGTTGGACACCCACCACTCGACGTCGGTCATCCCGCTCTCCTCCTGGACCCGTGCCTGGTTGGCGGCCGTTCTGGCGGTGCTCTGCACGTGGCTGAGGACCAGGGCCAGGACGGAGTCCATCTCGACGTCCGTCAGGCCGACGCCGTCCAGCGGGCGTAGCTCGGCCTCGTACTTGAGCGAGGCGTTCGGTCCCAGGGTGGAGCGGGCGTCGATGACCTGCAGCATCCACGGGTTGCGCCGGTAGAGGTCCCAGTTGCGGGCGGCGACGAACTCCAGCGCGCCCCGCCACCCGCCCGGTTGCCGGGACGGGGCGTCCACGTCGTCGTAGAGCTCCCCGTACGCGGTGTCGACCATGAGGTCGACCAGCTCGCCCTTGCCGGGGACGTGGGTGTAGAGGGACATGGTCCCGACCCCCAGTCGCTCGGCGACCTGGCGCATCGAGACCGCTTCGAGCCCTTCGGCGTTGGCCAGCTCGACGGCCGCCAGGACGATCGAACGCACCGTCAGCCCCGAGCGCCCCGGCTTGCTGTGCGAGCCCCACAGCAGCGCCAGGCTGCGTGCCGGGTCGGCGTCGGAAGCTTTCTTCGCACTCACGGGAACAGTCTCCAGATTCTCGGCGTTGGGACCACCGTAGCTGAGCCGTACGGTGTACGGTACGGTCTACGTTCAAAGAACGCGCAGATGTGGGGCGAACTGCCGGTGAGTGCCGGACGGGAAGACGGGTGCGAAGAGTGAAACCAGCAGACGCGAGGGCGGCCGGACGGGACGCGGCGGCGATCGCCGCCTACGACCTGCGAAAGAACTACACGGGTGCCACCGAGGGCACGGGTCTCAACGGATTCGACCTGGAGGTGGCGGCCGGAACGGTCTGCGGCCTGCTCGGTCCCAACGGCGCGGGCAAGACCACGGCGATCAGAATCCTGTCCACGCTGCTGCGCCCGGACTCGGGCCGGGCGAGCGTCGCGGGATTCGACGTCCGTACGCAGGCGCGGCAGGTGCGCGAGCGGATCGGGCTGGTCGGGCAGTACGCGGCGGTCGACGAGATCCTCAGCGGGCGGCAGAACCTGGTGATGTTCGGCAGGCTGAACCATCTGCCCGCGGCCGGGGCGCGGAGGCGGGCCGACGAACTGCTGGAGCGGTTCTCACTGGCCGACACAGGGGCCAAGCCGGTCGGTGAGTATTCCGGCGGCATGCGCAGGCGGCTCGACCTGGCGGCGAGCCTCATCGTCTCGCCCCGGGTGCTGTTCGTGGACGAGCCCACCACCGGCCTCGACCCGGCCGCCCGCCAGGAGGTGTGGTCGGCCATCCGCGACCTGGTCGGCTCCGGCACGACCGTGCTGCTCACCACCCAGTATCTGGAGGAGGCGGACCGGCTGGCCGACCGGATCACCATGCTCGGCGCGGGCCGGGTCGTGACCGAGGGCACCCCGGAGGAGCTGAAGTCCGCCATCGGCGGCGACTGGCTCGACATCGTCCTCACCGACCCGGCGGACGTGGCCGCGACCGAGGCCCTCGCGGCGCGGGTCGCCTCCGGTGAGATCCACGTGGACGCCGAGGCGCGCCGGGTCAGCATCCCGGTCGCCGAGCGCACCCGGGCGCTCGTCACCATGGCCACCGCGCTCGGTGACGCCGGGATCGAGCCGGTCGACGTCACACTGCGCCGCCCCACGCTCGACGAGGTCTTCCTGCACCTCACGGGCGGCGCCGAGAGCACGACCGCCCACGCCGGGGCGTCCGCGTGAGCACCGTGACCTCGCTCTCCCGCGAAAGGGACCGGACGGACATCGCCGCCGTGCGCTCCGGCGCGGGCGGTCACCGTTCCCGGTGGGCCCCCGCCGAGTACGACGATCCCCGATGCGGAGGCATCCGCGTGAGTACCACGATTCCGACCCCCGATGCGGAGGCATCCACGTGAGCACGACGACCCCGACCACGCCCGCCGCCTCCCCGCTCGCCCGGTTCGGCTGGGCGCTGGCCGACTCCTGGACCATCACCCTGCGCGACCTGAGCCACTGGGGCCGTCGCCCGGGAACGGTCGCCGTCGGATGGCTCTTCCCGGTCCTGATGGTGCTGATGTTCGGCGGCCTGTTCGGCGGCGCCATCGGCGTCCCCGGCGGGGGCGGCTACTTCGACTTCCTGATCCCCGGCATGTTCGCGATGACGATGCTCTTCGGCCTGGAGAGCACGATGACGGCGGTCACCACCGACGCGGCCAAGGGCGTGACCGACAGGTTCCGTTCGATGCCGATGAGCGCCTCGGCGGTCGTGATGGGCCGCGGGATCGCCGACATGCTCAACTCGGTCGTCGGGCTGGCCGTCATGATCGGGGCCGGACTGCTGCTCGGCTGGCGCGCCGGGGGAGGGGTGCCCGACGCGCTGGCCGCCGTGGGACTGCTCCTGCTGCTGCGCTTCGCCCTGATCTGGGTGGGTATCTACATCGGCCTCGTCGCGGGAGGACCGGAGGTGGTGACGTCGGTGCAGATCCTGGTCTGGCCGGTCGGCTTCCTGTCCAGCGTGTTCGTCGACCCCGCCACCATGCCCGGCTGGCTCGGCGCGATCGCGGAGTGGAACCCGCTCTCGGCCACCGCGACGGCCGCGAGACGGCTCTTCGACAACCCCGGCTGGGCGGGGGAGTCGTGGATCGTGCAGAACGCCACGCTCATGGCGGTGCTCTGGCCGCTGCTGCTGATCGCCGTCTTCCTGCCGTTGTCGGCGCGCAGGTTCCGCCGGCTCGGCGGCTGACGGGGCCGGTATCCGAGGCTGTCAGGTCTTTCGGCCGGGGAAAGTCCTGTTTCTTTATGGATGACAACATTTGCCACCGGGAGAAGATGCTCCGCGTTTTACATCGCCGCTCCGCGTTTTACATCGCGGTGACGGAATCCGTCGAGGACTGTAACTGACCGTAGTGAACCTGAGGGCATGAGTGAGACGGAACGGGAACGATCCGCCTCGGGGTGGACGCTCAACAGGGAACTGCTCAACGTCGGCGCGATCATCGTCGCCGCCGGTATAGCCCACCTCGTCATGGGGCTGATAGGGCACGAGAAGTACGGACCGTTCATGCTCGTGCTGCTCGGCGGGGTGCTCGTCGCGGCAGGGCTCGGTCATCGGTTCTACGAGCACCGGCGCCATCACGTTCCCGCGGTCATGGAGGTTCCCATGGTCATGGAGATGGAGTGCGTGAGGTGCGGGGAGGCGCCGGGCGGAGGGGCCTGACGCGGCGAAAGGCGATCCTGGGAAGGCGGAGGGAGACGAAGGCCTCCGCCTGGAGCGCCGACAGGCCGATCCGCGGAAGGTCCCGCGCCGAGGGATAGACGAGGAATCGGGGTTTCCACAGCGGCTGGAACTTCGCGTTGAACCTGTACAGCGACTCGATCTGGAACCACCTGGACAGGAAGACCAGGACGCCGTACCAGAGACGGAGGATCGGGCCCGCACCCAGCCGCTCGCCCCTGGCGAGCGCGGCGCGGAACATCGCGAAATTGAGCGAGACCACGCTCACACCGAGGGCCGGGGCCGCCTGCAGGGCCTTGACGATGAGCAGGTCGTTGAGGCCCGGGTCGGCGTCGTGGTCACGGCGCATCAGGTCGAGGGAGATGCCGTGCTCCCCCCAGGGGACGAAGTGCAGGACGGCGCGGATGTCCTCACCCGCCTCTCTCCCGTCCTTCGCGGCATCCTTACCGTGCGCGTCGCCCGCGCCGGTCATGCGGCTCGCGCCGCCTTTGCCGCCCGCGCCGGTGGTGCCGCTCGCACCGTTCACCTCGTCCTGGCCGCCCCTGTCGCCGTCCCCGGTCTCCGCGCCGCCTGCGCCGTCCGGGCCGTACTCGCGATCCCCGGAATCCCCGGAATCCCCGGAATCCCCGGAATCCCCGGAATCACCGCTCTTCGCGGTGTTTCCTGAGCCCTCGGTGCCATCGGGGAGCCTGTGCGCCGTGACGACGACGCATTCGGCGTCGGCGGGGTCACCGAAGCGGCCGAGGGCCATGGAGAAGCCCCGCTCGGTGTCCGTGCCGCGCCAGAAGTCGGCGGCGTGCCGGATCCGGTCCTTCTCCGCCTCGGTGAGGTCTCCGACCCGCCGTACGAGACAGGTGTAGCCCGCGCGCTCCACCCGCTTCACCATCTGCCGGACGTTGCGCATCGCCCTGCCCTCGAGGGTGAAGCCGGCGACGTCGACGATCGCCTCGTCACCGATCTCCAGGGCGGACAGGCGGCCCTCCCTCGTCCAGATCTCGCCGCCCGTCTCGCTGCAACCGATCACGGCGGGCACCCAGGCGTGCCGTTCCGCCTCCTCCATGAACCGCCTGATCGCGCCCGGCCACGCCTCGACGTCCCCGATGGGATCGCCGCTGGCGAGCATGACCCCCGAGACCACCCGGTAGGCGATCACCGCCTTGCCCGTCGGGGAGAACACGACGCTCTTGTCGCGGCGCAGCGCGAAGTAGCCCAGCGAGTCGCGGGCGCCGTGTCCGGCGAGCAGCGCACGGACCGCGGCCTCCTGCTCGGGGCCCAGTTCGGCGACGGGCCTCTCCGGCCGCAGCGCGAGGTAGAGGGTCGTCACCGCGGTGAGCGCGCCGAGACCGAGGAGTGAGAAGTAGACCAGGTCGGCGGTCCGCTCCGAGGAGTATCCGACCGGGCCCTCCACCCCGACGAGGCCGAGCAGCACGTGCTGGAGCCGCTCTCCGGCGCTGGGATCACCGATGATCGTCCGGGGGTGGGCGTTGACCACGACCCAGCCGATGACGATGTCCAGGGCGCCCAGGGCGAGGAGGTTCCACAGCGCCCGCCGGCGGGTCCGGGGGTCGGAGAGGGCGTAGAACTCGCGCTGTCTGACCACGAGCAGGGCGACGACCAGCGTGCTGAGGAGGGCGGTGAAGGGGCGGTGCGAGTGCAGGAACTCGGTGAGAACGCTCAGTGGCAGGAGCACCATCACCGCCTGCCAGGCCCTTCTCTTCCTGCGCCGGAGACCGTGGGCGAGCATGACGATGAGGATGCCCAGGACGAGCGAGGCGGCCTGGGCGAGAGAGGTGAACGTCCCCGGCAGGAGTCCGGTGAGCTCGCCGACCCGGCTTCTCCTGAACGAGGGCAGCACGGCCCTGAGGATGTCCAGGACGCCGATCGCCATCGCCGCGTAACCGGCCGCGGTGGGCACCCAGGAGTGGGGCGCACATGACCGATCCCTCATGGGAGGACATTAATCGGCGATACGGCCGCTAACTCCATGACATGGCTCATCGTGGCCGAATCCAGCCCACTTCGTCCGGGTGACTTTGCGTTGCCCGCTCGCGTTTTCGGTTCGTCGCTCGCGCGTGTCCTCGATTTTCCGTCTCACGCGCTTCCAGTGTCTCCTCACCCCGCTCACCCTCTCCCACACCTCTTCTAACCGATTCGTTCTAGATCACGATCTTGAGGGCTTTCCGGCTTAGGATGCCGCCGTGTCCGTGACTCCTGGGATTTACAGAGTGGTTGGAAGCCTGGCGCTTCTGGTCTCGGTGCTCGTGCCGGTTCCGGCGGCCGCACACGCCGCCGAGCCGGCCGCCGCCGCACCCGCCGCCGCGCCTCTCGCCGCGCCTCTCGCCGGGCCTCTCGCCGCGCCCGTCGACATCGTGCTGCCCGGCACCCGGGTCACCGTCAGGGAGGATTCCAAGGACGCGCTCAGAGTGACCTCCTACTCCTTCGGCAAGATGACCTACCTGCGAAGGGGCGCCGGATTCACCCGGCAGGCCGCCTACCAGGAGATCACGGTCGCGCCGAAGGCGACCAAGGCCCTCGCGGTGCCCGTCTCCTACCAGGAGGGCTACGACTCGGTCGTCCTGCTCGACCTCGCGGCCTCCAAGAGCACCAGGATCCGCACGGTGAAGAAGCCGCTCGTCGCGCACTACGTCCACTGGAACCGCAGGGGCGACAAGGCGGTGCTGACCGTCGAGAGAAAGAGCGGATCCGCGTGGGTGACCTCCGGCTTCGTGGTCGTCGACACGGTGGCGAAGACCGCCAAGAGCGTGACCGTGGCCAATGTCGACAAGGCCGCGAGGTTCCGCTGGAGCTCCGACGGTCTCGATGTCGTGGCCGAGTACGCGGGGGGCACCCGCTTCTACGGGCAGGACGGCGCGATCCGCCGCACCCTGGCCAAGACCGGCAGGCCCGCCGGTGGGGAGGACGCCTTCACCCCTTCGGGGCGGAGCCTGATGACCTGGTGCCCCTCCAGTTACACCGAGCACGTCTGCGTCTGGGACCGCACCTCGGGCAAGCTCGTGAACAAGGTGCCGGGCATCAAGCCGAAGGCCCTGTGGGGCTGGTGGGACGAGACGCACTTCATCGCGGTCGTTCCCTCCTCGGGCCACTACCAGGTGGTCCTGTCCACGCTGAAGGGCAAGGTGACGCGGGTCCTGGCGGCCTTCTCCGCCGACGACTGGTCCAACAAGCTCTATCTCGGCTACACCCGGCGGTGACCGGCGGCGGGTGAGACGCCCGCGCGCGGGTGCGGTGCGCGGGCGGTACCGCCGGAGGCGCGGGCCGTGTCATCGGGGTCACCGGAGACCTCGGAGGGCCGGGGAGGCGGGTGCCGTCGACGGCGCGGGCCGGTGTCGCCGGAGACGGCCGTCAGAGATACAGGCCGGTACCGTTGTCGGTCTGCGGGGTGGCGATGGCGTGCAGGTCGCGCTCGCGCATCACCAGGTAGACCTGGCCGTGGACCTCGACCTCGTACTGCTCCTCGGGGTTGAACAGGACCTTGTCGCCGACCTTCACCGCGCGGACGTTCTGGCCCGCGCCGCAGACCTCACCCCAGACGAGGCGGTTGGCCATCTTCACCGTCGCGGGGATGACGATTCCGGCCGTGCTGCGGCGTTCCTCGGACTCCTGCTCGATCTTGACCATGACACGGTCGTGGAGCATCTGGATCTCGAATTTCGGGTCACCCACGAGACGAGTTTATGGGAATCGCGGGGGCGTGCTCGCTCGTCCGCGAACTCCGGTCCACCCGAGGCCCACATGTCCGGGTGATTCGGGCCGCGGGAGAGCCGGCGGGCGGCAAGACCGGTGACGAGATCATCGGCCCAGTAGGATCCGGCGTTATGACGTCTCCTGAGCTCGTGAGCGGCTTTCTCGACTGGTATCTGGCGGCGAATCCCTCCTACGCCGCCCTCGCGGGCGCGCAGGGGTACGACAGGACTCTCGGTGACTTCACCGAGTCCGGAATCCTCGCCAGGGAGCGTGAGACGCGCCGATGGCTGGAGCGCCTTCAGCGGGTCCGGGCTCCCGGGAGCCCCGGAGCTCCCGCGGGCCCGGAGAGGCGGGAAAGGTCCGAGAGCTTCGAGGACGAGATCGACCGGGAGCTGGTCATGTCCATGCTGCGCGGCGAGATCGCGTACGAGACGTGGCCCCTCTGGCGGCGCGATCCTTCCGCCTACGTGGGGCCGATCTTCTCCTCGATGTTCGGGCCGTTCCTGCAGCGGCTGTCCCCCGAGGCCGAACTGGTGGACGCGGCCGTCGCGCGGCTGGCCGAGGTGCCGGACGTCATCGCCGCCTGCCGGGCGAATCTCGATCCCGCCCTGGCGGCTCCGCTGCTGGTCCAGCGAGGGCTGGGCCAGTCGCGGACCGCCCGGCGCTTCCTCACCGAGACGGTCCCCGGCCAGGTCGCCGACGAGGCCCTGCGCGCCCGGCTGGCGGCCGCGGCCGAACCCGCGGCGGCGGCCTTCGACGAGCTGGTGGGGTTCCTCGAAGGTTTCCGGGCGACCGGCACCTGGCGGATGGGGGAGGAGCTCTACTCCACCCTGCTGCGTGAGCGGGAGATGCTCGGCTACGGCGCCGGCGAGCTGCGCGACCGGGGACAGGCCGCCTACGACGAGCTGGACGCGCGGATGCGCGAGGTCGCGGCGAGGCTGGACGGCGGTTCCGGTGACTGGCACGCGGTCATCGCCGAACTCCAGGACGACCACGCGCCGACGCTGGAGGACATGCGGGCCGAGTACGAGGCCGAGACGGAGCGGGCCAGGAGGTTCGTCCGCGAGCGCGGCCTGGTGACCTTCGCGCGGGGCGAGGAGTGCAGGGTCGTCCCGTCGCCGGAGTTTCAGCGGCCCATCGTCGCCGTCGCCTCCTACATGTCGCCCCCGCCCCTGTCGACCTCCAGGATCGGGCACTTCTTCGTCCCGTACACCCCCGCGTCCTTCACCGAGGAACAGATCCGTCAGCGGCTGCGTACCAACGCCAGGGCGCAGATGCCCTCCATCGCCGTCCACGAGGCATATCCCGGCCACCACTGGCACCTGTCGTGGGTGGCGGACAACCCCCGGCGGGCCCGCAGGCTGTTTCGCACCCCGTACTTCGCCGAGGGCTGGGGCCTGTACGTCGAGAAGCTCATGCACGAGCAGGGGTACTTCACCACCCCGGCCCAGGAGCTCGCCCACCTCGACTTCAGGCTCTTCCGCGCGGCCCGCATCGTCGTCGACACCTCGCTGCACTGCGGCGACATGACGATCGAGCAGGCGGAGGAGTACATGACCACGAGATCGTCGCTCACCCCCGGCACGGCGAAGGGGGAGGTCGACCGCTACTGCGCGTGGCCCACCCAGGCGCCCTCCTACCTCACCGGCGCCCTGGAGATCGACCGCATCCGCGACGACTACCTGGCCGCGGGCCGCGGCGACCTGCGCGCCTTCCACGACACGCTGGCCGGTTCGGGCGGGCTCCCCCTCGGACTGGCCCGCCGGGTCGCGCTGGAGGGATGAGCGAGGGGCTCAGGCGCGGGCGGGGGCGCGGCGGCGGGTCTCGGGGACGATCAGCGGGGTGCCGCTCTGCGGATCCTCGATGATCTCGCAGCGCAGTTCGAAGACCTGCTCCACCAGCGCGGCCGTGATGATCGAGGAGGGGTCGCCCTCGGCGACGATCCGGCCGTCGCGCATCACGATCAGGTGGGTGGCGTAGCGGCAGGCCTGGTTCAGGTCGTGCAGTACGGCGACGAGGGTCCTGCCCCGCTCGTGCAGGTCGGCACAGAGGTCGAGCACCTCGATCTGGTGGGCGATGTCCAGGAAGGTCGTCGGCTCGTCGAGCAGCAGGATCGGCGTCTCCTGGGCGAGCGCCATCGCGAGCCAGACCCGCTGGCGCTGGCCGCCGGAGAGCTCGTCCACGCAGCGCTCCGCCAGTTCGGTCACGTCGGTGGACTCCATCGCCGCCGCCACCGCGACCTCGTCCTCGCGGGACCACTGCCGCATCAGCCGCTGGTGCGGGTAGCGGCCCCTGCCCACCAGGTCGGCGACCGTGATGCCGTCGGGCACGATCGAGCTCTGCGGCAGCAGGCCCAGCCTGCGCGCCACCTCCTTGGACGGCAGCGAGGTGATCGCGGCCCCGTCCAGGTGGACCGTCCCCGCGCGGGGTTTGAGCATGCGGGCCAGGGCGCGCAGCATGGTGGACTTGCCGCACGCGTTGGGGCCGATGATCACGGTGAACGACCCGTCGGGGATCGTGACGTTCAGGTCGCTGGCCACCACGCGCTTGTCGTAGGAGAGCGTCAGGTCGGTGCCGTACAGTCTCAACGTCGTTCCCTCCGGAGTAGAAACACCAGGTATATCCCGCCGATCGCGGCGGTCATGATCCCGACCGGTAGCTGCACCGGCGCGAAGACGCGCTGTGCGGCCAGGTCGGCGCCGACCAGCAGGGTGGCGCCGGTCAGCGCCGAGGTGAGCAGGGTGACGCCGGGGGAGCGGGTGATCCGGCGGGCCAGTTGCGGCGCGGCCATCGCCACGAAGATCACGGGTCCGGCGGCGGCGACGGCGACCCCGCACAGCAGCACCGCGACGGCGATCGCCGTCGCGCGTACCGGCTCGACGCGGATGCCCGCGGCCTTGGCCGCGTCGTCGCCCATCTCCATCATCCGCAGCGGGCGAGACAGGAGAGCGCAGACGGGCAGGAGCACCGCCAGCGCGTACGCGACCGGGATCGCGTGCTCCCAGCCGCGTCCGCCGAGGCTGCCGGTGATCCACGCTCCCGCGGTGGCGGCGTCGTTGATGTCGGCGCGGGTGAGCATGTACCAGTCGGCGGAGACCAGCAGCGCGCCGATCCCGATGCCGACCAGGATCAGCCGGTAGCCCTGCACCCCGCGCCGGTAGGCGAGGGCGTAGACCACCAGTGCGGACAGGACGCACCCGGCGAGGGAGGCTCCGGCGATCTGCCAGGCGGTGCCGCCCAGGATGACGGCGGCGATGCCCCCGGTGGAGGCTCCGGCGGTGAAGCCGATGAAGTCGGGGCTGCCGAGCGGGTTGCGGGTGAGGCTCTGCAGGATGGCGCCGCTCAGCCCGAACGCGGCGCCGACCAGCAGGCCGGTCACCACACGCGGCGCCCGCAGGCGGCTCACGATGAGTTCGGCGACCGGAGGCCCCTCACCGAACAGGGCGGCCACGATGTCGGGGATGGGAACGGTGAACTCGCCGGTGGACAGCGCGACGAGGCTGACGGCCAGTCCCAGGAGGGCGACGGCGGCCCCGGCGGCGAGGCCGCGCGGTGGGAGCCGCAGCGACCAGGAACCCAGGCGCAGGGCGGCGGGTGTCCGCGGTGAGCCGTTCGCGAGGTGGGAGGTCTCCGTGGCGGGTGCCATCCGTGAGGTGACTCTCAGGAGAGGGTTCGTGCGGCGGGCCTTCGGGGTGTCCGTCCGCCGTGAGGTGATCTTCATAGCGCGGCGAGCCTCCGGCGGCGGGCGAGCAGGATGAACACCGGGGCGCCGACGACCGCGCACATGATGCCCACCTGCACCTCACCGGGGGCGGCGACGACCCGGCCGAGGATGTCGGAGCCGAGCAGCACCACGGGGGCGAGCACGAGGGTGTAGGGCAGGACCCAGCGTTGGTCGGGGCCGGTGAGGGCGCGCACCGCGTGCGGCACGGCCAGGCCCACGAACCAGAGCGGTCCGGTGGCGGCGGTGGCGGCTCCGCACAGCAGGGTGACGGCGATCGCGGTGAGCCCGCGCGTGCGGGCCATGTTCACGCCGAGCGCGCGTCCCGCCTCGTCGCCGAGCGCGAGGGCGTTGAGCGGTTTGGCGAGCAGCAGTCCGAGCACCAGCCCGGCCGCGAGGAACGGGGCGAGCCGTATCGCGACGTCGCCGCTCACCCCGGCCAGTGAGCCGGTGAGCCAGAACCGCATCCGGTCGAAGGTCGCGTTGTCGCTCCGCAGGATCGCCGACGCGGCCGCGTTGAAGACCATGCCCAGTGCGACACCGGCGAGTGTGAGCCGTACCGGCCCGCCTCCCGAGCGCCCGGCGGAGCCGAGCGCGTAGGCGAGTGCGGCGGCGGCGGCCGCACCGGCGAACGCGAACCAGACGTAGAGGGAGGGGTCGCCCACCCCGAGCAGTCCGATCGCGACCGTCACCCCGAACATGGCGCCCTGGTTGACGCCGAGCAGTCCGGGGTCGGCGAGCGGATTGCGGGTGAGGCTCTGCATCAGCGCCCCGGCCAGGCCGAGTGCCGCGCCCACGCCGATGCCGATCAGGGTCCTCGGTACGCGAAGTTCCCTGATGACCGTGTGGTCCGGGGACCCGTCGGGCGCGAGCAGCGCGTCCAGGACCGTGGACAGCGGGATCGAGCGCGATCCCACCGCGATACCGACCATCGCGAGCAGCACCAGCACGGCCAGTCCCGCCAGCAGCCCGGCCACGAGCGTCACCGGGCGCCTGCTCGGCCCTCCCGCTCGCCCGGGACGCGGCCCGTCCGGTTTCCCGGGCGTCTCGGACGCGGCCGTGGTCACACCGGCCCTGCTCACCAGGTACCCCTCTTCTTCGGTAATGCTTAGGCAAGGCTAATCTAACGTAGGAGTCAATTTAGGTAAGCCTATCCATTGGAGTGAGAAATGTCCCGACCTGTCCTGCCTCGGCGGGGATTCATGGCCGCGGGCCTCGGTCTCGTGTTCGTCCTGGCCGCCTGCGGGAGCGGAACGGAGACGACCGCGGCGACGGGCGGCCCGTCGGCCGCGACCTCCCCCTCGGCGGGTCCCTGGACCTTCACCGACGACCGAGGCAAGAAGATCGATGTGCCCGGCCGCCCGGCCCGGGTCGTCGCCCAGGTCGGCGCCGCCGCGGCGCTGTGGGACTTCGGCGTCCGGCCGATCGCCGTCTTCGGGCCGCACCGGCTCAAGGACGGCACGAAGGATCCCCAGGTCGGTGCTGTCGACATCACCAAGGTCGAGTCCCTCGGCAACGTGTGGGACGAGTTCAACGTCGAGAAGTACATCTCCCTGCAACCGGACCTGCTGGTCAGCGGCATGTACGCCAAGGACGCCCTCTGGTACGTGCCGGAGAAGTCCGCCGCCACCATCGAGCAGGTCGCCCCCACCCTCGGCGTCAGCCAGATGGACATGTCGGTACCCAAGATCATTGAGAGGTACGGGCAGGTCGCCGCCGCCCTCGGCGCGGATCTCGACGCCCCCGAGGTTGCCGAGGCCAAGGCCAGGTTCGACGCCGCCTCCGCCGCGATCGTCACCCCGGAGAACAAGGGCCTGAAGATCATGGTCATGGCGGGCGGGCCGGAGGCGATGTGGGTGGCCAACCCCGAGGCGCACGCGGACGTGCGCTACTTCAAGGAGCTCGGCCTGGACGTCGTGGTGCCGGAGAAGGTCGACGAAGGCGGCTACTGGCAGACCCTGAGCTGGGAGAACGCCGACACCTACCGGGCGGACGTGATCCTGGTGGACGCCCGCTCCCAGTCGATGCGGCCCGAGGAGATGAAGAAGAAGCCGACCTTCGCCGGGCTGCCCGCGGTCAAGGCGGGACAGGTCTACCAGTGGCACGCCGAGGAGCGCTACAGCTACCAGGGCTACGCCGACGTGCTGGAGCGGCTCAACGCCGACCTCGCCAAGGCGAAGAAGCTGTAGTCGGCACGCCCTCGCGAACCGACTCGTTCGGATCAGGCGTAGGTGCCGCGAACCTCCACGATGTCGGCCAGCGGGAACTCCAGGTAGTCGCCCGCCTCCTCGCACCACGCGTCGAGCACGCCGCTGCGCAGCTCGCCGTGGCTGATGGTGGCGGTCAGGCCGTCGGTCAGCGTGATCGCCGCCCGTACGCCACGGTCGACGACGAAGCCGAGCAGCGACTGCTGGGCGGTCGGCAGCCGGGAGGCCATGCGGCCGATGACCGCCCACGTCCTGCCGACGGACTGGGACGCCTCGCCCTCGGCGACGAGCAGGCGCTGGGCGTGCTCGCGCGGATCGGGAGGCGGTTCCACCAGCGGGTAAGAAGGCTGCTCCAACTCGGCCACCCTGCCCCCGGGAAGCAGGATGAGCCGCCCGTTCCGCGGCTCCTCGACGCGGGCCCTGCGGATGGTGATCTCACCGGTGTCCTCGATCGGCACCGGCGCGTAACCGTTCTCCCTCAGCGCCGCGAGGGTCTTGTCGGCGGGCTGCGAGCTGGCCAGCACGGTCGGGGCGAGCAGCCGCAGGCCCAACCGGCCCAGTCGCCGGTGCCCGGCGATCTCGGCGAGCAGCACCGGATCGGAGGCCTGCACGATGCAGGCGACCGTGGTCACGGTGACCTCGCCGTGCCGCCTGGCCACGTCGTGGACGAGGTAGTCGAGGGGCTGCGGCACCGCGCCCACCTCCGCCAGGTCCGCCAGCAGGCCCTCGGCGGTGTAACCGGAGTCCATGGCGCGGCGCACGCTGGCCGGGGTGAACCGCCACACCGAGGCCGCGCCTCGCGACTCGCGTTCGGCGGCCCGGTCGAGCAGTTCGGCGAGCTCACCGGCGGGCGGGCCGGTCACCACTGCGGTGAGATCGGCGCCGAAGAGGGCGCTGCGCCGCACACTGGCGAGCGCCCTGGTGGAGCACTCGACCAGTACGGGGTCGTTCTCCACGATGGGCGCCGAGTCGTCGATCTCGTCGCCGGGAAAGGCGTCGAGACCGGCCATCGCCCGGCCGAGATCGGTGATCGTGTCGAGGGCGACCAGCCCGAGCACGCGGGCCTCCTCCAGCACGGCGGGGGCGCACTCGGCGAGCAGCGCCCGGTCCAGCAGCGGCGCGTGCCAGTGCGCGGACCTGACCAGCCCCGACAGGTCGGTGCAGGCGGTGTTGGCGGGCAGCCGGGCCAGCACGCCGAGCAGCGCCCGCCGGGCGCGGGCGACCATGGCCCCCGCCGGGTCGTCGCCGAGCACCGTGCCGTACTTGCCGTCGATCTTCCGCAGCGACGAACGCTCCATCCGCCACCACGCCGACAGCAGCACCCGGAGCCTGGCGGCGGCGTCGTCCAGCCGCCAGCGGTCGAACTTCTCCGTGGGCACCAGCCCTCCGGCGGGCTCGTCCCAGGCGAGCAGCCGGGCCACCGCGCACACCTCGAGCAGCAACCGGGTCTCGTCCTCGTCGCAGCCGGTGTCCTTGGCCACCCGCCGGACCTCGCGCACCCCGACCCCGCCCGCCTTGAGCAGCGGCAGCGGGAACTTCGCGGTGTTCTCCAACATGGCGGCACAGCGCTCCACCACGTGCGGTGCGGCGAGCGTCATCAGGTGGTCGACGGCCTCGGGGTCGACGGGAATGGTGGCGAGGTCGGGCGGGAGGGGGGTGAAGGGAGGGTGATAGTCGGGGCCGCGCAGCGCGAGCGCCACCTCACGAGGCATCTCGGCCATGTTCCAGCTGGGCCGGAAGAGCAGGCCGTGGTCGGCCGCCCACTTCTCGGGAGATCCGGGCACCACGAACCTGCCGCCGTCCACGTCGCGGACCGGGCCGTCCCAGGCGAACTCCTCCAGCAGCCCTCTCGTGCCGTCCGGGGCCTTCTCCAGCAGTGCGATCACCCGCTCCGGATCGGAGAGGATCTCGGTCACCCTGGTGACCGTGCGCCGCTTGGGGCCCTGCGGAAGGCCGAGGGCCCTGGCCAGTCCGCGCAACGCGTCGGCGCTGACCGTCCAGGAGTTCAGGTAGTGGGGAATCGGGTCGCCGAGCCCGCAGGGCGCCGTCCACCACCGGGCGACCCCCTCGGCCACGCGGATGCGGCCCTCGGCGTCCGGCCACGCCAACGCGTGGTCGAACAGCAGGTCGAGCCAGGGGGCCACCTCGGCCTCGGGCACGCCCATGAACCGGGCCACCGTGTCAGGCCCGGCCTGCTCGCCGAGGGCGAGCGAGGCCTGCGCCACCTCCAGTGAGGGCAGCGGCAGGCCGCGCATGACCTCCATCACCGCGAAACCGTTGCCCAGCCGCTGCGCCAGGGTGTCCAGGCGGCGTGGCCACGGTGGGGCGATGGCGTCCAGCCGGTTGGCCAGAACTCGGGCGAGCCGTTCTTCGTCGAGGGTTTTCAACCAGCCGAGCAGGTGATCGTCCATCTCGCAGTTCTCTCAGGAATCTCGCGCGGGGACTCTCCGTGAGCCATAAACATCCACGGTAATGCAGAGGGCATCTCTGACGGCATCTACCGCGCAGAATGCGATGCGTTATAAAACTCTCCACCCGGATCTGACCGGTCCCGGGGCCGCGAGACGGGAGAGGTGGCGGCCCCGGGACCGGTCGGCGCCTGTGAGAAGGGAAGAGGCGGCGCCGTCCGGGAGGGTCGGTAGAGGCTCGGGGGAGCGGAGAAGGTCGTCGGAGCCCCGGGAGAACCTCGGGCCCGGGGTGATCGGACCCGAGGGCGTTCGAGGGGCCCTGTGGGGAGAGGGGAGGAAAAAAGGGGACTACGGGCGGTCGAAGGGATCCGGCTCTTCGCACGGACCCGTCCGGAGGACGGCCCACACGATCTTGCCGTACGGAGCGAGCGGTGCCCAGCCCCATCGGAGACTCAGCGACTCGACGATGTGCAGTCCGAGGCCGCCGATGTCGAGGGGGCAGGGGTCACGGAGGGCGGGAAAGCCGGCCCCCGGGTCGTTGAGCGTGCAGGCGACCAGCCCGCCTCGCCGGAGCAGGGAGAGCCGGATCGGTTCCCTGGCGCGTGACTCGGCCAGCCTCAGGCCGTGCCTGAAGGCGTTGGTCGCCAGCTCCGAGACCACCAGCTCCATGTTCTCGCCCAGTTCGGCGAGGTTCCAGCCGGTGAGGGTGCCTGTCGCGAAGCTTCGGGCGGAGTGGACGGACTCGGCCTGTGGCGGGAGGACGAATGTGGCGCTGGCCATGGCTACCGGGGACCTGGGAAGAAGATCACGCGCGGAATCGGGCCACCAGCCGGCGGGGGGCCACCAGTCGAGAGCCGTCCATGACGTTGACGCTCGGGGGGGCGCGGTTTGGGCGGACTGCACAGCCGTCATCATGGTGCAAACTCCCGTGCAGGTGCAAGAGCGAATGCACGTGCATAAGACCTGTGCAACCGCTACCGTTACCCCTGATTGGGTGATTACGGACGAAAGGGGATCTTGGTCATGGCCGAGGATTCTTTGGCCATGAAGTGACAGACTGTCGATCAGGAAAGCGAGCGAGGAGCACCACGTGTCCATGGATCCGCCCGGTACCGGTTCCACCGTTCGGCGAATCATGCTCGGCGCGAGCCTGCGCCGGTTGCGTGAGGAGAAGGGACTTGCCCGAGAGGTCGCGGGATTTCACATCCGTGCCTCGGAGTCCAAGATCAGCCGCATGGAACTCGGCCGCGTCGGTTTCAAGACACGTGACGTGGAAGACCTGCTCACCCTGTACGGCGTGCTCGACGACGCAGAACGGCGCGGCCTGCTGGAGATGGTCCGCGAGGCGAACACCCCGGGCTGGTGGCACAAGTACGGCGACCTGTTGCCGAACTGGTTCACCACCTACGTGGGGCTGGAGGAGGCGACGAACATGATCCGCACCTACGAGGTGCAGTTCGTTCCCGGCCTGCTGCAGACGTCCGCCTACGCGCGCACCGTGATCCGGTTGGGCTACCCGGACGTGCCGGAGGCGGAGATCGAGCGTCGTGTGCATATGCGCATGCAGCGGCAGGATCGCCTGACGAGAAAAGACGGCCCCCGGTTGTGGGCGGTCATCGACGAGGCGGCCCTGAAGCGGCCCATCGGAGGTAAGGAGATCATGCGTGAACAACTCCAGCACCTGCTGGAAGTGTCCGCGCTTCCCAACATCACCCTTCAGGTGATGCCCTTCCGATTCGGCATGCACGCGGCCGAGGGTGGTGCGTTCAGCATCTTGCGGTTTCCCGAGTCCGACCTGTCGGACGTCGTCTATGTCGAGCAGCTCTGGGGTGCCCTCTACCTGGACAAACGTGAGGACATCGATCCATACCTCACGGCCATGGAGCAGTTGTGCGTGGAAAGCACCACGCCCGGGGGCACCGCCGAGATCCTCGGCGACCTTCTCAGAGAGATGTAAATGAAGCAGACCTACAACGGCATGCCCGCCACTGACCTTGCCGGGGCCAGCTGGCGCAAGAGCCGCTACAGCAACTCGACGGGTAACTGCGTCGAGCTGGCCGAACTGACGGATGGCAGCATCGCGGTCCGCAACTCGCGTTTTCCCGAGGGGCCTGCCCTGATCTACACACGGGACGAGATTCGCGCCCTGGTGCTCGGGGTGAAGGATGGGGAGTTCGACGGCTTAACGGTGTAACACCGTTTTTACATCGGGGCAGCCGGGTTAACCGCGACGCGCCGATGATGTAACCGGGGGAGTGGATCGGCACGGAAGAGTTTGAGATCACAGTGATTGGGGGCTCAAACCGTGCTCGACCAGATGACCTTGTATCCGGTGGCCGACGACGTGCTGTTCGCGCCAGGCGGGCGCGTCGTGATCCGCACTTACGGCGTCGCCTCGGCGGCCACAGGGGAAGGTGCGTCCACTCCGGTGTCCTACCGCACATGGGTCACCGGAGTGCGCGACCAGCCACGTTACTGGCGCTGGGGTCATTTCGAGGACGCCTGCCACGGTCATCGCAAGGTCCTCGAATGGCTGACCGGCCGCGGTCCCCAGCCCGTCGCCGCCGCCGCCTGACCGAGCCCTCCGTCTCCCGTACGACGTGACGGCGCCCGGCCCGGCGGTTTTTCGAGGTCAGACGGGGGCGTTCCAGGCGAGGATCACCGGCTCGCCGTGCTCGAAGCCGAGCCGGGAGTAGGTCCCGGTGTCCAGCCGGAAGAGCCGCCCGTCCTGCGGGGACAGCCTGAGCCAGCGGGCGCACAGCACCCGCAGGAAGTGCCCGTGGGCGACGAGGACCACGTCGCCCTCCACGGTCCCGGCGCGGGCGATCACCCGGTCGGCGCGGGCGCCCACCTGCTCCGCGCTCTCGCCGGGATGGCCGGCGTCGCCGGGAACGACGCCGTCACGCCACAGATACCAGCCGGGGCGACCCTCACGGATCTTCGGGGTGGTGATGCCCTCGTAGCCGCCGTAGTCCCATTCCCACAGATCGGGCTCGATCTCGTAGTCCTTGATCCCGGCCAGTTCGGCGGTGTTCCTCGCACGACCGGCCGGGCTCACCAGGGCCAGGTCGAACGCCAGGCCCGCGATCAGCGGGGCGAGCGCCCGCGCCTGGTCCTCGCCCTTGGGGGTCAACGGCATGTCGGTGAGTCCGGTGTGTCGGCCGTCCCGGCTCCATTCGGTCTCGCCGTGTCGCAACAGAGTCATCTGATTCATGGTGCCCACCATCATGCCGGTACGGCCGATGCCGGTCGTCGGCGGCTCATGAACGGCTCACGGACGGCTCATGGACGGCTCATGGACTGAGCGCGGACTGAGCACGGCATACCCCCGGAGCACGCGATGAGGGGAGAGAGAGCATGCGAAACTGGATTAGTGACGTTATCTGTAGGTCTGGTCGGCGCCGGACCATGGGCCGAGATGGTGCACGCACCGATGCTGGCGGCTGGTCCGAACACGCGTCTGGCGGGCGTGTGGGCCCGTCGTCCCGAGGCCGCGGCGAGGTTCGGCGCCCCGGTCTTCGAACGGATCGAGGAACTCTTCGACAACTGCGAGGCGGTCGCGTTCTCGGTGCCGCCCGCCGTGCAGGCGGAGCTGGGGGTACGCGCCGCCAAGGCGGGCAAGGCGCTGCTGCTGGAGAAACCGCTCGCCGCCGACCTGGACGGGGCCCGGCGGCTGGCCGAGGCGGTCGCCGAGGCGGGAGTGGCCTCGCAGATGGTCCTCACCTGGCGTTACTCACCCGCCACCCGCGCCTTCCTTGCCAGGGTGTCGGCGATCGAGCCGTTCGGCGGGCGGGCGGCCAACGTCTCGGGGGCGATGCTCGGCGGGGCCTTCGCCACCTCCTGGCGTCTGGAGCGCGGCGCGATCCTCGACGTCGGGCCGCACATGATCGACATGCTGGACGCGGCGCTCGGCAGGGTCGTCGGGGTCCGGGCGCACGGCAACCCGCTGGGCTGGGTCGGCCTGCTGCTCGAGCACGAGACCGGCGCGGTGAGCGAGGCGTCGCTGTGCATGAGCGTGCCGGGTGAGAACCCGCCCTCCGAGGTCGAGATCTACGGGCGCCTCGGCAGGGAGTCCCTCGACGGCACCCGGCTGGGCTCCGACATCTTCTCCCTGATGCTCACCGAGTTCACGCGTACCGTACGGCGCGGCGGTGGTCACCCCCTGGACGCCGCGCACGGCCTGCGCCTGCAGGAGATCATCGCCGCCGCCGAGGAGCAGTTCGGCTGAGGGACGGCGGCGGTGAGTGGTTCGGCCGAGGTGGGACTCGGCTGAGGGTGGTTCGCCGAAGAGGCGAGGAACGGTTTACCGCAGGGTGCGCGACGGAGGGGTTCACCGGAGGACGGTTCGCCGGAGGGTGCGCGACGGAGGGGTTCACCGAAGGACGGCTCGCCCGGAGGACGCGTGTCGGAGGGGTTCGCCGGAGAGCGGTGCGCCGGAGGACGGGTGTCGAGGGCCTCGACACCCGGGGACCTTCGAAGGACGTTCTGGGGAATTGATACCGTTCGTCTGACGCGCAGCGTGAGCGAAGTCCGGTGTGAGTCCGGCGCTGTCCCGCAACTGTCATGACCCCGAGGGGTCGAGCCAGGTCGCCTCCGCCGCGTCGACGCAGACCCTCGTGGAAAAGGGTGACCCGTCTCTCCTGGGTCTCTCGGTTCCGGCAACTGAAAGGACCTCGTGTGAGGCCCGTACGCAGCGCCCTCGCCGGTGCCCTGTTCGCCGCACTGACCCTGGCCGGATGCGGCCAGAGCTCCCCGGCCTCGGCCCCGTCCCAGACCCTGTCCCCGACCGCCCCCGCGGCGGCCACTCCCTCGGCGGGCTTCCCCGTCACCGTCGAGGCGGGCAACGGCCCCGTCGTCGTCGCCAAGAGGCCCGAGCGGATCGTCTCGCTGTCGCCGAGCGCGACCGAGAGCCTGTTCGCGATCGGAGCCGGACCGCAGGTCGTGGCGGTGGACGACCAGTCCACCTATCCCGCCGAGGCGCCGAAGAGCGACCTGTCCGGTTTCAAGCCGAACGTGGAGGCGATCATCGCCAGGAAACCCGACCTCGTCGTGGTCGCCAACGACATCGGCGGCGTGGTGGCCGCGCTGGGCAAGGTCGGTGTCCCCGTCCTGCTGGAGCCCGCCGCGACCAAGTTCGACGATGCATACGACCAGATCACCGACCTGGGGGACGCCACCGGCAACGGCGACAGGGCCGCCGAACTCGTCGCCGGGATGAGAAAGCGGCTCGACGAGATCACCGCCGCCGCACCGAAGGACGCGAAGCTCACCTACTACCACGAGCTGGACACCACCCCCTATTCGGTCACCTCCGACACCTTCCTCGGCCAGATCTACGGGCTGTTCGGCATGACGAACATCGCCGACAAGGCTCCCGACCCGGCCGGCGGCTACCCCAAGCTCTCCGCCGAGTTCGTCGCCCAGGCCGACCCCGACCTCGTCTTCCTGGCCGACACCAAGTGCTGTGCTCAGTCCAAGGAAACCCTCGCCAAGCGTCCCGGCTGGTCCAGGCTCTCCGCCATCAAGAACGACCGGGTCATCCCCCTCGACGACGACATCGCCTCCCGCTGGGGGCCGCGTGTCGTCGACCTCGCCGAGCAGATCGGCGACGCCGTTCAGAAGGTGTCGGCGGGCTGATCGGTGTCAGGAAGAAACGGCAGATGTCTCCTCCCCGCCTCGAAGGACGAGGGCCGCACCCCGGACCGTCGGTGAGTCCCGGCGACGCGACCTCCGGATCGTCGCCTTCAGCCGACACGGACCCCGGCGTCGAGACGAACGCGGGCACGGACGCCGGCATCGGTACAGCCACCGAGACGAACACGGACGCCGGCGCCGACGCGGTTCGGAAGGCCGATGCCCGGGGGAGGCAGGCGGCCAGGCTGCGCCCGCTGGTGGCGCTCGCGGCCGTGGCGGTGCTTCTGGTGAGCATGCTCGCCGGGCTGCTGGTCGGCGCGGCGGACATCGCGCCGACCAGCGTGATGCTCCAGCTGCTCGACTGGCTGCCGTTCGTCTCGGCGGACTCGGGACTCGCCCCGGTCGAGCTGGGCCTGCTGACCGAACTGCGGCTGCCCCGGGTCCTGCTCGCCGCGATCGTCGGCGGCCTGCTGGCCGTCGCGGGAGCCGGATACCAGGGCGTCTTCCGTAACCCGCTCGCCGATCCCTACCTGCTGGGTGCCGCGGCGGGCGCCGGTCTCACCACCACGGCGGCGATCGTCTTCACCGGTGGCGACGTCGAGGCGATCGGCATCCCCGCCGCGGCCTTCACCGGGGCCGTCGGCGGCGTGCTGCTCGCCTACGCGCTGGGCAGCGCGGCGGGCCGGGGCGGCGGCACCGCGACGCTGGTACTCGCGGGCGTCGCGGTCACCTCCTTCCTCACCGCCGTCCAGACGTTCCTGCAGCAGCTCAAGGTGGAGGAGCTCCAGCGCATCTACGCCTGGATCCTCGGCGACGTCGGCGGCGGCTGGGGCCAGGTCACCCTCGTCGTCCCGTACGCCGCCGTCTCCGTGACGGTCATGCTGCTTCACGGCAGGCTTCTCGACGTGCTCTCGGTCGGTGACGACGAGGCGGTCACCCTCGGCCTGAACGCGACCCGCGTCCGCCTCGTGGTGCTGCTCGCCGCCTCCCTCGCCACCGCGGCGGCCGTCGCGGTGAGCGGGCTGATCGGCTTCGTCGGCATCGTCGTGCCGCACGTGGTCCGTCGCCTCGCCGGGTCGTCGTACCGGATCGTGCTGCCGATCTCGCTCATCGGCGGGGCCGCCTTCCTCGTCCTCGCCGACCTGATCGCCAGGACCGTACTCGCCCCCGCCGAGCTGCCCATCGGGGTGGTGACCGCGTTCGTCGGCGCACCGTTCTTCGTGGCCGTGCTGCGCGTGACCCGCAGGGTCGAGACATGAGGCGGCGCGTGCCCTGCGGGGGCGAGACCATGAGGCGCGTGCCCGGAACCGGGCCCATGGAGTCGTACGTGGTCCGGAAGAAGAAGGCGCGGCTCCGCTCGGACGGTGGGTGCGCGGCCGTGACCCGCGCGCCGCGCGAAGGGGAGACGCGGTGAGTCACCTGGTGGTGCGGGACCTGTCGGTGGTGCTGGATCGGCGCCCGGTGCTGTCCGGCGTCGGGCTCGACGTGCGGACCGGCGGATGGCTGGCCGTCATCGGGGCCAACGGCGCGGGCAAGTCCACTTTGCTGCGGGCCCTGGCGGGGGTGCTGCCCTTCGAGGGGGATGCGCTCGTCGACGACATGCCGTTGCGGCGGCTCAAGGCCAGGGAGCGGGCCGGGCTGCTCGCCTACGCCCCGCAGTCCCCGGCGCTGCCGGCCGACATGACCGTGTTCGACTACGCCCTGCTCGGCCGCACCCCGTACATCCCCTACCTGGGCCGCGAGAGCCGGCACGACCGCGAGGTGACCGTCTCGGTGCTGGAGCGGCTGGACCTGTCACCCCTCGCCGCCCGCCCGCTCGCCCGCCTGTCCGGTGGCGAGCGTCAGCGCGTCGTGCTCGCCAGGGCGCTGGTCCAGCAGGCCCGGGTGCTCCTGCTCGACGAGCCCACCACGGCCCTCGATCTGGGACACCAGCAGCAGGTGCTGGAACTCGTGGACCGGCTCAGGCTGGCCGACGGGCTCACCGTCGTCACGACACTCCACGACCTGAGCCTGGCGGGTCAGTACGCCGACTCGATGATGCTGCTCTCCGGCGGACGGGTGGCCGCCTCGGGTGCCCCGGCCGAGGTGCTGACGGGCGAGCTGATCGGTGAGCACTTCGACGCCCGTGTGCGTGTCGCGGCCGGTCCCGGTGGCAGGCCCGAGGTCCATCTGGAGCGTCCTTGAGCGAGATGGGAAATCGTCCGGAGACGTTCGTGAGCGGCTACGATGTCCGGCCGGAGGTCCCGGAGCGGATCCGAGGTTCACGCGAAGCATCACCGGGACCCTCGCCGGAACACGGAGCGTCTTCGGGACCCTTCCCGACACATGGAGCATCTCCGAGGCAGTCGCCGGCACATGGAGCGTCCCCGAGGCTGAGCCATCGCGACGAGGACGGCGCGCGGCTCGCCTCGTTGCTGTGGGAGTTCGGGCCAGGATGGCGGGCGATCTCCTCGGCGATGGTCGGCGGCGGCATCGGCCCGGTCGCCTGGGTGCTCAACGCGCAGGTGATAGCCGGATACTCGCGGATGGACCCGGTGGACCACCTCCTGGAGCTCGCTCCGCCCGGCCCCGGGGTCGGCATGCTCACCGCGGCCTCGGTCGAGCACTTCACCCGGGCTCACGACGGGGGAGCGGAGGTGGTGGCGACCGTCGGCCTGCGCGTCCCCACCTGGGCCGCCGCCCCCGAGGGCGCCGCCGACCCCGAACTGGCCCCCATGCTGCTGCCGGGAACGATCAACATCGTCGCCGCCGTCCCGGTCGCGATGAGCGACGCCGCCCTGGTCAACATGGTCATGACGGTGACCGAGGCGAAGACCCAGGCACTACTGGAGGCCGGTTTCCCCTGCACCGGCACCGCCTCCGACGCCGTCTGCGTGGTCGCCCCCGAGCGGATTCCCGGGGGCCCGGAGGAACTCTTCGGCGGTCCCCGCTCCACCTGGGGTGCCCGCGTCGCCCGCGCCGTCCACACCGCCGTCCGTCAGGGCGCGCACCGATGGGCGAAACGTGATGTATCAACTACTTAAAGTAAGGAAATCGAGGGAAGTAGCATGTGGGCGAGGGCGAGACTCCCGATACTGAGCAGGTGACCGCGATGGCAACGACGGAGCCGACGACCAGACGGACGGTTCTCCATGGAGAGCCGCCGTTCACCGTCGACGACCTGCTCACGTTCCCCGACGACGGGAACCGCTACGAGCTCTTCAACGGGAGCCTACTGGTGAGTCCCTCTCCTGTCCCCCTGCACCAGCGTGCAATCTTGCGTCTCGCGCGAATTCTCGAAGACGCCGCGCCGCCGGAGTTCGAGCCGCTGCCGGAGGTCAATCTCCGGGTGAGCAGGCGTGACTTCTTCATCCCCGACCTGGTCGTGGTGCCCGCCGAGGCCGTCGACGAGACGGAGCTGATGTTCGCGCCGCGCGACATCCTCCTCGCCGTCGAGATGGTGAGCCCGAGCACCCGGGCGCGAGACCGCCACCTCAAGAGGGCCGCCTACGCGGCGGCGGGAATTCCCGTTTACTGGCGGATCGAGCTGTCCGACGGGCCGTCCGTCCACGTTCACGAGCTCGCCGGTGACGAGTACAAGGCGGCGGAGAAGCACGAGGCCGGAGAGGTGACGAGCCTGCTCGCCCCGTTCGAGGTCTCCTTCGATCCCGCGGTGCTGCTGCGTCCCCGCGATCGAAGGGACCGGAGCTGAGGGAGCGGGGATCGAAAGGACCGGAGCCGAAAGGGCCGGGCCGCTTTGGGTGATCTTCGATCGGTATACGTTGTCGCGCCGGAGGGGCCGCCGGGATTAGACTTTGCGTAACTGTCCGCGACGGGGCGTGGACGTGACGATAGGCCGTAAGACGGGATGGGCGAAGCGGGGTGGCGATGCCCTGCTCATGGCCTTTTACTGGTGATGGCGGAAAGAAAGTCAAGTCCTACGGGCCTGGACGGTTCACTTATTCACCCCCGTTTGCGACCCTGGTCCTATCCCCTGTAGGGAGTGGCGATGCGGCGGTTCGGTTCGGCGCTGGCGGTGCTCGGAGGGCTCTGTCTGGCGATCGCCGGGGTGGCTCCCGCCCTGGCTCATGAGCATCCCAGCGGGATCACCGACCTGGTGACCCCCGCGGTGGTCAGGATCGAGGCGACGGCGCGGGTCGACATCACGCTGCTCGACCACATCGGTGAGCTGGTCCACGTGGAGCGTTCCTACGACGTGCCGATCGGCAGCGGCACCGGCACCGTGATCAACCCCGACGGGGGCATGGTCACCCTCACCCGGGTGGTCAAGACCGACCGCGACGTCCGGATCTACGCGGCCAACAAGATCTTCGCCGCGCACCACAAGGTCAAGATCCCCGAGGACTTCGAGCGGCACAGGCTCAAGGACGACCAGCTCGACCACCACCTGCAGGAGTGTTACCCGCCCAAGCAGCCCACCGCCACCTGCATCATCGACGTCACCACCGAGATCACGGTCTTCCCCAACATCTCTCCCCCGGACAAGGAGGGGTTCAAGGCGGAGATCGTCCGTGTCGGTGACAAGCCGGACAGTCCCGCAGTGCTGAGCCCCGTCGGCCGCGCGGACGGGAGCGCGGGCCTGCCCACCGCCCCGCTCGCCGCCGTGGTGCCCGCCAAGGAGGGCTCGCCGGTGGCGGTCGCGGGGTTCACCGGGCGGCCCGCAGCGAACCTGCCGGAGACCGTCGACATCGCCCACCTGCGGGCGGGCGGCGCGGGGGAGAGCGGCCGGCAGTTCAAGGACCCGGAGAACAAGGTCAACGAGCCGGAGAAGCTGGGAGCCCTGATCGACAAGGGCCTGCTCGGTGGCCCGGTGATCGAGGACAAGAAGGGCGAGGTCGTCGGACTGCTGATCGGCGGCGGCAAGGACGCCCGGATGATCGGCATCCGTGAGATCACCAAGGCCCTCGCCGAGGCGGACGTCACGCCCGCCCGGGGCTCGATCGACGCCGCCTTTGAGCAGGCGCTGACCCGCTTCCACACCCATTACTACGGCGACGCCGTCCCCGCCTTCCAGCGCGTGCTCGACCTCTACCCCGGCCACATCGTGGCGGCGGCGCACCTGAAGACGTCGCAGGCCAAGCGGGGCACGGCGGAGGACGAGGCGACCAAGAGGGCGGCCGCCTCCACCGACCTGCCCAAGAGCACGCCCCTGTGGCCGTTCCTGGTCGGCGGCGGCCTGCTGGTGCTCGTCGTGCTGGTCATCGCGATCCTGCTCTGGCGCCGTGGGTCGCAGGACCCCGAGCCCGAGCCGAGCCCGGCCGCCAAGACCGGGCCCACGGTCCCGGCCTCGCCACCGATACCGATACCGCCGCGACCGGCCTTCGACGAGCAGGCCGACTCCACGGTCGTCGTCGGCCGGTCCTTCCCGGCGCTGCCCAAGATCTCCTCCACCCCCGGTCAGCCGGTGCTGGTGGCACGCGACCCCGGTCACAACACGGCCCCGGGTGCCGGCACGGCACCGGGCACGAAACCCGGAGAGACGATGGTGCAGAAATACTGCACGGGTTGCGGGATGCGACTGGGCCCCGCCCACAGCTTCTGCGGCTACTGCGGCCAGCCGACCAAGACGTGATGTCCATGAACGACAGGGCGCTGATCGGCCGGGAAGTGGCCGGCTACCAGGTCGAGGACATCATCGGCAAGGGCGGCATGGCCGTGGTCTATCTCGCGATCGACCCCAGGCTGAACCGCAGGGTGGCACTGAAGATCCTCAATCCGCTTCTCGGTGAGGACGACAGGTTCCGCCAGCGCTTCGTGCTGGAGTCGCGCACGGTCGCGAGCATCGACCACCCCAACATCATCCCGATCTACGAGGCCGACAGCGCCGAGGACGGCACTCTCTACATCGCGATGCGTTACGTCGACGGACCCGACCTGCGCAAGCTCTTCTACGACCGGGGGCCGATGCCGGTCAGCCAGGTGAGCCGGATCTTCGCCCAGGTGGCCGCCGCGCTCGACACCGCGCACGCCCACGACCTGGTCCACCGCGACGTCAAGCCCGCCAACATCCTGATCGCCGGTCACGCCGACGGCGACCACGCCTACCTCACCGACTTCGGCATCACCAAGCACCGCACCTCGATCTCCGGGCTGACCCAGACCAACCAGTTCATCGGCACCCCCCGCTACATGTCGCCCGAGCAGATCAACAAGGAGCACATCGACGGCCGCTGCGACCAGTACGGCCTGGCCTGCGTGGTCTACGAGGCCCTGTCGGGGCGGCTGCCCTTCCAGCGCGACAACGAGATCGCCCTGCTGTGGGCGCATCTCGCCGAGACGCCCACGCCGCTCACCACGCTCCGCCCCGAGCTGCCGCTCGAAGTCGACGGTGTGATGATGCGGGCCCTGGCCAAGTCGCCCGAGCAGCGCTACGACACCTGCGGCCAGTTCGTCGCCGAGCTGCGTGACGCGATCAGCGGCGCCGGGCAGCCGTACCAGCTCGCGCAGGCTCCCTCGGCGTCGTCGGCGGTGTCGCCGACTGTATCTCCGGCGGTGTCGTCGACGGTGTCCGAGACGACCGAGGTGTCCGGGAAACGAAGAGGGCCCAAGGGACGCCCGTCCGGGGGGAAGGGCATCCTCATCGGCGCGGCCGTGGCGATCACGGCGATCGTCGCGCTGGTGGCGGTGCTCGCCACGTTCCTGCGCGGCGGCGACACCTGGGTGGCGTACCCGGGCTCCTCCGCGGTGCCGGTCGCCTTCCAGCACCCCGGGACCTGGACCCTTGAGCCGCACGCCGACGTGTTCGTGGTGGCCTCCCCGAAGGTGGAGCAGTTCCGCGCGCTGTTCGCGACACCCGTCACCGCCGACTGGGCCGCGGCGAACGAGATCATCAAGGATGCCCCGCAGGACGCCACCGGCCTGTACGCGCAGACCCTAGACACCCTCGACCCGCTCGGCGGCGCCAAGCAGCTGCAGGAGACCCTGCAGTCCTCGCTCCCCGGGACGGTCAGTGTCTTCTCCCAGGTCGTGCAGGTGAGCGTGGGCGGGCAGAACGCCGCGCGCCTGCAGGGGACGATCGCCGACCCACAGCGCGGCGGTCAGCTCGAATTCACCGGCTGGGTCGTCGAACGGCATGACGAGCCCGCCATCCTGATCTACTTCTGCGCGTCCGGCAGGTGCGATGACGCGGTCGCCAACAGGTTCGTGCGGAGTGTCTCGTTCCCGGCGTTCTGACCCGTTGACTTGTGTCCGACTTGTGAGCGGCTTGACCGGGCGTTTTGTCCTATGGGCAAGACGGTCGCCAGGCTTTAGTCTCCCCGCAGGGCGGCTCTCCTTCCCCTTCGGTACCGGTGCGTACGGGCCGTTCGATCGCTCGGCCCCGGAACGAGGTGTCCAGCCGCCCGCAAGGAGGAGAAGTGAACATCCGCGTCGTGATCGCCGACGACCAGGCGATGGTTCGCGCCGGGCTGAAGCTCGTCGTGGAGAGCGAGGTCGGGCTCGAGGTGGTCGGTGAGGCCGCCGACGGGATCGAGGCCCTCGCCGTGGCCCGCCGTACCAGGCCCGACATCGTGCTGATGGACATCTCGATGCCGCGCATGGACGGCATCACCGCCGCGAGGCAGTTGCTGGGCCAGCAGGACCCGCCGAAGGTCGTCATACTGACGACCTTCGACACCGACGAGAACCTCTACGCCGCGCTTCGGGCCGGGACGAGCGGGTTTCTGCTCAAGGTCTCGCCGCCCGAGCAGCTCGTGGAGGCGATCCGCGTCGTCGTCGCCGGGGACGCCCTGCTCGACCCGGCCGTCACCACCCGCGTCATCGCCTCCTTCGCCGGACGCCACGACCCCGCGCCTCCGCCGCAGCTGGCCGATCTCACCCCGCGCGAGCTGGAGGTGCTGCGCTTCCTGGCACGCGGCCTGACCAACGCCGAGATCGCGGGGGAGCTCTTCGTCGGCGAGGCCACGGTCAAGACGCACGTGGCGCGGGTGCTGATGAAGCTTCACCTGCGCGACCGGGCTCAGGCGGTGGTGTTCGCGTACGAGTCGGGCGTGGTCCGGCCGGGGGCGGCGGTCGGGTAGTAGGAGATCCACTCCTCGCGGCTCATCCGGAGCATCTTGACACCGAGATGCCCCAGCGCGACCGCGGGGGCGATCCACATCGGGATGGTCGCCGGACCGTACGGGACGACCAGCGAGGCGCCGTAGCCGATCAGGACGACGAGCGGCACCCACCAGTGCGCGAATCCGGCTCGCCAGACGCCGATCAGCAGGACGGGCAGGCCGAAGAGGGCGAAGAACAGCCAGGGCATCTGGAATCCGAAGACGACGCCGGGCAGGTTCAGCATCTCGTCGAGGATCCGCTGCGTCTGCTCGGGGGTGTTGCGCTGCCCGAGCCACCACTCCACCGGGTCGGTCAGGAGCAGGCCTGACAGGCTGATGTAGCCGATGACGGTGAGCGGGCCGACGATGTGGCCGAAGACCACCGCGCGGCGGCGCATCACGTGCAGCAGGCCGAGGGCCGCGACGGCCGTCAGCAGGTAGGACCAGTGGTACATCACCGACTGGACCTGGGCGAGGGCGGGGTTGTCCCCGAAGCTGACGGACTCGCGATCGTCCCCCCAGGTGCCGGGGTCGACGATGACGGCGATCGCCTGGAGCAGCGGGGCGACGATCAGTAGCACACCTGAGGAGACACGCCGGAAGTCGGCTGAGTCACGAAACATGGGCTTTCCTGCCTGTGCGGGGCTTCTCTCACTCAGGAAGGTAGGTGGCGGGTACGCGCGAGGGCGTCCCTCACCAGGCTGATCCGGGGTCCCTCTCGTGGGGTATTCAGCGGGTAATAAGGTCTCACAGTAGGGCGGTGGGAGTTGTGAGAACCGCCTCTCCCAAGGTCTGGCCCACAGTGCGCGGACTTGCGACCAGAAAGATGAGCGATGTTGCACGAGAAGCTTGAATCGATTTACGACAGCGTCCTGCGTCGCAACCCGGGGGAGATCGAGTTCCACCAGGCCGTTCGTGAGGTGCTGGAGAGCATCGGCCCGGTTCTCGGCAAGCACCCCGAATACGCCGAATCCAAGATCATTGAGCGGATCTGCGAGCCGGAGCGGCAGATCATCTTCCGGGTGCCCTGGGAGGACGACCAGGGCGAGGTGCACATCAACCGCGGTTTCCGGGTCGAGTTCAACAGCGCGCTCGGCCCCTACAAGGGCGGCCTGCGCTTCCACCCCTCGGTCTACCTCGGCATCGTCAAGTTTCTCGGCTTCGAGCAGATCTTCAAGAACGGACTGACCGGCCTGCCGATCGGCGGCGGCAAGGGCGGCTCGGACTTCGACCCCAAGGGCCGCTCCCAGCGCGAGATCATGCGCTTCTGCCAGAGCTTCATGACCGAGCTCTACCGGCACATCGGCGAGTACACCGATGTCCCGGCAGGGGACATCGGTGTCGGCCAGCGTGAGGTCGGTTACCTGTTCGGCCAGTACAAGCGCATCACCAACCGGTACGAGTCCGCGGTGATCACCGGCAAGGGGCTCAGCTACGGCGGCGCGCAGGTCCGCACCGAGGCGACCGGGTACGGTTGCGCCTTCTTCGTCGAGGAGATGCTCAAGGCCCGCGGCACGTCCTTCGACGGCAAGCGCGTCGTCGTCTCCGGCTCCGGCAACGTCGCCGTCTACGCGATCGAGAAGGTACGGCAGCTCGGCGGCACGGTGGTCGCCTGTTCCGACTCCTCGGGGTACGTCATCGACGAGAAGGGCATCGACCTCGACCTGCTCAAGCAGGTCAAGCAGATCGAGCACCTGCGGATGGACGCCTACGCCAGGCGGCGCGGCGGCGGAGTGTCCTTCGTGGCGGGACGGAGCGTCTGGGAGGTGCCGTGCGAGGTGGCGATGCCGTCGGCCACCCAGAACGAGATCACCGGCAAGGACGCCGAGGTGCTGGTGCGCGGCGGCTGTATCGCGATCGGCGAGGGCGCCAACATGCCCACCACGCCGGAGGGCATCCGGATCTTCCAGGAGGCCGGTGTCTCCTTCGGTCCCGGCAAGGCCGCCAACGCCGGCGGTGTGGCCACCAGCGCGCTGGAGATGCAGCAGAACGCCAGCCGCGACTCGTGGACCTTCGAGTTCTCCGAGCGCCGCCTCCAGGAGATCATGCAGGACATCCACGGCCGCTGCCTGAAGACCGCCGAGGAGTACGGCATGCCGGGCAACTACGTGGCCGGTGCCAACATCGACGGCTTCAAGCGCGTCGCCGACGCGATGCTCGCCCTCGGCCTGATCTGAGGTCCGAGCCGGGACGTCTGCCTGCGACCGCCAAAGGCGTCGGTCACCGGCACACCGCTGCCGCATCCCCTCGCGCTCCCGCGCGCCGAGCCCGCCTCCCCCGTCCGGGGACGCTCATCCGGCGAAGCCGTGAAGGGGGCGTCTAGGAGGCGAAGAGCCACTCCAGAGCGGCGAGGGACTTACCGGCGTACGCGTCCCGACCGGTTTCGAGGCCGTAGGCCAGGTCCTCGAAGACGCTGCATCTGCCGTAGAAGACGGCGCGCTCACGCAGGGCGGCGGTGTCACCGGACCGGTAGCGGCCGAGGGCGGCGTCCAGGGCGGCGGGGCCGAGGTCGCGGTACAACAGACCGAAGTCGTAGGCCGGGTCGACGATCGCGGCGTCGCTCCAGTCGATGACGCCGGTCACCGCGCCCGTGGCGGGGTCGACGAGAACGTGCTCGATCCCCAGGTCGTTGTGCGAGAAGACCGGTTCGCGGCCTGGGGCCGGAGGAGGGGTCTTCAGGAAGTCCCGCACCGCCCGGTGGTGGGCCTCGGGGATCTCCTCGGCGATCGCGGGATGGATCTCCGCCGCCTCGTCCAGCCATTCGGACGGCGGTGGGGCGTCCACCTCCACCAGCCCGGCCAGCCGATCCGCCGGAACGGCGTGCGCGGCGGCGAGCAGGTCGCCGAGCGTGGCGGCGATCGACGGGCCGTGGGCCAGCCGCTCCGGCAGGGGCAGGTCGAGCAGCGGCCGGCCGGGGAGCCTGCGGTAGGCGAGGCAGCCCCGTTCCGCGACCGTGAACTCCGGTTCGGGGACGGGCACCGGTGAGAGGCCGGCGACGGCGGCGAGCAGGCGGGCCTCACGCGCCACGAGTACGGCCCGCCGCGCCGGATCCGGCTCCTTGCTGAAACGTACGATCAACTCGCCGTTGACCTGGTACGCGACGTTGTCCTCGCCCTCGCCGAACGGTGTGACGGTCTCGACGCGGTAGCCGGGCAGGTGCTCGGCCACCGCGTCACGGACGTCGTCGGCGCGGTCGTGGTTCTGGCTCCCCATACCGCGACCCTACCGATCACACCGGAGGGCCGAGACGCCCGCTGATCACGTCCTCGATTCGCGCCGGAACACCTCGGGTGAACACGGCGGTCGTCAAACCGGCTGATCCGGCGCTCGCAGGGAGCGTGGATCAGCCGGTCGACATGACGAGCGGGACACCTGTCAGGGGGTGGGAAGGCCGCTCTCCAGTCGGCATCCGTCGGCGGTCCGCGTGTTGTCACAATGGTTGAGCTGGAGGCTGTCCACCACATAGGCGAAGGACTGGCCGTTCGGGCTCACCACCGAGAGCTGCACGGTGGCCGCGCCGGTCGGTGCGATCGCCGAGACGTTGTACTCCGCCCAGTCAGATGTCAGGGCGTGGAGCGAGCTGTCACTGTTCGAGATCAGCGCGTTCGACGCGTTGTACCAGGAGAGCCGCAGCTTGACGCCGCCGGAGGTGGCGGTCGTGAGCCGGGCGAAGAACTTGTACCGTTGCCCCGGCGTCACCTGGGGCCTGCGGGTGACCGACAGGATCCCCTCGGCCCACGACTGGACGTTCATGGTCAAGGATCGCCGGCCGTCGTAGTAGCGGGCCGACACCTGGCTGTCCGCTCCAGGCGGAGTGACCTGCATCCATCCGCCGCCGGAGACGGTGAAGCCCGTGGGGTACCCATAGGGCGCGTCTGCCTCGACCGTGCGTTCCTGCGCGGTCAGCAGGTCGTTGCTGTACCCGATATCGCAGCAGAGCGGCGGGGTGAGCATCGACCAGGTGGCGAGGTTGGCCTTGCGAGGGTGCGGATAGGCGCTCGTGTAGAACGTGGCCGTGGTCTCGCTCGGGTCGTAGTAGTTGTTGAACTCCTGGTCCACCTGCCAGGTGTGCCACTGGGTGGACATGACGTCGGTGTCCTCGTGGAGGACCGTCTCGGTGACCTTGGCGTGGTCGACGTCGAACAGGTGGATGAACTCGTGCAGCATGGTCGCGCTGTCCCACTCGTCGGTCGCCGCGACGCACAGGAGTTCGCAGAAGGCCTGCGCCGTCCCGTCGAAGTCCTCGAACACCATGTAGGTACGGTTGGCGTGGTCGTAGCCCGCCGCCGCCAGGTCGTCCTCGACGACGTCCGCGGCGGTCTCGCCGCCGATCACCCCGCCCTCGATCTTCTCCGGCACCACGAGGGCGCGCGCGTAGTCCGCGTAGCTGCCGGTGCCGTAGCCGGTCCGGCAGCTCAGATTGACATGCTGGTCGTAGTTCGTGGACTCGTCCAGCGACCAGTCCACCCGGTCGACGATCTTGGCGATCCTCTCGACGAAGTCGTCGTAGCGGTTCCCGGACTCCTCGTGCCAGGCGTAGATCACCTGGACCGCGGGGATGCTCCCCGCGGCGTTCCTGGGGTCGGACAGCGTGGTGGCGCAGCCTCGCCGGGGAATGTCCGCGTCCGCCGGTTGGACGTAGGGAACATAAGGTTCGGAGCCGATGGGACTGAAATCGGCGTGTGCCGTATCCGCCATCAGGACGACAAGCGCGACTACGACCAGCGCGGACGTGAATCGCTTGAACCGTGCCAACAAAGGATTTCCCTCCAGGGGTTTACCGTGCCGTGAACCCGTAAACGCGCATGGCGGGTTCCCGAGAATTCCGGATGTGTTCTCGGTGGTATATCGGTAAGCGTTTTTCGGTCGGCGGCGCCGACCTCGAACGTGACCCTTCCGACTGGGGCCGTGAAACGCGGCCGGGAACGGATCTCGCCGAGTTCGGGTTCCGCTCGATGTGATAGCAGCGCTGTGAGCAGCGGTGATGACAGGGGAAGGGGTGGGGGTCACCGGTCCGGCCGTCGAGCCCTCGGCTCGGCGACGAGGGTCGAGTGGGTCGGGTTCAGAGTTCGCTCATGTGACCGGTGGCCGGGTGCCGTCGGCCTTCACGAGCCTGGAATCCCATTCCGAAGAAATGTGTCCTGAATGTATGCGGTCGATGACCGCCTCACCTCTTCACCTTGGAGTCATCGGACCAGGCAAAGGTAAACAGCACCTGTTTCGGCTCGATTTCACAATGACTCCCTGTTCTGTTACTGCTGGGCGTCATGGCGTCGGTTTCCGAAGTTGAAAAGGCGAAGGGTCGCGAAGGGGTGCGGTTACCGGCGGCGCGTTCGCCGTTGCTCACTCCGTCGCACGCGCGATCTCGTCGAGCCGGGGGCGGTGACGATACGGGGCGCCGGGGCGGGGAGTTGTGCCGCCGATCGCCGCGCTCGCCGACCGGCCCTCGGCCGGGCGCTCACCGGCTGCCGCAGGGGGGATCCGTCGCGTTCACTGTCGGCGGCGACCGGATGCCGGGTTCGGGAAAGCCGTCCGCGCGAGGGTGGTGCCGTCCGCGGGAGGTGGTGCCGTTCGCCGGAGGGTCGGCGGTGCGCCGGCCGGGGCAGGCCCTGTGTCCCAGGACCTGCCCCGGCCGGATGTGCGCTCAGCCCGCGCCGGGGACGACGGCGGTCCTCTCCTTGAAGTCGTAGCCGTGCTGGGTGGCGTTCTGCCGCAGGTTGTTGAAGGAGTCCTTGCCGGCCTGGAGGTCGGCCTCGGTGGCGGTGCCGTTCTTCAGCTTGGTGGTCAGGGCGCTGAAGCTGTCGGTGACCGCCTTGACCCCCTTGCACAGGGTCGGGTTGGCCAGGGCGAAGCGCCGGGCCACCTTCAGTTCGTGAAGAGTGAAGAGACCGGCGACGGCGGCCTTGGCGAAGGTCCGCTTCCGCTTCTCCGCTCCGGCCTTGAAGCCGCCGCTCTGCAGCGGTTGGTAGATGTAGCGGTAGAAGGCGCCCAGCGCGAGGCCCGCGTGCAGCGCGAAACGGGTCTTGGCGAACCTCTTGGCGTTGACGCCGGTGGGGCACTCCTCCGCGGTGTACTCCTGGGCGGTGTCCTCCCCGGAGAGGTCGGCGGCGGGCGGGGCGCCCGCGGCGGGTGGAACGGCCGCGGACGTCGTGGCCACGGCGGTTTCCGGTTTCACGGCGGTGGACTGGCCGCCGCCGCAGCCGCCGACGAGCAGTGTCACGGCCAGCAGTGCCGCTGCCGGAACGGCAACGGATCGGGCACTCCGTACAGGCATCTTCCCCCCTGGAGAACGCTCACGGCATCTTTGTGACCTTCATCCCTTTTGTACCCTTTGTGATTGATTAAACACGTTACGTAAGTCGAGTCGCCTTTGTTGTGAGGGGGAATGATCTGTGTGCCGGCGGGTCGTCGGTGGACGTGAGGTCCGGCCGCGACTGGGCGACCGGGGTCGTGTGCGTCCCGCCCGCACTCCGTCCCGTCCGTGAGGCTGCGATCTTTTAATCTCCTCACCCCGTAAGGGATGCGGCAAAACGGGCATATGGTGTGTATATTTTCCGTTATCTGCTCTTGCCTGAAGGAGGATTTATCGTGTCAGCTTTCCCGCGCGTACTGTTCGACGAGGCACACAGCGAGTCGTGGACCATCCGGCGGGATGTGGCCGAGACGATGAATCCCGGCCACCCCGACGACAGCGGCTACGTGCGTGCGGCCGGGCTGCTGCGCGGGCTGGGCCACTCCGTGGACGCGCACGTCGAGGGCCCGCTCACCCCCGGCCTGCTGAGCGCGCGGGACGTGCTGGTGATCGCGCATCCCTCCGCCGACCGGTGGGAGCGCACCACCGGGCTGGGCAGCCCGGTCTTCCCGGTCGAGGAGCTCGACGCGATCGAGGAGTACGTCCGCGACGGCGGCGGGCTCGTCGTGCTGGCCGAGTACGAGCAGGAGAAGTACGGCAGCAACCTCACCGAGCTGCTCGCGCGCTTCGGCGTGGGCGTCGAGCACACCCTCGTCCGGGACCCCGGGAGCGCACACAACGGCGTGGCCTCCTGGGTCCTGGGCACCCCCCGGAACGCCGCGCACGACTCTCGCGGCGGGCAGGACCTGCTCGCCGGGGCCCGCCGCGCCTGCTTCTACCGGGCGGGGACGCTCACCGTCTCCGACCACGAGACCGTCCTGTTCGCCACCTCGCCCACCGCGACCCCCGCGAACCGCCCGCTGGCGGTGGCCGTACGGCACGGGGAGGGCCGCGTCGTGGTCGTCGCCGACTCCGACCTGTTCGGTGACGACTCGATCGGCGACTACGACCACGCCGCGCTCTGGGGCAATCTCGTCACCTGGGTCGCCCGCGTCCCCGCTGTCAAGAGCTCCGCCGCCGAGGGCTCGGCCGTCGGGAGCGCCGAGGCCGCTGAGGACGCTGAGGACGCTGAGGCCCGCGCCGAGTTCCAGGCGCTCAAGGACGCCGTCGAGGCGATCAGGCCGTTGCAGGCCAAGGACGGCTCGATCCAGGAGGAGGGCGACCGGGAGCGGGCCGCCGAGCTGGTCTCGAAGATCGTCGGGCACGTCGAGCGGCTCGCGCCGCGCTTCCCGCACGACGCCGCCTACCTGGCCGCCGTCGTCGCCGACTTCGGCAAGTGGGTCGACCAGGGGCTGGGCGTCCCCGACTTCCTCGACGCGCTCGACGCCTTCCACCCCGACACCCAGCGGGTGGACGGGCTGGAGCACCTGGTCGTCTTCCCGATGTACACCCAGAACGGCACCACCTTCCGCCACATCGAGGCCGTGTGGATCCGGACGATCTGGCCCGAGTGGCTGGCCGAGCTGGAGCGGACCCGCTACGACAACCCGATGTTCGTGCCGATCGCCTTCGAGGACTTCACCTCCGGCTACGACACCAACTCCGCGGTGCTCTTCCCCGAGACCGTCGCGGTCCGCGAGACCCCGGCCCGCTTCACCTGGGGCGGGATCTTCGCCGACCGGGAGGCCGCGAGGTTCCGCGTGGTGAGCGGTGCCGCCGCGGCCACGCTGAAGCTCGCGCTGCCGCCGGACGCGGCCAGGCTGATCGCGTCGCAGGAGCTGGCCCAGGACACCTTCGTGCTCTGGGACCTCATCCACGACCGGACCCACAGCCACGGCGACCTGCCGTTCGACCCCTTCATGATCAAGCAGCGCATGCCGTACTGGCTCTACTCCCTGGAGGAGCTGCGCTGCGACCTGACCGCGTTCGGCGAGGCCGTGAAGCTGGAGCGCGAAGGCGTGCCGCACGCCCGCTACGTCCAGCTCGCGATCCTGTTCGACCGGCTGTTCCGCTTCCCGATCACCGGTAACCGGGTCCGCAACTACGACGGCCTGGGCGGGCAGCTGCTCTTCTCGTACCTGCACCGCAACGACGTCGTCCGCTGGACCGACAACCGGCTCAGCGTCGACTGGGACCGTCTCGCCGAGGGGGTCGCGGACCTGCGGGGCGAGGTCGAGAAGCTCTACAGGGACGGCATCGACCGCTCCAAGCTCGCCCACTGGCTCGCCGCCCACCAGCTGGTCGCCACCTACGTCGCGCCGAACCCCGCCTCGGTCTGGGCCGGCGGGGCCGAGGCCCTGCCCGTGGAAGATGCCCGGGGGTCCGGGGGTCGCTCCCCGGGGGGTAACAGCCCCAAGGCCGTGGTGGACGCGGTGCTGCCCGACGAGTTCCCGCTGAGCATGTTCTACGAGGCCCTGCGCCGTAAGCTCGGCGACGTCGTCGACTCCACGAAGGGGATCCGAGCATGATCATCCTTGTCACCGGTGCGGGCGGTCCCGCGGGCCGGGCCGTCGTCCGCAGGTTCACCGGCGAGGGCCACACGGTGATCGGCGTCGACAAGAGCGGCGCCGACGGGTGCCTCGCGGTCGACCTGCTCGACGCCGCCGCCGTGGAAAGGCTCGCGGCGGACGTGCGGGCGGAACACGGCAGGGTGGACGGGATCGTGCACCTGGTCGGCGGCTGGCGCGGGTCCAAGACCTTCGCCGAGACGTCGCTGGACGACTGGGAGCTCCTGCACGACCTGCTGATCCGTACCCTCCAGCACGTCACGCTCGCCTTCGAGCCGCTGCTCAAGGCGAGCGAGCGCGGCCGGTTCGCCATCGTCTCCGCCAAGGCGGCCGAGCGCCCCACCCAGGGCAACGCGGCGTACGGCACGGCGAAGGCCGCCTCCGAGGCCTGGACCCTCGCCTTCGCCGACGCCCTGGAGGGCACCGCCTCCACCGCGAACATCCTGGTCGTCAAGGCGCTCGTGCACGAGGGCATGCGCGCGGCGAGCCCCGAGCGGACCTTCCCCGGCTTCACCGACGTCGACGACCTCGCCGAGGCGATCGACGACCTGTGGAAGACCGACGCCAACGGCACCAGGATCGACCTCACCGTCGACGCGAGGCGGGAGGGGAGGACCGCGTGACGGACGCCATCCGCAGGCACGACCCGCTGGTGAAGGGCTTCGCCAGCGACAACTACGCCGGGGTCCACCCGGAGATCCTTCAGGCGATCGCGCTCGCCAACGGGGGCCACCAGACCGCGTACGGCGACGACGTCTACACCGCCGCGCTCCAGGAGGTCTTCAAGAAGCACTTCGGCCCCGCCGCGCAGGCGTGGCCGATGTTCAACGGCACCGGGGCCAACGTGGTCGCGCTTCGTTCGATGACCGCCCACTGGGAGGCGGTGGTCTGCGCGGAGTCGGCGCACATCCACACCGACGAGGGCGGCGCCCCCGAGCGGTCGGCGGGGCTCAAGCTGCTGCCGGTCGCCACCCCGGACGGCAAGCTCACGCCCGAGCTGATCGACAGGCAGGCGTGGGGCTTCGGCGACGAGCACCGGGCACAGCCCAAGGTGGTGTCGATCACGCAGACCACCGAGCTGGGCACGCTCTACACGCCCGAGGAGATCGGCGCGATCTGCGACCACGCCCACGACCTGGGCATGCTCGTCCACCTCGACGGCGCCCGCGCGACCAACGCCGCCGCGGCGCTGGACGTGCCGCTGCGCGCGTTCACCACCGACGTGGGTGTGGACGTGCTGTCCTTCGGCGGCACCAAGGCCGGCCTGATGTTCGGCGAGGCCGTCGTGGTGCTCAATCCCGACGCCGTGCGCGGCCTGCGCTACCTGCGCAAGAGCGCGATGCAGCTCGCCTCCAAGATGCGGTTCGTCGCGGTGCAGTTCGAGGCGCTGCTCGCGGGCGACCTGTGGCTGCGCAACGCCCGCAACGCCAACGCGATGGCCCGGCGGCTCGCCGACGCCGTGCGGGACGTGCCGGGGGTGGAGATCCCGCGCCCGGTGCAGGCCAACGCGGTCTTCGCCATCCTGCCGGCGGACGTGACCGAGCGCCTGCAGAAGCGCTTCCGGTTCTACACCTGGAACGAGGCCACCGGCGAGGTCCGCTGGATGACCGCGTTCGACACCACCGAGGCCGACGTGGACGCGTTCGCCGCCGCCGTGGCGCAGGAGCTACGTCCGCGCCAAGATCTGTCGTAAGGCGCGTCGTGAAGGCCCGGCGCGGGGACCCCTTTCAGGACCCTTTCAGGGGGCCGAAACCCCCCCGCCGGGCCTCAGTTCTTGTGACCCGTCTCGTGCTCGTACGCGGTCAGCTGCTGTTCGAGGGCCTTCATCAGCTCGAAGACCTGACTCGGGGGGATGCGGATCCGGCTCACGATCCGGGTCGGCACGCTCACGAAGTGCTGCCCTGAGGAGGGGTCGTTGGCCAGTTGGGGCGGCCTGGTGATCACCGCGAAGTCCAGGACGAAGCCATCCTGGGTGTGCCACACCGAGGCGAAGTTGGCGTACTGCCCCATTTCCACCTCGGCGGAGATGCTCACCTCCAGGCGGTTCTCCGGCTCGTCGTTCACCATTCTCTTTCCTCCGGCCAGGTTGGCTCCATGCTGCCCTGACCGGAAACCGGCCGCACAGGGACGCGCCGACGCCACTAAAGGATGGAAGGCAGCCGCTGGGCGCCGCGCTGCCGCAACATGTCGGTCATCAACTCGATCTCGCCCGTCTGACCGTCGACGATGTGCTGTGCCATGGTGGCCACCTCTTCACGGTCGGACAGTTTCAGCAGACCCTCGCCCATCTGCACGCCGCCCTCGTGATGACGGATCATGAGTTGGAGGAAGAGGACCTCCTGCTCCTTGCCTGTGGCCTCGCGGAGCTTTTTGAGCTCGTCCTCACTTGCCATACCGGGCATCGCGGCGGGCGCGTCCGGTGTTACAGCGTGACCGCCACCGTGCCCGGCCATCCACGCCATGGAGGGACGATCACCCGACTGGGTGAGGCCCCACTGCTGCAGCCAGCCCGTGAAGATGCCGCGCTGGGCCGTCTGCGTGACGATGATGTCGTAGGCCAGGCGCCGCAACGCGTCGTCCTGGCTGCCGTCCCTGGCGATGAAGGACATCTCGACGGCCTGGGCATGGTGAACGGCCATGTCGCGGGCGAAACCCGCCTCCGCCGAGGCGTCCGTCGGAGTGGCCGTCCTGCCCGTCGCGAGCAGCAACACGACCGCCGTGACCAGGCAGCCGAGCAGTGCGCCGACCACCACGCCACCACGTCTGGACGTCGCGCCCTCTTTACCCGGGGTTTCCATTACCTGCCCAGCGTACCCACTGTCGGGAATCGTCGCTGTATCACGCGTTGTCATCCCCTTATTCTCCACATACGCCGGTAGGGCATAGGGTGACCCGAAGTTGTTTGCCGGCTGGAGGGTTGATGACCAAGGAAAAGGCGCAGGCGAGGCGCGAGCACCTCAACCGCATGCGCGATGAGCAGAGGCGCAAGGAGCGCAGGGCCGCGCTTCTCATGTGGGGTGCCGGAGGTGCCGTCGTCGTCCTGCTGGTCGCGGTCGTCGCCTACTACCTGGTCAACGAGCGGGCCGCGACCTCACTGGACAACGTCGCCACCGCGAAGTACACGGGCAGCCAGCACACCCAGACCAAGGTGACGTACAAGGAGAACCCGCCGATGGGCGGTGAGCACAACCCGGCCTGGCAGAACTGCGGCATCTACGAGCAGCCGATCAACAACGAGAACGCCGTCCACTCCATGGAGCACGGCGCCGTGTGGATCACCTACCAGCCGGATCTCCCCAAGGCCGAGGTGGACAAGCTGCGGGAACTGGCCTCCAAGGACTACATGCTCCTGAGCCCGTACCCCGGCCTGCCCTCCAAGGTCGTGGCCAGCTCCTGGAACAACCAGCTCAAGCTGGACAGCGCGAACGACGGGCGCCTGCCCAGGTTCATCACCAAGTACAAGAACGGCCGGGACACCCCCGAGCTCGGAGCGTCCTGCAGCGGAGGCGTGGGCACCACCACCGCCGAGGCGCCCATCCCGGAGACCGCGCCCAGCCAGCCGCCGGGCGCCCCCGACGGGTCCGCGGCTCCCAGCGACGCCCCGGCCACGGACGCTCCCGCGACCGATGCCCCGGCCACCGACGCCCCGGTTCCCAGCCCCACCCCGGCGCCCTGATCCGGCCGGTCGCGACACCGGTGACGCCGTCCTGACGAGGCGCACCGGCCGCACCGGGCCCGCGACTAGGCCCGCAGCACCTGTTCCAGGGGCACCGCCTCCAGCCCGTGAGCCTCGGCCACGGGCCGGTTGGTCAGGTGCCCCTCGTGCGTGTTCAGGCCGGCGGCCAGCGCCGGATCTCTCCGAAGGGCCTCCCGCCAGCCCACCTGGGCGATCGCGAGGGCGTAGGGGACGGTCACGTTGGTCAGCGCGTACGTCGAGGTGTGCGGCACCGCGCCCGGCATGTTGGCCACGCAGTAGAACACCGAGTCGTGCACCCGGTAGGTCGGGTCGGCGTGGGTGGTGGGCCGGGAGTCCTCGAAGCAACCGCCCTGGTCGATGGAGATGTCCACCAGGACCGACCCCGGCCTCATCCGCGAGACCAGCGCGTTGTCGACCAGCTTGGGAGCCCTCGCCCCCGGGATCAGCACCGCGCCGATGACCAGATCCGCGTTCAGCACCGCCCGTTCGATCTCGTACGTGGAGGAGGCGATGGTCCTGCAGTGGCCCTTGTAGATCATGTCCGCCTGGCGGAGCCTGTCGATGTCGCGGTCGAGCAGCAGCACCTCCGCCTGCATGCCGAGCGCGATGACCGCGGCGTTCATGCCGGAGACCCCGGCGCCGATCACGACCACGCTGGCCGGATGCACTCCCGACACCCCGCCCATCAGCACGCCGCGGCCGCCCCCGGGGCGCATCAGGTGGTACGCCCCCACCTGGGGGGCGAGCCGCCCGGCCACCTCCGACATGGGGGCGAGCAGCGGCAGGGAGCCGTTCGCGTTCTGCACGGTCTCGTAGGCGATGCCGGTGACCCCGGTCTCCAGCATGGCCCGGGTGCACGCCTGCGAGGCGGCCAGATGCAGGTAGGTGAAGAGCACCTGGCCCTTGCGCATCCGGTGGTACTCCTCGGAGATCGGCTCCTTGACCTTCAGTACCAGCTCGCCCGCGGCCCACACCTCGTCGGCCGAGTCCAGGATGGTCGCGCCGACGCGTTGGAAGTCGGCGTCGGGAATGGAGGACCCCACCCCGGCGTCCTTCTCGACGAAGACCTCGTGGCCGTTCCTGATGAACTCGTGGGCCCCGCCGGGGGTGAGCGCCACGCGATATTCGTGGTTCTTGACCTCGCGGGGAACGGAGATTTTCACGGCTCCTCCAGGGTGGGCGCGTGTCCTCTACATTCACTGTGCGTTCCCCGAAAGAGAGTCATCACGCGCAAGGCGGCAGGAATGGGGGCAGAGTTGATGACATTCCGTCAGCAATCGCCGACGTTCGGTTTCCCGAAGGGTGTCGTGACGTGCGGGGTTACCGGCTCCCCGCACCGGTCGGTAGGCTCGCCGCGAGCAGATGCGAGGAATACGGGGATATGACGATGGGGATGCACGCGGGGCAGGGTGAGCCGCCCGTACCGCAAGGGCCTCCAGGAGGGTCTGACGACCCTCCTGACGCGCCGTGGTCCTCGCCCGGCTCCTATGACGCCTTCACCCCGCCGGGGCGTTCTGGCGCCTCGTCCGGACGTCACGCCCGCGGCCCCGGCGAACCGGACGCCGGCCCCTCCGGCGCCTCGGACGGCTCCGACGGCTCCGACGGCTCCGACGGCCCGGACGGTCACACCGCCTTCGGCGCTCCAGGTCGCGGCGATCGGGGCCTCGGCGGCCCGGGTCCCGTTCCCGGTTCCGATCACGGTTCCGGCTTCGACGCCTTCGGCGGTTACGGCCGCGTCGGTCCTGACCGCGACGCCTTCGGCGCTCCCGGCCGGGGCGGCTCCGACGTCGACGCTCTCGGTGATCCTCGCCGAAGTGGTCCCGGCGGCGACGTCTTCGGTGGTTCCGGCAGCCCTGGCTTCGACGCTTTCGGTGGGCCCGGTCGGGTTGGTCCTGACGGCGACGCCTTCGGCGCTCCCGGCCGGGGCGGCTCCGACGTCGACGCTCTCGGTGATCCTCGCCGAAGTGGTCCCGGCGGCGCCGTCTTCGGTGGTCCTGGCGGCTCTGATTTTGATGCTTTTAGTGCTAAAGGTTCTAGTTTCGACGCTTTTGGTGCCGGCGGGGTGAGGCCCGATGGTCCCGGTTTCGGCGACCCGGGTCCCGGCGGTGCGAGTTTCGGCGATCAAGGACCGGGCGGTCTCGGCTTCGAGAGGACGGTTCCCCTGGGGCAGGGCCCCGGCGATCCGGCGGACCCGATCGTGGAGGAGCCGGGCGGCCCGGTTCCCGAGGGGCCGGGCGGCCCCGGTTCCGACCTCCCGCCTCCCGCCGGAGGAAAGGAGCTCCCCGCTCGGGGACCCGTGAGCCCGGGACCCGGCGGGCCGATCCCGGGCGCACCGGGGACCGGTGAGAAGCGGGCCGGAGAAGCGCCGGACGGGGCGCCCAGGGCGAGCCGCGCCACGACCGCGATCCTGGTGACCACCCTCGTCGTCGTCGTGCTGATCACCGGCGTGCTCGGCACCATCGCGGTGCTCATGACCCGCAACCCCGACATGCCGCTCGGTGGCACACCACCCAGGCGGCTGGCGAACCCCATTCACTTCGCCCCGGTGACCGAGGTGAGGCCCGGAGCCTGCACGGTCGCCGAGACCTATCCCGACGACCTCGGGCAGAACTGCTACTCGCTCGGCGCGGGGATCACCGTGAACGCGGTGAGGAAGATCGAGACGATCCAGGAGAAGAGCGGCGCCTACTCGGTCAGGATCGCGTTCGCACCCGCCTTCCGCGAGCAGATCAACGACCTGACCGCGGAGGCGGTGAACGCGGACGACCCGGTCAGGCAGCAGATCGCGATCGTCGTGGGACAGAAGGTGGTGGCGGCCCCCAAGGTCGCCCAGACGATCACCGACGACAGCCTGAGCATCGCGGGCTCCTTCACCAAGGAGCAGGCGGACGCGATGGTCGTCAAGCTGCTCGGCTCGGGCGACGTCGTCCCGCAGCCGTCGGACGTCCCGCAGCCGAACGGATCGGTCTTCACCCCGCCCGCCGACCCGGGCGCGACCCCTCCGGCGAACCAGCCCCTGACCCCTCAGGGAAACCAGAACCAGCCCGTGACCCCCACCGACAACCAGCCGGTGACCCCTCCGGCGAACACCGGCGGGGACCCGGCCGCCACGAACCCCTCGGGAACCTCTGGAACCTCGGGGACCGGCCAGAACCGCCCGGCGAACACCACGGGAGCCACCTCGGGGAACACGTCCGCCGAGGGACTCGACCGCAAGTTCGCCACCTGCAAGGCCGCGAGGGAGAACGGGTACGGCCCCTACACCCGGGGTGTCCACGAGGAGTACCAGTGGTACATCGACGGGGACAACGACGGCGTCGCCTGCGAGCTGGGCGACGCCGGCTGAGGCCGGTCGGCGCGGCCCTCCCCGCGACGGTCATCCCTCCAGGGCGATGTCGTGGGGCCGGATGGGCACCCGGGGCAGCCGCAGGCCGGTGGCGGCCCGTACGGCGGCGGCCACCGCGGGCGTGGACGAGAGCGTGGGCGGCTCGCCCGCGCCGCGCAGCCCGTAAGGGGCGTTCGGGTCGGGATTCTCCATGATCGACAGCCGCATGGGCGGCATGTCGAGGATGGTGGGGATCAGGTAGTCGGTGAACGAGGGATTGAGCACCAGCCCGTCGCGGACCTGGATCTCCTCCATGAGCGCCAGTCCCAGGCCCTGGGCCGAGCCGCCGTGGATCTGTCCCTCCAGTGCGAGCGGGTTCATGATCTTTCCCACGTCCTGCACGGCGGCGAGCTCGATCACCTTGACCAGGCCGAGCTCCACGTCCACGTCCACCACGGCCCGGTGGACGCACAGGGCGAGCTGGGTGTGCGAGTCGCCCTGGCCGGTGAGCGGGTCCAGGGGGAAGGTGGGCCGGTGCCGGTACTGTCTCGTCTCCTCCACAGCACCGGCCCGCTCCAGCGCCTCCACCAGGGACGTCCCGTCGCCCGTCAGCTTCGCGAGCCGTTCCCTCACCGCCTCGCAGGCCGCCCTGACCGCGCCTCCGGTGACGTAGGACTGGCGCGAGGCGGACGAGGATCCGGCGGAACCGACCGAGGTGTCCGCCCCCGCGACCGTCACCGCGTCGATCCCCAGCTCGGTCCTGGCGATCTGCTCCTGGACCATCAGCAGGCCCTGCCCCACCTCGGCCGCCGCCGTGTGCACCAGGACGTGCGGCTCGCCACCGATCAGCTCCACCCGCACCCTCGCGGTCGAGTAGTCGTCGAAGCCCTCGGAGAAGCAGATGTTCTTGATGCCCACGCCGTACCCGACACCGCGCCGCACCCCCTCGCCGCGCGTGGTCTGCGAGACGCCGCCCGGCAGGCTCCGCAGATCCGGTGAGTCCGTGGCCTCCGGCGCGGCGGGCAGCGGCATCGCGTCGAGCTCCCTGAGCATCTCGGCGAGCGGCGCGGGGGAGTCGATCACCTGCCCGGTGGCCAGCACCGACCCCTGGGAGACCGCGTTGCGCACCCTCACCTCGACCGGGGAGATCCCGCACGCCTCGGCGAGCCGGTCCATCTGCGACTCGTACGCGTAGCACGCCTGCACCGCGCCGAAGCCGCGCATCGCGCCGCAGGGCGGGTTGTTGGTGTAGACGCCGTAGGCGTCGATCCAGACGTTGTCCACCTCGTAAGGCCCCACCCCCAGGGAGGCCGCGTTGCCCACCACCGCGGGAGAGGTGGAACAGTAGGCGCCGCCGTCCAGCAGGATCTCCGCCCGCACGTACAGCAGCCTGCCGTCGCGGGTGGCACCGTGCTCGTAGCGCATCCGGGCGGGGTGGCGGTGGACGTGGCCGTAGAAGGACTCCTCGCGGTTATAGACGATCTTCACGGGGCGGCCGGTGCGCAGGGCCAGCATGCACGCGTGGACCTGCATGGACAGGTCCTCGCGCGCGCCGAACGCCCCGCCCACCCCGGCCAGGGAGAGCCGCACCTTCTCCTCGGGCAGCCCCAGGCACGGCGCGATCTGCTCCCGGTCGGAGTGCAGCCACTGCGTGGCGATGTACAGGTCCACCCCGCCGTCCTCGGCGGGTACAGCCAGGCCGGACTCGGGGCCGAGGAACGCCTGGTCCTGCATGCCGACCTCGTACTCGCCGGTGACGACCACCGGGGCCTCGAAGGTGGAGCCGACCCGGATCGGCTGGTGGCGCAGCACGTTGCCGCTCTCGTGGACCGAGGGGCAGGAGGCGTCGAAGGCGGCCCGGCGCGGGTCGGTGACGGCCTCGCGGACCTCGTACTCCACCACGACGGCCTCGGCCGCCCGCCTGGCGCGCTCGGGGTGGTCGGCGGCGACCAGCGCGACCGGCTCGCCCTGGTAGCGGACCTGGTCGACGGCGAGCACCGGCTGGTCCCTGTGCTCCAGTCCGTAGAACTTCGCGCCGGGAACGTCCTCGTGGGTGAGCACCGCGTACACACCGGGCATGGCGAGCGCGGGGCCGATGTCGATCGAACGGATCCACGCCGACGGATGCGGGCTGCGCAGGGTGACCCCCCAGATCATGTCCGCCAGGTACAGGTCGGAGGAGTAGGCGAATTCGCCCGTCACCTTCAGCGTCCCGTCGGGGCGCAGGACGCTCTCGCCGACGCCGCGATGCTGCCGCGTTTCGATGCCACTCATGTCAGCAGTACATCAGCCGGGTAGGGGGGAGGACATGGCAGGCACGACGGAACGCGGGGGGCGGCCGTTGGCGACTCTTGCGGTTGTGTCCGGCAGCCGGGCGCCGACCGGCCACGGCTCCTGCCGTCGAGCGGCCCGCGAAGCTCCCGGAACCGCCCACGGGTGCACCCGTCGCCGTGTCACCGCCCTGGCCGGGACAGACGCCTAGCCCAGGGGCGTGATCGGCTCTTCCCGGACCAGGACAGCCTCCTCCGTCAACGCCTGCTCCTCCACCTCCGCGTTCCCCCTCTCCCTGGCCGTCGCGAGGGAGCGCGAGAGGTAGGCCGAGGCCTGTTCCGTGTCGCCGAGGAGCCGGTGGGAGCGGGCCAGACCGAGCAGCAGGTACGGTTCGGCGACGCTCAGCCGCTCGGCGCGCGCGCAGCCGAGAGCGGCCTCGAAGGAGGCCTTGGCCGACACGGCGTCCCCCCTGCTGAGATGGGTCTCGCCGATCCTGCTGTGCACGGCCGCCTCCTGATACCGGTTGCCGTCCCTGCGGCACATGGTCAGGGCTTCGCCCAGCACCTCCAGCGCCTGCTCGAACCGGCGCAGGCCGTTGTATCCCGCTCCGAGCATGGTGAGCGCGTAGTGCTCGCCCGACCTGTGCTCGATCGCGTTCGCGATCTCCCGTTGTTTCCGGGCACAGTCGATGGTCTCCTCGTAGCGGTCCAGTTCGAGGTAGTTCATGGCGAGATTGCCCAGTGCTCTCTGCTCCCCGTGCGCGTCGGAGAGCCGGCGGTACAGGATCAGCTGCTGCCGGAGGTGGTGCACGGCCTCCGCCGGGCGGTTGGCCATGTTCAGCGCGACACCCGCGAAGCCGTGCGCGTACGCCTCGATGCTGTGATCGTCCAGCCGCCGGCCGATCGCGAGAGGCTGCGAGCTGATCGTGAGGAGCCGGCCGTGGAGACCGGTGTGGTGGAGGTGCCAGAACAGCGCGAAGACCAGGGCCACCCCGAGCCGGGCGGTTCGCTCCCGGGAGGCGGACATCGCCTGGGAGGCGGCGGACAGAAGGTTGGCCTGCTCCCGGTGCAGCCAGTCGCGGGCCTCCTCGCACGAGGTCAGTGGGAGGGGTGCGGCGCTGAGGTCGACGTCCGTCTGCGCCGGGCGCGGGTAGCGGCCCACCTTTATGGCCAGGCGGGTGGTTCCGACGTACGAGCTCAACGCCCGGTCCAGCATGGCGTCGCGGTCGGCTTCCGGCTCCTCGCTCGCGGCCTGCTCCTTGGCGAACAGCCGCACCAGGTCGTGCAGCCGGTATCTTCCCGGCTCGTCCATCTCCGCGAGGTGCGCGTCGACGAGCCGTTCCATGGCGTGCGCCGCCGTCTCCACCGAGACGTCCAGCAGGGCGCCGACGATGTGCGCCGTCACGTCGGCCGTCTGCAGCACGCCGAGGGCGCGCAGCGCGCGGGCGGCCATCCGGTCGAGGAGCTGGTCGCTGCCGGCGAGCGTGTCGTAGCTGACGGCCAGGCTGGTCCGTACCGCGATGTCGCCCGCCGCCAGTTCCCTCAGCCGGCCGTGCTCGTCGTTCAGCCGGTCCACCAGGTCGGCCACCTTCCAGCGTGGCCGGTTCGCCAGCCGGGCTCCGGCGATGCCGACGGCGAGCGGCATGCCCGCGCAGAGATCGATCAGGCGCTTTGTGGCCTGGGCGTCTTGGGCGACCCGTTCGGCTCCGATCAGTTTCGCGAGCATCGCCGAGGACTCGGTTCGTCGCATCCCGGAGATCGGTACGCGGGCGCAGTCGTCGAGCAGGGTGAAGCTCTCCCGGCTGGTCGTCAGGATCGCGTTTCCCCTCGACACCGACAGCAGCGGGCGGATCTGGGGCAGGTCGGCGGCGTCGTCGAGCACGATGAGCGTCTGGCGCCCGTCGAGCTCGCCGCGCCAGTGTGCCGCAGCCTCCTCGACGTCGGTGGGGATGGCGTGCGGAGGCACACCGAGGTCGCGCAGGAACCTGGTGATCACCTCGATCGGTTCGAGCCGTTTCATGCCGGGTGTGGCCCCGCGCAGGTTCACGTACAGCTGCCCGTCGGGAAAACGGTCGCGGGCCAGGTGCGCGGCCCGGATGGCCAGAGTGGACTTACCGGATCCCGGTGCTCCGGTGATCGCGACGACATGGTGCGGCGGGGAGCCGTCCCAGGGGGAGAGCAGTGCTCTCAATCGCACGAGCTCCTCCGCGCGCCCGACGAAATCCACGGGATCACGTGGCAACTGCCGGACCGTCGTCCTCTCCGCCGCCGTACGGTTCCCGGAGGGCCGGGTGTGCGTCGGCTTCGGGGTGAGGGAGGCCACCGGCAAGGGCAGGTCGGACAGAGGGGCGGCGCGCAGGATCAGCTCGTGGCACCTGCGGAGACTCTCGTGCGGCTCGACGCCCAGCTCCTCCGAGAGCAGGCGCCGGGTCTCCCGGTAGATCTTCAACGCCTCCGCCTGCCGGCCGCAGTGGTAGAGCGCGGCCATGTGCAGCTCTCGGAGCCGCTCGCGCAACGGGTGCTCCGCGGTCAGGGTGACAAGCCGGGTGGCGGCGTCCTGCGGGTGTCCGAGCAGGAGCAGCAGCTCCGCGTGCAGTTCCAGCGCCACCAGGTGCAGTTCTCCCAGTCTGTGCCGCTCGAACTCGGCGAACGGGCCGGGGATTCCGCTCAGACACGGCCCCCGCCACAGTTTCAGCGCGTCCCTCAGGAACCGCAGGGCCGTCTCGTGGGAGCCTTCGGCGTATGATCTCCGGGCCTGGCCGAGGTGTTCTTTGAACACTTCGGCGTCCACCTGCCCGGGTTCGAGCCGCAGAGCGTATCCGCCCGAGGTGGAGGCGAGCAGCCTCGAAGGTCTTCGTGAATCGCGGTCCGGCTCCAGTGTTCGCCGCAGTTTGGACACGTACGTGTAAACGCTCTGCTCCGCGGTCTTCGGCGGATCCGCCCCCCACACGCCGTCGATCAACTGGTCTTTCGTAACCGCCCGTCCGGTATTGGCGGCCAGGACGCAGAGAATCGCCTGCTGCCGGGGCTCTCCCAGCTCAAGTTCGTCGGTGAGTCTACGGACGACCACCGAGCCCAGCACGCCGATGTGGAAATCCCCCGGCCGGGGGCCGTCATCCATCCTCACGATTTCGTCGGTCCTGCCCATTCGGATTCCCACATGCGGTCAAGCATGGCGTAGCGAATTCGCGGAAGCCAGGTCCAGCCGATGGGTTCGCGTCGAAGTAGAGGTCGCGTCATCCTCCGCCCGGATGCCGTAAGAACGCGGACGACATGATTTCGATCACTTCTCGCACGCACCCGATCACATTTTGTATTCGAGGTGGGACGTCCGGGAACCGGACATGAATCAAGTCGGGCGATGGTCTCCGCGTGTCCCCGGGAGTGTCCGCGAGAGCGATTCCGGGTGGTCGTGGCCAGAACGCCGGCCGAAACCATTCGGGCCATTCTGGGAGAGTCCTGAGAACGCGTGATCCACCGAGGCCGGAGGGATTCTCCAGGACTCTCGCGGTGGTCGGCGAGACATGCCGGACCGGATTCGACACGAACCTGACCGCCGCGCTCGTCTTCACCGACGATGAGATGCCGCGCTCCGGAAACCACGACGGGCGCCTTCCGGGCACATACCCGTTACCGGAAGACCGGGAAGCAGAACCTAGACGATTCCCGCTTTGGCGATGCGGATCCCCGCCTGGAGTCTGCTGTGCGCCCCGATCCGCCCCATCGCGTTGGCCATATGGCGGCGCACGGTGCGGGAGGTCAGCCCGAGCCGGCGGCCGATCACCTCGTCCGTCATGCCCTCCGCGGCCATTCGCAAGATGGTCTTCTCCTGCTCCGTGAGTGAGAACGGCGCCTTCCACTCCCGCGGACGCTGTTCGGCGCGTGACCAGACGTGCTCGAACAGGTCTCCCAGCAACGAGAGCAGCGCGGGGGTACGCACCACGGCCATCCGGGACGTGTGGCCCGTCAAGGCGATGTGATCGTCGATCACCATGAATCTCTCAGAGATCAGCGGGTCGACCCTCAGCTCCACGGACGCGGGGAAACCGGCTGTTTCGTACGGCGAATCGACCACGATCCTCGTCCGCACCCCCGGCGGGATGCTGGGGGAATCGAAAATCTGGAGAAACGTAGTGTTTCTTCCTGGTTCAGGAAGAAACACATCTATTGACCGTTTCGCGGATGAGCACAGGGTTTCGGCGTCTTGTCGGACCTGGGATCGCTCTCCCCCGGAGGGTGGGACCGGTAAGGAGTGGGTCATGTGCCCCTCGCGTTCGTCGTCCGGGCCGGCGGTGGCAGGGGTGCTCGGCAAAGCCTTCTCGGGCCGGGCCCGAAGAGGCGAACTCCCGCCACCGGACTTCGCCGGATCATTCTGGGATTCTCGCCGTTTCACTGTCGCAGGTGATTCTAGAGATCACCTAGAGACGCTCGCGGGCACGTGCCGTGTGCGCCGGCTGGGGCGAGAGGCCGAACTCAAGAGAGGTCGAAGTGGGGGCGAGCCGCCCGCGCTCGCTGCTTTCCCCGAGGCTTTCCCGTGGGCGGATCATGCTCGTTTACTTTCCTGTGGGGCGTGCGCATTCCTGGTTTTCCGTGAGCCGAAACAGTTCGGGGCTTTCTTTGTGTCCGCCGCGAAATGGCCGTCCGTCTTCCCGGGCTTCGGCTGACCGCTTTAGGACATTGACTTGATGGTGGATTGTTTCAATATATTTTCAGGGTGACGACTGATTCCAAACGTGAAGGTGCCGAGGGGGTGCCCGGCGACAGGGGTTCGTGAGCCGACCGGCCTGCGGACCGGTCGGCGACGAAAAGCGAGCGGAACGGATGACGCCTACGAGAGGTCGAGTGGCCGTCGGCGGCACCCTCGACCTGGGTCATGCGGCCCACGAGCCGTGACCTGCGACGAAGCGGAACGTGTGCAAAGTGGATCACACACGTGTGCTCTTCCGGCCGGGATCCTCCGTGAGGAACAACGATCATCACGGAAGGGGTTCGGATCCCGGCTCGGCCGCGATCGGTGGCGCCAACCATCCGGGGGCGCGGACGCCCCGGTGTTCAATGATTCCGTCTTGCTGAAGCGTGCGCGAGGGAAACCTGCGCGCTCACATCGGCGCAAGCGCGCCGGTTCCGCCGGGTGGAGCGGCTCGCTGGCTGAAAGCTCTCCACGGAGGGCGGAGCTCGTTTCGTTTCTGGATCTCCTTCGGCCGGGCTGAGTCGTAGCTCAGCCCGGGTAGTCCCAGCCCAGGTAGGCCTGGGCGTTGACCGTCTGCGAAGAATACTTGCCGGTGTTCTTCGGGGGGGCAGACGAATCAGCACTCGCGGTCGTAGCATTGCCAGTGACGGCAAAAGTAGCCGTAAACAGCATGGCGAGGGCAGACAAGGCAAGACGTCGGCGCACGGGGAGACTCCTGTCGTAGGTTCTGCTGCTCAGACAATATCTTTCAAGGGGTAACGTGACCGGTCAAGACTTGGTGGGGCAGCGCATCAAAACCGCCCGTCGGCAACGGGGTCTTTCTCAGGCGCAGCTCGCTCATCCAGAGCTGTCGGACAGTTACGTCTCTCTCATCGAGAGTGGCAAGCGTACTCCGACCCCCGCTGTGCTGGAGCTTCTCGCGGAAAAACTCGACTGTTCCCTGACATATCTGATCAACGGCGTCACCGCCGAGCAGATGCAGGAGATCGAGCTCGCGCTGAGCTACGCGCAGATGGCTCTGGACAACGGCGAGGTCGTCGAAGCCCGTAACCGCTACGCCGAGCTTCTCGCCGACAGCGGCCTGGCCGGCCTGCCCCAGCTACGGCAGGACGTCGAGTACGGCCTCGCCCTCGCGACCGAGGCCTGCGGCGACCTGGAGCAGGCGATCGTGCTCTTCGGCGGGCTGCACGAGAGCGACACGACGGTCATGAGCCCCGAGCGTCACATCGCGGTCGCCGTCGCGCTCTCGCGTTGTTACCGCGAGATCGGTGACCTCACCCAGGCGATGGCGGTCCCCGAGCGGATCCTCACCGGCGCGGTCAGGCCCGCCTGGAACGACGGCCTCATGAGGCTGGGCAGCCAGCTCTTCGCCGCGTACGTGGAGCGGGGTGACCTGCTGCGGGCCCGCCAGTTCGCCGCCGAGCTGGTCGCCGCCGCCGAGCTCCTCGGCACCCCGATGGCGCTCACCCTGGCGCACTGGGGCGCCGCGATCGCCGCCGTCGAGACCGGTCACACCGACGAGGCGGTCACGCACGCCGAGCGCGCCCTGGCCATCCAGTCCGAGTACGGCGACCCGTGGCGGCTGTCGCGGCTGCGCAACGACTACGCCCAGGTCATGCTGATCGCCCGGCCCATGGAAGCCGAGAGTTGGCGTGACGTGCTGCTCAAGGTGGAGAAGGAGCTCGCGGAGAGCTCCGCCAGCTCGATCACCAAGATGCGCTGCGCGATGAACCTCGTCCGGGTGGAGCTGCTGCTCGCCCGCCCCGACCGGGCGGAGAAGCACATGAACTTCGTCTGCGACCTGCTCGACGGCATGCCCAAGGCCCTGCAGGCGGAGGCGCGCCTGCTGCACGGCGAGACCCTCGCGGCGCTGGGCATGCAGGCCGAGGCGTCGCGGGAGCTGTCCGCCGGGGCCGAGTGCCTGGAGCAGGTGCCGGAGACCCGCTTCACCGCCCATGCCTGGCTGACCGCGGCCCGCGTCCTGGAGCGGATCGACGAGCCCGACCGGAGCATCGACGCCTACAAGCGGGCGATGGCCTGCGTCGGCCTGTAGCCCGCGTCGGCCTGTAGATCGAGACGGTGAGGGCGACCCGCGCGGTCGCGGATCGGACAGGGGGGTCGAGACCGCGCGGTCTCGTCGGTAGCCTTGTGGTTGCCATGAAGACTTCCCCTGTCGCGGTCGCCCTCGCGCTTCTCGCCGCCCTCGTTCTCGGCACGGCCTTCGCCTCGCCCGCCCTCGCCCATGACCGGCTCAAGAGCAGTGATCCGGCCAAGGGCGCGAAGGTCGAGAGCCTGGAGGAGGTGAAGCTGACGTTCAGTGCCTCGGTGCGCTTCCCGAACGTCGTCGTGCGCTCCGGCGACGAGACGTACCAGGACGGCAAGCCCGTCGCCGACGGCCCCGTGGTGACCCAGAAGGTCAAGGGGGATCTACCTCCCGGCGCGTACGTCATCGCCTACCGCGTCGTGTCCTCCGACGGCCACCCGATCGAGGGGGAGATCCCCTTCACCCTGCTCGGTTCCGCGGAGCCGTCCCCGTCGCCGTCCTCGGCGAGCCCGGAACCCGCGGAGAGCGCGGAGAGCACGGTCGCCGAGAGCACGCCGGTCGCCACGCTCAGCCCGGCCGCCGCAGCCGGGCAGTCCGAGGAACCCGGCTCCTCGGGAGGCGTCCCCGGCTGGATGTGGATCGTCGTCGGAGGCCTGACCGGCATCGGCATCGGCCTGTTCCTCAGCATGCGCGGCAGGAAGAAGACATGAGCAAAACCGCGCGGGCCGCGCAGGCGGCACAGGCCGAGGCGCCGGCGAACGGCCGGGTCGTGAAGCTCGCCCTGGCGGGCGCGGCGGCGGCCGTCGCCGCCCTGGTGATCGCCATGATCGCGGGAGGTGCCGCGAGCCCGCGCATCATTCCCGGCCTGCCCGACCAGGGTTCCTTCACCCGCTGGGGCCTGCCGCTGGCGAAGCTGACGATGGACGCGGCGGGCGTGCTCACCGTCGGCACGCTCCTGGCCGCCGCGTTCCTGCTTCCCAACGACAAGGGCCTGCTGGGCAAACCCGCCCTCGGCTACGTCAAGGCCGCCTCCTGGATCGCCCTCGTCTGGGCCGGGGCCGCCGCGGCCACGATGGTGTTCAGCCTCTCGGAGGCGCTCGGGCTGCCGGTGGCCGACGTGCTCGGCGGCGACGAGCTCTCCAGCTTCGCCAGCCAGGTCTCCCAGGGCATCGCGCTCACCCTGGTCGTGCTGTTCTCGGTCGCGATCGCGCTCTTCGCCCGTGGGGCGATCACCGCCGGCGCGGCCGGCGGCCTGCTGGTCCTCGCCCTGGCCACCATGCTCCCGCCCGCCCTGACCGGCCACTCCGCCTCCTCGCCCAACCACGATCTGGCCACCACCGGCGTCGCAGTCCACCTGGTCGTCCTCGCCCTCTGGGTGGGCGGCCTCGGCGTGCTCTGCGCGCACGCGCTGCGCCGTCAGCCGCACCTGGAGATCGCCGCCGCACGCTTCTCGTCCCTCGCGCTGTGGTGCTTCGTCGGGGTGGGACTGTCCGGCCTGTTCAGCGTCCTGGCCAGGCTCAGCGCGATCTCCGAGCTGTTCACCTCCGCCTACGGTCTGCTGCTGCTCGCCAAGACGGCCGCGTTCGCACTGCTCGGCGCCGTCGGCTGGTGGCACCGCACCCGGACCCTGCCGTTGCTCGCGGCGGGCGGATCCGGCACGTTCCTCCGCTTCGCCGGAGGCGAGATCGTCGTCATGTTCGCGGCCGTCGGCCTCGCCGTCGCGCTGTCCCGCACCGCACCGCCCCCGGCGATCCTGCCCGTCGACAGGGCCTTCGAGGTGCTCGGCTACACCATGCCGCCGGAGATCTCGCTCGCCAACCTGGCCTCGCTGTGGTGGTTCGACCTGTTCTCCGGCACGATCATCGCCCTGCTCGCCGGTCTCTACCTCGCCGGTGTCGTACGGCTCACCCGGCGCGGTGACGCCTGGTCCAAGGGGCGTACGGCCGCCTGGTTCACCGGTGTGCTGATCCTGCTGATCGCCACCCAGAGCGGTGTCGCCCGCTACGCCAAGGTGCTGTTCAGCGCGCACATGGCCGAGCACATGACGCTCTCCATGCTGGTGCCGATCTTCCTCGTGCTCGGTGCGCCCGTCACCCTCGCCCTGCGCGCGCTCAAGCCCGCCGCCCGCAGGGGCGACCGGGGGCCGCGGGAGTGGCTGACGACGATTCTGCACAGCAGGTTCGTCCGCTTCATCGCCCATCCGGCGATCGCCACCGCGATCTTCATCGTCTCCACCTACGCGCTGTACTTCACACCGCTGTTCGCCGCCGCGATGGAGGAGCACCTCGGTCACATCGTGATGACGGTGCACTTCCTGCTCAGCGGGACCCTGTTCTTCTGGGTGATCATCGGTGTCGATCCGGCCCCCTACCGGCTGCCGCACGTGGCCCGGCTCATCCTGCTGTTCGTGACCATGCCGTTCCACGCGTTCTTCGGCATCGCGCTGATGAGCATGAGCACCGTGCTCGCCTCCGACTGGTACGACCAGCTCGGCCGGACCTGGGGCGCGTCCGCGATCGAGGACCAGCAGACCGGCGGCGCCATCGCCTGGGCGTTCGGCGAGATCCCGACCCTCATCGTGCTCATCGCGCTCGCCTACCAGTGGTGGCGCCACGACGATCGCGGGGCCCGGCGCGCCGACCGCCGTGCCGACGCCGTCGCGGCCAGAGACGGTGGCAGTGGCGATGCCCAGCTCGACGCGTACAATGACTACCTGGCCAAACTCAACAGGCGAGACGGCGCGGAGTAGCCGGACAGCTACGGCCTTCTATCTTCGAGCCCCCTTAAGGACACCTCCCGGTAGCCTGTGTTTTCAGGGGGCTCGTGCTCACCGCAGCGGGTGCGGCGCTTCGTCATCGCGCGCCACGCCCATCCACATATCCGGTCGGGGGGCCGGGGGCTGCAATGTGCATCAGGAAGGTTGAGCAGTGTCCGAGGAAGTGCGCGTACGCGAGGGCCGAAGCCGAAGCCTCGCCCAAGCGCTCGAAGAGCAACTCACAGAGTGGGCCGAGCGCACCGGGATCGCCGTCGAGATCTGGGCGCTGCCCGCCCAGGGCGTTCCGCCCGGGGTCGCGAGAGCCGTACTGGCCGCGCTTGGGGAGGCACTGGCCAACGCCGAGCGGCACAGCCGGGCCCGCGTCGTCTCCGTCGCCGTCACCTCCGGGCGCGGCGGCCTGCGCATGACGGTGAGTGACAACGGTGTCGGCTTCTTCGGAGAGGCCGGGGGCCGGGGCATCACCGCGATGCGCACCCGTTTCGAGCAGTTAGGCGGCACGCTCGGTGTCAACGGCGTTCCCGGCGAGGGGACCACCGTCACCGGAGTGGTGCCCCGCCAGGACTGACCGGGACACCGAGCGGGCGGATCCCCGACGGAGGCGCCGCCCCAGGGGGCGTCGCTCCAGGCCGGAGGCTCCCAGGGGCCTTCAAGCCTGAGACGCGGTCGTGGAGCGGGCCGAGCCTCAGGGGAGTGTCAGGATCTCATGGCCGGTCTCGGTCACCAGGATGGTGTGCTCGAACTGGGCGGTCCGCATGCGGTCCTTGGTGACGGCGGTCCAGCCGTCGGGCCAGATCTCGTAGTCGATGGTGCCGAGCGTGAGCATGGGCTCGATCGTGAACGTCATGCCCGGCTCCAGCGTGACCGCGAGTGACGGGTCGTCGTAGTGGGGGACGATCAGGCCCGAGTGGAACGTGGTGCCGATGCCGTGCCCGGTGAAGTCGCGGACCACGCCGTAGCCGAACCGCTTGGCGTAGGCCTCGATCACGCGACCGGCCACGTTGAGCTGACGGCCGGGGGCGATGGCCTTGATGGCCCGGTTGGTGGCCTCGCGGGTGCGCTCGACGAGCAGGCGCGACTCCTCGTCCACGTCGCCGACGAGGAAGGTGGCGTCGGTGTCGCCGTGCACGCCGTCGATGAAGGCGGTGATGTCGACGTTGACGATGTCGCCGTCGCGCAGCACGGTGTCGTCGGGGATGCCGTGGCAGATCACCTCGTTGATCGAGGTGCACAGCGACTTGGGATATCCCCGGTAGCCGAGGGTGCTGGGATAGGCGCCGCGGTCGCAGAGGAACTCGTGACCGATCCGGTCGAGCTCGTCGGTGGTGACGCCGGGCGCCACGTGCCTGCCGACCTCTTCGAGCGCCTGGGCCGCCAGCTTGCCCGCGACCCGCATCCGCTCGATGATCTCGGGGGTCTTGACGTCGGGCTCGCCGGTCTTCGGGGTTTTCTTCCCGACGTACTCCGGCCGCCGGATGTGAGAGGGCACCTTGCGGATAGGGGAGATCCGCCCGGGCTGGAGCAGTGTCGTCATGGTCCCCCAGTCTAGTTGTGCTTCTCACTGGGCAGTATTGCCGCATGAGTGATCAATGGTGGTTCTGCCTGAGGCACATGGCCGTCGAACCCGACGAGGGATGCCCGAACAAGGACAGGATGGGGCCGTACCCGACACGCGAGGCCGCAGGCGCCGCGCTGAAGACCGCGGCCGACAGGAACGACGAGTGGAAGGAGGGCGACCGCGCCTGGGACGGGGACGGGGACGACTGAGGCCGCCGGCCGATGCGGACCGTGGTCGTCGCGGGGCCGTCTCGTGGCCGTCGCGGTGCGCCGAGCCGCGGACCTAGTCGGCGACCTGAGGACCGCTGATCCGCTCCAGTAACCTCGCCAGGCGGTCGCGCAGGCCGGGACGGCGCCCGACCTCGCCCGCGGCCATGCTCACCAGGTGCTGGGCCCCGTCGAAGGAGAACGGCGCCCGCTCGGGAACCGTCAGCGCGTCGTGGGCCAGACCCGCCAGATCCGGGTCGCCGCCGTCCAGGGCGAGGATCGTCGTGCCGGTCCTGCGGGCGTCGCTCACCCGTTCCAGCAGCGCCTCGGGGGCGCGTTCCTCGGTCACCACGAACAGCGTCTCGCCCCGCCCCGCCCGCTCGATCCGCTCCAGACCGACCCGCAGGTGCGCGGGCGCTTCGGGGGCGGGCGCCCAGCGGACCAGTGTCGGGGCGAGCTGGGGCAGTCCGGAGAACCTCGCCTCGTCACTCAGGTGCGCGGTCAGGTGCCAGGGCTCCTCCTGGGGTGTACCGACCACCAGCAGCCCGCCGGGGGAGCGCGTCGCGCGAAGGGCGAGGCCCAGCTCGCGGGTCCGCTCGACCCAGCCGGTCGAGGCGAGGATTTCGCGCAGCAGTGTCACCGACCCGGCGTCCATCGCACCATCGTGCCCCACAGACCCCGCGCCGATCCTGGAAACGCGCCCCTGAGAAGATCGGGGCAGGCGATATGGTCGCTGGAGTCCGGTCCTGAGCGGCCGGGGGACGATGAGGAGCGCTGAGTGAGCATTGATATTCCGGACGTGAGCGGGATTTCGATCGGGATCCTGGGCGGAACCGGTGACCAGGGCAAGGGCCTGGCCCGGCGGTTCGCCCTCGCCGGGCACACCGTGCTGATCGGCTCGCGGAGCGCGGAACGGGCTCAGGCGGTGGCGGAGAGCATCGGCGGCTCTGTGCGTGGCTCTGTGCGTGGCTCGGTGCGTGGCGCGGACAACCCGGCCGTGGCGGCGGAGGCCGACGTGGTGATCGTGGCCACTCCCTGGGACGGGCACCGTGCCACGCTGGAGTCCCTCCGCTCCGAACTGGCAGGGAAGATCGTCATCGACTGCGTCAACCCGCTCGGCTTCGACAAGCAGGGGGCGTACATGCTCCCGGTCGAGGAGGGCAGCGCCGCCCAGCAGGCCGCGGCCGTCCTGCCCGACAGCCGCGTGGTCGCCGCCTTCCACCACGTCTCGGCGGTCCTGCTGCTGGACCCCGAGGTCGAGGAGATCACCCTGGACGTGCTCGTGGTGGGTGACGACCGCGAGGCCACCGACACCGTCCAGGCGCTGGCGGGCCGGATCCCCGGGGTGCGCGGTGTGTACGCGGGCCGTCTGCGCAACGCCCACCAGGTCGAGGCGCTGACCGCGAACCTCATCTCGATCAACCGCCGCTACAAGGCTCACGCGGGTCTGCGCATCACCGACATCTGACGGTCGCTCATGGTCGCGGGAGCCGGGGACGGGGCGGGGTGCATGGGCTTCGTCCGGTGGCCGTTTGCCGAAATTCGACCCTCAAACCGGGCCAATCTTGCCTGATTGGATCTGACAAGTAGCTCGTTGGCCGGACATTCTTGACACATGACTGATTCTCGTCCGGAGAGGCGCATGACTGGTTTTCGTCCGGAGACCCGTACCGTCCACCTGCCCCAGCCTTCACTGAACGGCAGCCGTCCCATCGCGGTGCCGCTCTACCAGACCTCCGGGTTCGTCTTCGACGATCCGGCAGTTTTCGCCGACGGGATGGGCCGCCCGGACGGAGCCTTCGTCTACGGGCGGCTGTCGAATCCGACGGTCCGCTCCCTTGAGGAGGCCGTCGCCGGACTGGAGGGCGGCGTCGGCGCCGTGGCCACCGGATCCGGCATGGGCGCCATCAACTCCGTACTGCTCGGGTTGCTGAAGCCCGGCGACCACCTGATCGCGCAGAAGGCCCTCTACGGCGGCACCGCCGGGATGATCAACGATCTGGTGGGGCGGTTCCAGATCGAGGTCTCCTACGTGCCCGAGGACGACCCGGCGGCGCTGCGCGCGGCCGTGAGACCCGAGACCAAGCTCGTCTATCTGGAGACCATCGCCAACCCGGTGACCCAGGTCGCCGACCTGCCGGGCATGTGCGCCGTGGCCCGCGAGGCCGGGCTGATCTCCGTGGTCGACAACACCTTCGCCTCCCCGATCCTGTGCAGGCCGATCGAGCACGGCGCCGACATCGTGGTGCACTCCACCACCAAGTACCTGAGCGGCCACACCGACGTGGTCGGCGGGATCGCCGTCTTCGCCTCCGACGAGCTGTACCGCAAGGTGTGGGCCTTCAACGTCAAGCTGGGCGCCAGCGCGGACCCGTTCGCCGCCTGGCTCACCCTGCGCGGCATCCAGACACTGCCGCTGCGGATGGAGCGCCACTGCTCCAACGCCCGCGAGCTGGCCACCCGCCTGAACGCCCACCCCGCCGTCTCCGTCGTGCACTGGCCGGGACTGCCCTCCCACCCCTCCCACGAGCTGGCGGCCAAGCTCCTGCCCGACTTCGGGGGAGTCTTCTCCTTCGACCTGGTCGGCGGGCGGGATGCGGGGGAGCGGTTCATGAGCTCGGTGAAGCTGGCCCTGCTCGCCCCGTCCCTCGGCGGCGTCGAGACGCTCATCCTGCATCCCGCGACGACCTCCCACCTCTCCCTCACGGCCGAGGAGCTCGCCCGGCACGGGATCGGAGAGGGTACCGTGCGGGTGGCGGTCGGCATCGAGCACGTCGAGGACCTGTGGGCCGACTTCGAGCAGGCTCTTGCCTGAGGCGGTGGGAAACCCGATCATCGGTGACTCCCGCACCGCGGCACGGGGCCGCTTCCTGATCGTTTCCGGGGAGGGAGCACGTATGAGGGTGTCCATCGGGGATGTGGAACGGGCCGCCGAGCGCATCGCGGGACATGTCCTGCGCACGCCGGTGGTCGAGGTGTCACCGGGGTTGTTCCTGAAGCTGGAAGGGCTGCAGCATTCGGGGTCGTTCAAGGCGCGGGGAGGCTTCAACCGCGCTCTGGCCTGCGGAGGGATCCCCGAGGCCGGACTGATCGCGGCGAGCGGGGGCAACCACGGTCTGGCGGTGGCGTACGTGGCACGCAGCCTCGGCGTCCGGGCGGAGGTGTTCGTGCCGACGGTCTCCAGCCCGGTGAAGGTCGCCGGGCTGCGCGCGCTCGGCGCGAGGGTGACCCAGATCGGCGATGTCTACGCCGAGGCGTACGAGGCGTCGGTCAAGCGCGCGGCCGAGACAGGTGCCCTGGACATCCACGCCTACGACCAGGCCGAGGTGGTCGCGGGACAGGGCACGGTGGGCCTGGAGGTCCTGGAGCAGACCGGGGGAGTCGACACGGTGATCGTCGCGGTCGGCGGCGGTGGGCTCGTCGCCGGGATCACCGTCGCACTCGGTGGCCGCGCCCGCGTGATCACCGTCGAGCCCGAGCTCATCCCGACCCTGCACCGGGCGCTGGAGGCGGGCGGGCCGGTCGGCGTCGAGATCTCCGGGGTGGGGGCCGACGCCCTGGGCGCGAGCCGGGCGGGCGAGATCGCCTACGAGATCACGAGCGCGGCGGGGGTACGGAGCCTTCTCGTCTCCGACGAGGCCATCGTCGAGGCGCGGCGCGAGCTGTGGCGGAGCCACAGGATCGCCGCCGAGCACGCGGGGGCCGCGGCGTACGCGGCCCTGCTGTCCGGCGTCTACACCCCGGCCCCCGGCGAGCGGGTGGCCGTCGTCGTGTGCGGCGCCAACACCGATCCCGCCACGCTCGTCTGACAGTTCTGACAGTTCTGACAGTGAGGACGGAGGTGAACGCCTCCCGGTGAGGTCCGGCTCGTCGTCCGACCGACCGTGGTGTCTTCGGTGTCTTCGGTGTCTTCGGCGGGGATCTGCCGACCTCGGCCGGGAGGCGTTCGTCCGCACTCACCGGACGCGGCGCGTGGACCACGCGGAGGAGCCGCCTCGGGACGGCCGAGGCGGCTCGGTGACCCCGGGTGACCCCGGGTGACCCCGATGACACGGTCACCGGGCCGCGGGGCCCGGGGACGTCAGCGGTAGCTGTGCTCGGCGGTGGGGAAGGCGCCGGTCGACACCTCGTCGGCGAAGCTGCGCACGGCCCTGTCCATCTCGTGGGCGAGGTCGAAGTACTTCTTGACGAACTTGGCGGGGCTCGCGGTCAGGCCCATCAGGTCCTGCCAGACGAGGACCTGCGCGTCGGTGCCGGGTCCGGCGCCGATGCCGATCGTGGGGATCGACAGGGACGCGGTGACCCGCTCGGCCAGGTCCGCGGGCACACATTCCAGGACCACGGAGAACGCGCCGGCGTACTCCAGGTCCTTGGCGTCGGCCATCAGTTCGTCGCCCGACTGGCCGCGGCCCTGTACGCGGTAACCGCCGAGGGCGTTCACCGACTGGGGGGTCAGACCCAGGTGGGCCATCACCGGGATGCCGGCCGAGACCAGGGCCTCGACCTGGGGGAGCACCCGCCGCCCGCCCTCAAGCTTGACGGCGTGGGCTCCCGCCTCCTTCATGAAGCGGGCGGCCGTCTCCAGGGCCTGCTGAGGAGAGGACTGGTAGGAGCCGAACGGCAGGTCGGCCACGACCATCGCCCGGGAGGAGCCGCGGACCACGGCCGCCGTCAGGGGCATGAGATCGTCCACCGAGACGGGCAGCGTCGAGTCGTACCCGTACACGACCATGGCGGCCGAGTCACCGACGAGCAGCACGGGGATGCCGGCCTCGTCGAAGACCCTGGCGGTCATGGCGTCGTACGCGGTGACCATCGGCCATCGCTCGCCGCGCTCCTTGGCGGCGGCGACGTCGCGCACGGTGATCCTTCGTCCAGCCTGGCCGCCGTAGAGGGAGGTCGGCCGGTTGGGGACGGAAGAGGACATGGGACCCTCCAATGAAGTCTCGAGGCGCCCCTGTGGCGTCCCCGGACGGTTCCGATGATTGCACGCGTACGACAGGTGCAACAGCCCCGATCGGTCTGGTAATCCGGAGAGATATGGGGGGAGTACGACACGTTCGTACGCTTGATCCCATGACGGATTGTTATTTGTCGTGACAGATGGTGTGTTCATGGGGTTGTCGGGTGGTGCGCGGCGTACGTGAGGAAGGGCGGGGTGATGTGTGGTGCCCTTCGAGGGTGCGGTAATCCAGTGGCGGAAGCGTCGGGGGTGTGCGGCACAATGCTCGCGGAGGTAAGTAATCACAATGGCTTTAGAACCTTACCGCCGCCTGCTGGCGATTCCGGGCGTGCGGTCGTTGCTGCTGGTCGGGATGGTCGCCCGCATCCCCTCGACCGCGATCGCCATCACGCTCACGATGCACGTCGTCGATCCCAGCGGGCTCGGCCTCGGGTTCGCCGCGGCGGGTCTGGTGACGATGGCGAGCACGGTGGGGATGGCGGTCGGCTCTCCGCTGGCCGGAAGGTTCGTCGACAGTCATGGTCTGCGCCCGGTGCTGGTGGTCACCACACTCGCCCAGCTCGCCTTCTGGTCCACCGCGTGGGCGATGCCGTTCCCCCTGCTGCTCGCGGCCGCGGTGCCCGCGGGCCTGCTCAGCCTCCCGGTGTTCAGCGTGATCAGGCAGTGTCTCGCGGCGCTGGTCCCGGTCGACCAGCGCAGGATGGGCTTCTCCCTCGACTCCATGATCGTTGAAATCTCCTACATGACAGGTCCCGCCCTGGCGGTCGCGGGGGTGACCCTCCTCGGCAGCGTGCCCACCATGGGCATCGTCGCGGCCGGCTTGGTCGTCTCGGGGACGACGCTGATCGTGCTGAACCCGCCCGTCCGCTCGGACGAGGAGCTCCGGAGGCCGCAGGGGAGGATCCCCCGGCGCCGATGGCTTACCCCGGGCATGCTCGGTCTGCTCGGCACGGTCGCCGCGGCGACCTTCGTGCTCGCCGCCACCGAACTCTCCCTGGTCGCGACGATGCAGCGGGGCGGTGACACCGCGTGGATCGGGCTGGCGATCGGCCTGTGGTGCGCCTACTCGCTGATCGGCGGTTTCGTGTACGGCATGCTGCCCCGAGGGGTGTCGCCACTGGTCCTGATCGGTGCCATGGGCGCCCTCACCGTCCCCGTCGGGCTGGTCGGCGGCGACTGGCACTGGCTGGTCCTCGCCCTGCTGCCCGCCGGGGTGCTGTGCGCCCCCGCGCTCTCCTCCACGATCGAGACCGTGAGCCGCTGGGTGCCCGTCGGGGCCCGGGGTGAGGCGATGGGCCTGCACGGCACGGCGCTGCTGATCGGCGGGGGTGCCGCGGCGCCCATCGCGGGCGTGATCATCGACGGTTCCGGCCCCGGCTGGGCCTTCGCCGCCGCCGGGCTGGTCGGTGTGGTGATGGTGCTGGTCGCGCTGCCGTTCTGGCGGCGCACCGCGACCGTGGTCGAGGAGCCTGTCCCGATGGCCGCCTGACCCAGGTCACGACATTTCACGATAAATACGAAACGATACGGTTGCGTATCGTAAAATCTGGCGCTACGGTGGTGTTTCGAAACTCAAGCGTATCGAATACGGGGCCTTTCGTGGAACAACAGCTCGGCCACCCGCGACGGTGGCAGATCCTTGGGGTGCTGGTCTTCAGCCTCCTCGCGGTCGTGATCGACAACACCATCCTCAACGTCGCACTGAAGACGATCGCGGACCCCGTGGCAGGTCTGGGCGCCACCCAGAGCCAGCTGGAATGGGCGATCAACTCCTACACGCTCGTGTTCGCGGGCCTGCTGTTCACCTTCGGGGTGATCGGCGATCGCACCGGACGCAAGCGCATGCTCATGGTCGGCATGGTCCTCTTCGGACTCGCCTCGCTGGCCAGCGCCTACGCTCAGGACCCCATGCAGCTGATCGTCGCCCGCGCGTTCATGGGCGTCGGCGGGGCCGCGATCATGCCGGCCACGCTGGCGATCATCTCCAACGTCTTCCCCCCGAGGGAGCGCGGCAAGGCGATCGGGATCTGGGCCGGCGGGGTGGGCCTGGCCGTGGCGATCGGCCCGATCACCGGTGGCCTGCTCATCGAGCACTTCTGGTGGGGCTCGGTCTTCCTGATCAACCTGCCGATCGTGCTGGTCAGCATGGTGCTCATCAGCCTGGTGGTGCCCGAGTCGCGTGACCCCAAGCCCTCCAGGCTCGACCCGGTCGGCGTGGTCCTCTCCATCGTCGGCCTCGTCGCCGTCACCTACGGCATCATCCGGGGCGGGGAACTGGCCACGATCGCCAGCGCCGAGGTGCTCGCCCCGACGATCCTCGGCATCCTCGTGCTCGCCGCCTTCGTCTGGTACGAGCGTCGCATCGACCACCCGGCCTTCGACGTCGGCTACTTCCGTGACCCGCGCTTCGCCACCGCGGTCGGCATGATCGGCATCGTGTTCTTCGCGATGATGGGCGCGATGTTCTTCCTGGTCTTCTACCTGCAGATCGTGCTGGGCTTCAGCGCGCTGCAGGCGGGCGCCCTGATGATCCCCTTCGCCGCCGCGCAGCTGATCTTCGCCCCGCTGAGCCAGCAGATGGCCGCCCGCTTCGGCGGCAAGCTGAGCGCCACCGTCAGCATGGTCGTCGTGGCCGGCGCGCTCGCCTCGTACGCGCTGATGGACGAGAACACCCCGATCGTCCTGCTGGAGATCGTGTTCTTCGTCCAAGGGGCGGCGATGGCGAACATCATGCCCCCGGCGACCACCGCGATCATGGAGGCGCTCCCCAGGGAGAAGGCCGGCGTCGGCTCGGCCATGAGCAACACCGTCCGCCAGGTGGCCGGCGCGCTCGGCGTCGCGCTCCTCGGCTCGCTGCTCTCGGCCACCTACCGCGACCAGATCGCCCCGGCCCTGACCGGTCTGCCCGACCAGCTCAAGCACGTCGCGGGCGAGTCCCTGACCGGCACGCTCGGCGTGGCCCAGGGCCTCGGCGCCCAAGGCGCGGCGCTCATCGAACCGGCCAAGCTCGCCTTCATCGAGGGCATGCACATCACCGCCCTCGTCTCCGCGGTCATCGCGCTGCTCGGAGCCCTGGTGGTGCTCAGGTGGCTGCCCGGCAAGTCCTCCGGAGCCGCCGTTCCCGACGAGATCAGCCCTGAGAAGGAACCGGCGGTAGTGTAGAGACGTCATGACGACCACCGACGAGTTTCAGGCAGCCGGAGCTCAGACGCCCCGCCCCGCGGGCCGTCCCCGCAGCGCCAGGGCGGAGAAGGCCATCATCGACGCGACCCTCGACCTGGTCGGGGAGAGCATCGGCCTCTCCGAGTTGTCGATCGAGGCGATCGCCGCCCGCGCGGGAGTCGGCAAGACCACGATCTACCGGCGATGGTCGAACAAGGAAGACCTGCTCGTCGACGCGCTGTCGACCCTCAAGACGCCGCTGCCTCCGCTCGCGGGCGTCTCGGTCCGAGACGATCTCATCGTCTACGCGCGGGTGCTGCTGCGCGACGCGTGCGACGCGCGCAACCGCTGCGTGATGAACATCGCGATGAACGAGGCCGAACGGCACCCCCGCCTGGTGGAACGCATCCACCGGGCGACCATCGAGCCGCGCAGGGCGGCGATCGCCGCCCTGCTGCGGCGCGGCGTCGCCACCGGCGAGTTGCGGGCCGACCTCGACGTCCCCATCGCGATGGCGAACCTGGTCGGCACCGTCATGTGGTACGTCCGCACCGAGGGGGGCGGCGAGGCCGCCGGGTCCTCCGACCTGGCCGAACGGATCGTCGACCACCTCCTGGCGGGCCTCGGCGCCTGAGGGGTTTCGTACAGCTTTCCGGTAAGAGCTCTGTCCGAGGGCGGGGGCCCGCGCGGACAGCGTCACGTGTCGCGATGAAACCCCGGCGCCCGCCGCCGGGGTTTCATCGCGTTCGGGGTGCTCCGTGATCGAAGGTGAGGCGTCGCGCCCTCGCGTCTCGGCGAGGGACCGGAACGTTCACCGGCCGCTCAGGGCGCCGGGTGTCAGACGGTGGGCTCGCGCCAGCGGTTGGTGATGGGCAGACGGCGGTCGCGGCCGAAGTTCTTGGGGGTGATCTTCGGACCCGGAGGATACTGGCGGCGCTTGTACTCGGCCAGGTCGACCAGGCGGATCACCCTGGCGACCAGGGCCGGGTCGTGCCCTGCGGCGACGAGTTCGGCGGAGCCCATGTCCTTTTCGACGTAGTCGTCCAGCAGCCGGTCCAGGATCCCGTACTCCGGCAGGGAGTCGGTGTCGCGCTGGTCGGGACGGAGCTCCGCGCTGGGCTCCTTCTCGATCGAGCTCTCCGGAATCGGCGGCACCGTGAAGGGGTGCAGGAACTCGCCCGACCGGCCCGCCTGGGCGTTGCGCCAGCGTGACAGCTCCCAGACGAAGGTCTTGAGCACGTCCTTGATGGGGGCGAAGCCGCCCGCGGAGTCGCCGTAGAGGGTGGAGTAACCGGTGGCCAGCTCGCTCTTGTTGCCGGTGGTGAGGACGAGATGGCCGTGCTCGTTGGACAGGCCCATCAGGATCATGCCGCGCACCCGGGCCTGGAGGTTCTCCGAGGCCAGGCCGGTGAGCTCGATCTCCTTCTCGAAGCCGCTCACGATCTCGGCGATCGGCACGGTCGTGGCGTTGATCCCCTGCCGGTCGACCAGCTCCTGGGCGTCGCTCACCGAGTGGTCGGAGGAGTAGCGGGAGGGCATCAGCACCACGTGCACCCGGTCGGGGCCGACGGCGTCGGAGGCGATCGTGGCGGTGAGCGCCGAGTCGATGCCGCCGGACAGGCCGAGGATCACCGACTGGAAGCCGTTCTTGGTGACGTAGTCGCGGACCGCGAGCACGAGCGCGGAGTAGACCTCGGCGGTGTCGTCGAGCTGCTCGGCGATCGTGGGGGGCTGCGGCTGGTACGGCTCGACGGGGCGGGCCGACAGCTCAAGCCGATCCACCGTGATCACGGTGCCGTCCTCGGCGTCCATCTGGAAGGTGCCGAGACCTCCGTACCTGGCGTCGGGCAACTCCAGGTCCGTGATCAGCAGTTCCTCGGAGAACCGCGCCGCGCGCGCGACCAGTTCGCCGGAGGCGGAGACGACCAGTGAGTCTCCGTCGAAGACCAGCTCGTCCTGGCCGCCGACCTGGTTGACGTAGGCGAGGGCGCATCCGGCCTCGCGGGCGCGCCTGGCCACCAGCTCCAGGCGTACGTCGTCCTTCTCCTTCTCGTACGGGGAGGCGTTCGGTACCACCAGCAGCCCGGCTCCGGCCTCGGCCACCACCGCGACGGGGCCGCCCTCCTGCCAGAGGTCCTCGCAGACCGCGATCGCCACGTCGACACCGTGCAGCCGGAAGATCGGCAGCCGGTCGCCGCGGACGAAGTAGCGGTACTCGTCGAAGACGCCGTAGTTCGGCAGGTGGTGCTTGGCGGTCTTGACGACCACCCGGCCCCGGTGCAGCAGCGCGGCCGCGTCGAGCGGGGCGCCCTTGGGCTGGCCGACGCGCGGGGCGAGCTTCGCGCGGTCCACGTAGCCGACCACCACGGGGATCTCGCCGAGTCCCGCCTCCGCCAGTCGTCGCGCGGCCCCCTCGATCGCGGCGATCGACGCCTCCACGAACGAGGTGCGCAACACGAGGTCCTCGACGGGATATCCGGTCAGGAACATCTCGGTGAAGACGACCAGGTGCGCGCCTCGGTCTGCGGCGCGGCGGGTCCACTCGACGAGTTTGTCGGTGTTGGCGGCCAGGTCGCCGACAGCGGGATTGGTCTGGGCCAGGGCGATACGGAGTTGAGCCACGTGGCCATCCTATGAGGGCCTGCCCAGAAGGTGCCCTTTGGGTGATCCCTGCTCGGTGACCGGCGGATGAGCGCGGACCTCCGCCGTGGACCGTCCGGTGTTCCTCCGGCTCCGGCCTCGCCGACGCCCGGCGGGCTTTCGGCGAGGTCGTTCGCGACTCCGCGGCGTCCACCGACATTCAATGAACATTCGAACCCGCCGGGCGAGGCCTTCCACCGGGTTTCGCGACCGGCCGTTCCTGTCTTTCCCGGGATCGTCCGGATCGCGTCGGAGTCAATGGGATCCTCGGGCGCACCGGGACGAGGAAGGTCACCGAGATCGCGGGATCACTCGAACCGTCACGCCCGTGCTCGCCTCGCTTCGCCTTGAGCGCGGCGGTGCCCCCCGATCACGGTCGAGAGCCGTGCGTCGGTGACGGCGTTCAGTTCGTCGACCAGCAGAAGCGGGCGTATCCGGCGTCGTAGCCGTCCAGCCAGCCTCTGTCGTAGTCGCTGGGCGGCCCGGCGTAGCTCCGCGGCATGCCCCTCCTGCGACAGTCCTGTGCGGCGGCCCGGTAACCGTTCCGGTATCCCCGCCAGTAGTCGCTCGGGTCTTCCGCGGACTCCCCGGAATCCATCGAGTCCGCGGAATCCGATGTTTCCGCCGACGTGATCGGGTCCGTCATGCTCTCGTTCTGCGCGGTGTTCACCGTCACGGCCTGCTCGGGATCCGGTGCGGGCGAGGCGTAGGAGAACGAGACGGGTCCGAGGGCGAGTGCCGCGAGAAGCGTTGGGCCGATCACCGTCAGCTGCCGCTTGCCGTACATGGTTTTCCCCTTTGTTCGGGCCGTGGGCGGAGTCCGCCCACGGCCATGATCTAGGGGGAAACATATAGGCCGGCCGTATCGGGCCAAAGGACCCGAGCTCTCTTTTCCTTATTTTCGGAGTAAGTTAAGAGGAGGCTGATTTTGCCTGGCTTTTATTTCCTGTGACAAATTTCCGGGAAATGTGATTTCTTAATGCATGTACGCATTAATCGACTTGTGAGGCGCGAAGACGCGATGAGATCCGGGTGTCGTTCGTGACGTCGTGGGGCAGACGCCGCGGGGGACCTGTCAGCCGAGGAGCCAGAGCAGTCCGAGGTTCTTCGCCCCGGCGGGCTCGGCCATCCGCTGGATCTCCTTGCCCGAGCGGGAGAGGACCACGATCGTGTTGACGGACGTGCCCTTGACGCGGACCGCCAGACGCCCGTCGCGCAGATAGCGCGCGCCAAGCAGCCGCCCCTTGACCGGGATGGCGGCCTTCGCGCCGGTCCTGGTGTCGTAGATCGACGGGGTGAACGACAGGGGCCAGGAGCCGTCGCCACCCGGGGCGTTCGCGCCGATGGCGTTGACCACCACCCTGCGGCCGTCGGGTGACAGGCTCTCCACGTGGTTGGCGAGCCTGACCCCCGGGGCGCGACTGGAGGTCCGCCGCCTGGTGTCCAGGAGGTGGACGCCGTCCGTGTCGCCCGCGTACCCGGCGAGGGTCCTGCCGTCGGCCGACCAGGTCAGGTGGCAGGGACCCGAGGTCTTCCCGGCGTTGAACCGGCCCCTGCCGTCGGGGCCGATCACGGCCACCGTCATCGCCTCGCCGGTGCCCTTCACCGGATAGGCGATCCGCTTGCCGTCGGCGGACCAGGCGGGAGTGAGACACGGGCCGCCGTAGGCGGCGTTCTTGGCGATCACCGTGCCCATGCGGGGTCCGTTGGCCGATGTGACGCGCAACCTGTTCTTGTCGTCGATCCAGGCGATCCTCCGGCCGTCGGGCGCGACCGCGAACTGGCCGGCGAAGGCGCCGGCGCCGGCGGTCGGGCCGCCGCTGCTCCGGCCTCCCCGGTATGTCAGCACCTCGACTCCGCTTCCCCCGTAGCGGAAGTAGACGCCGCCGGAGACGGGGGCCGCGGTCGCGTTCGAGACCGCCTTGGGCGCGGTGCCCCCGGTGGATCGGGCGGCGTCGGTGTTCCCGGTGTTCCCGGTGTTCCCGGTGCTCGCGGTGGAGCCGGTCACCGCCCCGATGCCTCCGGCCGTCCCTCTGTTCTCACCGAGGGATCCGGCCGCCGCCCCGAAGCCCTCGATGCCCTCGGCGAGGGCGGGAGTGGTGACGACGGCCGTCAGGGCGAGTGCGACGCCGGTGGCCAGGGCCCAGTGCTTCAAGGGGATCTCCTCGGGTGAATTACTCAACGGCTGGTTAGAGCCCCGAGAAGGCGAAAAGGTTTACACGCGGCCCGCCGCGATCGGAGTCGAGGGGATCGGCAGCACGGCCTCCACGACCGTTCCGCCCTCGGGCGCCGACTCGATCACGCAGGTGCCGCCCAGTTCGGCGGCCCGCTCGCGCATGGACAGCAGTCCCACCCCCGAGCGAGGTCCCGAGGGCAGTCCGCTTCCGTCGTCCTGGACACGGACCACGAGTGACTCACCGCGCCGCAGCGAGATCACCGCCGAACTGGCGCCCGCGTGCTTGCGGATGTTGGTGAGCCCTTCCTGCGCGATGCGGTACGCGGCCACCTCGGCCGCCGCGGGCAGATCCGACAGGTCGCCCTCGATCTCCACCGCCACCCGGGGGCCACCCTCCTGAGCGAGGGCACGCACGGCCCCCGCCAGGCCGAGTTCGTCGAGGGTGGGCGGGCGCAGGCCGTACACCAGTTCCCTGATCTCCCGGCTGACCGCGTCCATGCCGCTTCGCAGTTCGAGCAGGAGCCTGTCCGCCGAGGCGGGAGCGGTGCGCAGGCTGATCCTGGCCATGTTGATCGACATGGCCATCTCGGTCAGCGCGTGGCCGAGCCCGTCGTGCAGGTCCCTGCGCAGGCGGCGGCGCTCCTCCTCCCGGGCGGTGAGGATGCGTTCCCGGGAACGCTGCAGGTCGGCGGTCATCCGTACGGCGTGCGCCACGTCGGCGACGTACGGGACCGCCACCGCGACCAGACGGTCGTTGTGCGCGGCGGCGAACCTGCGGGGGCCGGGGGAGCCGAGCAGCAGTCGCCCGACCGGCTCGCCGTGCCAGACCAGCGGCACCTCGCGCGGCGCCTCGCCGAGCGGGCCGACCTGGACCTGCCTGGAGCCGGGCCCGTAGACCTCGACGGTGACGCCGGTGACGCTCAGCCCGTCCTTGATCACGGCTGCGACGGCGGCGAGCGCGTTGGCGGGCTCGGTCTCGCGGACCTCTCTGGACAGGAGCGCGGCGAACGCCCGAGGGTCACCGCGAGTGCCGTACATGAGCCGGTCGACGAGGCGCCTGAGCCTGTGCCGGAGCGGATGGAAGACGATCCCGGCGAGCAGAGCCGCGATCAGGCCGCCGATCCGGTCGTATCCCGACAGCGCCAGCCCGGCGACCGCGCCGACCGCGTACATGGCGCTGACCGCGGCGATCAGCCCGGCGGCGACGAAGGCGCGGCTGACCACCGTGTCGATGCCGTAGAGCCGGTAGCGCAGCACCGAGAAGACGATGGCCCCCGGGATGAGCCCGGTCCAGATCGTCGCGGCCAGCCACCAGTCGGGTCCGGCGAGCAGGAAGGCGACGTAGACGGCGAACGCGAAGACCGGCCAGGCGATCTGGCGGCGCACCTCCGGGCCCGCCCGCCGGAAGCGCAGCACCATGGAGACGAGTGCGAGGACCGCGAGAGCCGAGATCAGTATGGAGGCCACCTCGCGCGCCACCGTGTTGTACGGGGCGAGGAGGTCCAGCGAGAGCGGGCTGGGAATGACCCGCGGCCAGGGGTAGAGCGCGGGGTCGGGGTCGGGGCGGGTGAGGTGCAGCAGCAACTGCGTCGCGAACACGACCACGCCGGCCGTCACCAGCGGCCGCCACCGCCGCGAGGGCAGCCGCCCGTCGGGGGAGTACAGCGGTAACAGGATCGCCAGCAGGAGCCCGCCGAGGGACTTCCCCGTGACCATGCTCATGCGGAGGTAGCCCGCGGACTCCATCTCGCCCGCCGCGGCGAAGGTGAACATCGCCGCCTCGGAGAACGTGTTGACGGCGCACATCAGGCCGCCCACGCACATCAGCCACGCCGTGACCGGGCGCGAGCGGTGTGCCAGCAGGAACGCGCCCACCACGGGGAACGTCAGCCCCGCCGCAAGGTCGGGAGTGGCGGGCACCGGTGGTCGCCACTCGTGCGGCAGGTCGAGGCCGAGCACGAAGCCGACGACGGAGAGCCCCACCGAGAGGAGCGCCGCCGAGACGGCGGCGAGCCGCGCCGGGGAGCGCAGCAGAGCGCGCACCGGCGAGACGGCGGGCCAGGCGGGGGCGTCCTCGGTCACGGTGACCGCGTCCACGACAGGTCTGGGCACACCGTCGGCGCCGTCGAGCGTCCGGCCCCGGTCGTGGTCGCGTGGCCGTGGGCGCATCCCTATCTGCCCACGTCGCCGGGGTTGACCAGCCCGGACTCGTACGCCGTGACGACGAGTTGGGCACGGTCGAACAGTCCGAGGTGGTCGAGCAGCTTGACCACCGACCGCGAGACCGACCCCTCCGGGACCGCGAGGGTCGCCGCGATCTGCCGGTTGGTCAGTCCTCGGGCGACCAGTTTCATCAGGTCGAGTTCCGCGTCACCGAGACCGGCGAGGCCGGGCGGCGCCGACGGATCGGTGCGGCCGGCGAAGGCCGCGATCAGGCGGGTGGTGACGGCGGGGTCGATCAGCGCGTCACCGGCCTGCGCGGCCCGCATCGCGGTGATGAGCTGCTCGGGCGCCGACGTCTTGAGGACGAATCCGCTCACCCCGGCCCGCAGTGCCGCGTAGAGGTTGTCGTCCGTGCCGAAGGTGGTCATCATGATGACCTTCGGCGGTGCCTCGTCGGTCAGGATCCTCCGCGCGGCGGTCAGCCCGTCCAGCCTGGGCATCTGGATGTCCATCAGCACCAGGTCGGGGGAGGTCTCCTTGACGACCGCGATCGCCTGCTCGCCGTTCTCGGCCTCCCCGACCAGCTCGAAGCCGGGCTCGCTGTCGAGCACCACACGCAGGCCGGTGCGGACCAGCGCCTGGTCGTCCACCACGACGATCCGCAGGCCCGGCGGTGCCGGTCTCCGTTCCACGGTGTGCGTCGCGGGCTTCGCGGCCCGCACGGCCTCGGCGGGCGGGTCGAGGTGGACGGCCTGGGCCAGCATGTCGGACTCCAGACGCTGCAGAGGGGCGCCCAGGTCGAGGCCGAGCTCGTCACGGAGCAGCACCCTGGCACGCCGCAGCGCTCCCAGTGCGTCCCCCTGCCTGCCGTTGCGGTACAGGGCCAGTGCGAGCAGCCGCCAGGCCTCCTCACGCAGCGGGTGCGCCGAGGCGTGTGCCTCCAGGTCCGCGACCAGGGCGCCGGAGTGCCCCAGCAGGAGTCCCGCGTCGGCGCGGCGCTCGACCGCGATCAGCCGCAGTTCCTCCAGCCTGCCGGCCTCGCTCACGGCCCAGGGCAGGTCGGAGAACTCGGCCAGGGCCGGGCCGCGCCAGAGCGCGAGGGCGGCCTCCAGGCGCTCCCACACCTGGGCGGGCGCGCCGCCCGCCTTGACCGCGTTCTCGAAACTCCAGGCGTCCACCTGGCCCGGCGAGGCGCGCAGCGCGTACCCCGGTGGGGCGGAGACCAGGACCTCGGCCTCCTCGCGGGGCGCGCGGCCGGGCTCCAGGGCGCGCCGCAACCGCGACACGTATCCCTGGATGGTCGACAGGGCCTGGGCGGGAGGCTCGCCGGGCCACAGCTCGTCGATGAGCATGGTCACGGGGACGGCGCGGCCTCCGGCCACGAGGAGCCGGGCCAGCACCGCCATCTGGCGCTGGCCTCCGAGGTCGAGTGACGTCTCGCCGTGACGCGCCTGGAACGGTCCGAGAGCACGAAATGTCAGCATTGCAGGCGTAAGGGTAGGGCTACCTGGACCAACCTCATAGAGCAATACTCACCATCGTTCGCAAGCCGTAAGAAATCATCCGTGGTCAGATCTCCACATTCAAGTTCACCGGAAGTATCGCTTCGACCACGGTTCCCCCCTCGGTGGGCGTGGTGATCACGCATGTCCCGCCCAGTTCGGCGGCGCGCTCGCGCATCGACGCCAGCCCGACCCCCGAACGACGTCCGGAGGGCAGGCCGATCCCGTCGTCGCGCACCCGGACGCTCAGGTCGTCCTCGCCCCGTTCCAGCGATACTCGCACGGTCGCGGCCCCCGCGTGCCTGCGCGCGTTGGTCAGCGCCTCCTGCGCGATGCGGTACGCGGCGACCTCGGTCGCGGCGGGCAGTCCCGGCAGCTCGCCCCTCACCTCGACGGTGACGCCGGGGCCCGCCATCTCCGCCACGGCTCCGGCCAGGCCGAGATCGTCCAGCGCGGGCGGGCGCAGGCCGTACACCAGGTGCCTGATGTCTCCGGTGACGCTGTCCATGCCGGAGCGCAGCTCGCCGAGCATGCGTTCGGCCGTCTCGGGGGAGGTGCGCAGGGAGATCCTGGCCGCGTTGATGGCCATCGCCATCCCGCTGAGCGACTGGCCGAGACCGTCGTGCAGGTCGCGGCGGAGACGGCGGCGCTCCTCCTCGCGGGTGGTGACGATGCGCTCCCGGGAGCGCCGCAGCGCGCCGACCAGCCGGACCGCGTGGGCCGCGTCGGCCACGTACGGTGTGAGCGCGGCGATGACCCGTTCGTTGTGCGCGGCGGGCAGGCGCCGGGCCCCCGGCGGGCCGATGAGCAGACGTCCGACGGGCTCGCCGTGCCAGACCAGCCGGATGTCGCGTGTCACCTCCTCCAGCGTCCCCACCGTCACCTCCTCCGGCCAGCCGCCCTGGAAGCGCACGCCGGCGCCGGTGACCGCCAGGCCGTCGCGCAGCACGTCCAGGGCCGCGGACAGGCCGGCCTCGGGGGCGATGCGCTGGAGCCTGCGGCCGAGTCCGGCGGCCAGCGCCACCGGGTCGCCCCTGCCGCCGTACAGGAGGCGGTCGGCGCCACGCTGAAGCAGCCGTCGCATCGGATGGAAGAACACCCCCGCGCAGAGCGCGGCGACCAGGCCGCCGATCCGGTCCACATCCGACAGGAACAGGCTGGAGGCGGTGCCCACCGCCACGTAGACCCCGCCGATCACGCCGACGAGGCCTGCCCCGACCAGCGTCCTGGTGATGAGCGTGTCGATCCCGTAGAGGCGGTGCCGCAGCACCGAGAAGGTGATCGCGACCGGGACGAGCGGGATCGTGAACGACGTGAGCCACCACACCGGATTGCCGATCACCCAGGGGACGATGACGGTGGCGAGCGCGATCAGCGTCCAGAGGATCTGCCGGCGCTCCTCGCGGCCGGCCCGCCGGAACCTCACGGCGAGCGAGGCGAAGGCGAGGATCATGATCGCGTTGGTGAGCATGTCCAGCGAGAACCGCAGCGGGTGGGGGCCGGAACTCGTGTACCGCTGCCCGGCGAGAGGCATGAGGTCCATGAGGAGCACGTCGGCGCACAGGACGGCGACGGAGACCCACACCAGCGCCCGCCAGCGCGGCGACGGCGGCCTCCCGTCCGGATAGAGCAGCGGCAGCAGCACGACCAGGAAGAGGATGGCCAGCTTCCAGCTCACCCCGGCGACCGTCCAGACCGCCTCCTGGGGGAGCAGCCGGTGCCCCGCGTCAAGGAGGGCGAGGTTGATCGTGAGACTGTTCAGCGCGGAGCACAGTCCGCCCAGGCAGAGCAGCCAGCCGATGACGAGCCGGGGCCGCTGGAACACCAGCAGCGCACCGAGGATGGGGAACGCGACGCCTGCCACGTCCTCGGGTGAGAACGGCAGCGGTGTGTAGGAGGGCTGCGGGAGCCGTGCCGTGACCCAGACGTTGACGCACACCATCGCCACGGACGCGGTGGCGATGAGGGTCGCCACGGACGCGGTGGCGATGAGGGTCGCCACGGACGCGGTGGCGGTGAGCACCGCCGCCACCCTGCTCTGGACGGGCGTCACCGTCGGGACCACACGGTACAGCCCGCGCATGATGGTTTCGGCCCTTCATTTCGTGCTTAAAAGGACCTTAACCGGCGAAGACCGCAATTCAATCAACGAATACTCAACGCCGGTGGGCACCGTACGACGCCCGCGGGCCGCCGGCACCGAGGCCGGGACCGGGCGTGCGGGCTCGGCGGGCCCCCGGGCGGATCCGCCCGGGGGCGGCCGGTCAGGGTACGTCGTACCGGCTGGACTCCAGCAGCCATTCCAGCTGTGCCCTCGGCGCCGTGAGGAACGCGCACGCGACCTTGCTGACGTCCCTGGCCTGGCCGGTCGAGAACCCGAACCGGTCGAACAGCGTCGGCAGCCGGCGCGCGGAGGTCCGCAGGTCCTCGGCGCGCGCGGCGATCCGGCCGTTCACCCAGGCGACGGCGTCGGCGTCGGAGAGCCCGAACGCGGTCGCGGCGACCGTCACGTAGTTGTGCACGTCACCGTTGGCCCGCTCCTTGTGGTGCGAGGCGACGTCGTTGCACCAGGCGGTGACGTCGTTGCAGGCGTCCACCAGCGTCCGCCAGGTCGTGCTCTCGCGCAGCCCCGCGGGCACCTCCACCCCCAGGCAGGGCTCCACCAGGTCGAACAGATAGGGACCCGCGGTGCCCCGCCGCAGCCGCGGGTACTCCGCGGGGGAGGGTACGCGGCCCGCGCACCGGTTCTCGGCCTCGGTACGGCAGGCCTCGCCCTGGGCCGCCAGCCCGGCCAGGAACCGGTGCCGCCAGCGGGTGCTCATCCGCTCGGTGGTGGCCTTCCACAGGTCGCCGAAGGCCAGCTCGACGGGCGAGGAGGCGTGGGCGGGAGAACGCGCGACGAGGTCGAGCCGTGCGAAGGTGTCCTTGACGATCTCGGTCGCGCGCCCGGCGGGTTTCTCGTCCCACTCGTCGTCGAAGTGGAACAGCCAGGTCAGCCATTTGGCGAACAGCAGCGCCGACTCCACGCCGAATCCGCAGAAGGCGCGGCCGGCCATCCGCTCGAATCCGGCGCCGGGGGGAGGTTCGAGCTCCACCGCGCGGGCCCAGGCGGCGAGCTCGGCGCCGATCAGGTCGATCGAGGGGTGCATCGGGCACGGCGCCGACATCACCGGCACGAGTTCGGTGAGGGGCAGCAGCAGGGCCGCGGCCACCCCGGAGGACCTCGGCGGCCCGGCGGGTCTCCGCGGTCCGGCCGCCTGGACGGGGGAGGGAGGCGGGGAAAGGTGCGTCGAGGACGACAAGGGCTGTGGGTGGGGACGGGGACGGGTCAGAGGATCGCCGAACGTCGGGATGAGGGCCACTAGAGCGGACCGAACAGCCAGTTGCCGACCACGTCGGGATCGGCGCTCGTGTAGAACTGCCGGGTCGCCTCGACCAGCTCGCCCACGGACACGACGCCGTCACCGTCGCCGTCGAGCCGCTCGAAGGTGGCCCGCACGTCCTCGCGCGGGGTGCCGAACGCGGCCATCATGATCCAGAACTCGTCCGGCCCCACGGCCCCGTCCCCGTCGGTGTCGCACAGCCCCGCCAACGCCTCGGCCGCGGGCGCGAACACCGTGTCGAACCGGTCCCCCTCGACGAACGCCGAGGTCATGCCGGCGCGGAACTCCTCGGACGAGATCACGCCGTCGCCGTCGGTGTCGATCTCCGCGGCGAGGGTCCGCCAGATCTCCTCGAAGCCCTGGGCGAGCCTGCTGCCGGCGTGGGAGGTCGGCGCCTCGCCGAAGCCGACGAGGATCCGGGCGCCGAGTCCGAGAAGGTCCTCGCGCTCGATCGATCCGTCGCCGTCGACGTCCATATGCCCGAAGGCACGGTCGAGCTTGTGGTTGAGGAGCGTGGTGCTCATCGCTTACTCCAGCATTACTCATCGAAGAAGAACGGTTACGCCAAGTGACGATAGCGAGGTGTTTCCAGCAGCCACTCCAGGTAGGCCCTCGGGATGGTCAAGAAAGCGCATGCCACCCGCGTCGCCTCGCGGCCGGCGGTGAAGCCCAGGTCGTGCCGCTCCACGAGCGCCGGGATCGCGCGGGCGGCCGTCCACAGCTCCTCCATGCGGGTGGCGACCCCGTCGATCTTCCACTCTTCCGCCCCGGAATTGGAGCGTTCCACAGAAATGGCGCCCGTATGGCCGGGTCCGGCCACCGCCTCCTCGCACCGGGCGGCCACCTCGCCGCTCACCTCGACGAGCGCCCGCCAGTGCGTGCTCCGCCACACCGGGGCGGGCACCTCCACCCCCAGGCAGGGCTCCACCAGATCGAACAGGTAGCGGCCGAAGGCGTCCACGGGCGACCGCGTACGATCCCCGGCCGAGGTCGTCCCGGGGGAGAGGAGCGCCTCGCGCTGGGCGGCGAGCCCGGCCGTGAACCGCTCGCGCCAGGCGTCGCCCATCTCCGGCGCGCACGCCGTCCACAGGCCGGAGAAGGCCCGCTCCAGCGGGGCCCGGCCCGGCTCGCCGCCCGCGGCCACGGCGAGGACCGGGGTGAGGGCCTCGGGAGTCCGCCGCAGGCACGACATCCAGGTCAGCCAGCGGGCGAGCCGCGTCACCGCGCCGGTTTCGCAACGGGCGAACGCCCGTCCGGCCAGCCGGGCGGCGGCGGGATCGGGGTCCAGGCCCGACGTGCGCGCCCAGTCGGAGGTCGCGGCCTCGACCAGGTGTATCGACGGGTGGACGGGGCAGGGCATCGCCAGCGCCGCGAGGCGTTCGGCGAGCCTGGCCGGTGGCGGGACCGCGTGCGGTGGTCGGTGGACCTCGGTACGCGTCATCGTCGTCTCCCCCCGGATCGGGTTCCCAGCGGCTCCGGTCGCACACTGTAAGAGGAGAGAGGGACGGGCGTGTGGAGGCGCGACGGTCCCTGTGCCACATCTCACCGTTCTTCCTCGTAACGTGTGCGAAACACTGAGAGGGCAAACTGGGAGACCACTAGGCGTGTTGCGGCACGTCGGCAATGAAGGAGAAGCCTTGGACCGCCAGCAGGAGTTCGTTCTCCGCACCCTTGAGGAGCGCGACATCCGGTTCATCCGGCTGTGGTTCACCGATGTGCTCGGGTTCCTGAAGTCGGTGGCCATCGCCCCGGCCGAGCTCGAAGGGGCCTTCGCCGAGGGCATCGGCTTCGACGGCTCGGCCATCGAGGGCTTCGCCCGGGTCTACGAGTCGGACATGCTCGCCAAGCCCGACCCGTCGACCTTCCAGATCCTTCCGTGGCGCAGCGAGACGCCGGGCGCGGCCCGGATGTTCTGCGACATCCTCATGCCGGACGGCTCGCCCTCGCACGCCGACCCGCGCTGGGTGCTCAAGCGCACCCTGGCGAAGGCCTCCGACATGGGCTTCAGCTTCTACACCCACCCGGAGATCGAGTTCTTCCTGCTGAAGAGCCGGCCGGAGGGCGCCGAGCGCCCCGAGCCGATCGACGGCGGCGGCTACTTCGACCACACCCCGCACAGCTCCGGCCACGACTTCCGGCGCAACGCGATCATGATGCTGGAGTCGATGGGCATCTCCGTCGAGTACAGCCACCACGAGGGCGGCCCCGGCCAGCAGGAGATCGACCTGCGCTACGCCGACGCGCTCACCACCGCCGACAACATCATGACCTTCCGCCTGGTGATGAAGGAGGTCGCGCTGGAGCAGGGCATCTGGGCGAGCTTCATGCCCAAGCCCTTCACCGAGTACCCCGGCTCGGGCATGCACACCCACATGTCGCTCTTCGAGGGCGACCGCAACGCCTTCTACGAGCCCGGTGCCGACTACCAGCTCTCCAAGATCGGCCGCTCCTTCATCGGTGGCCTGCTCACGCACGCCGCCGAGATCACCGCGGTCTGCAACCAGTGGGTCAACTCCTACAAGCGGCTGTGGGGCGGCGCCGAGGCGATCGCCGGAGCGGGCGGTGAGGCCCCGAGCTACGTCTCCTGGGGTCACAACAACCGCTCCGCCCTCGTCCGGGTGCCGATGTACAAGCCGCACAAGGGCGGCTCGACCCGCATCGAGTTCCGCTCGCTCGACTCCGCCTGCAACCCCTATCTCGCCTTCGCCGTGATCCTCGCGGCCGGGCTGAAGGGCATCGAGGAGGGTTACGAGATGCCCCCGGGTGCCGAGGACGACGTGTGGGCGCTCACCTCGGCCGAGCGCAGGGCACTGGGCATCCAGCCGCTGCCCCAGTCGCTCGACGAGGCGATCGCGGTCATGGAGCGCAGCGAGCTCGTCGCCGAGACCCTCGGCGAGCACGTCTTCGACTACTTCCTGCGCAACAAGCGCGCGGAGTGGAACGAATACCGCAGGCAGGTCACCGAATTCGAGCTCGGCCGCTACCTGCCGGTCCTCTGACCGCGGTCACGATCTCACGGGCCCGGTGGGCCTCCGGGGCGTCCGCCGTGCCCGTGAGGCATGCGCCCGGGATGCCCGCCGTGGTCGTCACGGCGGGCGATCCGGGAGCGCCCGCCGAACGTCATACCGGTGTTACTCGCGGCTAACGAGCGCGTCATCGAACCCGAGTTGGCTGTATGTACAAGCAGTCCGATAAAATCGGTCGGTCCAATTAACATGATTTATGAGGATCGATCGCCATAAAGGCGACAGGAGGTGCGGCATGACAATGACGTCCGAGCTGCAGACCGTGCTCACCGTTCCGGCGCGTTTCCGTGGTCCCGAGGGGTCCGCGAACGGCGGCTGGATCGCGGGCACGGTCTCGGAGGCGCTGCACGGCGCCCGGCACGACTCGGCCATCGAGGTCACGCTGCACGCACCCACGCCACTGGACACCGAGCTCTCCCTGCGCCACCTCGCCAACACCGCGACCCTCACCCACGGCGACAGGCTCCTCGTCGAGGCCGTCACGGTCGCCGAGGAGTTCGACGTCCCGGACTTCGTGCCCTTCACCGAGGCCGCGCGGGCCGAGGTCGGCTTCGCCGGTCTCGTCGAGCACGCCTTCCCCGGCTGCTTCGCGTGCGGCCTGCGCGCCCCCGGCGACGGCCTGCGGATCTTCCCGGGTCCCGTGCCCGGCACCGACCTGATCGCCGCCGGCTGGCGGGTCCCGATGACCATCACCGAGGCGGACGGCACCGTCCCCCACACGGTCGCCTGGGCCGCCCTCGACTGCCCCACCGGCTGGGCGCACTTCGGACCCGGCGAGTTCGCCCTGCTCGGCCGTCTGACCGTACGGATCCACCGCCGGGTCTACCCCGGAGGCATCTACTCCGTCGTGGCCCGCGCCACCGGCCGCGAGGGCCGCAAGCTCTTCGGCGAGAGCGCCGTCTACGAGGCCGACGGCACCCTGGTCGCCGCGGCCAAGGCCACCTGGATCACTCCCGCCAAGACCGGCTGACCCGGCCCCGGGCGGCGCGGGTCGGCGCGGGTCGGCGCCAGGGGCTCAGCGGGAGAGGTGCTTGGCGACCAGCGAGGCGCAGCGGTCGTCGAAGAGGATCGTGTAGTGGTTGCAGTCGTCGATCACCTCGTCCTCCAGCGCGGGCAGCCACCCGGTCCACGCGGCCGCCAGCTCGTCGGGCATGAAGCCGACCGGCTGGTTCAGCAGTCCGCGCGGGGCGCGCAGCAGGGACAGGGGCGAGGTGATCGCGCGCAGCGCGGCGTCGACCGTCTCGCCCTCGGTGAGCATCCACCGGCCGTCCTCGCGGACCGGTTCCCGCCGCACCCGCGAGCGCACCGTGCCCTCTGAGCCTTCTGTGCCCCCTGTGCCCTCCGGCCCCGACGCGTCGTAGCGGACGTACTCCTCCGCCTCCTCGGTCCATGCGTCGGCGAAGGCGGGGTGGGCCCTGAAGAAGTCCACGTACGCGTCGGCGTCGGGGAAGGTCTGGTCCAGCCGGGCGATGGCCGGGCCCAGCGTGGCCTCCAGCACCGCGTCGGGGTCGGCGCCGGGGGGCAGCGGTCTCGGGAGTCCGCCGTCGACCAGCACCACCCTGGCGTAGTCGTGCCCCGCGGCGGCGAGGGCCGCGACGTAGGCGCCCATCGAGTGACCGGTGAGCACGATGTCGGACTCGGCGCCCACGGACCGGGCGACGAGGTTCACGTCCTCGGCGTGCCTGGCCAGGCCGTACGGGCCCGGGAGCCCGGCACTGTGGCCGCGGCCCCGCAGGTCCATCGCGACCAGCGACCACTCGGCGGGAAGCCTGCGGGCGACGCCGGCCCAGGCCATGAGCGAGGCGGTGATGCCGTGCACCGCCACGATCACGCGGGACCCGGTGCCGAACCGGGCGACGCGCAACGCGCCGCCGGGGACCTCGACATCACTCAGGACGGGATTCATCGGTTCTCCTTGCGCGTGGAGCCTCGCCTTCGGTTCCGGCGGGGCTGATGCCAAGGTGGCGGGTACTCGCGTCCGAGGTCAATGTCTTCGCCGAACACAGGGCCGACAATACGGGCGGTGGTACGGGCTCGGCATACGGCCGGCGCACGGTCCACGTACGGGCGGCAGGGAGCGCGGTGATCTCGCATCTCCCTGCCGCTGTGACCGTCTCGTGCCCATGTCAACCCATAATTACGGTATGAGGATCACCGTCATCGAGCACGAGGCCGACGCGGGGCTCGGGTTCCTCGCCGGATGGCTGTCCGAGGCCGGGGCCGTCTGCGAGGTCGTCCGGCCCTACCTGGGCGAGGCGGTGCCCGAGCGGATCACCGGGGGACTGATCGTCCTCGGTGGCGAGGCGGCGGCCTGGGAGGACGAGAGGTGTCCGTGGCTGCCCGCCACCCGCGACCTGATCCGCGTCTGCGTCGAGCGGGGCGTGCCGACCCTGGGGATCTGCCTGGGGGCACAGCTCATGGCGCTCGCCTGCGGCGGTGCCGTCGGGCGCGGGGAGCACGGACTCGAGGTCGGCGTGACCGAGGTCGTCCCTCTTCCCGCGGCCGGAACGGATCGGCTGTTCGCCGGTCTCGGCCCCTCGCTCGCCGTGCAGTACCACCGCGACGCGATGACGGAGCTTCCCCCGGGCGCGGTTCCGCTCGCCACCGGCGACCCGTACCCCAACCAGGCGTACCGGCTGGGGGAGAACGCCTGGGCGGTGCAGTTCCACCCCGAGGCCACCCCGGAGATCTTCGTCGACTGGACGGCCGGATCGGCCGACACCCTGACCGGCCTGGGCCACTCGGTCGAGGAGCTGAACACGCGGGTGAAGGAGGCGAGGAACGACCTGGTCGGCGCGTGGAGACCTCTCGCCGAACGTTTCGCCGCCGTCGTCATCGCCGTCCAAACCGCGTGACTGCGCGATTACGTTCCGAATCCGCTAACGACGCCGCACAGTTTCAGGATTAACCTGTGCGGCGACGCTCCGAACGCTGGGATGCGGACCAGGGTGGGGACCCGGAAGCAGATGCACCGCCCCTCCCGGTTCGCCGGGGAAGCGAGGCCCATGCGAGTGTGGGAGCGTGCACCTTTGATCGCTCGGGGTAGGGATTGAGGAAGGGCACCCGTGCTTGTGATCGAGGACCATGGAGGGTCGGTGGAAACCGTGCCCCGGATGCAGACGACCGCCGGACGCCTGGCGAGACTCGGCTTCGCCGACGGTGCCAGGGCCGAGCGACTGCTCGACGAACTGGGACCGGAGGCCGTCGGCGACATCGACCTGCTGACCTCGCTGGTCGCCGCGGCCGATCCCGACCTGGCGCTCACCTCGCTGAACCGGCTGGCCGAACAGGATCCCAGCGTTCTTGGAGCGCTCCGGGCCGACCCCGGGATGCGCGAGCGGCTGATCGGCGTCTTCGGCGTCAGCGCCGCGCTCGGCGACCACGTCGTGAGGCACCCCGACCACTGGCGCACGCTCGGCGGGGCGTCGGCCGTGGAGCGTCCGACCGAGGATGAGCTCCGCTCCGAGCTGCTGCTCGCGGTCGGCGCCGAGCCGGACGAGCCCGAGCCGGTCGCCGTCGACGCCTCCACCGCCACCCTGTCTGCGCTGCGTGCCGCCTACCGGGGCCGCCTGCTCCATCTCGCCGCCCGCGACGTCACCGGGGTCGTCTCGCTCTCGGAGGTGACCGCCGAGCTGTCCGACCTGGCGGGGGCCGCGCTGGAGGCGGGACTCGCCGTCGCCAGGTCCGAGCACCCTGAGGCGGGGGCGGTGAGACTGGCGGTCATCGGCATGGGCAAGTGCGGGGCGCGCGAGCTCAACTACATCAGTGACGTCGACGTCATCTTCGTGGCCGAGCCGCGCGAGGGATCCGACAGCTCCCTCGACGAGCACGAGGCGATCAAACTCGCCACCCGGCTCGCCCAGGGCATGATGCGCGCCTGCTCGACCAGCACGCCGGAGGGCGCGCTGTGGGAGGTCGACGCGGCGCTGCGCCCGGAGGGCAAGGCCGGGCCGCTGGTCCGCACCCTCGCCAGCCACCTCGCCTACTACCGGCGCTGGGCGAAGACCTGGGAGTTCCAGGCGCTGCTGAAGGCGCGGCCGGTCGCGGGCGACACCGCACTCGGCGAGCAGTACGTCGCCGCGATGAACGAGATGGTCTGGCAGGCCGCCACCCGCGACAAGTTCGTCGAGGACGTCCAGGCCATGCGCCGCCGGGTGGAGGCCCACGTCCGCAGCGGCGAGGCCGACCGTCAGCTGAAGCTCGGGCCCGGTGGGTTGCGCGACATCGAGTTCGCGGTGCAGCTGCTCCAGCTCGTCCACGGCCGCCTCGACCCGCTGCTGCGCCGCAGGGCCACGCTGCCCGCGCTCGGTGCCCTCTCCCGCGGCGGCTACGTGGGCAGGGACGACGCCAAGGCTCTCGCCGAGGCGTACACCTTCCTGCGCCAGGTCGAGCACCTGATCCAGCTGCACCGGCTCCGCCGCACGCACGTGGTGCCCGAGGGCAACGCCGACCTGCGCCGCCTCGGCCGGAGCCTGGGCATGACCGCCGACCCGGTGGGGGAGTTCACCACCAGGTGGCGGCGGCACGCCATGGAGGCGAGGCGCCTGCACGAGAAGCTGTTCTACCGGCCGCTGCTGCAGGCCGTGGCCCGGCTGCCCGAGTCGGAGGACCGGCTCTCCACGGCCGCGGCCAAGGCCCGCCTCGAAGCCCTCGGCTACGCCGACCCCGGCGGGGCGCTGCGCCACATCAGCGCGCTGACCACGGGCGTCTCCCGCCGCGCCGCGATCCAGCGGACCCTGCTGCCGGTCATGCTCGGCTGGTTCGCCGACGCCCCCGACCCCGACGCCGGCCTGCTCGGCTTCCGCCAGGTCTCGGACAAGCTCGGCTCCACCCCCTGGTACCTGCGGCTGCTCCGCGACGAGACCGCCGTGGCGTCGCGCCTGGCCAAGATGCTCGGTACCAGCCGCTACGTGACGGGCCTGCTGATGAACGCCCCCGAGTCGGTCGCGATGCTCGGCTCGGACACGGAACTCGCCCCCAGACCCGTCGAGGCGGTGCTGTCCGAGGCGCGGACCGTGGTCGCCCGCCATCCGGGGGACGCCGAGGGCGCGGTGGCGGCGGTCAGGGCGCTGCGCCGCAGGGAACTGCTCCGCACGGCCGTCGCCGACCTCTCCGGGATCATCGGCATCGAGGAGGTCGGCCAGACGCTGTCCGGGCTCAACGACGTGACGATCCAGGCCGCGCTGGACGCCGCCATCGACAAGGTCGAGATGGAGCGCCGCACCCCGCTGGGCACGAGGTTCGCGGTGATCGCGATGGGTCGCCTGGGCGGGATCGAGTCCTCCTACGGCAGCGACGCCGACGTGATGTTCGTCCACTCGCCGCGCGAGGGCGTGTCCGAGCGCGAGGCCACCGAGACGGCGTTCGAGGTGGCCAACGAGCTGCGCCGCCTGCTCGCCCTGCCCGCCCCCGACCCGCCGCTGCTCATCGACCCCGGCCTGCGTCCCGAAGGCAAGGCGGGGCCGCTGGTCCGTACCCTCGCCTCCTACGCCGCCTACTACGAGCGGTGGTCGTCGCCGTGGGAGTCGCAGGCGCTGCTGCGGGCCCGCTTCTCCGCGGGGGACGCCGAACTCGGTATCGGGCTGCTGCATCTGGCCGACCCGCTGCGCTACCCGGAGGGGGGCATCTCCGACGCGGCCGTGCTGGAGATCCGCAGGCTCAAGGCGAGGATGGAGGCCGAACGCCTCCCGCGCGGCGCCGACCCCGCCCTGCACACCAAGCTCGGTCCCGGCGGGCTGTCCGACGTGGAGTGGGTGGCCCAGCTCATCCAGCTCCGCCATGCGGGACAGCGGCCGTCGCTGCGCACCACCCGCACCCTTGAGGCGCTGAGCGCGGCGGTCACGGAGGGCCTGCTGGCCGAGGCCGACGAGGCCGTGCTCGCCGAGGCATGGAGGTTCGCCTCGCGCATCCGCGACGCCATCGTCGCGGTGCGGGGACGCGCCTCCGACGCGATCCCGGTGGACGCCCGTGAGCGCACGCTCCTCGCCCGCGCGCTCGGCTACCCGCCCGACGGTACGGAGGACTTCGTGGACGACTACCGCCGCGCCACCCGCCGTGCCCGCCGGGTCGTGGAGCGCGTCTTCTACGAGGACTGATCCACCCGGTTCTCCGGGGCCTTCCGGTCCGGCTCCGGTCGGATCGGAAGGACCGGTCCCTCCGGGTGCCCTTTCCGAAGGCCGCTCTTCCCCGGTCCTCCCCGGCCTTTTCCGGAGGGCCGGTCTGTCCGGAGCTCCCGTGGGCCGGCGTGTTCGGTGCGGATCGGGGACCGGCCCGCACCGAAGGGGAGAACCGCTCGTTCGCGTGTTCCCCGATCACGAAAACCAACCTGTTTGAGTGATCGCGTTGCGCCGCCTGGGGCAGGCGTGTATCAACGGTCCGGGTGATCCATTTGATATCCGTTTACATTGATCTGGCCATCGGCCTGATCCTCGCCTTCCTGCTCCTGTCGCTCCTGGTGAGCGGGATCAACGAGGCCTTCGTCCGGCTGCTCGGGATCCGCAGCAAGTTCCTGTGGGCCTACCTCAGGGACACCCTGGACGGCTCGGAGGACGGCAGGTCGTGGATCCCGTCGAAGATCGCCGACGTCTTCGCGAAGCTGCCCTTCTCCAGGGACGATCCGCGCCCGGTGCACAGCTCCGACCCCGCGCCCTCGGTCGTCGAGCCGATGCGGGTCGACCCCGCGGCCGTCCTCGCCGCGGAGCAGGCCAGGGAGAAGGTCTCGGCGGAGATCGCCGAGGGGATCGCCCTGGGGGAGGCCACCGGGGAGGCGGGTACCGGATCCCCCGGCCCCTCCGATCCTTCTGGTTCGTCCGACTTCCCGACGGACGGGAGGCCGGAACCGTCGGTCGACATGACCGCGCGGCTGTACGAGCGGCTCCAGGAGATCGACCACCCCAAGGGCTCCCGCACCAGCATCGCCAACATCCCGCCCGCGCGGTTCTCCGGCGCGGTGATGGAACTGGTCGCCGCCGAGGAGGGGGGGATCGACGGCCTGCTCGCGAAGCTGGAGGCGATCAACAGCCCCCTCGCGGGTCACCTCAAGGGAGTCTGGGAGGGCGCGCAGCGGGATCTGCCGAGGTTCCGCAAGGGGGTCGAGGACTGGTTCAACGGGGAGATGCAGCGCCTGTCCACGCTCTACGCCCGCTACGTCAAGTGGGTGGTCTTCGCGCTGGGAGTGGTCCTGACGCTGGCGTTCAGCATGGACGCGCTGGAGTACGGCAAGACCCTGCTGCGCGACAACGCCTACCGCGCGGGGGTGAGCGCCATCGCGGGCGGCGACGACGGCTACACGGCCCTCAAGGACAAGTGCGCGGGCAGCGAGGCCGGCCTCGCCGAGCCGTACCAGTGCGTGACCGAGTCCCTCAGCTCCCCGGCGCTGGTCAAGATCTTCGACCACGCGATCGTGAGCATCACGATCCCGCCCGACGGCTCCGCCGACCCGTCCTTCAACTGGAACGGCGAAGCCTGGTGGGATCGGCTCATCACCCCCGGGCACTGGCCCGGCTACCTGCTCACCATGGTCGCGCTGCTGTTCGGCGCCTCGTTCTGGTGGGACGTCCTGCGCCGCCTCACCGGCGTACGGGGCAGTCGTTCCTAGCCTCGGTCGTGCCGCTGTCCGGCGCTAGCGGAGCTCGGCCAGCAGAAGATCGACCTGGGGGAGCGGGTCGGGTCCGAACGGGCGGACCACGACGGTGCGGGCACCCGCCTCCCACAGTGACCTGACCTGGTCGGCCGCCTCCTCGGCGGAACCCACCGCCATCACCACCTCGTCGGGGGCGACTTTCAGGAACCCGGCGGACCCCTCGGCCAGGGCGGTGACCGTCGCGGCGTCGTCGCCGATGTAGAGGTTGACGAAGACCACCATCTCGTGATCATCTTCACCGGTCAGCTTCAGGGCCTCCTCGATCTGCCGGGGGCCGACGCCCTCGGGCAGGATCGTGCCCTGCGCCACCCGTCCCGACAGCTCCAGCGAGCGGGGCCGCAGCACCCCGGCCAGCACCGGCGGCACGACGGCGGGAGGATGTACCAGACGCACCCCGTCGAGCCGCACCGCCCTGCCCTCCAGGGTGACCGTCTCACCGCGCAGCAGCCCGCGTACCGCCGTGATCGTCTCCCCGAGCAGCGCGAGCGGGGAGGGGGCGAGGGCACCCACCTGGCGCATCCAGTCCTGGACGCCGTGCCCGATGCCGGCCGCGAGCCGGCCGGGGTGCAGGCGGGCCAGGTTGCCCAGTTCCATGGCGAGCAGTGCCGGGTTGCGCAGGGGAGCGGGGGTGATCCCGATGCCCACCCGCAGGCGCTCGGTGACGGCGAGCGCGGTGGCCGCGGACGAGATCGCCCCGGTCCAGCCGAGATCCTCCACCACCCAGACGTCGTCCACCTCGGCCGCGTCCAGATGGCGGCAGAAGGGGACGAGCGACTCGGGGGGAAGGTCGCGGTCGAACATGACACCCAGACGCATGTCTCTCCTACGGTCGATGTCTTTCCGGTGTGGAAGGCCGGGGATTCCGCCGTGCGGTTTTCACGGCAGCCCCCTTGTAGGGCATTCTCCTGTTTCCACGAGACCCTGCTGTTTTCAGGGCGGCGCTGTTTTCCGGGCGGCTCGTTCTCTGGAGGGTGGCTCAGAGGGGTCCCGAGTAGCGGAAGTAGCCCGCGAGGTCGTCGAGGGCCGCGACGCGATCGACCCGAACCTCGGTCCCGGTCCTTCGCGCATTGATCATCTTGCCCTGTCCGATGTAGACGCCGACATGGTGGGTGCGGACCTTGCGCTTACCGACCTTGCCGTAGAAGACGAGGTCACCCGGCTTGGCGACGGCGGCGGGGACCCTCTTGAGCCGCTTCACGTGGTCGTCGGTGTTGCCGGGCCCCAGGACGTCGCGCCCGTAGGCGAGGTGGTAGACCCAGCGGGTGAGACCGGAGCAGTCCAGGCCGAGGGTCCGGGTGGCCGGGCAGGGCTTGATCGCCCCCGTGTAGCCCCGGCAGGTGCCGAAGGAGGGGCCCGGCTCCTCGCCGTGACCGCCGCCCCAGGAGTACGGGATCGCGCCGCCCCACCAGCCGGGTTGGTGTGATCCGGCCTCGATCGCGTACGCGATGGCGGTGATCCGGTTGAGGGCGGCCGGCAGGGTCGGTGTCGAGGCGCTCAGCAGCAGAAGCATTCCCAGCAGCGCGGCCGTCGCGGCCTGCCGCCGGTGCCCGAGAAGATCGCGAAGTCGGTGAGGGGCGCCCGCTGTCACGTCACCTCGCCTGTTTTATCCGCATAAGTCACGACCAGTCTGCCCAACAACCCGGCCTCGCGCGTCTCATGAGGGCTTCCGGAAGGCTCTTCGCCCGCTCACCTCCCCGGATGATCCGCGGACACCGATCGGGGAGCGCCCGGCACACCGCGACCCGCGTGCCGGGCACGCGGGTCGCGGTGAGGTGGGCGGCGTCGTTCGCCGCTCCGGTATCGGTCTGTGCTGGTGGACGTTGGCCGGTGTCGGTCAGTTGCCGTCCCCGTCGTTGTCGACACCGCCGTCGTCGTCCATACCGCCGTCGTCGTCCACACCGGGTCCGGTCGTGTTGACCACATCAGGGCTGTCATCCCTGTCGTTGTCACCGTCGCCCCCGCAACCGCCGACCAGGCCGACGAGCGCCGTCATCGCCGCCGCGGCGATGGCCGCCTTCCGTATGGACTGAGCAAGCATGCGCAACCTCCAGATAGTGATCACCGACCGGACTCGTTCACCGCCCGGCTCACCCCCTCTGTCCCATTTGTCGGCGATCTAACGACGGAAAGGCCCGCTTCTTGATCGTGAGGACTACAGGAGGCGCATCATGGCCGGGCTGCTGAAGCCCGCTGCGGAGGACGCGATAGGCCCGGAGGTGTCGAAGTCCGGTCCCGGAGAGGCGTCGAAGCCCGGATGCGACAGGTGACGCAACATGACGCGCCGTCCTCCAATGGCTCTGTCGCCCAGGTCCGGTGCGGGGGGCACATGCCGAAAGGCCGCCGAACGTCCCCTCGGTGGAGGGGCGGTCGGCGGCCTTTCGTGGGAGGCCCGAATGCCCTGACGGCTCAACCGGCCGGCGTTTATGCAGGTCGGAAGATCAGCGGCTCAGACGTCGTAGTAGAGCTCGAACTCGTGGGGGTGCGGGCGCAGGCGGATCGGGTCGATCTCGTTCTCGCGCTTGTAGGCGATCCAGGTCTCGATCAGGTCCGGCGTGAAGACGCCGCCCTCCAGGAGGTACTCGTGGTCGGCCTCCAGGGCCGCGAGCACGTCCGACAGGGTGCCGGGAACCTGCGGGATGTTGCGGGCCTCCTCCGGGGGAAGCTCGTAGAGGTCCTTGTCGACCGGCTCGACCGGCTCGATCTTGTTGCGGATGCCGTCGATGCCCGCCATGAGCTGGGCGGCGAAGGCGAAGTAGGGGTTGCAGGAGGGGTCGGGGACCCGGAACTCGATGCGCTTGGCCTTCGGGTTGGAGCCCGTGATCGGGATGCGGATGCACGCCGAGCGGTTGCGCTGGGAGTAGACCAGGTTGACCGGGGCCTCGTAGCCGGGCACCAGGCGGTGGTAGGAGTTGACCGTCGGGTTGGTGAACGCCAGCAGCGACGGGGCGTGCTTGAGCAGGCCGCCGATGTAGTAGCGGGCGGTGTCGGACAGGCCCGCGTAGCCGACCTCGTCGTAGAAGAGCGGCTCGCCGTCCTTCCAGAGCGACTGGTGGCAGTGCATGCCCGAGCCGTTGTCACCGAAGATCGGCTTGGGCATGAAGGTGACCGTGTGGCCGTGCTCCAGGGCCGTGCTCTTGACGATGTACTTGTACAGCATCATGGTGTCGGCGGCCTTGAGCAGCGTGTTGAAGCGGAAGTCGATCTCCGCCTGGCCGGCCGTGCCCACCTCGTGGTGCTGCATCTCGACGTCGATCCCGGCGTCGATGAGCTTGCGGACCATCTCCGAACGCAGGTCGGTGAAGTGGTCCATCGGCGGGACCGGGAAGTAGCCGCCCTTGAAGCGCGGCTTGTAACCGAGGTTGCCGCCGTCCTGGGCCTTGCCGCTGTTCCAGGCGCCCTCGATCGAGTCGATGTGGTAGTAGCTCGAGTGGGCGTTGGTCTCGAACCGGACGTCGTCGAAGATGTAGAACTCGGCCTCGGGGCCGAAGTAGATCGTGTCGGCGATGCCGGTGCCCTTGAGATACTCCTCCGCCTTGCGGGCGACGTTGCGCGGGTCGCGGCTGTAGGCCTCGCCCGTCAGCGGGTCGTGCACGAAGAAGTTGATGTTGAGCGTCTTGTGCTGCCTGAACGGGTCGAGCACGGCCGTGGACGGGTCGGGCAGCAGCAGCATGTCCGACTCGTGGATGGCCTGGAATCCGCGGATCGACGATCCGTCGAACATCAGGCCGTCGGTGAAGACGGCGGCTCCGAAGTTCTCCGAGGGGAACGTGAAGTGGTGCGTCGTCCCCGGCAGGTCGGTGAACCTGACATCAACGAACTGCACCCCTTCGTCCTTGATGAACTTCAGGACGTCGTCGGCGGAGTTGAACACGCGAACCTCCCATGGGACGGGCTAACAGGACCGAAAGTATGCCTGTGCCGTTACCGCCCCGTGTCTCGTTTGTTTCACCCGTGTTAAGCGAAAGTCGCCTCCACGCTAGTTCTCGGACCTCGCGTGGACGGGTATACGGAAGGTTTCCTTTGCCCGGTTTTGCCGGATTTTCACGTGTCCGACTTCAGAGGGCTGCACTCCTCGTTCGTCTCCTCCTCCTGTGAGTAGGCGTCCACGGCCTTCGCGCCGGCCTTCAGTGTCAGGTCGGCGGGCGAGTCCGGATAGAACGGGTGTACGAAGGTGTCGTCGACATCGCACCGCGCCGGGGCCACTCCTCCGCCGTTCCAGTCGACGATCCAGAGGCGCAGCCGATCGTCCACCCGCCACACGTCCAGTGTGCCGAGGTTGTGCGCGACGAGCCTGGTGAGGGTCTCCGGCCGGCCAGGCCGCTGGATCGCGTACACGAACAGGTAGTTGACCTTGATCCGGACGCGAACGAACCCGTCCTCCTTGAAGGTGGTGAACCGGGTTTTGCCGTTGACCTTGAAGGTCTCGCTGGCCAGTTCCGCGCTCTTCGGAGCCAGGCTGGTCACCCACCTCCGGCTCTCGTACCCCTTTTTCCCGTCAGGGCGCTTGAGTCCCTTGACGAAGGGCGCGCGCTGCTCGGGGTCCAGCAGTCGGATCAGCGCGTTCGGCCTGCCGCCCAGCAGCACCTTGCGGTCCAGGTGCGAGGCGATCAGGAGTTTTCTCGCGTGGCGAAGGGCCGTCGACACCTCTTTGCGGCTCAGCCCGCCGAGCGCCCGAGCTTTCGGCATGACCAGCCCCTTGGCGCCGTCGGCGTAATCCTGGGCGGGGGAGCCGTGGAAGGGGGAGACGTCCGCCGCTTTCGCCTGCTCAGGGCTCTGGGCCGTCGGGGCGGTGCCGAAGTCCGCGAACCCCGCGAAGACCGAGGCGCGGACGCCCTCGACGACGTCTGGCCGGTAGACGACGAACCCCCCGGCCGCCGCCACCAGGACGGCGACGGCGATCGCCGCCCTCCGCCGCCTGCGGGCCCGCCTGAGACGGGGCTGCCGCGCCCACTCCTGTTCTGCGATCTTGGTCATCCGCTTGCGTTCCCGCGCGCTGATCTGGTCCGTGAGCGTCTTGAACCGCTGGTCGATGTCGTCGTTGTCAGGCACGGGGGGCTCCGGGGGGAAATGTGCTTGTTGAGATACCGACGCATATGATCCATGGCTTTCGCCTGGTCTCGCCAGTCGTTCCGGGCGAGTACGAGGGCGGTACCCGGGGCGGATACCGTTGGGACCATGAGCAGCAAGCAGCCGCGTTGGACCCAGACCTGGCTCGGTGGCGTCCGGTCGGCCGGAGTCGATCTCGGCTACCCGGGGGAGCGGCTCGGGATGCCCGAGGAGGGCAGCGGCGCGGTGGCCGGATTCGGCCGCAGAATCGGCGCCATCATGGTCGACTGGCTGATCTGCACCTGGGCCATCACCCAGGGTCTCCTGCGGATCGACGCCGCCGCGACGCCCTGGGTGCCGGTCCTGATCCTCGCCGTCGAATACCTCCTGCTGGTGGGCACCATGGGGATGACCTTCGGGATGCGCCTGTTCGGCATCCGGGTCGCCGCGCTCGGCGGCGGCGCCCCCGGGTTCGTCTCGGTGCTCGCGCGGACCTTCCTGCTCTGCCTCGCCGTGCCCGCCCTCGTCTGGGACCGCGACCAGCGCGGCCTGCACGACCGTGCGGCGAACACCGTGGTCGTACGCCTCTGAGCCGGCCCGCGCCCGGCTTCCTTCCCCCTTCTCCGCTCTCCCGTTCCCGGTGCTCGTTCCCGGCCCCCGGTGCGGGCCGAGACCGCCGATTCCTTTTCCGCCCGGCGGTCGTCATACCGTGGGCGCCCGCGCAGGGCGGGACGCCGTACGGGAGGTATGAGATCGTGAGCGGAGACGAGACAGGCCGGGAGCGGTCGGAGGACGCCGAGGTCCTGGCCGCGGCGCTGGCGGGTGACGAGCCGGCGTTCGGCGCGCTCGTCGAGAGGTACCGGCGTGAGTTGCGGGTGCACTGCTACCGGATGCTCGGCTCGTTCGAGGAGTCCGAGGACATGGTGCAGGAGACGTTCCTGCGTGCCTGGCGCAGGCGGGAGAGCTTCCAGGGGCGCTCGACGTTCAGGGCCTGGCTGTATCGGATCGCGACCAACGCGTGCCTGGACTTCCTCGACCGTCACCCGCGTCGCCCGCGCCCTCGCGAGGCGCCGGTGCTCGCCACTCCGGGCGTGCCGTCGCCGTCCTCGACCGAGGTCTTCTGGCTGCGTCCCTACCCGGACCGCCTCCTGGAGCCCGCCGCGCCCGCCGACGCCGAGCCGGACGCCGCCGTGGTCGCCAAGGAGACGATCGAGCTGGCGTTCATGGCCGCCATCCAGCACCTGCCTCCCCGGCAGCGGGTGGTACTGATCCTGCGCGACGTGCTCGGCTGGTCGGCGCAGGAGGCCGCCGCCCTGCTGGAGGTGAGCGTCGTCTCGGTGAAGAGCACCCTGCAGCGGGCCCGGTCGACGATGCGGGAGAACCTGCCCGCGCGACGGCTGGAATGGGCACCGTCGTCGGATCCGACCGGTGAGGAACGCGCGGTGCTGCAGCGCTACATCGACGCCGTCGAGCAGGCCGATCCCGCCATCCTGGCCGGGGTGCTGCGCGCGGACGCGTGGCAGTCGATGCCGCCGGCGCCGATCTGGATCCTGGGCGGACCTTCGATCGTCGACACGTGGCGCCCCGCCATGATCGGCCCCGAGGCGTGGGGGGACTGGCGGGTCCTGCCCACCCGCGCCAACCGGCAGCCCGCCGCGGCGGCGTACGTCAGGCGTCCCGGCGAGTCCGAGTACCACGGCTCGTGGCTCGGGGTCCTGCGGGTCGAGGAAGGGCTGGTCACCCAGATCACGACCTTCGGCGCCGAGATCTTCCCGGCTTTCGACCTTCCCCCGACGTTGTGATGGGCGCCGGTGAGGACCCGGCGCCCATCCCTCCCGGAGGGGCCGGGCCGGCGTTCGAGGTGCGCAGGGTCGTCGTCGCGCCCGGGGACTCGCACGTCCACGACGGGGACGAGTGGCGGGGGGCGATCGTCCTGCTGGAGCGGGGGCGGATCGAACTGGTCTGCTCCGACGGTGATCGCCGGGTCTTCCTGCGCGGTGACGTGCTGTGGCTGGACGGGCTCACCGTGCGGGCCCTGCGCAACCCGGGGCGGGAGCCCGCCGTCCTGCTCGCGATCTCCCGGCGCTGATCTTCCTGCGCTGGTTCCCCTCCCGGTTTTCCGGCGCCGACCTCCCGTGGCCGGGCGGCGCCGGACCTCGGAGCGAATTTCTCCTCCCGGACCGATTCCTTTCCCGGCCTTCCGCCGTCGTACAGGTCACACACCTCATCACGAAGGGCAGGACGATGAACGATATGCAGAAGCGGGTCCAGGAAGCGGCCGACAAGCTGGTGGAGTCCGGCGCCGAGCGGGGCCTGCAGGTCGCCGCGTACCGGCACGGCGAGCCGGTGGTCGACGTCGTCGCGGGCGTCGCCGATCCGGCCACCGGGCGTCCCGTCACGCCGGACACGCCGATCTGGAGCGCCTCGACGGGCAAGGGCGTCACCTCGACGGTGGTGCACGTGCTGGTGGAACGGGGCGTCCTCGGCTACGACACGCCGATCGCCGAGCTGTGGCCGGAGTTCGGTGCCCACGGCAAGGAGCGCGCGACCGTACGGCACGCCCTCACCCACTCGACGGGCGTGCCGGGCGTACCGGTGGCCACCACGCCGGAGGACCTGTGCGACTGGGAGGGGATGTGCGCGGTGATCGCCGACGCCAAGCCCTGGTGGGAGCCGGGCACCGGCAGCGGCTACCACCCCCAGTCGTTCGGCTACATCGTCGGAGAGATCGTCCGCCGGGCCACCGGCAGGCCGATCTCCCAGGTCCTGCGGGAGGAGGTCGCCGGACCGCTGGGCGTGGCCGACGAGTTGTTCTTCGGCGTCCCCGAATCCGAGCTGGGCAGGCTCGCCCGCCTGGAGGACGCCCCGAGCGACTTCGAGATGTCCCCGGAGATGTTCGCGGACATCCCGTTCTTCAGGGTCGTGGACGGCTACACGGCGGCGCCGATGGCGGCGATGCCCGACGCCGCTTTCGGCAACCGCGCCGACGTACTGACCTCCGACATCCCGGCGGGCGGCACCATGTCCGCCCGCGCCGTGGCCCGCATGTACGCCGCCCTGCTGGGCGAGGTGGACGGCGTCAGGCTCGTCTCGCGGGAACGACTCCGCGAGATCACCGCGGTGGAGTTCAGCGGGACGGACGAGATCACCGCCTTCCCTGCCACCCGGTCACTCGGATACGCCCTCGGCGCCACCGAGCTCCTCAACGGCCCCACCCTGTTCGGCATGGCGGGAAGCGGAGGGTCGGCCGCGTACGCCGACACGGCCACCGGGATCTCGGTCGCCGTGACCAAGAACCTCGTCTCCGCCGGGGATTTCACCACCTTCGACGTCCTCGGCGGACTCGTCATGGAGCTCGGCGGCGACCGTTAGGGCGTCGCTCGGCGTGAGCGTGCCATCCCACCGGCTGTTCAGGCGGGATGGCGCGCCTGGCGTGCGCAGGTGAAGATCGCGGTGCCGGGCAGGTGGCGGCCGCGCAGCGGACTCCAGCCACCCCACTCGCGGTCGTGACCCGGCGGCCACTCGGGCTCGACCAGCCCTCGCAGCGCCAGCCCTGAGGCGGTGATGAGCCCGACCCAGTCGGCCATCGTGCGGTGGTGCTCGACGTAGGAGGGCCGCCCGTCCTCGCCGATCTCCACGTACGCGGAACGGTCGAAGTAGGAGCGGTCGGAGGTGAGCCCGGCGGGGCCGGGGTCGTCGGGGAAGGCCCAGCGGATCGGATGGCTCACCGAGAAGACCAGCAGGCCCCCGGGGCGCAGCACCCGGTGGACCTCGGCCAGCACGGCCCCGGCGTCCGCCACGAAGGGCAGCGCGCCGTACGCCGAGCAGGCCAGGTCGAACGTCCGGTCGGCGAAGGGCAGGACCTCGGCGTCCGCCTGGACCACCGGCAGCGCCGACCCGGCGTCCAGGTCGATCCGGCCGGAGTGCTGCAGTTGCCTGAAGGACAGGTCGAAGGCGGCCACCCTGGCGCCCTGCCCGGCCAGCCAGCGCCCGCACTGTCCGGCGCCGCAGCCGATCTCCAGCACGTCCTTGCCCGCGACGTCGCCCAGCAGGCGGGCGTCGGCCTCGTCCAGGCCCTCGGGGCCCCAGACGAACCCCGAGTCGCGCAGGAACTCCCCGTGCTCCGCCTGGTATTCGTCGGCGGAGGCGTCCCACCAGCCACGGTTGGCCCGGGAGGTGGCCGCGGCGTCCACCCGGTGGCGCCCCAACCCGGCGAGGCTCATCAGCGCATCTTCGGGCGGGGCATCTTCGCGCCGCGCGGCAGCGGGCCCTTGGGCATCGGCAGTGTCTGCGGGAGGGCCTTCAGCCGGTTGTTGATCTCGTACAGGGCGGGCTTCTTGAGGTTGCGGGGCAGCTTCATCAGGTGGCGCTGCAGCTTGGCGAGCGGAACCTGCCCGTCGCCGTCACCGGACTGGATGTCGTAGACCGGGACGTCCAGCGCGACCCGCTGGACGCGCTTCTTCTCGGCGACCAGCATCTTCTGCACACGGCTGCCCGGCCCCTCGGAGACCAGGATGATGCCGGGGTAGCCGACCACCCGGTGCACGATGTCCTGGTCGCGGGTGACGGCGACGGCGGGGGTGACCTCCCAGTTGCCGCGCATGCCCTGCAGGATCGCGGCGGCGGCGCCGACCTGCCCGTGCAACATGGAGTACTGGGCCCTCTGGGCGAGCTGGCCGAACACCACCAGTCCGACGGTGAGGGCCAGCATGATCCCGATGAAGAGGAGATACCAGAACCAGCCCGTGACCAGGCCGATCACCACGCACAGCGCGAGCGTGCCCAGCGCCGACGCGTAGACGATCGGCATCCCCTTGGGATTGGCCTCCTTGATGATCTTCGCGATCATGCGGAGCTGCTTGATGCGCCCCGGGCGCTCTGAGTCTTCGGGCTTCTTGGCCATGTTCTGAAGGATACAAATCCAGGGGTCAAGAAGTGAAAACGTAATCTGCCGGACGCCGACTCGTGAAACCGGAAGGACCCCGCTCGCCGACGGTTTCAAGGGGTCGTCGCGACTCCTCGGATCGAGATGTCGCGACGACCACGTGAACCCAAGGCCCGAGCTTCAGGTTTCACTGACCGGCAGAAGAGGGCTCAGACGTGCTGGCGAGCCTCGACGGCCTGCTTGTACAGGCGCCCCGCCCGGTAGGAGGAGCGGACCAGCGGCCCGGAGAGGACCCCCGCGAACCCGATCGCCTCCGCCTCCTTCTGGAGCTCCACGAACTCCTCGGGCTTCACCCAGCGCTCGACGGGGTGGTGGCGCGGGGTGGGCCGGAGGTACTGGGTCACGGTGAGCAGGTCGCACCCGGCCTCGTGCAGGTCGCGCATGGCCTGGACGATCTCCTCGCGCTCCTCGCCCATGCCGAGGATCAGGTTGGACTTGGTCACCAGGCCGGCCTGGCGGGCCTTGGTGATCACTCCCAGGGACCGGTCGTAGCGGAACGCGGGCCGGATGCGCTTGAAGATCCGCGGCACGGTCTCGATGTTGTGCGCGAACACCTCGGGCCTGGAGGAGAACACCTCCTCCAGCTGGGCCTGGTCGCCGTTGAAGTCGGGCACGAGCAGTTCGACGCCGCAGCCGGGCAGGAGGGCGTGGATCTGCCGCGCGGTCTCGGCGTACAGCCACGCGCCGCCGTCGGGCAGGTCGTCGCGGGCGACACCGGTCACGGTCGCGTAGTTGAGCCCCATCTGCCGCACCGAGTCGGCCACGCGGCGCGGCTCGTCGGTGTCGTACGCCTTGGGCTTGCCGGTGTCGATCTGGCAGAAGTCACACCGCCGGGTGCACTGGTCACCGCCGATGAGGAAGGTGGCCTCGCGGTCCTCCCAGCACTCGGAGATGTTGGGACACCCGGCCTCCTGACAGACCGTGTGCAGCCCTTCGCGTTTGACCAGCTCCCGGAGCTCGGTGTGGTTCGGGCCCGTCCTGAACTTGGTCTTGATCCAGTCGGGCTTCTTCTCGATGGGGGTCTCGGCGTTGCGGACCTCAAGGCGGAGGAGTTTCCGCCCGTCGGGGGCGACGGTCATGCGAGCTCCTTCGTCGGTCGAGGGACCGAGGTGGTGCATATCGAGGTGCTGTAAATGTCGTCACGCTCGCTCACCTCACCAGCTTATGTCCCGCCGTAAGCTGCGGCGGCCCCGGGGCGCGGCGCCCGGATCAGCGCCGGAAGAGGTCTTCCTCGAAAAGCTCGAAGGCCTGCGCGCCGAGCGCCTCCGCCAGGTGCTTCTCGGCGTACGGCAGGACCTCGTCGACCACGATCCGGCGGCCGGTCTCGGCCGACAGCGAGGAGACCCCGGCGTCGCCGATGCCGCACGGGACGATCCGGTTGTACCAGCTCGGGTCGTTGGAGCAGTTGAGCGCGAACCCGTGCATCGTGACGCCGCCGGAGACCCGGATGCCGATCGCCCCGACCTTCCTGTCCGGCAGGCCGTGCGAGGGGTCGCCGGCCACCCAGACGCCACCGCGCCCCTCCACCCGGCCCGCCTGGACCCCGAAGTCGGCGCAGACGTGCACCAGGGTCTCCTCGAGGAGCCGCACGTAGGCGTTCACGTCGAGGGAGCCGCCGAGCTTGACGATCGGATAGCCGACCAGCTGGCCGGGACCGTGCCAGGTGATCCGCCCACCCCGGTCGACCTCGACGACGGGGGTGCCGTCGGAGGGCCTCTCGTGCGGCGCGGTGCGTTTGCCCGCCGTGTAGACCGGCGCGTGTTCGAGCATCAGGCAGGTGTCGGGGATCTCCTCGGCCACCCGGCGCGCGTGGATGCGCCGCTGAAGCTCCCACGCCTGCTCATAGGGGAAGTCAACGCCAAGACGGACGACTGCCAGGTCACTCACGCCTCAAGAGTAGTTGACCCGCCCGTGGTTAAGACGTGAGAAGCCGAGGCTCGATGCGGAACTCCTTGGCTCCACCCGCCCCGTCGTGCTCCACCTTGTAGGCGTAGGCGTCCGGATGGACGCTGACGGCCTGGATGAACTCGGTGCCCACGTAGTGCAGGGCGACGCCCTCGTCGGCCGCGTAGCCCTCGGGCAGTTCGCCGGAGGCCACCGCCTCGTGCAGCAGGCGCCGGCGCTGCGGCTCCGAGTTGTAGTGGACTCCGCAGGAGTAGGGCAGCATGCCCAGGCCGTCGGACCACACCCGCAGCGTCGGCCCGAAGGAGTCGGTGTTGCCGCCCACGTGCCAGCAGAGCGCCCCGGCGCTCTGGCCCGCGAGGACCACGCCCGCCCGCCAAGCCTCCTCGAAGATCTCGTCGAGGCCGTGCAGCCGCCACAGGGCCGCCAGGTTGGCCACGCTGCCGCCGCTGACATAGATGATGTCCTGGCTGAGCATCCACTCGCGCGGGTCCTCGACGTTGGGCATCGGGAACACGCTCAGGTGGCTCACCTCGGCGTCCCACGCGCCGAAGGCGCCGTACATCCGCAGCAGCCACTCCGCGTCGTCGCCGGTGGCGGTGGCGAGCAGGCCCAGGCGGGGCCGGTCCTGGCCGGTGAGGTCGAGGGCGTATCTGAGCAGCGGGCTCGCCTCCATGGTCCCCTGACGCGTGGAGAGGCGGAACGAGCCGCCTCCGATCGCGAGGATGTGCGACTGCCCGGGGCTGCCCATGTCTGTCTCCCAAGTGGTTTCATCGACCGGAACGCTGAAAACGGGGGTTTCAGATTACGGCGGCGAGTGCCTCGTCGAGACGGGTATGCCGGAACGCGTAGCCGCTCTCCAGCAGGCGCCGCGGGAGCACCCGCTGACCGGTCAGCACCCCCTCCTCGGCGAACTCCCCGATGGCCGCGCGCAGCACGAACCCCGGCACGGCGAGCGGCATCGTGGGCCGGTGCAGGGCCGCTCCGAGAGCCTTGGTGAACTCGGCGTTGGTGACCGGCTCGGGTGCCGTCACGTTCACCGGTCCCGAGATCTCCGGATTTTTCAGGATGTGTTGTACGGCGAGGACCCAGTCGTCGATGGAGATCCACGACCAGTACTGCCGCCCCGATCCCAGCGGGGCGCCCAACCCCATCCTGAAGACGGGAAGGATCCGCGACAGCACGCCACCCCGGCCGCTCAGCACCAGGCCGGTACGGAGTCTCACCACCCGGATGCCCGCCTCCTCGGCGGGCGCGGTCTCCGCCTCCCACGGCACCACGACCTCCTGGGCGAGGAACCCCTCGCCCGCGGGCGCCGTCTCGTCCACGGCCACGTCCCCGGTGTCGCCGTAGAAGCCGATCGCCGAACCGGACAGCAGCGCCGCGGGCTTCGCCCCCAGACCGGCGAGCGCGCCCGCCAGGGTCCTGGTCCCCTCGACCCGGCTGCGGATCAGCTCGCGCTTGTGGTCCTCGCTCCAGCGCCGGTCGCCGATGCCCGCCCCCGCGAGGTGGATCACCGCCTCCGCGCCCTCCAGCGCGGCCTGGTCGACGACCCCCTTCGCGGGGTTCCAGAAGGCCTCGTCGTCGCCTTCCGGCACTCGCCTGACCAGGCGGACCACCCGGGCGCCGTCGTCCCGCAGAGCCTCGACCAGAGCCGTTCCCAGCAGCCCGGAGGACCCGGTCACGATGATCGTCATGTCGTCCAATGTAATCGACCTCCCCCAAGGGCTTCGGAAACCGGGCGCCCACCGGATTCGCGTCGCCCCGCCTCCCGGCCGGTCCGCCGCCGGGGGAGAACGAGCCGGGCCGGCCCGCGAGATCGCGGACCGGCCCGGAAGGAGAGAACGGGTGACTAGCCGTGCAGGCCCAGCTGGTTCTCGAAGCGGCCGTCCTCGAGACGACGCTTGATCGTCGTCAGGAAGCGGGCGGCGTCGGCGCCGTCGACCAGGCGGTGGTCGTAGCTGAGCGCCAGGTACATCATCGAGCGGACGGCGATGACCTCGCCCTCAGGGGTGTCCAGCACCACGGGACGCTTGACGACGGCACCGGTGCCCAGCATGCCGACCTGCGGCTGGTTGAGGATCGGCGTGTCGAACAGCGCGCCACGGCTGCCGGTGTTGGTCAGCGTGAACGTGCCGCCGGTGATCTCGTCCGGGCTCACCTTGTTGGTGCGGGTGCGCTCGGCGAGGTCGGCGATCTTACGGGCGAGCCCGGCGATGTTGAGGTCGCCGGCGTCCTTGATCACCGGGACGAGCAGGCCGCGCTCGGTGTCGGTCGCGAAACCGAGGTGCTCGGTGTCGAAGTACGTGACCTCGTTGGTCTCGCTGTTGATCGTGGCGTTCAGCTTGGGGTGCTGCTTGAGTGCCTCGATCGTGGCCAGGGCGAAGAACGGCGTGAAGGTGAGCTTGACGCCCTCGCGCCGCTGGAACTCGGCCTTCGCCTGCTCGCGCAGCCGCGCGATCTTCGTGACGTCGACCTCGACCACGCTGGTGAGCTGGGCCGAGACCTGCAGCGACTCGACCATGCGCTTGGCGATGGTCTGGCGGAGCCGCGACATCTTCTCGGTGCGCCCGCGCAGCGTGGTGTCCACCGCGACCGGCTCCGGCGCCTGCGGCGCGGACGGCTGGGCGGCGGCCTGCGGGGCGGCGGCCTGCGGCTGGGCCTGCTGCTGCTGGGCAGCACTGGCCCGCTCGCGCTGCTCGCGGGCCGCCTCCAGGACGTCCTGCTTGCGGATGCGCCCGCCGACACCGGTGCCGGTGAGCGAGTCGAGATCGACGCCGTGCTCGCCGGCGAGCTTGCGCACCAGCGGGGTGACGTACGGGCTGTCGCCCGACGGCTGCGCGGCGGGCTCGGACACCGCGATCGGGGACGGAGGCGCGGCCTGGGAGGGCTGGGTGGTCTGGGGAGCCTGCTGCTGCGGAGCCTGCGCGGGGGCCGGCTGCTGTGGCGCGGGCTGCGGGATCGAGGAGGCCGGCTGCGCCTGCTGCTGCGGGGCGGGCTCAGGCTCGGGCTCGGGCTCGGGGGCCTTCTCCTGCGCGGGGGCCGCGCCCTCGGTGCCGTTCTCGTCGATGACGGCGAGCTCGGCGCCGACCTCGACGGTCTCGTCCTCGGCCACCACGATCTTCGTGAGGATGCCCGCGGCCGGGGACGGAATCTCGGTGTCGACCTTGTCGGTGGAGACTTCGAGGAGGGGCTCGTCGGCCTCGACGCGCTCGCCCTCCTTCTTCAGCCAGCGGGTGACGGTGCCCTCCGTGACGCTCTCACCGAGCTGGGGCATCTGTACGGACTTCGGCATAGGTTGTCTTCTCTCGCGTTCCGAGTGAGGGCTTGCGTTAGTTGTGGACGTGGAGCGGCTTGCCGGCGAGCGCCAGCATCGCCTCGCCGACGGCCTCGGACTGGGTGGGGTGCGCGTGGATGAGCTGCGCGACCTCGGAGGGCAGGGCCTCCCAGTTGTAGATCAGCTGTCCCTCGGTCACCAGCTCGCCGATGCGGCGGCCGACCATGTGCACGCCGAGCACCGGGCCGTCCTTCTCCGCGATGATCTTGACCGCGCCCTGCGTCTGCAGGATCTGGCTCTTGGGGTTGCCCGCGAGGTCGTAGGTCATCTCGACGATCTCGTGGCCGCGCTCCCTGGCCTGGGCGGAGGTGATGCCCACCGAGGCGACCTCGGGGTCGGAGTAGGTGATCCGGGGAACGCCGTCGTAGTCGATCGGCACGGGGTTCAGACCGGCGATGTGCTCGGCCACCAGGATGCCCTCGGCGAAGCCCGCGTGCGCGAGCTGAAGGGTCGGGATGAGGTCGCCGACCGCGTACACGCCCGGCACGCTGGTCTGGCAGAACTCATTCACCGTGACGGTGCCGCGCTCGATCGCGATGCCCGCCTCCTCGAAGCCCATGCCCGCGGAGACCGCGCCGCGGCCGACCGCGACCAGCAGCAGCTCCGCGTCGAGGGTCTTGCCGTTGGCCAGGCTGACGACCACGCCGGTGTCGGTGGTCTTGACGCCCTCGAAGAAGACGCCCAGCTCCTGCTTGATGCCGCGGCGGCGGAAGGAGCGCTCCAGCAGCTTGGAGCTGGACTCCTCCTCCAGGGGCAGCAGGTGCGGCAGTCCCTCGACGATCGTCACCTCGGCGCCGAAGGAGCGCCAGACGCTGGCGAACTCCACGCCGATGACGCCGCCGCCCAGGACGACCACCGAGGTGGGCACCCGGTCGAGCCTGAGCGCGTGCTCGCTGGTGATGATCCGCTCGCCGTCGATCTCCAGGCCCGGCAGGGACCTGGGCGCGGAGCCGGTCGCCAGCACGATGTTGTGGCCCTCGTAGACCTCGGAGCCCACCGCGACCCGGTTCGGGCCCGCGAGACGGCCCTCACCTTCGATGATCGTGATGCCCTTGCTCTTGAGAAGGCCCTGCACGCCCTTCCAGGCGCGCGTGACGATCTTGTCCTTGAACGCGTGGACCGCGGGCACGTCGATGCCCTCGAATCGGGCCTTGACGCCGTAGGTCGCGCTTTCGCGAGTCTCGTCGGCGACCTCCGCGGAGTGCAGAAGCGCCTTGGTGGGAATGCACCCGCGATGCAGGCACGTACCGCCGATCTTGTCCTTCTCGATCAGCGCGACCGTCTTGCCCAGCTCGGCGGCCCGCAGAGCGCAGGCATACCCGCCGCTACCGCCACCTAGGACGACGATGTCGTAGGGGCCGCTGCCATCAGCCACAGGAAAGCTCCTTGTCGGATCGTAATACCGTCTTCACGGTCGCACCCCTCGTCGTGCCCTGGGTGGCCGCGTGGATCCTCGATCGCATCCACGCCGCCACCGGACCCGGCTCGGCGCCGCGCCGGTGCCCGCCCTCGGCCTGACCCCGGCAACCGCATCTTTTCATTTGTCCAGAGTTGCTTGTGACCCCGCTCGCGCGGAGTCGACGGTCAGCGCGAAGGCTCGCCCGCGTAACGCTCGGCCAGGCCGACGAGGGTCCGGGTGATCGCCCCGGTGCCGCCCTTCGGCGTGTAGCCGTGGGCCTCGCCCTTGTTGAAGGAAGGGCCGGCCATGTCGATATGTGCCCAACGGACCCCGTCGGGCACGAATTCCCGCAGGAAGACGGCGGCCGTCAGCATCCCGCCGAAACGCTCGGGGTGCAGGTTGGCGATGTCGGCGACCGGGGAGTCGAGGCCCTTGCGCAGCTCCTCGGGCAGGGGCATGGGCCACACGGCCTCGCCCTGTTCGCCGGCCGTCGCGACGATCTCCGCGCGCAGGTCGTCGTCGTTGCCCATCACGCCCGCCGTCCGCCAGCCCAGCGCGACGATCTGCGCGCCGGTGAGCGTGGCGACGTCGACGATCACATCGGGGTCGTCCTGCCCGGCGCGGGCGATGCCGTCGATGAGGACCAGACGGCCCTCGGCGTCGGTGTCGAGCACCTCGACGGTCTTGCCCGCGAAGCTGGTGAACACGTCGGAGGGGCGCTGCGCGGTGCCGCTCGGCATGTTCTCCGCCAGGCAGAGGTAGCCGACCGCGTTCACCTTCAGGCCCAGCCTCGCGATCGCGAGGAGGGCGCCGAGGACCGCGCCCGCGCCGCTCATGTCCGACTTCATCCAGTCCATCGAGGCCGTCGGCTTGAGCGACAGGCCACCCGAGTCGAAGGTGATGCCCTTGCCGACGTACGCGAGCTTCTTGCCGGCCTCGGGGTGGCTGTAGGAGAGGCGGACCAGCCGGGGAGGGTTGGCCGATCCCTGGCCGACGGCGACGATGCCGCCGTAACCGCCCTCCTTGAGCGCTTTTTCGTCCAGGACCTCCACCGACAGGCCGGCCTCGGAGCCCACCCGCTCGGCGATCTCGGCGAAGCGGGCCGGCCACAGGCCCGACGGCGGGGTGTTGACCAGGTCGCGGACGAGGGAGACCGACTCGGCCAGGGTGCCGGCGCGCTCGATCGCGGCCTGGGCCCCCTCGGCGTCGGTCAGCACGGCCAGCTCCGACACCGGGGAGACCTGCTCGGCGGTGGTGCGGTACTTGGTGAAGGAGTAGGCGCCGAGAAGCCCGCCCAGGGCGACGGCGCCGGCGTGCTCGGCGCTCGCGGCGGGCAGGGCGAGCGCCACCCGGCCGGTGCCGGCCAGGGCGCGGACCGCGGTGCCCGCCGCGCGGCGCAGGACCTCGGCGTCGTAGCCCACACCGTTGTCGGGGGCCTCGCCCAGGCCGACGACGACCAGCAGGGGCGCGGTCAGCGCGCCGAAGGTGGGGATCTTGGAGATCTCGCCGGGCTTACCCTTGGCCCCCACGCTCTCCAGCGTGGCGGCGAGTCTGCCACCGAGCGCCTGGTCGAGGCCCTCGGCCCCGGGAGCGGGAAGCAGGCCGTCAGGTCCGGTGTGGACGCCGACGACCAAGGCGTCGGTGTCGAACGAGACACCGTTGTCAGTTGGGGTAAGCCGCACAGTGGTCACGTATGCCGATGCTAGTCGGGCTGGGGCGGTACGCATAAACGAGGGTTCATCCTACGAATCACGTTCCTCGATGGTGCTATTCGGGGTGGCACCATCGGATGTGTTGGTGCTAATGTCGCTAGCATCATGTTGCTCACCTTGGATCTGAACGATCCCCGGCCCCTGCACGAGCAGGTCGCCGAGGCGATCAGGCGTGCCGTCGCCGAGGGGTCGTACGCCCCGGGAGACCGGCTCCCGCCGGCTCGCGACCTGGCCGCCGCGCTGGGTATCAACGCCAACACGGTGCTGCGCGCCCTGAGGGACCTGCGCGACGAGGGAGTGCTGGAGTTCCGCCGGGGCCGCGGCGTGACCGTGCTCAGCCGACCGAATCCGCGCAGCGTCATCGAGGAGAAGCTGCGCTCCCTGCTCGACGAGGCCGTCCAGTACGGCTACCGCCACGACGACGTCATCGAGCTCATCAGGGAACTGTCATGACCGGGCCGGGTGCCCGGTCCTTAGAAGAGAGGGCCGACGTGGGTCTGCGAGCCCGATTCCTGTCCATCGCCACCGCCTGGTTCGGGCTGGTAACCGTCGCGCTGATCGCGGCGCCGCTGGCGCTGCGGGACCGGCTGCCCGATCCGGTCGCCACCCACTGGGGGGCGTCCGGCGCGCCCGACAACTCGATGCCGTTCCTCGTGTCGTTGCTGTTCCAGGTGGGCCTGTGGACGCTGCTCGCGGGCGGTGCGCTGGGGTTCGCGTTCGTCAACGCCGCGATGTTCAGGCGCAGGACGAGCCGCATGGCGCTCGGCGCCGCGCTGGGAGGCGCCGGCCTGTTCTTCCCGGGGTTGCAGATCGTCACGCTGATGGCCAACCTCGACGCCCCTCATTGGAGGCAGGCCGACGACCTGGGGTGGGGCGCGCTGCTCGCGGTCGCGGGGCTGGTGCTGGGCGGCTGGCTCGGCGCGCTCGCCGCCCGCCCTGGGCCCGACGAGCGCCCTGAGCCGTCCGCCGTCCCCACCCGGCGGGTCCCGCTCCGTCCCGGCCAGCGCGCGGTGTGGGTCTCCTCCGTGAGCAGCGGCCCTCTCACCGCGCTCAGCGGCTCCGTGCTGGCCGTGGGAGGAGGGCTCGCCGTGCTCGCCCTGATCGGTGGCGACAGCGCGCTGTGGGTCCCCGCGACGATCACGTTCCTGGCGGGTCTGCTGGCACTGACCTTCAGCTCGGTGCGGGTGCAGATCACCGAGGAGGGTGTCGTGCTCTTCTACGGGCCGCTCCGCCTGCCCCGCAAGCACATCCCGATCGAGCGGGTGGAGCGGGCATGGTCGGAGCGGCGGTTCCCGTCCGACGTCGGAGGCTGGGGCATCAGGGGCCTGCCAGGGGCCGTGACGGTCATGATCCGCGGCGGGGAGTGCCTCGTGGTGGGTTACGTCTCCGGTGGCCGCTTCGCCGTCTCGATCGACGACGCGGAGAGCGGGGCCGCCCTGCTGAACACCCTCGTGGACCGGGCGGCCACCGGGCCGTCCGCCCGCTGACCTCCTGCCCTTCGTCCCGTCTTCTCTTCTTCGACCCTCTCCGACCTCCCCTGACCTTCGTCATTTGACGTCCTGTCCGCTGGGTGTCCTCTGGCCTTCGCCCGCTGCTCCGTCCTCCACCCGTCCATCATCCCGCTTCGTCCTTCGCACGTTCTTGTCCCCGCTCCCAGCGGTGTCCCGGCCCTCTCCTGCGGTCGTCTCCGCTGCTTTCCGCTCCTCCCGTTCCCCCGCGTTCAAGCCCCCGAAGGTGGTGTCATGCTTCGCCGATTCCCTGACCTGTGGTTGTTCCTGTTCGTCGCGTTCGGCCTGTCCTGGTTGTTCGCCCTCCCCATCTGGTTGATGGACGCCTCGACCGGCGCGCCCGTGTTCATGGCGATGGGGGTGGCGATCATGTTCACCCCGACGCTCGCAGTCCTCGCCGTCCGGCTGCGTGACAGGCGCCGTGGAGACGTCACCACCAGGCGTGAGTGGGCCGTGCGAACCGGCCTGTCGGTGGGCGGGAGCCGGGGCCGTACGCTCGCACTGGCCGCACTCGCCTGGTTCGGCGTCCCCGTGCTGGTCGTCGTCGCGACCGCGCTCAGCGTCGCCCTCGGCCTGCTCTCCGTCGACCTGAGCGAGTTCAGCCTGTTCCGCCAGAGCCTGGCGGCCGCGCCGGGCGGGTCGCCCCCGGTGGAGGTCGGAGTCCTGGTGATCGCGCAGATCGTGTCGATGGTGCTGGTCGCCCCGGTGATCAACTCGATCGCGGCCTTCGGTGAGGAGTGGGGATGGCGAGGGTGGCTGCTGCCGCGCCTGATGCCGCTCGGCACCTGGCGGGCCCTGCTGGTGTCCGGAGTGATCTGGGGGCTCTGGCACTTCCCGCTCACCCTGCGCGGATACAACTATCCCGAGCTGGGGGCGTGGGCCGCACCGATGTTCATCGTCTTCTGCACGGTCTTCGGAGCCCTGCTCAGCTGGCTCCGCCTCTATTCGGGAAGCGTCTGGCCCGCGGTCGTCGGGCACGGGTCACTGAACGCCTCCGCGGGCCTGGCGATAATCCTCGGTGACGCGGCAGACCCGCCGGTGTTCGTCTTCGCGGGGATCACGGGTCTGGTCGGCTCGGTGTTGCTGGCCGTGGTCTCGGCACTGCTGTTCAAGTACCGTCCGGTCGAGCGATCGGCCCCGGCCACCGTCGCCGCGTGAGAGCCGGGCGAGTGTTGCCTCACTCTCTTCCTTCGTTCGGCCGGCATCCGCTGGACGGGACCCCGTTCGGCCGGCATCCGCTGGACGGGGCGAGAGCGGCGGCACGCTTTGTCCGGGCAGGAGAAGTCCGGGCAGGAAGGCGGTCAGTTCGTGAGGATCGTGCAGGCCAGCAGGGTCGTCGCGGTGGCGATCTCGACGAGGGCGCCGAGCACGTCGCCGGTGACGCCGCCGAGCCGCCGTACGGCCCTGCGCCGTACGGCCCAGGCCGCCAGCAGCCCCACGAGCATGGCGAGGGGGAGACCCCAGGGGGCGAGAAACCGCCCCACGCCCGCCACGGGAATCACATCGGTGATGCCCGTCAGGTCGCCGGCTTCCACGTAGGCGGTGTCCACGTAGGCGAAATAGCCGAATTCGCCGGAGGACCCGGAAGTCCACGGGCTGAAGGCGCCGATGCCGTGGAGATAGACCAGCGCCGTCGTTCCCGTGAGCACCAGCGCGGTCACGACCACCGCGACGCTCCGCCGCACGGTGCCCGCGACCATCGCGCCGAGTCCGTCGGGGCGTGCCGGGGGGATGCCCGTGCGGCAGGCCCAGGTGAGGGCGAGTCGTCCGGCGGTGCAGGCCGCGACCAGGATGATCGCGGCCGCGCCCGCCCCGGCCCAGGTGATGGCCTCCTGCAGAGCCGCCACCTGGACCAACAGGACGAGGATCAGCGTCACCACCCCGAAGGGGCCGATGTCCGACCGCTTCATGATCTCCAGCGCCCGCTCGGCGGGTTTGGCGCTGCCCAGCCCGTCGGCGAGGTCGGCCAGCCCGTCCAGGTGCAGCCCCCGGGTGAGCAGTGCCACGGTCGCCACGGCCAGCACCGACGCCGGAAGCGACGTCATCCCCAGCCACAGTGAGATCACCAGCACCAGCCCGCCGCAGGCCCCGATCGCCGCGCCCACCAGCGGGGCCACCGCCATCGCGATTCCTCCGGCCCGGCGGTCGATCACCCCGGGACGGACCGGGAACACGCTCAGAGTGCCGATCGCGAGACGCACTCCGTCGATGAAGCCGGACGGGCCGTCCTCGGGCGGGGGCGAGGGCTGGGACATGACCGACGATCGTAGTTCTTGCGGCTCCCGGCGCGGTGCCCGCATCCGTTCACCGTTCTTGAGGGGGCACGGGGAGCTTGAGGGGGCAGAGCTGAGGGGTCAGAGGGGGAGGGGGAGGAGACGGCCGGAGACGACGAGGGTGACGTCCTCCGACTCCAGGGCGAGGCGCTGGTTCAGGCGGCCGAGGGTGTCACGGAACATCCGCCCGCCGGCGGTGTCGGGCACCAGGCCGAGACCGACCTCGTCGGAGACCGCGACGACCCTGGAGCGGGTCTGCCTCCAGGCCGCCACCAGGTCGTCGCACCGGGCGGCGACAGCCTCCAGGGCGCCGGGGGTGTCGCCGCCCGCTCCGCCCGGCCAGGCGTCGCACTCGTCGAAGACCGCGGCCACCCAGGTGCCGAGCCCGTCGATCAGCAGCGGGGTGTCGGCGGACCGCAGCACCTCGGACAGGCCGGTGGTCTCGGCGGTGTCCCAGTGGGCGGGCCTTCGGTCGCGATGCGCCCGGACCCGGCGCAGCCACTCGGGATCGCCGTCGCCGGACGGACCGGTCGCGACGTAGAGCACCTCGGGTTCGGCCGCCAGTCGCAGTTCGGCCTCCGCCGACTTGCCCGACCGGCTTCCCCCGAGCAGCAGGGTTCTCCTGGGCGGGGGAGCCGGAGCGGGAGGGGGCTCGCTCGTGTCGACGACCGTGCCGTCCGGTACGACGCGCACCCCCCACAGCGCGGCCCGCCGGGTCAGTTCCGTCTCCGTCGGCACCCGGTGGTCGACATCGACGGCCACCACGTGCGTCCGCTCGCCGACCAGACCTCGCCGGCGCAGGTCCCCGAGCCGTTCCGGCCGGTCCAGCATGTCCAGCAGCACCAGGTCCAGCGTCCGCTCACCCCGCTCGTCATATGAGGACCCATCGTGTGGAGACTCGCCGTACGAGGGATGGGTGAACGCGGCACAGAGGACGCGCCGGCCATCGGAGGTGGTGACGGTGAGGCCGTCAGGACCGGGCGAGACGCGGTAACCGGGCGGGAGCGGGCCGGACAGCGGCAGCCGTACGGGACCGTTGGGCGGCATCGAACGGTTGGGTGTCATCGAGTCGCCGGGGGGCGTCGAACCGCCGGGTGCGGTCGGCCCGTCGGAGAGCGTAGAAGTGTCGGGCACCGCCGGGTCGTCGGGCGAGGGGGAGCCGTCGAGCGGCGGGGGGCCGTCCGCCGGCGCCGAGACGCCGAGTACCACGGAGGTGGCACGACGGCCCGGCGTGACACGGGCGCAGGAGGCACACCCGCAGTCCGGGGACGGCCACCCGCCAGGGCCCGCCGTGCCGGAGATCAGAACCTTCACACCCGGTCTCCTGTCGCGTTGAAAGGTTGGTCGAGAAACCGCGAGCCCTCGCCTCCGGGAGGAAGCGGTCGGCGTACCGGGGGAACGTCCCGGCGGTGAAGAGCGGTCATCGTGTTTCTCATCGGTTTGCGGGAGTAAGCCGTCCGGCAGGCACCCGGTGCCGGCCGCCGACAGGTGAACACTCCGGTGTCCTGGACCTCGGGTGCCGCCTTCAGTTGGAAGCCCCCGACTTCGGTCGTGAGAAGGAAATCAAGATCTCGCCTTCATGTCCGGGAGCGTCATGGAGAGGTAGGGTTCGCTGAGGCCGCCGAGGGGCACCGGCAGGACCTGCGAGAAGGAGTTGTGGCATGACGTGGCGCTGGCGTTACGAAGACGCGAACGGCGGCGAGGTGGTCGAGGGTGTTTCGCCCTCCGACACGTTCCCGAGCCAGGCGGACGCCGAGTCGTGGCTGGGTGAAAGCTGGCGTGAGCTGCTGGAGGCCGGGGTCGAGAGGGTCACCCTGATCGAAGGCGAACGTGTCGAGTACGAGGGAATGTCACTGCGCCCTGAATGAGCGCCCTGAATTCGGCGCACTGAATGACCTGGGTGAACGGAAACCCTTCGGCTCCTCGATGAAGAACGAGGGCCGAAGGGTTTTTGCCGCTAGGGGCGACGCTCGGGGCTCACGGTCTTGGCGGGGTCGCGCTCGACGACCGGGCCGAGGATGTCGTCGATCTTCTTCAGCACCTCGGACTCCAGCTTGACCCCGGAGGCCTTGACGTTGTCGCGGACCTGCTCGGGCCTGCTGGCCCCCACGATGGCCGAGGCCACGTTGGGGTTCTGCAGCACCCAGGCGACCGCGAGCTGGGCCATGCTCAGGCCGAGGTCGGAGGCGATCGGTTCCAGCTGTTGCACGCGGGTGAGCACGTCGTCGTTGAGCATCCGGGCGATGAAGTTGCCACCGGTGGGGTCGGTGGCACGTGAACCGGCGGGGGGCGGCTGCCCCGGCCGGTACTTGCCGGTGAGCACGCCCTGGGCGATGGGGGAGAAGACGACCTGGCCGACGCCCTCCTTCTCGCTCAGCGGCACGATCTCGGTCTCGATGACCCGCCACAGCATGGAGTACTGGGGCTGGTTGGAGACCAGGCGGTCGAAGCCCATCTCGTCGGCGATCTTCAGTGCCCGGCCGATCTGGTCGGCGGTCCACTCGCTGACGCCGACGTAGAGGACCTTGCCCTGGCGTACGAGATCGTCGAAGGTCTTGAGGGTCTCCTCAAGCGGTGTCTCGTTGTCGAAGCGGTGCGCCTGGTACAGGTCGACGTAGTCGGTCTGCAGACGGCGCAGCGAGCCGTGCAGCGACTCGGTGATGTGCTTGCGCGAGAGCCCTCGGTCGTTGGGGCCGGGTCCGGTCGGCCAGTAGACCTTGGTGAAGATCTCCAGGGACTCGCGGCGGACTCCGGACAGGGCGCGGCCGAGCACCTCCTCCGCCTTGGTGCCCGCGTATACGTCGGCGGTGTCGAAGGTGGTGATCCCCTCGTCGAGTGCCGCCTGCACGCACTGTTTGGCGGCGTCCTCCTCTACCTGGGAACCGTGTGTGATCCAGTTGCCGTAGCTGATCTCGCTGACCATGAGACCGCTGCGGCCAAGGTGGCGGAATTCCATGGTTCGAGATTAGTAGGCGCCGTGCTTCGCGATGATTCGGGATACCTTGCCGGATGTGTTGCGGTTGATCACTTCTCGGAAGGTACGGCTCGCGCTCGCCGTCGCGACGCTGGCGGCGGCCGTCGTGGCGGTCGCACGCCTGTGGCGGCGGGCCGAGGAGCGCCGAGCCGGCTTCCCACGCGGGGGAGATCGGGGCGTCTCCCCACAGGCGCCGCCCTCCCGCGTGGAGGGGACGGAGTCCGGCTCTGCCGAGAGGACGGCCCCCGGAGCGGAGCGCGCACCGAGATGGCCTCCCGCGCCGATCCTCGGCACCCCCACGGACGAGGACCTCAGGCGGTACGCCGCCAGGACCCCCTCCGCCTTCCAGACCGCCGTCGAGCGGACGTTCGAGCGGAGGCGGACGCCGAGAGAGCCGCTGGACGAGGCCACCCGGCGCCTTCTGGTCCGCTGGGGAGCCGTGGGAGTGGGACTGTGCCTGTTCGCCGCCGGCACGCAGGTCCTGGAGAGCGCGGTCTTCTCGAACGGAGGGGAGACCATGGAGGTGATCGAGGTCGGGAGTCGGCCCGGCGCGGACGGACGGTGTGGGCCGGGACCGGTCGACCAGGACGACTCGGTGGCGCGCTATGTCGAAGAGGGGGAGACGGGGTCGGTCGTGATCGGCTCCGTATGCGGGTACCGTCCGTGCGAGGGAGACCTGTGCGGCGAGGTGTCCGATCTGGGGGAACTCGCGGAGGCCGCCGAGAGGAGTCCGGGACCCACCTGGCCGTACAAGACCTCGCCCCCGAACGAGACGTACGAGACCTCGCCCCCGTACGAGAGTGTCGGGGCCCCCGACGCCGACTGCCACCCTCGCGTGTCGAGTCCGCGGGTGCGGGCGCTCGATCCGAAGGTGACGAGGGCGGTGAACCGCGAGTGGCGTCGCATCGAGAGGTGGCTGGAGGCGAACGCACCCGCGACCCTTCGCACGCTGGGCGAACCCGCCCGCGCCCGTACGATCGCCGTCGCGGAGGCGCAGATGGGCCTGCGCTTCCCCGACGACCTGCGTGCCTCCCTGCTGCGGCACAACGGATCCTCCGTCGTGCCGGGCATCTCGCCGTTCGGGTTCCCGAACGCCTGGAACCTGGGGGTCCGCGGGATCCGCGACACCTGGCGGCGGCTGTGCGCGACGGACGGGGAAGCCGGGGCCGACACCGTGGCGCGGGCGGAGTGGTGGGACGGACGGATGATCCCGTTCGGTGCCGACGACGGCGGCGGCGGTTACCTGGTGATCGACTCTGTGACGCGCGATGTGGGTGCCGTCCGTCACGAGGGCAGGACGAGCCTCACATCCGGGGGCGTCCGGCTCCGTTCGTACTACGGCCTGCTGAGGGCGACGGCGCACGCCCTGGAGACCGGCGGCTCCATCGGTCACCGGAAACCGGTCGTCACCGACGGCGAGCTGGGCTGGAACGTCGTCGAGGGCTGACATCGCCCGGGGGAGACGCCCTTCCGGCGGGAGAGAAGTGAAAAGTCCCGTCCCCTCATGGAGGGGACGGGACTCGGGGACGGATGTGCTCGGCCGCGGTGCTCCTCGGGTCGGGCTCCGCCGCCGTCAGTTCTTCGGCGGGACGGGCTTGCCGCCGGGCAGCACGGCGGGCGGCGGGAAGCGCAGCTTGCGGATCTGCAGCGCGCGCATGGCGGCGTAGAAGCCGACGCCCTTGAGGTTCTCGTTGGGGAACTTCTCGGCGGCGAGGTTCTTCACCTTCCAGGACACCCAGATCGAGGTGAGCAGCACGGTGACCATCATGAGCGGCCAGCCGACCGTGATCACCGCGGCGTAGATGTAACCGCGTACCTCGAGGGGGAACGGGATCCAGGTGAGCAGCAGGATGAGAAGGGAGAACGGCAGGAAGTACTGGCTGACGAGACGACGGGAGTCGACCCAGTCGCGCGCGAACTTCCTGACGGGGCCCTTGTCGCGGGCGGGAAAGTAGCGCTCGTCGCCGCGCAACATGCCCTCGCGCGCCTTGACGCGTTCGTTGGCCTGACGCTCGCGGAGGTTCTTGTAGGCCTCTTTGCGGTTTTGAGGGGCGTTCACCGGCTGCCGGCGACGGCCTTCGGCGTCCCGTCGCTTGGGTGTGGGACGCCCCTTGCCCGCAGGCTTAGGATCGTTAGCGGAGGCGGGGGAGTCGTCCGCGGTGGTCTGGGTACGTCGGAACACAACGTCAGCCTACCGGGACTGCAACTTAGTGACGCCCCCGCGCGTTATGCGTAGGGTGAACCCTATGGTGGCTCCGGTGCTTTTCGGTGGGGCTGGAATCACTTGGGGTGACCCGAAGCGCACTTGAAGAAGGGGACGGCCGACGCGCATGAGCGTGATGAAGAGACTTTCGCTGATCTTCAGGTCCAAGGCGAACAACGCGTTGGACAAGATGGAGGATCCTCGCGAAACCCTGGACTACTCATATCAGCGACAGCTGGAGCTGTTGCAGAAGGTGCGCCGGGGCGTGGCGGACGTCGCCACCTCGCGCAAGCGCGTGGAGCTCCAGATCAACCAGATCGAGGCGCAGGCGCGCAAGCTTGAGGAGCAGGGCCGTAAAGCGCTCGGGGTCGGTCGTGAGGACCTGGCCCGTGAGGCGCTGACCCGGCGCGGCAGCCTGCAGACCCAGATCGCCGACCTCCGCGTGCAGCACGACAACCTGCAGGCCGAGGAGGAGAAGCTCACCACGGCCTCTCACAGGCTGCAGGCCAAGGTCGACTCCTTCCGGACGAGGAAGGAGACGATCAAGGCGACCTACACCGCCGCCGAGGCGCAGACGCGGATCAACGAGGCCTTCTCCGGCATCTCCGAGGAGATGGGCGACGTCGGCCTGGCGATCCAGCGCGCCGAGGACAAGACCGCCTCCATGCAGGCCCGCGCGGGTGCCATCGACGAGCTGCTGGCCAGCGGCGCGCTCGACGACTTCAGCGGGCAGCGCGGCGACGACATCCAGGCCGAGCTCGACCGCATGGGCGGCGGGAACGACGTGGAGCTGGAGATCGCCCGGATGAAGGCCGAGCTGGGTCAGGGTCCCGCGCCGCAGGGCGCGATCACGCCCGGACCGGCTCAGCACCAGCAGCAGCAGCCTCAGTACCAGCAGCAGCACCAGCAGCAGCACCAGCAGCCTCAGCAGCAGCCGGAGTCCAACCAGACCCAGCAGCTGCGCCAGCCGGGGGAGGGCCTGTGATCGTCCGCATCATGGGGGAGGGGCAGATCGACATCGCCCCCGCCGACCTCGACGTGCTGAACGCGCTGGACGCCGAGCTGGAGGCCGCGATCGAGGCCGGCGAGGAGGAGGCTTTCCGGGTGCGGCTGCACGCCCTGCTCGACAAGGTTCGTCACGTCGGCAAGGCGTTGCCCGACGACAGCCTGGAGTCCTCGGAGCTGATTTTGCCTCCCGCTGACGCGTCCATGGACGAAGTGCGGGAGATGCTCGGCAACGAAGGACTGATCCCCGGTTAGATTGGGGATATGGCAAAAACCCGGTTTGCCCCGGACCGGGGCCTGACAAGGCGCATGGTGATCACCATGTTCCTGCTCGGACTGCTCTACGTGATCTTCGTGGCCGTGTTGATCGCGTTGGGCGTCCGGGCCGTCGTGGTGCTCGTGATCGCCGGTGGCATCCTGCTCGTGCAGTACTTCATGTCCGATCGCATCGCGCTGTTCGCGATGCACGGGCGTGTCGTCTCCCCGCAGGAGGCTCCCGAGTTGCACGGCATGATCGACAGGTTGTGCGCACTCGCCGACATGCCCAAGCCGCGGGTGGCGATCGCCGACTCGGACGTCCCGAACGCGTTCGCCACCGGCCGCAACCAGAAGAACTCCGTGGTCTGCGTGACCACGGGGTTGCTGCGGCGGGTCGACAGGGGCGAGCTCGAGGGCGTGCTGGCCCACGAGATGTCCCACGTGGCCCACCGCGACGTCGCGGTCATGACGATCGCGTCCTTCCTCGGCATCGTCGCCGGGCTCATGACCAGGGTCGCGCTCTACAGCGGCCTGGGCGGACGCGGGCGCGACGACAGGGGCGGCCTGCCGATCGGCCTCATCATCCTGCTCGTCTCGGCTCTGGTGTACGCGGTCAGCTTCCTGCTCACCCGCGCCCTGTCGCGCTACCGCGAACTGGCCGCCGACCGCGCGGGAGCGCTGCTCACCCAGCGTCCCTCCGCCCTGGCCAGCGCCCTCGTCAAGATCAGCGGTGAGATGGCCCGCATCCCGACGAGGGATCTGCGCGAGGCCGAGCCGTTCAACGCCTTCTTCTTCGCGCCGGCCCTGTCCGGCAAGGCGGGCCTGTCCGCCCTCTTCGCGACCCACCCGCCGCTGAACCAGCGCCTGGACCAGCTCAACAGGATCTCCGCCCAGCTCGGGCAGGGTGGATGACCGGACGCGCGGACAGGCGCGCCGTGCCGCGCGGGGACGAGACGGAGGAGTGATCGATGCGCTGGTGGAACGTGCTGATGGGGCGCAGCGAACCGGCCAAGGCCGACCTGGACGCGCTGTTCGCGCTGCCTTCGGCCGCGGTGACCCTGCAGGCCGCCACCGGCCTGGCGCCGACGGGCGTGGGGGCGGTCTGCTTCCGGTCGGCCGAGGGCGGGGCGTTCGCCGAGCTGGAGCGCGACATCACCCAGCTGCTGAACGCCGGAGGCGGCCCCCCGGTGGAGTTCTCGAAGGACTCCTTCGGCTACACGTGGCTGCTGGTGCGTCGTGATCCCGACATGCTCGGTGATCTCGTCACGGACCTGCACGCGGTCAACTCCTCCCTTGAGGCGGCGGGTTTCGGCCCCTCCCTGCTCTGCTCGCTCATCTCCTTCACCGACCCCGGCGGTCGCGGGCTCGCCCTGGTCTACCTCTACAAGCAGGGCACCTTCTACCCGTTCGCCCCGCTGCCCGCCGAGCATGGGACGGGGCAGACGCAGCGCAGGGACAACGCCCTGGAGCTGCAGGTACGCGGCGCGATCGGCGGCGAGCTGGAGATCGAGCCCGATCTCGGCCGCTGGTTCCCCCTCTGGGGCGCGCCCGGCCTCTGAAGGCCCCGCCACCATGTGCCCGCGAGGTACGCGCCTGGCCTGGAGGGTTCGCCACCCCCGGTGACGTGCCCGCGCGGCGCGGTGAAGTGTGCCCGGCCTCCGAGACGTTCGCCCTCCGGCGCCGTGCTCGTGCGCCCCGGCGAGGTGCGCCCGGTCTCGGGGAGGCTCTCCCGAGAACCCCTTTCCCGCAAGGCCCTGCCGTGTGACCGGTGGGACGCGTGGAGCGTGCCACACCGGCCCGTCCGGCTTGCGGTTTGATGTACGTCCTGTGACCCTTTGCCCTCACAATGGGACCGGAAATCATCACGGGAGAAGGGTGTGACCATGGCGGACCTCGTGTCCTTGCGGCCCGGGGATCCCGAGCGGGTGCGGGAGTATCGGCTCACCGCCCGGCTCGGTGAGGGAGGCCAGGGAACGGTCTACCTGGGCGTTTCCCCGACGGGAGCGCGTGTCGCGGTCAAATTGCTCCGCGCGGATCTCACGCAGGACGAGGAGGCGATGGAACGCTTCGTCCGCGAGGTCAGCACGACCCAGCGTGTCGCGCCCTTCTGCACCGCCGCGGTGATCGAGACGGGTGTCGACGAGCATCGCCCGTACATCGTCAGCGAGTACATCGACGGTCCGACGCTCGACGCGGTCGTGACCGGCGAGGGACCTCGTGAGGGCGCGGGCCTGCACCGCCTGGCGATCGGCACGGTCACCGCGCTCGTCGCGATCCACCAGGCGGGGATCGTGCACCGCGACTTCAAGCCTTCCAACGTGCTGCTCGCCTCCGACGGCCCCCGAGTGATCGACTTCGGTATCGCCAAGGCGCTCGACCGGACCTCCACGCTGACCGCGATGGCGATCGGAACCCCCTCGTACATGACCCCCGAGCAACTGGCGGGGGAGAACGCGGGCTCGCCCGCCGACATGTTCGCGTGGGGTTGCACGATGGTCTTCGCGGCCACCGGGCAGCCGCCGTTCGGCACGGACAGCCTTCCGGCGATCTTCAACCGGATCATGAACATGGAGCCGGAGCTGGGAGCGATCGCCGATCCGGCGCTGCGCGACCTGGTCGGGCAGTGCCTGTCCAAGGACCCCACCCAGCGTCCCACCGCGGGAGAGGCGCTGTTGAGGCTGCTCGGCCACGCCGGTGGTCCCGGTGACACGGGCGGTGCGACCGGCGCCGCCCTGCCCACCGCGCCGCGCGGCATCCTCGCCGAGGGATCGGCCGCCGCGGCGCAGCGGACCGGCCCCGGCGGACATCCGGGTGGAAACGATCCCGAGCACACCGCGTACGGGCAGCGGCGTCCGCAGGGCGAGGGGCAGCACTCGGGGCCGCAGCCTTACCCCCAGCAGAGCGGGCCCGGCGCGGGCTACCCGATGGGGAGTCCGCAGGGTGGCCCCGCCGGTCATGTCCCGCACCTCCAGCAGTCGAACCCGCACGGTCATGTGCCGAATCCCCAGCAGTCCGATCCGCGCGGCCAGGCCGCGTATCCCCAGCACCTTCAGCAGTCGGACCCACGTGGCCACGCCCAGCAGTCCGGGCCGCACGGTTACCCGCAGCAGGAGCCGCCCACCCGGCACTTCCCCGGCGGGTATCCCGGTCACGACGGCTACGCGGGCGGCTACCCCCCGCAGGGCCCCGGGCACCCGCAGCCCGGATATCCGGGACAGCCCGCACCTCAGTCCTACGGCGCTCCCGCGGCCTTCCCCTCCTCCGCGGGTCCCCAGTACCAGAACCCCGGGCCGACGTACCCGGGCCGGTCGGCCCCCGAGCGGCGCGGGCGCAGGATGTGGCCGGCGATCGTGGGGGGTGTGCTGGTCACCGCGCTCGTGGCCGGGGGCGTCGTACTGGCGACGCGCGGCACCACGGAGACGCCGGGGGGCACACAGGCAGGTGTCACGAAGGGCGTGAGCACCCCCACCCCCACCCCCACCGTCCCGACGGTGCCGCAGGACACGAGCACGATCAAGCTGCCCGGCAGCTCGATCACCCTCCACGAGAGCACGCAGGACCCGATCAAGCTGAGCTCCTACAGCCTGGAGTGGGACAAGACCCTCTACGTTCGTCGGCAGGGCACCGAACGGTTCGTCAAGAACGACAAGTACTTCCAGTACACGGTGAACGCCGCGGGCACCCAGGCGCTGGGCACCGACCGGATCTACGACACGGACAGCTACGCGATCGTCTCGGTCATCGATCATCGATCCGGTGCGGCGACCAGGATCAGGGTCACCAAGGCGCCGGTCTACCCGACGCTGCCGCAGTGGTCACCGGACGGCAAGCGCGGTCTGGTCACCCTGTATGAGGCGGTCGACGACACCAGCAAGGAGTACGGCTTCGCGATCATCGACGTCGCCACGAAGAAGGCGAGGGTCGTCCGCGTGAAGGAGAAGGACGCCGGCACGTGGAGTTACTTCTGGAGGGGGGACGGCCGGGCCGTCGGCACCTGGGCGCTCACCGGCAAGACCCAGCGCATCCGCTTCTACGACACCCAGGGCACCGTGCTGCAGACCCTGCTGGACGTGGGCACCCCGATCACGGTCGAGGGCGACGACATCTCCCCGTCCGGCTCCTCCCTGCTGACGTACTGCAAGGAGAGCAAGAAGGAGATCTGCGTCTGGTCCACCGGCTCCGACGCACCCGCGAAGGTCAGGATCCCGTTCGAGACGGAACGGCTCATCGGCTGGTACGACGACGAGCACATCGCGGGCTGGCGGCGCAAGGGCTCCGGCTACGAGGCGGTGGTGTTCGACTTCAAGGGGAGGGCGCAGCGGGTGCTGGCCACCAGCACCGACGCCAAGGAGTACGAGAAGCAGTTCATGCGCTTCACACGAGAGGGCTGACATGAGGGAGTGGACCCACGCCGAGCACACCGCGGCCGCCGCCGCGGAGATCACCCGGATGGCCGACGTGCTGCGCGGACGTGACCTGTCCGTCTCCGTGCTCACCTGTCCCGGCTGGGATCTGGCGAGGCTCACCGCCCACACCGGAGGCGTGCATCGGTGGGTGGCCGCCATGGTGCGGGACCTGGCCGAGAGGCGCTACGACCGCGACGGCATGGACATGGGCCTGCCCGCCGACCCGGCCGGATATGCCGCCTGGCTCGGCGAGGGCGCCTCCTTCCTGCCCGAGGCGCTGCTGTCGCGGGATCCACAGGCGCCGATGTGGTCCTGGGGAGGGGAGCGGCGGGTGCGGTTCTGGTCGAGGCGGATGCTGTACGAGACCCTGGTGCACCGGGTGGACGCCGAGCTCGCGCTGGGCGTCCCGGTCGCGATCGACGAGCACGTGGCGGCCGGCGGGGTCGAGGAGTTTCTCGACATCCTGCCGCATGTGAAGTGGAACCCGGACGTGGCCGAGATCAGGGGCGGCGGTGAGACGATCTCGCTGCAGGCCGACACCGGAGCCGGGTGGGTGATCACTCTCGACCCCGACCGCTTCCACTACCAGCGGTCCCTGCGACCGGGCACCGTGACCGTGCTCGCCGCCACGTCGGCCGACCTGCTCCAGGTCGTGTGGGGACGCCGCAGCCCCGACGACTACGCGATCGAGGGGGACGGCGGGCTGCTGGGCTGGTGGCGGGGGCTCGCCCGGATCTAGGCCCGCCCGGCTTCCCCAGCAGGTCCCCGACCCGTGGGGCGAAGGCAAAACAGCCGTCCGAGGTTCGGCCAAGACACGACAGGGAGCGCGCGGGGCTCGCCGCCGCGATCACGGTCCCGTGGTGTCATGACTCCATGATCAAGATGTCTCAGGCGATCACCTCGGCGGTGCTCGTCGCCACGGGACTGTTCTTCGCCGGTCTGTCCGGCGGCACCGCGCTCGCGGATTCCGATTCCTCCGTGGCGACCGTGGAGGGCGGCCGCCCTCACATCACGGTCGTGGGAGAGGGCAGCGTGTCCACCACCCCCGACATCATGCGACTGGACACCGGCGTCGAGGTGCGCCGTCCCACCCCCGGTGAGGCGTTCACCGCGGCCCGTGCCGCCGCCGCCGACCTGACGCAGGCACTGCTCGCGGCCGGGGTCGCGCCGAAGGACCTGCGGACCGACGAGCTCACCCTCGCCCCCGAGTACAAGGACTACCCCACGATCTCCGGATACCGGGCCACGCAGGGCATCGAGGCGATAGTGCGCGACCTTGACAAGGCGGACGACGTGGTGGACGCGGCGGCCGCCGCCGGAGAGGCGGTCCGGTTCAACGGTGTCACCTTCGAGGTGTCCGACAACCGGGTGCCGCTCAGGCTGGCGCGCGATATCGCGTTCAGGGACGCGAAGAGCCGTGCCACGCAGTACGCCAGGCTCGCGGGCCGAGGACTCGGCCGCGTCATGGAGATCACCGAGCAGAACGTCACCCCGCCGACGCCGTTCGTCGGCTTCGCCGCGGCGGTCGACAGGGCGTCGATCAGCCCCGGCACCAAGAACGTGTCCGTCAGCGTCAGGGTGGTCTACGAGCTCGAATAGGCCCCGCTCACGCGGTGCTCCCCCGACCCCGGGTACGCGACAGGTCCCCGGCACGCGACGGGCCCCGGCGGGTCACCACCCGCCGGGGCCCGTCCACTTGAGGTCCCTGAGGTCCCTGAGGTCCCTGAGGTCCGGGGTGGAGCCGCAGGGACCCCGAGCCCGGCAGGATCAGGGATCGAGACCTTCCCCGGCCGGGGCCTGGCCATGAGGTCAGGGCAGGGCGAGCATCCGGTCCAGGGCGACCCCGGCCCAGTGGGCGGTGTCGGCGTCCACGGTGATCTGGTTGACGACCTGACCGGAGGCGAGCGACTCCAGCGCCCACACCAGGTGCGGAAGGTCGATCCGGTTCATCGTCGAGCAGTAGCAGACCGTCCGGTCCAGGAACGTCACGTTCTTGTCGGGGAACATGGCGCCGAGCCGCTTGACCAGGTTCAGCTCGGTGCCCACCGCCCAGGAGGATCCGGCCGGAGCCTCCTCGATCTTCTTGATGATGTACTCGGTCGAACCGACGTGGTCGGCCTTGGTGACCACCTCGTGCCTGCACTCGGGGTGGACCAGCACGTTGACGCCGGGGATGCGGGCGCGGACGTCGTCCACGCACTCGGGGCTGAAGCGGCCGTGCACCGAGCAGTGCCCCTTCCACAGGATCATCTTGGCGTTCTCGAGCTGCTCGGCGGTGAGGCCGCCGTTCGGCCGGTGCGGGTTGTAGACGACGCAGTCCTCCAGCGACAGGCCCATCTCCAGCACCGCGGTGTTGCGGCCCAGGTGCTGGTCGGGGAGGAAGAGCACCTTCTCCCCGCGGGAGAAGGCCCACTCCAGGGCGCGCCTGGCGTTGGAGGAGGTGCACACGGCGCCGCCGTTGCGCCCGCAGAACGCCTTGATGTCGGCGCTGGAGTTCATGTAGGTGACGGGGACTGTGCCCCCGGCGACCCCGGCGATCCCCGCGTCCTCCAGGGCCTCCCAGCACTCCTCGACCTGGTCGAAGGTGGCCATGTCGGCCATCGAGCATCCCGCCGCGAGGTCGGGCAGCACGACCTTCTGGGAGTCCGAGGTGAGGATGTCGGCGGATTCGGCCATGAAGTGCACACCGCAGAAGACGATGTACTCGGCGCCGGGCCGGGCCGCGGCCTCCTTCGCGAGTTTGAACGAGTCGCCGGTCACGTCGGCGAACTGGATGACCTCGTCACGCTGGTAGTGGTGGCCCAGCACGAAGACCCTGTCGCCGAGTGCCGCCTTCGCCCTCCTGGCGCGCTCGACGAGCGCCGGATCGGAAGCGGACGGCAGCTCACCGGGACAGTCGACGCCGCGCTCGCTGTGCGGGTCGACCCCCCTGCCGAGGACGAAGAGCGGAAGCCCGGTCTCGGTGGTCGTCATGGCCACACCCCCTTATCGTCTAAGTGACGACTAATGATGACACACAGGATTGGGGCTTTATTCCGGGGGAGGGGTCTTTGTCCAAAGGTGGATGGTTCTGGCGGCTGAGGAATGTGTGCCGGGGGACGGGTGTTGGTAGCGTCTGAGAAGGACGTCAAAAACAGACAGCCGTTCCCGGGGAGCGGCCGACGCAGACGCGGGAGTCACCAATATGTCGGTTGAGAGCAGCGAGACCACGGCGCAGGGCCTGATCCTCAGTTCCGCGGCCGCGGCGAAGGTCAAGAGCCTGCTGGAGCAGCAGGGCGAGGAAGGTCTCCAGCTGCGCGTGGCCGTGCAGCCCGGCGGCTGTTCCGGCCTGCGCTACCAGCTCTTCTTCGACGACCGTTCGATGGACGGCGACGTCGTCTCCGACTTCGACGGCGTGAGCGTGGTCACCGACCGGATGAGCGCCCCCTACCTCGTGGGCGCCACCGTCGACTTCGTCGACACGATCGAGAAGCAGGGCTTCACGATCGACAACCCCAACGCCACCGGCTCGTGCGCCTGCGGCGACTCGTTCAACTAGGCGAGTTCTCCGCGAGGCGGGCGAGCGAGAACGCCCGGCCCCGCGGGGGTGACATCGGTCACCCTCGCGGGGCTTTCGCATGCGCGGCCGCGGTAGCACGCTGACACGAGCGGGACGCAAGCAAGGTCGCGTATTCTTGCGTGGCTCATCTTCCCGCGTGGACCAACCGCCCGCGTTTCCAGAGATGCTGACAACGAGGAGAAGAACCCCGTGCGCATCGCCGTCACCGGCTCAATCGCGACCGACCAACTGATGACCTTTCCCGGCCGCTTCAGTGACCAGCTCATCGCCGATCAGCTCCACCGGGTCTCCCTGTCGTTCCTCGTGGACGACCTGCAGGTCCGCCGCGGCGGCTGCGCGGCCAACATCGCGTTCGGAATGGGCTGCCTGGGCCTCAGGCCCGTCCTGGTCGGCGCGGTCGGCTCCGACTTCGCCGACTACCGCTCCTGGCTGGAGCGCCATGGCGTCGACTGCGACTCCATCCACGTCTCCGAGACGCACCACACCGCGCGCTTCCTGTGTACGACCGACGAGGATCACAACCAGATCGCCTCGTTCTACACCGGCGCGATGGCCGAGGCCCGCCTCATCGAGCTCGGTCCGGTGGCCCAGCGGATCGGTGGCCTGGACCTGGTGCTGATCAGCCCCAACGACCCCGAGGCGATGCTCAGGCACACCGCCGAGGCGCGCCAGCGCGCGATCCCGTTCGCGGCCGATCCCTCCCAGCAGCTCGCCCGTATGCCCGGGGAGCAGATCCGTGAGCTGGTCGACGGCGCCGCCTACCTGTTCGGCAACGACTACGAGAAGGGCATGATCGAGCAGAAGACCGGCTGGAGCGACGAGGAGATCCTCGGCCGGGTCGGCGTCCGCGTCACCACGCTCGGTCCCAAGGGCGTCGTCATCGACCGCGAGGGCGAGCCGTCCCTGCACGTCCCCTCGGCGCCCGAGCTCGGCAAGGTCGACCCCACCGGCGTGGGCGACGCCTTCCGTTCCGGCTTCCTCGCCGCCCTGGCCTGGGGGCTGTCCCTGGAGCGCTGCGGCCAGGTCGGCAACCTCACCGCCACCCACGTCCTGGAGCGTGTCGGCGGCCAGGAGTACGAGCTCGGCCAGAAGGTCTTCCTGGAGCGCCTCGCCGACGCCTACGGTGCCGACGCCGCGGCCGAGGTGGCCGCCTTCGTGAAGTGCCACCACGCCTGAGCCCACGCCTGAGCCAGCGAGCCTGACCACCGGGCCTGAGCCACCGCGCCTGACCACCGGGCCTGTGACGCTCCTCCCGAGTCGCCACGGCCGTGACGGTCATCCCTGAGCCATCACGGCCGCGACGCCTCAGCTGAGCCGTTGCGCCACGGCGTCTCTTCGGACCCCATGTCTTTCCCGGGCACCGTGTTCGAGCCGCCGATCAGAGCACCGGCCGGGCCGTCGCCCGGCGGTGGCCCCGGCCGGTGCCGCCGGTACGGCGGCCACCGTCAGGCACCTGTGTCGGCCGGGTGCCGGTCAGGTGGCGGGTGTCAGAGATTCGCGTAGACGCGATGCACGAACTCGGCCATCTTGTCGTCGGGCAGCTTCCTCGCCAGATCGGCCTCGGTGATCATGCCGACGATGCGGCCGTCCTCGATCACCGGCAGCCTCCGGATCTGGTTCTCCTCCATCTTGGCGAGCGCCTCCTCGACGCTCGCGTCCGACGACACCCAGACCAGGCCGGTGGCGAGGTCTCCCGCGGTCGTCGTGGAGGGGTCGAGGCCGTGCGCCACGCACTTGACCACGATGTCGCGGTCGGTGATGATCCCCTTCAGCCGGTCGTCGCTGCCGCAGATGGGCAGGGCGCCCACGTTCATGTCCCGCATCATCTGCGCCGCCCGGTCGAGCGTCTCGTGCGCCTCGACGCACCTGACCCCGGTGTGCATCAGGTCTCTCGCCGTCTCACCGCTCATGTCGTCCCCCCGAACTGTTTGGGCGTGTTTTCGGGAGGGTCATACCCAATTTCGGGACATGTCAGTAATTGCGGCGCACGTGGATGGCCCAGCCGCCCTCGGGGAGTTCGTGGCTGCCCACGTGGTGGTGCGACTTCAACCGGCACCAGGCCGGGATGTCGGTGACGGCGGCCGGGTCGTCGGCGAGGACCGCGACGATCCCCTCGCGCGGCACGTCGTTGATCTGGGCCGCGAGCATGATGATCGGGATCGGGCACTTCTTGCCCAGCGCGTCGATCGTGAGGGCCACCGGCTGCGCCGATCCCGCCGGGGTGGCCTGGCTGGAGGTCATCGCGTCTTCACTCCCCGAATGTTGATCAAAGCTTGACCCCCGCCTCCTCGCGGATCCTGCGCACCATGCCCGGCAGGACGGAGAGGAAGCGGTCGACATCCGCCGTCAAGGTGCCCCGGGGCAGCGAAACGCGGACGTTCCCGTGCGTGAGCACGCCCATGGCCTCCAAAACATGCGACGGACGAAGCGTACTCGCCGTGCAGGAACTGCCGGACGACACCGAGAACCCGGCCTTGTCCAGCTCGGTGAGCAATGCCTCACCTTCCACGTAAAGACACGAAAAGGTGACGATATGCGGTGCCCGAGCGACCGGATCACCGATGACCTCGACGTCGGGGACGAGCCGGGGCACCTCGGCCCTGACGCGATCCACCAGCGCCGAGAGCCTGGCCGACTCCACGACCGACTCGGCCACCATGGCGCGCAGCGCGGCGGCCGCCGCGACGATCGCGGGGACGTTCTCGAACCCGGGGACCCGGCGGCGCTCGCGGTCGTCCTCGGGCAGCGGGGTGCGCCACCGGGTGCCCTTGCGGACCACCAGCACGCCGACCCCGGCGGGCCCGCCCCACTTGTGCGCGCCGGCGGCGAGCACCGACCAGCCGGGGGGCGGCGGCATCCTGCCCACCGTCTGGGAGGCGTCCACCAGCAGGGGCACCCCCACCTCCGCGCACGCCGCCGCCGCCTCGGCGACCGGCTGGAGCGTGCCGACCTCGTGGTTGGCGCTCTGCAGGCAGGCCAGCGCCGTGCCCTCGGCGCGGACCGCCTCGCCGAAGGCGTCGGGGTCGACCGCGCCGGTGATGCCGACGCCGACCGTCTCGACCGAGCCGCCGTCGCGCTCGTGGACGCCCGCCGCGTGCAGCACGCTGGAGTGCTCCACGGCCGAGGTGACCAGGCGGCGGCCCGTCCTGCGGCGTCCGTGCAGGGTGCCGAGGACGCCCAGGTGCACCGCCTGGGTGCCGGAGGTGGTGAAGGAGACCTCGTCGGGCCTGGCGCCCAGCGCCTCGGCCACCTCGACACGCGCCTGTTCCAGTAACATCCTTGCCCGGCGGGCGGCACCGTACAGTCTCGCGGGGTCGGCCCAGCCGACGTCGAGGGCCGCGATCAGAGCCTCGCGAGCCTGGGGGTGCAGCGGCTCCGTGGAGGCCGCGTCGAAGTACGCCACCTCTCAATCGTCGCACCACGCGCGGTGCGTGCGGGGGCTGCGGGGGAGGGCGAGGGTGGTCCGCGCTAATGTGTCCCCCAGCGTGAAGCTGTGAACTACGAAATCTTGAACGTGAACAAACGACCGCCCAGGAGCGACTCCTGGGCTTCATCTGTGGGGTAGGCGATCCGTGAGTCCGACCCGCCGTTCTGCACGGCGTCCGTTGGCCCGCCGCCGGGTGCCGCGCGCTGCCGCTCTGGCACTGCTGCTGGTTTCCCTGACGGCGTGCAGTGCCGAAGACTGGTCCCGAGCCGGCTTGCCCGAGGGCGTCACCAAGCAGTCCGAAGCCGTCCAGAGTCTGTGGAACGGATCGTGGATCGCGGCCCTCGCCACCGGTGTGGTCGTGTGGGGCCTGATCCTGTGGTCCGTCGCCTTCCACCGTAAGAAGAAGAACTCCAAGGACGAGCTGCCGCCTCAGGTGCGGTACAACCTCCCGATCGAGATCCTCTACACGGTGGTGCCGATCATCATGGTCGGCGTCTTCTTCTTCTTCACCGCGCGCGACCAGAACTACATCACCAGCATGTCCGAGAAGCCCGACGTGACGGTCAAGGTCGAGGGCTTCCAGTGGAGCTGGCGCTTCACCACGGAGTACAACGGCAAGACCGCCCAGGTGGTCGGCCAGCCCGCCCTCGACTACACCAAGGGCCCCGAGCTGGTGCTGCCGACCGGTAGTAAGGTCAGGTTCGATCTTCACTCGCCGGACGTCATCCACTCCTTCTGGGTCCCGGCGTTCCACTTCAAGCTCGACGTGATCCCCGGGGTGAACAACAAGTTCGAGATCGACACCCTGGACAAGCCCGGCGTCTACGCCGGACGCTGCGCCGAGCTCTGCGGCGTCGACCACAGCCGGATGCTCTTCTCGGTGAAACTCGTGCCCCCGGCCGAGTTCGACCAGTACATCGCTAGCCAGGCGGGTGCCCAGTGACCGCACTTAACGAACCCCTCGTCCACTCCCCGGTGCCGCCGACCCGCAAGGGGTCGATCATCACGAAGTGGGCGTCGTCCACCGATCACAAGATCATCGGACACCTCTACCTGATCAGCTCGTTCATCTTCTTCATCATCGGCGGCGTGATGGCGCTGATCATGAGGGCGGAGCTGGCGCAGCCGGGTCTGCAGTTCACCAGCAACGAGCAGTTCAACCAGCTGTTCACCATGCACGGCACGATCATGCTGCTGATGTTCGCGACCCCGCTGTTCGCGGGCTTCGCCAACGAGCTCATGCCCCTGCAGATCGGCGCCCCCGACGTCGCGTTCCCGCGGCTGAACATGGTGAGCTACTGGCTCTTCACCTTCGGCAGCCTCATCGCCCTGTCGGGCTTCATCACCCCGGGCGGCGCGGCGAGCTTCGGCTGGTTCGCCTACACCCCGCTGTCGAACGCGATCAGCTCTCCCGGGATCGGCGGAGACCTGTGGATCGTGGGCCTCACCATCAGCGGTCTGGGCACGATCCTCGGCTCGGTGAACTTCATCACCACGATCATCTGCATGCGCGCGCCCGGCATGACGATGTTCCGCCTGCCGATGTTCACCTGGAACGTCCTGCTCACCTCGATCCTGGTGCTGATGGCCTTCCCGGTGCTGGCCGCCGCGCTGCTCGCGCTGGAGGCCGACCGCAAGCTCGGCACGCACATCTTCGCCCCCGAGACCGGCGGCGCGCTGCTCTGGCAGCACCTGTTCTGGTTCTTCGGGCATCCCGAGGTCTACATCATCGCGTTGCCGTTCTTCGGCATCGTGACCGAGATCCTGCCGGTCTTCAGCCGCAAGCCGCTGTTCGGCTACATCGGCCTGGTCGGTGCGACGATCGCGATCGCGGGTCTGTCGATCACCGTGTGGGCGCACCACATGTTCCCCACAGGGCAGGTGCTGCTGCCGTTCTTCTCGTTCATGACGTTCCTCATCGCGGTGCCCACCGGGGTGAAGTTCTTCAACTGGATCGGCACCATGTGGCGCGGCCATCTGTCGTTCGAGTCGCCGATGCTGTTCTCGGTCGGCTTCCTGGTGACGTTCCTGTTCGGTGGCCTGACCGGCGTCATCCTCGCCTCCCCGCCGCTGGACTTCCAGGTCTCCGACTCCTACTTCGTGGTCGCGCACTTCCACTACGTGGTCTTCGGCACCGTGGTGTTCGCGATGTTCGCGGGCTTCTACTTCTGGTGGCCCAAGTTCACCGGCAAGATGCTGAACGACACGATGGGCAAGATCCACTTCTGGACGCTGTTCATCGGTTTCCACACCACCTTCCTGGTGCAGCACTGGCTCGGCGCGCAGGGCTTCCCGCGCCGCTACGCCGACTACAGCCCGATCGACGGGTTCACCGATCTCAACATGATCTCGTCGGTGGGCGCGTTCCTGCTGGGCGCCTCCACACTGCCGTTCCTGTACAACGTGTGGAAGACCCACAAGACCGCGCCGAAGGTCACCGTGGACGACCCGTGGGGTTACGGCAACTCCCTCGAATGGGCGACGTCCTGCCCGCCGCCGAGGCACAACTTCACCTCGCTGCCCCGTATCCGGTCCGAGCGCCCGGCGTTCGACCTCAAGCACCCGCACATCCCGGCCCGTGAGCTGGAGGAGAGCCGATGAAGGTCCAGGGCTGGCTGTTCATCCTCTGCGGCGTCTTCTTCGCCGCCGTGGACGTCGTCTACTGGTACTGGTCGAAGGAGCCGGTCGGCACGACCGCGATGGCCATCTCGGTGGGCTTCGCGTTCATGATCGGTTACTACCTCATGTACACGGCCCGCCGCATCGGCGACCAGCCGGAGGACGACAAGCAGGGCGAGATCAGCGACGGCGCGGGGGAGCTCGGCTTCTTCAGCCCGCACAGCTGGTGGCCGCTCTTCGTCTGCCTCGCCGTCGCGCTCAGCGGGGTCGGCCTGGTCATCGGCTGGTGGCTGTTCCTGATCGGCGTCTTCGCGATCGTGATGAGCATGATCGGTTTCGTCTTCGAGTACTACCGGGGCAACTTCTCGCACTGACCCCGCGCTTCTCACCACAAACCGGGCGGGCCACGGAAAAACTTCCGTGGCCCGCTTTTTGGCGTTTATTGGACGCTCCAGGCGGTCGTCTTATGTGGCGAACCGCTTACTCCGGGTAATAACTGACTCAGTGGTTCAGTCCGGGACAGGGGAGTTCATGTGGGGCACGCGATCCGTGGTCGGAGCCAGGGAGCGGGACTGCTTGCCCTCGCACTGGTGACGGCCTCCTGCTCGGGAAACACCGCCGTACAGGGCGAGAAGGCGCCGCAGGCGTCACAGAACCCGGCCGCCGCGGCCGCGGCCGTCACCGTGGCCCCCCTCGACAGGGCCACGGGGGTCGCCACGGACACGCCCGTCCTGGTCGCGGCGCAGGGCGGCACCCTCAAGCAGGTCGCCGTGAAGGCCGTGAAGGGCGCCAAGGGCTCCCTGCCGGGCGTTCTCAGCGCCGACGGCACACAGTGGCGCAGCAGCGGCCTGGCGGCTCCTGGAGCCTCCTACGAGGTCTCCGTGACGGCCGTCAACCCGGAGGGCGCCGTCACCACCAAGACCTCCTCCTTCTCCACGGTGAAGGGGAACGAGACCTTCACGATCGAGAGCTTCATGCCGGGCAGGGACTCGACCGGCCTCACCGTCGGCGTCGGCATGCCGGTGATGATCACCTTCGACCGGGACGTCACCGACCGCGTCTCCGTCGAGCGCAACCTTCTCGTCCGCACCTCCAGGCCGGTCCTGGGCGCGTGGCACTGGTTCGACAACCGGAACGTGCACTTCCGCCCGAAGAACTTCTGGCCCTCGGGCACCAAGGTCAGGGTCGAGGCCCGCCTCGCGGGGGTGCGCGGCGGCGACGGCCTGTACGGGGCCGCGAACAAGGTCGTCAATTTCAAGATCGGCCGCTCGCAGATCACCCGGGGCACCATCCAGTCGCACAACCTCACGGTGAAACGCAACGGCAAGGTCGTCCGCGAGATGCCGATGAGCGCCGGGCAGGGCGGCGACTGGAAGTACCACACGACCAGCGGGGTGCATCTCGCCATGTCCAGGGAGAACGTCACCGTGATGACCTCCCCGGGCATCGGCCCCGGTTCCCCCGGCTACTACCAGCTGACCGTCTACGACACCGTCCGCATCTCCAACAGCGGCGAGTACATCCACAGCGCCCCGTGGTCGGTCGGCTCCCAGGGCAACTCCAACGTCAGCCACGGATGTGTCAACGTCAGCCCGAGCAACGCCAAGTGGTTCCTCGACAACACCCTGATCGGGGACCCGATCATCATCACCGGCTCGCCCCGCGTCCTGGAGCCCACCAACGGGTGGGGCCACTGGCAGGAGAGCTGGAAGGAATGGCTCAAGTGGAGCAGCCTCAAGCACTTCACCACCGACGACGTCTGACGGTCCCGGTGCGAGGACGCGGTTGAGCGCCTCGGGGCGGGGACGGCCACCGGCCGCGGCGCCCTGAAATCCGCCGAGGGCGGGAGACGCGGCTTGAGCGCCCCCGACTCCTGGTCTGGTACACGAAAGCCCCCGAGAAGCCCTCTGAGGGCCTTCCGGGGGCATCATGGCAGCTCAGGACGTCTCCGTCCGAGGTGTCGCCGTGCTCCCGGCGGCGCGGAGACGCCCTCCCGCGCCGTGACGGGTGCTGCCGCGTGAGCCCGCGCGGCCTCGGTGTTCCCGGCGGTTCACCGGCATCGCCTTCGTGGTGTCGAGAGGGGCCGGCGGTTCGTGGACATCATCCCGTGAACGACCCGCGAACGACCCCACGAACGACCCCACGAACGACGAGGGGCCCGGACACCGTGTGGTGTCCGGGCCCCTCGGGTGGCCGGTGGTGCAGGCCGTGACGGATCAGCGGGTCAGGGACTTGTCCTCGCCGCCCTGGCCGACCGTCGCGTGCTCCTCGTGGCTCCCGTCGCCGATGGCGCCGTGGCCCTCGCCGTGGCCGTGGCCGTCGTCCAGCGGGATCTTCTCGCCGCCGTACGCCGCGCTCATCTTGGCGCGGAGCCGGCCGAGCGGGCCGCGCATCCCCTTGGAGGGGATGTCGTCGCGACCCTTCGGACCCGCGCCGTCTCCGGAGACGATCGGGACCGCCTCCTTGCCCCGCATGTGGGCCTCGATCGCCTCGTTCGGCGGTACGTGGACCTCGATGTACTCGCCGTGGGGCAGCCGCTTGATCACACCGGACTCGACACCGTGGCCGATGATCGCCGCGTCGCTGCGCTGCAGGCCGAGGCAGATCCGGTAGGTGACGATGTAGGCGATCACGGGACCCGCGATGACCAGGAACCGGCCCGCGTAGGTCGTCCAGTTCAGCGAGATGTGGAAGAACGCGGAGATCTCGTCGTTGGCGCCCAGCAGCCACAGCACGCCGTAGAACGTGACCGCCGACATGCCGATCGCGGTGCGGTGCGGGTTGTTGCGGGGACGCTCCACGACGTGGTGCTCGCGGCGGTCCCCGGTGACCCACTGCTCGATGAACGGATACAGCGCCAGGCCCGTCATCACGATGCCCATCGGCACCAGGGCCGGGATGAGCACGCTCATCGCGATCGTGCCGCCCCCGGTGCCGAAGAGGTTGAGCTCCCAGGCGGGCATGAGGCGCAGCGAGCCTTCGAGGAAGCCCATGTAGAAGTCGGGCTGCGAGCCCGCCGAGATGTCGGCGGGGCTGTAGGGACCGTACAGCCAGATCGGGTTGATCTGGGCGAAGGTGCCCAGCAGCGCGATGACCCCGAAGGTGAACATGAAGTAGGCGCCGGCCTTGATCATGAAGGCCGGGTAGAACGGCGCGCCCACCACGTTCTCGTTGGTGCGGCCCTTGCCCGGCATCTGCGTGTGCTTCTGGACCCACATCAGGATCATGTGGGCCGAGATGAGCGCCAGCAGGACGGCCGGGATGAGCAGGATGTGGATCGAGTAGAAGCGCGCGACGATGTCCTCGCCGGGATACTCGCCGCCGAAGAGGAAGAACGTGAGCCAGGTGCCGATCAGCGGCAGCGAGATCGCCACGCCCTCGGTGATCCGCAGACCGGCGCCGGAGAGCAGGTCGTCGGGGAGGGAGTAACCGGTCAGGCCCGCGAGCAGCGCCAGCGTGAGCAGCAGCACGCCGATCAGCCAGTTGAACTCACGGGGCTTGCGGTAGGCGCCGGTGAAGAACACCCGCAGCATGTGGACCATCATGCCGGCGATGAACAGCAGGGCCGCCCAGTGGTGCATCTGCCGCATCAGCAGGCCGCCACGCACGTCGAAGCTGATGCTCAGCGCCGAGGCGTACGCCTCGGACATGACGACGCCCTGCAGCGGACCGTAGGACCCGGTGTACTCGACGTGGCCCATGCCGGGCTTGAAGAAGAACGTCAGGAACGTGCCGGTCAGCAGCACGACGATGAACGAGTAGAGGGCGATCTCACCCAGCAGGAACGACCAGTGGTCGGGGAAGATCTTCCGGAGGTTGCGCCGGAGGAAGTTTCCCGCGCCGATACGGTCGTCGACGTAGGTGCTCGCGCCCTCGATGGGCTTGGGAACGGTCTCCATGCTCATTACTGTTGGGCTCCGTTCTCACGGACCTCGGCCTCGGCGTCGCCGCGCTCCCAGAAGCTGGGGCCGACGGGGACCGGGAAGTCCGCCGTTGCGACGAGGTATCCCTCATTATCGACGGCGATCGGCAGCTGAGGCAGGGGCCGGGCGGCCGGACCGAAGATGACCTTGGCGCCGTCGGCGGCGTCGAAGGTCGACTGGTGACACGGGCACAGGATGTGGTGGGTGGTCTGCTCGTACAGGGCCGCGGGGCAGCCGACGTGCGTGCAGATCTTGGAGTACGCCACGATCCCGTCGTGTGTCCAGTTCAGGTTAGTTCCTGATTTGAGCTCCTCGGGACGGAACTTGATCAGGATCAGTGTGGCCTTGGCCAGCGCGTTCAGGTCGTGCTCGTATCCCTCGGGCACCACGGAGAGGATGCCGCCGGGGGAGTTGAAGTCGGCGGCCCTGATGGGGGAGCCGCTTCCCTCGACGATGAGCTTGCGCTGCTTGCCGTCCTTGGTCTTCTCTCCCCAGACGGTGTGCCGGAGCTTGGCGGGGAAGTCCGAGTAGCTCGGGCCGAGGTCGCGCAGCAGGACCAGCGGGGCGAGACCGAGGGGGGCGGCGGCGAGGAGCAGGGTGCGGCGCAGCAGCGGGCGCTTGAGGATGCCGCTCTCGTTCGCGCCCTGCACGAAGGTCGTGCCCACGTAGGACCTGGTCGCGGGGTCGGAGGCCATCGGGTGGCGCTCCTGGACCAGGTTGTACTTGGGCATGACCATGCGGGCCCAGGTCGTCATGCCCGCGGCCAGCCCGAGCAGCGCGAGCGTGAGCGAGGCGCCCAGCGCGAGGTTGGAGACCTGGGTGGTCTCGAGGTCGCCGACCTGGAAGACCACGTACGACACCACGAAGCCGATGCCGCCCAGGAAGGCGACGAGGAAGCACAGGGCGGCGTATCGCTCGCCCTTCCTCGCGGTCGCCTCGTCCTGCGGGGTCACACCGGGAACCTGGACGGACTCAGCCCTCCTCGGCTCCTCATGGCCGAGAAGGGAGGTGCTCGCCGCCGGGGAGGGGGTGCCGATCACGCGCTTGGGCGCGCGCTCCTCCGGCTGCTCGATGTCGTGATTGTTGTCAGTCATTTGGCCTGTCGCCTCTTCGCGGTGATCCAGATGGCGGCCAGGGAGAGGAGGCTGAGGCCGACGATCCAGGCCACCAGACCCTCCGTGACCGGGCCGATGCGGCCGAGACCGGCGCCACCCGGGTTGGGCTCCTCACGCACGCCCACGATGTAGGCGATCATGTCCCGCTTCTGCTCGGGGGTGATGATGCTGTCGTTGAACACCGGCATCGCCTGCGGGCCGGTGATCATCGCCTCGTAGATCTGCCTCTCGGTGGCCTCGTGCAGCGGCGGTGCGTACTTGCCCTGGGTCAGGGCGCCGCCGGAGCCGACGAAGTTGTGGCACTGGATGCAGTTCGCGCGAAACAGCTCGCCACCCCTGGCCTTGTCGCCCTTGGAGGCGTCGACCTGCTCGTCGGTCGGGATGGTCGGGCCACCGCCGAGTGACTGCACGTAGGCGGCGAGCTGCCGGACGGTGTCCTCGTTGACCCAGGGCGCCGGGGGCTTGCGCGGTGCCTGCGCGCCGGGGTTGGCCAGGGGCATGCGGCCGCTGCTGACCTGGAAGTCCACGGAGGCGGCGCCGACGCCGATCAGGGTCGGACCCTGGGCGGTGCCCTCGGCGTTGAGACCGTGGCAGCTGGAGCAGCTCTGCTCGAAGAGCTTCTTGCCCTCCGCCACGTCGTCGGCCCTGCCGGAAGCGATGGCGGCGTCGGCCTGCCGGCTCGGAGAGATCGAGAGCACGACGGTGTAGACACCGCCTATCAGGCCCAGGGCCAGGAGCAGGACGGCGTATCTCGCGAGGGGATGCCGCCGCCCAGCGGTGATCCTATTCACAGAGATCCCCGATTCCTTAGTGAATGCCATAGATGGTTACGAAAAGCCCGATCCAGACCACATCGACGAAGTGCCAGTAGTAGGACACGACGATCGCGCTGGTCGCCTGCTCACGGGTGAAGCGCTTCGCGGCGTACGTGCGTCCCAGCATGAACAGGAACGCGATCAGTCCACCCGTCACGTGCAGGCCGTGGAAGCCGGTGGTGAGGTAGAACACGGAGTCGTACGCGGAGTGCGACAGCGTGTGCCCCTCGTGGACCAGCTCGCTGTACTCGTACAGCTGGCCGGCCACGAACACGGAGCCCAGCACGAAGCTGACGATGTACCAGAAGCGCAGCTTGGCGACCTGGCCCTTCTCGGCCGCCCACACGCCCAGCTGGCAGGTCACACTGGACAGGACCAGGATGATCGTGTTGCCCAGGGCGAACGGGATGTTCAGGTGGGCCTCGGGCCAGGGAAGTCCCTGGCCGATGCTCACCGACCGGATGGTGAAGTACATCGCGAACAGCGCCGCGAAGAACATGAGCTCGGAGGACAGCCAGACGATCGTCCCGACGCTGACCAGATCGGGCCGGCGGGACGAGTGTGCTGTCGTCGTCGTTGAAATTGCGGATGCTGTCGCCACGGGCAGCATTATTGCGGCTCTCCTGCTCGGGTCGCCGCACGACCCCCCGTTAGGGGGTGCATACGCCCCCTCAAAGTGGACGTATAGGGCAATTTTCTCGGCGCTGGCTCCGGCCTGGGTCTCCGGAGCGGCTGACCGGTAGCATCCCAGGTGACCATACATCGACGAGGGATAGTGAGCGCGACCGTGAGCACCGACGACAAGATGAGGGTTCTCGTCTACAGCGACGACGCGAGCACCCGCGAGAAGGTGCGGCAGGCGATCGGCCGCCGCCCCGCCGGAGACGTGCCCCTCGTGGAGATCGTGGAGTGCGCCACCCACGCCAAGGTCGTCCAGCACTTCGACTCCGGGGAGATCGACGTCGCAGTGCTCGACGCCGAGGCCCAGCCGGCCGGAGGCATGGGCGTGGCCCGCCAGGCCAAGGACGAGGTCCACGACTGCCCGCCGATCTGCCTGCTGATCGCCCGTCGCGACGACCGCTGGCTCGCCGAGTGGTCGCGCGCCGAGGCCGTCGTGCCGCAGCCGATCGACCCGGTCGTCCTCGCCGAGACCGTCGCCGACCTGATGCGCCGCCGCTCCTCCACCCGCCTGTCCGCCCGCTAGCCCCTCGGAACCCCCCTGGAGAGACCTCTGATGGACGCGCGCACCACCTGGCCCGCGCTGTTGTCCGCCCTGCTCGCGGGCGAGCACCTGACGGCCGACGAGACCGCCTGGGCGATGAACCAGATCATGTCGGGCTCCGCCACACCCGCCCAGATCGCGGGCTTCGCGGTGGCGCTGAGGGCGAAGGGCGAGACGGTCGCGGAGGTGACCGGCCTGGCGCGCACGATGCTGGAGCGGGCCACCCCGCTCTCGGTCACCGGTCCCGTCGTCGACGTGGTCGGCACCGGCGGCGACCGGGCACACACCGTCAACGTCTCGACCATGGCCGCGATCGTGGCCGCCGCGGCGGGGGCGAGGGTCGTCAAGCACGGCAACCGGGCCGCCTCCTCCTCCTGCGGGGCCGCCGACGTCCTGGAACACCTCGGGATCGTGCTCGACCTCGCCCCGGCAGACACCGCGAGGGTCGCCGTGGAGGCCGGGATCGCCTTCTGCTTCGCGCCGGTCTACCACCCGGCGCTGCGCTTCGCGGGCCCGCCGCGCAAGGAGCTCGGCATCCCCACGGTCTTCAACTTCCTCGGCCCGCTGACCAACCCGGCCAGGCCCGCGGCCCAGGCGATCGGCATCTTCGACGAGGGCATGCTCCCCGTCGTCGCGGGCGTCTTCGCCGAGCGCGGGGTCTCCGCCCTGGTCTTCAGGGGTGACGACGGGCTGGACGAGCTCACCATCGCGACGACCTCCACGGTCTGGGTGGTGCGCCAGGGCGCGATGGAGAAGGTGGTCTTCGACCCGGCCGCCCTCGACATCCCCAGGGCGGCGCCCGACGCGCTGCGCGGGGGGGATGTGGAGTTCAACGCCCAGGCCGTCCGCGACCTGGTCGGCGGCAAGACGGGACCGGTCCGTGACGCGGTGCTGCTGAACGCCGCCGCCGCGCTGGTCGCCCTCGACGGCACGGGCGAGGGCGCGGGCGCAGGTGACGACCTGAACGCCGCGCTGGCCGCGGGCTACCAGCGCGCGACGCGGGCCGTCGACTCCGGCGCCGCCGCCGAGACCCTCGATCGCTGGGTCGAGGTCAGCCGGGCGCTCGCGCCGTCCTGACCCTCGATCGGCAGGTCCTCCCCTCTTGGGCGGATGGAAGATCCGCCCAAGAGAGGATGTGTCGCCGAGGGGAGCCGTTCTAGATTGCGGCCATGTGGCGTGTTGACCCCCTGGACGAGCAGGTGCTCCCCATCGTGCTGTCGTGCGCGGCGCTCGCACTGGGCGTGGCCGTGGCGAGCCTGGTGTGGGAGCGCAGGCTCCTGCTGCTGAGGCTCAGGTCCTGGGAGGCCAGGTTCGCCGACCAGGGGGAGGCCCTGGCCGGTGCCCGGCTCGCGCAGCGGCGGGCACGCATCGCCCGCGAGCTGCACGACGTCGTCGCCCACGGGATCAGCATGATGACCCTCGGGGTGGGCGCCGGACGGATGATCATGGACAAGGATCCCGAGCGGGCCAGGCAGACCCTGCGGGTGGCCGAGGAGACGGGACGCCAGGCACTCGTCGAGCTCCAGCGCACCCTCTCGCTGCTCGACCTCGACGGCCCCTCGACCGGCAGGACGCCACAGCCCAGACTGTCCGACCTTCGCGACCTGCTCGCCGAGGTCGGGGAGAAGGGCCTGCGGGTGGACATGGTCGAGGACGGCAGGCCCGCCGAGGTCGGGCTCGCCCTCGAACTGGTGGCCTACCGCATCGTCCAGGAGGCGCTCGCCAACACCCTGAGGCACGCCGGTGCTCGTTCGGCCCGCGTCACCCTGCGCTGGCGGCCGGGTTTCCTCGACGTCCTGGTACGGGACGACGGCAGGACCGTCCCCTCGGCCGCCGCGGGGCACGGCCTGCTCGGCATGCGCGAGCGGGCCACCCTGTTCGGCGGGACGCTGGCGGCGGGGACCCTGCCCGGCGGTGGGTTCGAGGTGCGGGCGAGATTGCCCACCGCGGGCGAGGTGGGAGGCCGCACGGGTGGGGCGGACGAGGGGGACGTCACCGTCGTCGGGCCGCTCCGGGGATTCGCCGGGGTCGGCGAGGCGGACGAGGACGACACGGTCCCGGTCTCGCGCCCCGCCTCGGCCCGTACGGGGGAGGATGCCTCAAGCCCCGGCACGGGGTGAGGATGCCGGGCCTGCGCTCCGGCTCGGCCCGTGCGGGCCGAGGTCATACCCCGGTGCTCGCCTACGTCGTCTCCGTCAGTCGGACTCGCCGAGGCCGATCGAGAAGGCGGCGTCCAGGTCGTGCCGCGAGTAGGCGCGGAAGGCGACGTGGGTCTCGGTGTGCAGCACCCCGTCGACCTTGTTGATCCGGCCGGGGACGACCTCGGCGATCTCCTCGTAGGAGGTGACGCGGACCATGGCCATCAGGTCGTACTCCCCGGTTATGGAGTAGACCTCGCTCACCCCGTCGATCTCGGCGACCGTCTGGGCGACTTCGGGGATCCGGTCCACCTCGGCGTTGATGTGAACGATCGCGGTGACCACGAGCTTCCTCCTCGTTGAGTGCGGCTTGCCGCCTCAGAAGCTATCAGCGCGGCCGTCAGCGCAGCGGGCGGCCCTCACGTGCCCTGCGCGGCTCGGCCGTCCGGTAGGCGCGGTCGATGCGGGCCTTGAGCCGGCCCGCGCCGGAGACGGGCAGGCTCCAGGTGCCCTCCACCTGCACCAGCCGCACCCCCGGCGACTCCAGCCAGCGCAGGACGCACTCCGTCTCCTCCGCGCTGGCGGCGTGGACCGGCCCGGGCCCTCGCGCCACCGTCTCCGCGGTGGCGGTCAGCGCCTCGACGAACGGGGTGGGGTGGGCGCCCCTCGGCATCACCCCGGCCGAGGCGAGCCGCCCGTAGCGGACGACGTGGATCTCCCAGGCGCCGTCGGGCAGGGGGGCGGCGGCGACCATCTGGGAGATCGTGGTCAGCGATCGCAGCCGTTGCATGCGGGCCGAGGTGCGGACGTAGGAGGCGAGCCGGTCGCGGTCGGCCGCGGCCTCCTCGTAGCGCTGGTCCAGGGCGAGGCGCTCCATCCTGGCCTCGATCGCGGAGAAGACCGGGGCCGCGTCCAGCTCCATGGCCCGGCGGGCCGCCACGACGTGCACGGCGTACTCTTCCGGGCTCTGGCGGCCCTCGCACGGCGCCCCGCACCTCCCGATCTCGGCGAGGGCGCAGGCGGAACGCCTGGTGCGCGGGGTGATCCGTTCGGTGCACTGCCGCAGCGGGACCGTCTCGTGCAGGGCCGTGCGGGCGTCCTCGGCGGCGCGGACGCTGTTGAACGGGCCCAGGTAGGAGGCCGCGTCGTCCTTGACCTCGCGGACGACCGACAGGCGGGGGAACGGCTCGTCGGTCAGCTTGAGCCAGAACATCTTCTCGGGGAAGCGCGACCTGCGGTTGTAGCGGGGCTTGGCCGAGCCGATCAGCCGCAGCTCCCTCACCTCGGCCTCCAGTGAGGTCGCACAACCGATGGTCCGCACCCTCGCGGCGATGCCGATCATCTCGCGGACGCGGGGCCTGGTCTCGCTCGCGGTGAAGTAACCGCGCACGCGGTTGCGCAGGTTGGTGCTCTTGCCGACGTAGAGCGGGTCACCGCCCTCGTCCTCGAACACGTAGACGCCGGGACCCGCGGGAACCGCGTCGGCCAGGTGCCGCTTGCGACGCTGCTCGGGAGTGGGAGCGCGGACGAAGCCCTTGAGCTCCTCCAGCGTCCGCACCCCGAAGGAGCCCGCCCGCTCCAGCAGGGCGTGCAGCACGTCGACGGTGGCCTGCGCGTCGGCGAGCGCCCGGTGGCAGGGCTCGGTGCCGCTGAAGATCCTGGCCAGGGTGGCCAGCTTGCAGTTGGGCGCCTCGTCGCGGGTGAGCAGCTTGCGGGCGAGATCGACGGTGTCGACGACCTGGTGGGCCGGCGGGGGATACCCGTGCGCGGCGCAGGCCGCCTTGAGGAATCCGAGGTCGAACCCCGCGTTGTGCGCCACGAGGGTGGAACCCGTGGCGAACTCCAGGAAGGACGGCAGCACCGACTCGATCCTCGGCGCGGCCACCACCATGCTGTCGGTGATGCCCGTCAGCACCGAGATGAACGGCGGGATCGGCGAGCCGGGGTCGACCAGGGTGGCGAACTCGCCGAGCACCTCGCCGCCCCTGACCTTGACGGCGCCGATCTCGGTGATCGCGTGCTCGCCCGCGGAGACGCCGGTGGTCTCCAGGTCGAACACGACGAAGGTGACCTGGCTGAGCGGGGTGCCCAGCTCGTCGAGTGTTCCCTGTACGGCGTAGTCCACGATTCACGACCATAGAAGCCTCGACCGACATTTACCGCACCGGGCCCTTCCGCGCCCGGTGCGCGCCGGGCGCGGGGAGAGCCCGCGGCCTCCACGGATCCGCGAGGGCCTCCGACGGGCCTTCGATCGGGCCTCCGACGGGCTTTCGCGTGCCTTCACGAGTGCCTTCAGGGGGACTTTCACGGGTGTTCTCTCCGGGGCCTCAGCCCCAGTGGCTTCCGTCCAGCATCCGTTCGAGGGCGGCCCGGTGCATCACCAGGTCGTCGGGATCGCCCGGCATGACCCGCTCGCCGAAGTGGATCCTGCGGTGCTCGACGCGGGCCATGATGATGCCGTGCCTGAGGGCGGCGTACGTCTCGTAGAACTCCATGTCCCGAGGCTTGTATCCCGTTATTTCGTAGTACGTCTGGCAGACATCCTCGCGCCGCATGAAGTCCGGCATCCCCGGCAGCTCCATGAACTCGGTGATCTCCTGGAAGAAGGCGTGCAGGAAGATCATCCAGGAGATGTCCAGCTCACGGGGGCCGATCGCGGCCATCTCCCAGTCGAGCACCGCAACGGGGGTGAAGTCCTGGTACATCACGTTGCCGATACGGGCGTCACCCCAGGTCAGCACGTCGGGTCCGGGATCCGCCGGCCAGTGCTCCTCCAGCCAGGCGAACGCCCGCTCCAGCAGCGGCACGGGCATGGAGCCGTGCGCCCACTCGTAGTAGGCCCGCTGTTCCTCGACGTGCCTGCGCAACGCCGTTTCGCCCGTCCCCGGGCTCCGCAGGGGGCGTAGCTCCTCCGCGGTGAAGCGGGCGTCGTGCAGCGTGGCCAGGATCTCGACGCTGCCGCGCTGCAGCCGGTCGCGGTCGGCGGGGGAGGCGTCCAGCAGCCGGCTCCCGAAGGTGTAGGGCATCACGTCCGGCGGTATGTCGCCGGTGAGCCGCTCCATCACGAAGAACGGGGCGCCCAGCGGGCCGGGGTCGGGCTCGTACCACAGGGTCCGGGGCGCGAGCACGCCCGCGCGCTCCCTCGCCAGCCGCATGACCTCGTACTGCCTGCCGAGGTCGTAGCCGGGGAAGACCGGGACGGCCTCGTCCGCCGGGGCCATCCTGGCGACGCACGGAAGGTCGTACCCGCCCTCGGCCGAGGTCCAGGAGGCGTCGAAGAACAGGGTCTCGCTGGACATGCCGTTGTTCAGGGGACGGGAAAGCGGAGAGATCGTGGCCGGGCCTCCCACCCTCAGGGAGAGCCACGACCTCATCCGCTCGCGTAACTCCCCGAGGTCGCGGGTCGAGGTCCGTATCTTCTCGATCTTCTCGCTCCGCCGGTCGTGCTCGTTCGTCGGCTCATGCATCGCGCTCTCCCGGGTGGCGTACGTCACAAGGTGATCCGCCAGTCGTAACCCAGCAGCAAGCGCTTGTCCATAAAGCGTTCACGGCCTCGTCGATCACCGGCCCACGTACGGTCAGGTCGGGGTCACGGTGCGGTAGCCGTACCCTTGACGTGAAGACCGATCCGAGTAGGGGCCGTGATGAGTTCAGCCGGAGAGGGCCTGTCTCGTCCGTTACCCGAGCAGGTTCGCTTACACGTCGTGGAGCTGGCCGCCCAGATCCTCGGTTCGATGCCCGCGGCCTCGGTGCCACTTCCGCTGAAGGGGATCGCCAGGTTCGATCCCCGCAAGCGGGCCAGGCTGGGCGGCGCCCCGATCGCCGCGCAGCTGGAGGTCGACAAGAAGTTCCGTGAGCTGGTCGCGGAGACGCTGACCGCGGGCTGGCCCGAGCTGGTCGCGAGCCTGGCCGAGGGCACGGTCCCGCCGGCGGCCGAGCCCGTCATGGTGGCCGCCGCCGCATACCTGACCAGGCCGCCGGGCTGGGCGGACATGGTGGAGGCGGCCCGCGCCGAGCTGGAGAGGTCGGCCGTCGCGGCCGAGGGCTCCGCCCAGGAGCAGACGGTCTCCCGGCTGCGCGAGCAGCTGGCCGCCCAGAAGACCGCGGCCAAGGAGGAGTCCGAGCGGCTGCGCGAGCAGCTCAAGACCTCACGTTCGGAGGTCTCCGACCTGCGCCGCAGGCTGCACGAGGCCCGCGAGCGGACCAAGGCGGCCGAGGCGCGTGCCGCCGCGGCCCAGGAGGTGGCCGACGAGGCCAAGGCCGCCGCGCTCTCGGCGGGCAGCACCGTGGAGAGCGAGCTGCGCCGCCTGCGCGAGCGGCTCGCCGACGCCGAGCGGCAGCTGGAGTCGACGCGCAGGGCCGCGCGCGAGGGCCGCAGCGTGGAGGACACCAAGGTCCGGATGCTGCTCGACGCCCTGCAGGACGCCGCCGCCGGGCTGCGCAGGGAGCTCGCCCTGCCCTCGGGCATCCACCGTCCCGCCGACTCGGTCGCCTCGGTGGCGCCGGGCAGGCAGGGGGTCCAGGCGGTTCCCGCGCGGGCGCTCGCCGACGACGATCCCGCCCTGCTCGACCAGTTGCTCGCGCTGCCACAGATCCATCTGATCGTCGACGGCTACAACGTGACCAAGGCCGGTTACGGAACGTTCACCCTGGCCGACCAGCGAAGCCGCCTTCTCACCGGTCTCGGCGCGCTCTACGCGCAGACCCGCACCGAGCTGACCTGCGTCTTCGACGGCGCCGAGCTGAACGGGCCGGTCCCGGTGTCGGCACCCAGGGGGGTGCGCGTGCTGTTCAGCGCCCCGAACCAGATCGCCGACGACCTGATCCGCCAGCTCGTCCGCGCCGAGCCCGCGGGGCGCGCGATCGCGGTGGTCTCCTCGGATCGCGAGGTGGCCGAGTCGGTGCGCAGGATGGGCGCGAGGCCGGTGCCCTCGGTGCTTCTTCTCAGACGTCTGGGCCGCGCGTAAACCTTTTCAGGTCGTGGGGCATCGGATCACCCAGGAGGCTCGATTCGTTGACTTTCTCCCCACGGCTGAAGGCGGGGGTCTCCGTGCTGAAAGGGTCCAGATGAAGAAGATCATAACGCTCGCCCTCGCCGTCCTGGCCGCAGGGGCGACCGTCACCACCCCCGCGACGGCCGAGGCGGCCGCCATTCCCAGAGGTTTCCTGCTGTACGAGAAGGACGCCGCCAAGAAGGACAACGATCCCGAGACCAACTGGACGGTCGGCAACTCGGCGAAGGCCAGGCTCGCCGTCAACCCGTGCGACAGGCGCACACTGGCCGCGACCGGCCGCGTGGCCGCCCGGACGGTGACCTTCACCGGCGTGCCGGACTTCATGAAGGTCGAGCAGGTGATCCTGTACGGCTCACGGGCCTCGGCCGCCTCGGCCGTCGCCCAGGTGCGTGCCGCCCTGGTCAAGTGCGCGGCCAGGACCGACTCCGGCGCGAGTTACCGCTACGCCTCCTCGCGCCTGACCGGGCTCGGCGACGAGGCGCTGAGGATCTCCGGCCAGGTCCACTACGGCAGGAAGGCCGGGGTGGGCGGTGACCGGAGCGTGCTGGTCAGGAAGGGCAACGCCGTCCTGGTCTATCTCTGGGCGGGGGAGTACGACAAGCCGGCGAAGGGCGACTGGAGCGTCCAGCTGCGCGACGCCAGGAGGATGACCGCCAAGATCTGCGACATCGCCGCCTGCGGGTAGTGCGACCGGAGTACCGGCGGGAGTGCTTTCCGAGGCCGGGACACCACCCGTTCCCAGGGGGCGCTTCCCACGGTGCCCCCCTGCGTCCGAGGTACCGCTCCTGACAGGGCCGTCTCCCGCGGCCGACGACGCCCTCCGGGGAGAAAGCCGTCGGCCGCGGGTAAAGCGGTCACCTGCGAACAAGGAGCAAACCCGGTGAAAAGGTGAGTCAACCATTACTTCTTCTGTACTATTCGCCGCAGGTCTGGTGCAGTCGGGAGGCGTTGACGTGGCCGTGGCGGGTTTGCCGGTTGGACTGATTCGGATACCGGTGGCGGTAGGGCTCGCTCTCGCGCTGTTGACGATGCCGGTGAGCGGAGCGTCCGCCCAGCTGAGGCCGACCCCCGCCGAGGCGAAGAAGAAGCTGGAGAAGCTCAACGAGCAGGCCGACCAGATCGTCGAGAAGTACAACCAGGCCTCGGAGAAGTGGAAGCGGGCCAGGAAGAAGTACGGCGATCTGAACGCCGATCTGACCCGCCAGAACAAGCAGGTCGCCGGGCTGCGCAAGGAGCTCGTCTCGATGGCCGTCAGCAGCTACCAGGTCGGGTCGATCAACGGCTGGGAAGGCATGATCTACCAGTCCGACCCCGGTGCCCTGCTGAGCGGCCTGGCGGCCGCCGACCAGATGTCCACCTCCCGCGCCCAGTCGCTGAACGCCTTCGACGAGGCCACCAAGGCGCTGCGGATCGGCCGGGACGAGGCGAAGAAGGCCCTGGTCGACGCCGACAAGACGCGGGACGAGCTGGCCGAGGAGAAGGCCAAGGCCGAAAAGATGGTGAGGGCACAGACGAAGCTCCTGCGCGAGCTCAACGCCTTCAAGGTGGGCAACCCGCAGAGCACCGGGGTCCAGTACACCGGCTCAGCCTCGGGCAACGCCCGCGCCGCCCTGCAGTTCGCCTTCGCCCAGATCGGCAAGCCCTACCGGTACGGCGGCACGGGCCCGGCAGGCTGGGACTGCTCCGGCCTGGTCCAGGGCGCCTGGCGCAACGGGGGAGTCTCCCTTCCCCGGACGACCTGGGAGCAGTGGAGCTGGGGTGCGAGCCGCAAGGTCTCCCTGAGCGACCTCCAGCCCGGCGACCTCATCTTCAGCGAGGGCCTCGGCCACGTCAGCATGTACGCGGGCAACGGCCAGATCGTGCACGCCCCGCAGACGGGCGACGTCGTCAAGACCGTCCCGCTGTCGTCCTACGGCCGTCGTATCGTCGGAGCCGTCCGCCCCTGAGCGTTGCCCCGCGGCGTTGTCAGTGGCCGTCAGTGGCCGTCAGTGGCCGCCATGACCCCCGGTGGCGCCCGGTGCCCCAGGCGGTTCCCCGGTGCTCCCCTGTGGCTCAGCGGCCCCACGGCGGCTCCGTCCGCAGTGGCCTGCGAGGCGACGGCGAGGCTCCCGCGCCGGGTGGGGTGGGGCGCCGGAAAAAACCGGATGTGCCGGGCGCGGTGCTGCTGCGAGCATCGGAACATGATCAAACCATGGATACCCGACGAGCTCGCGTACGCCGGACCTGAGCACCTCGACGCCGCGTTCGTCGCCGGGTTCGACCGGAAGCAGGGCAGGCCCGACCCCGAAGAGGACCTCGCCGTGCTCGCGAGGCACGGCGTGGGGGAGAGCGCGACGGTGGTGGAGTTCGGCGCGGGGACCGGACAGTTCGCCCTGGCCGCGGCGCGGCGGTTCTCGCGGGTGGTGGCGGTGGACGTCTCCCCGGCGATGCACGACTTCCTGGCCGCCCGTGCCGCCGAGAACAGGCTCTCCGCGGTCGAGTGCGTGCGGGCGGGCTTCCTGTCCTACGAGCACACCGGGCCGCCCGCCGACGCGGTCTACACCCGCCACGCACTCCATCAGCTCCCCGACCTCTGGAAGGCCGTCGCGCTCGACCGCGTCGCGCGGATCGTACGGCCGGGGGGCGTCCTGCGCCTGCGTGACCTGATCTTCGACTTCCGGCCGGACGAGGCCGACGCCGTGTTCGGCCGCTGGCTCGACGGCGCGGCGGACGACCCCGCGCTCGGCTACACGCGCGAGGACTACGCCGAGCATCTGCGCACCGAGTACAGCACCTTCAGATGGCTGCTCGAACCAATGCTGGACGCCGTCGGCTTCGAGATCGTCGAGGCGGACTTCCAGCAGTCGATCTACGGGGCCTACACCTGTGTCAGGCGCTGAGAGCGTCCGGCCGACCGTCCGGGAACGGTCCATCATCGGTGGATCACGATGAGTGTGACGAACATTACGAAACCGTGATTTGCCGGGCGTGATGCGAAGGATGTGACGAGGGTCATATCTCATTAGCATAAATGGCCATTAAGCAGGGATAACAGTAAGATCAAGAAGGGGGCCGGCCCTCCCGGATTTGGGGAATGCTTTGCCGAACGTTGGGGATCGGGGTAACTTCTGGCGTCGCGACGTGCAAGCCACGCCGTCGCGGTGAATGTCGGTCTTCGGGCCGGTTCCCTTATAAGAATCCAGCCGGCCGCCGTGCCCCCACCCGGGGGCGGAGATCATTGCGGCGGCCCGCCGAATCCATGCAGCCAGGAGGCATGGAACCGGGGACCCAAAAGGCCCAGCACGCTGCGGCCAGGGGTGAATCGGCATGTTTATGCCGTAGGGCATCTTCCAAGCCCGAATCCGTCAGCTAACCCGGTAGGCATCAGTGGAAGCCCCAAGGAGAAATCCTGTCCAGCACCCTGCACAACCCTCGTCTGTCGCGCCTTTTCCGCCTTTCCCTCGGCGGTATCGCCCTCACGTTGACCGCCTCAGCCGGAGCGGTCACCCTCGGGCCCACGGCGGCGCAGGCGGCGGACGGTCCCCCCGAGATCCTGGTCAACAGCGCGGCCGGCGTCTCTGAGAAGACCGAAAGCACCACCAAGACCGTCACTCAGGCCTCGGCCACAGCCACGGCGAAGGCCAAGGTGAAGGCCAAGGCCAAGGCCAAGATGAGCAAGGCGGCACGACAGAAGGTACGGGCCGGTAAGGCGGTCTCGACGGCCAAGAAGCAGATCGGCACCCCTTACCGCTGGGGAGCCTCCGGGCCCGGAGCGTTCGACTGCTCGGGGCTCGTCCGGTACGCCTGGAAGAAGGCGGGTGTGTCCCTCCCCAGGGTCACCCACAGCCAGTACAGGGCGATCAAGAAGAAGGTCTCGTGGAGCAAACTGCGCCCCGGTGACCTGATGTTCTTCAGCGGGAAGGGCCACGTCGGCATGTACGTCGGCAAGGGCAGGATGGTCCACTCGCCGAGCAGTGGCAAGACGGTTCGTGTCGTGAAGCTGGCGGGCTACTACAAGTCCTCCTTCGCCGGAGCGGCACGACCCGGAGCCTGAGCCCGGGTGGGGGACCCGGGACCGCGTCGAGCGCGGCTCCCGAACTCCGAACCCGGGTGCCGGACCCGAGCACGGCGCCCGAGCGCCGGACCCGGGCACGGTGCCTGAGCACCGCGCCCGAGTACGGGAGCCCGAGCCCGCGTCCGGGCACACGCCGGAGGCGCGTCGAAAGCACGTGCCGAAAGCACACGCCCGAGCACGGAAAAGCGGCCCCGGCCCTCCACCAGGAGGGCCGGGGCCGCTCCATGCCGGTCGAGATGCCGGTCAAGTACCATCGGCTCGTATGTCCGTCCCGAAAGGGCGCCGCGCCGTGCTCGCCGGGATGCTGGCGCTGATGAGCGCCGGTCCGTTCGCCGGGACGGGCCCCCTCCTGGCCGGAGCCGCACCGCTCCTCCCGCACGGCCCGTACGACGCCCGGCGCCTCCTCCGGGACCCGGGCGACCTCCGCGACCTGTGGCCGGGTGCCGCCGTCACCGTCAGGGGCGAGCACTCCCTCGTGATCGGCCACGGCGTCCCCGACGCCGTCCTGCGGGATCTGGCGGCGAGGGCCGACCGCGCCCGCGCGACGATCGCGGAGATCTGGGGGCCGGTTCCCGCGGTGATCCTCTTTCCCGCCGGCGACGCCGAGGCCGCGACGCTCGCCGGAGCCGGCAGCACCCGCGGCCTGGCCGCGATGGCGACCGCGGACCGGGTGATCGTCCTGCCCTCGGGATACGCCAGGCTCACCGAGACCGGCAGGGACGTGGTGATCACCCACGAGCTCGCCCACGTGGCCACCGGCGCGACCCGTGGTGGCCGGGTGCCGATGTGGCTGTCGGAGGGCTTCGCCGACTACGTGGGCTACCGCGACGCCGGGATCGCGGTGCGTACGGCCGCCGCCGAGCTGGCCACCGAGGTGCGCGCGGGCGTCCTGCCCGAGCGTCTGCCGGGACCGGCCGACTTCGCCCCCGGGGCGCCGAGGCTCGCGCAGGCGTACGAGGAGGCGTGGCTCGCCTGCCGGTTCGTCGCGGAGCGCTTCGGGGAGAAGGCGCTGGTGAGGCTCTACGGTAGCGATGTCGGGAGCGCGCTCGGCCTGTCGCCGGCCGAGTTCACCGCATCCTGGCGCGACTACCTCGGGAAGGAACTCACGTGACGCTGAGCACGAAGGACGCGCCCTCGGGCGTGCGGTCGGCGGGATGGGCGACGGCCGGCCTGGGGGCGGTCACGCTGGCGGTCGTGGCGTTCACCACGCCCTGGAGCGTGCTGCCCGACGGAGCTCCGCCCGTCACCCCCGATCCGGCCCGCGACTTCACCGCCGAGCAGATCGCCAGGGCCGAGACGTTCGACGCGCTGGTCAGCCTTCCCGGCTACCTGTCGCTCGGCCTGACGCTGGTCGTGGCGGGGGTGCTGATCGCCACCCCGCTGGGCGCGCGGCTCGTCGACCGGCTGCCGGGGCCGTGGTGGCTGCGGACGTTGCTCGGCGTGCTGGCGCTGTCGGTGGCCGTGGCGATCCTGCGCTGGCCCCTGGGGATGTGGTCGGAGGGCTACCTGCGCGACTTCGGGCTGTCCACCCAGGCCTGGCCCGCGTGGGCGGCGGACCGGGCCAAGAGCACCGGCATCGGCGCCGGGCTGACCGCGATCATGGTGGTGGCGGTGATCGGCCTGGCGCGACGCTACCGGCGCTGGTGGATCCCCGCGGCGGCCGGGGCGTTCGTCCTGACCGTCGCGGCCTCTTTCGCCTACCCGGTGCTCATCGAACCGGTCTTCAACGACTTCAGGCCGCTGGAGGCCGGGCCACTGCGCGACGACCTGCTCGCGATGGCCGACAGGGACGGCGTGCCGGTCGAGAACGTGCTCGTCGCCGACGCCTCCCGGCGGACCACCGCGCTCAACGCGTACGTCTCCGGATTCGGCGCGACCCGCAGGATCGTGGTCTACGACACGCTGCTGCGCGCGCCCGCCGACGAGGTCGAGCTGGTGGTCGCGCACGAGCTGGGCCACGCCAAGGCGGACGACGTGCTGTGGGGCACCCTCGTCGGCGGCCTGGGCGCGGCGTTCGGGGCGTGCCTGCTGTACGTGGTGACCTCGGCGGGAGGCGTGCGGCGCAGGGCCGGGGTCACCTCAATCGGCGACCCGAGGGCGGTGGGGCTGGTGATGGGGGTGCTGAGCCTGGCCACGGTCCTGTCGGGGCCGGCCCAGAACCTGGTGAGCAGGCATATCGAGGCCCGCGCGGATCTGCACGCGCTCGACCTGACGAGGGATCCCGCGACGTTCGTGGCCATGCAGAAACGGCTGGCATTAACCAATATTTCGGATTTATCGCCCGATTTCGTTGAGTATGTACTTTATGTATCGCATCCCACGGCACCGCAGCGCATCGCCATGGCACGCTCCTGGGCCGGGCTGAACGGCCTCCCCGAGCCGTGAGCCGCACGCTGGTCGTCACGAACGACTTCCCGCCCCGCGCCGGAGGGATCCAGTCGTTCGTGTACGGCCTCGTCGCCCGACGCCCGCCCGGCTCGGTCGTCGTCTACGCGCCCCGGTGGACCGGCAGCGCGGCCTTCGACCTGCGCCAGCCGTACCCCGTCGTACGACACCCCACCTCGCTGATGCTGCCCACGCCCGCCGTCGCCCGCCGGGCCGCCGAGCTGGTCGCCGAGTTCGGGTGCGACACCGTGGTCTTCGGGGCGGCGGCGCCGCTCGGGCTGATCGCGCCCAGGATGCGCGAGGCCGGGGCCCACCGCGTCGTCATGGTCACCCACGGCCACGAGGCGGGCTGGACCGGGATCCCGGTCGGACGCCAGGTGCTCGCCAGGATCGGGGCGAGCGCGGACGTGGTCACCTATCTGGGGGAGTACACCCGGCGCAGGCTGGCCGGGGTGATAGCCGAGGACAAGCTGGTCCGGCTCGCTCCCGGCGTCGACACCGAGGTCTTCCACCCGGGGGCCGGGGGAGGGCGGGTGCGCGCGAGACTCGGACTGGGAGAGCGGCCGGTGGTGGTCTGCCTGTCCAGGCTGGTGCCGCGCAAGGGGCAGGACACGCTCCTGCGGGCCTGGCCCGGCGTGCTCAGGGACGTGCCCGGCGCGGTGCTCCTCATCGTCGGCGGGGGCCCGTACCGCAGGACCCTGGAGCGGCTGGCCCGGCCGCTGGGCGGCTCGGTCAGGATGACCGGCCCCGTGTCCGAGGCCGAGCTGCCCGGCTACCTCGCCGCGGGCGACGTGTTCGCGATGCCGTGCCGCACCCGACTGGGCGGCGTCGACGTGGAAGGGCTCGGCATCGTCTACCTGGAGGCCTCCGCGAGCGGCCTGCCCGTGGTGGCCGGCTCCTCGGGCGGCGCCCCCGACGCCGTACTGCGCGGGGAGACGGGCCTGGTCGTCGACGGCACCCGCCCGCGGGAGGTCGAGGCGGCCCTGATCGGCCTGCTCAAGGACGGGGCCGGGGCGCGTGCCATGGGGGAACGCGGGCGCGAGTGGGTGGCGCGCGAGTGGAGCTGGGACCTCGCGGCCTCCCGCTTCGCGCGCCTCCTGGAACCGGCGGAGACCCCCTGACGGGAGGACCTGCCTCCTGGCCGTGCAGGGGCCGCTGAGACCTCTGGCGGTGGAGAGACACGCGGTCCTGGGGTCGTGAAGGGATCCCGCTGAGACTCCTCGCGAGAGGTCTCAGATGGGCACCCGGCCGTAAGCGGGGCCGCGCGGACCTCTCAGCCGTGGAGGGATTCGACGGGGACCTCTCGTGAGAGGCCCCAGCGGGCATCCGGTTGTAAGCGGGGCCGTGAAGATCAGCCGTAGAGGGATTCGACCTGCTTGGCGAAGTCGCGCATCACGATATTGCGCTTGATCTTCAGGGTCGGAGTGAGGTGCCCGCTCTCCTCGTTGATGTCGAGGTCGAGGATGACGAACTTCTTGATCTGCTCGGCCTTGGAGACGGACCTGTTGGCGCCGTCCACCGCCTTCTGCACCTCGGCGACGATCGCCGGATCGGAGCTGAGGGTGGCGAGGTCAGCGCCGGTCCTGTCGTTGGCGGCCTTCCACTGCTCCAGGGCCTCGACGTCGAGCGTGATGAGCGCCGCGACGAACGGCCTGTCGTCGCCGACCACCATCGCCTGGCTGATCAGCGGGTGGGCCCGGATGTGGTCCTCCATCGGGGCCGGGGCGACGTTCTTGCCCGCGGCGGTGACGATGATCTCCTTCTTCCTGCCGGTGATGCGGAGATAGCCGTCCTTGTCGAGCTCGCCGATGTCGCCGGTGTGGAACCAGCCGTCCGCGTCGATCGCCTCCGCGGTGGCCGCCTCGTTGTTCCAGTAGCCCTTGAAGACGTGGCGGCCCTTGACGAGCACCTCGCCGTCGTCGCCGATGCCGATGGTGACGCCGGGGAACGGCTTGCCGACGGTGCCGATCTTGTTGGCTCCCGGCATGTTGACCGAGGACGGCGCGGAGGTCTCGGTGAGGCCCCAGCCCTCCAGGGTCTCGATGCCCACGCCGCGGAAGAAGTGGCCGAGCCGCTCGCCGAGGGCGGAGCCGCCGGACACCGCCGTCGTCAGCCTGCCTCCGGTCGCGGCGCGGATCTTGCCGTAGACGAGCTTGTCGAACAGGGTGTGCTTGAGCCGAAGGCCCAGCCCCGCGCCACCCGCCGACTCGGCCCTGCTCCAGGCGACGGCGGTGTCGGCCGCGGCGTGGAAGATCTTCCCCTTGCCCTCGGCGGTCGCCTTCTGCTCGGCGCCGTTGTAGACCTTCTCGAACACACGGGGCACGCCCAGCAGGAACGTGGGTTTGAAGGCCTGCAGGTCGGGGGCGACGTTCTTCATGTTGGGGGTGTGCGCGAGGATCGTGGCCGTCTCGATCAGCACGATCTCGATGATGCGGGCGAAGACGTGCGCGAGCGGCAGGAAGAGCAGCGCCGCCCTCTCCTCCACGACGAACAGCCGCTCCAGCGGGCCTTTCGCGACGTTCCTCGCGGTGAACAGCAGGTTGTCGTGGGTGAGGCTGCAGCCCTTGGGCCTGCCGGTGGTCCCCGAGGTGTAGACGATGGTCGCCAGGTCGGCGATGCCGCGACTCGACCTGCGCTCCGCGAGCGTCTCGTCGGAGACCTCGGCGCCGAGCGCGGTGAGCTCCTCCAGGGCACCGCCCTCGATGCGCCAGACGTTCTTGAGGCCGGGCAGGCCGGACGCGTCCTCGCGGATCGTCTCCTCGTGCGACTCCAACTCGGCGAACACGGCCTTCGCGCCGCTGTCGGAGATGATCCAGGCGACCTGGTCGGCGGAGGAGGACTCGTAGATCGGCACGCCCACCGCGCCCGCGGTCCAGATCGCGTAGTCGATCACGGTCCACTCGTAGCGGGTGCGCGACATCAGGGCCACCCGGTCGCCGGGCTCCACCCCGGCCGCGATCAGGCCCTTGGCCACCCCGGCGACCTGGTCGCGGAACTCACGGGCGGTGACGGCGATCCAGTCGTCGCCCACCTTGCGCCGCAGGGCGACGACGTCGGGCTCCTCCTTCGCGCGGCGGAACACGGTGTCGGTGAGGTTGGCGGAGGCGGGGACATCCACCAGCACGGGGACGCTGTACTCGCGCACGGGTCACTCCTGGAGACGCACGATCGATGGGCTGTCTGGAAGTTATCGCGATAAGTTACGTGTGGGTAAATTCGTCACCCAGGCGTTATGAAGACTGATTTCACCGTAGCAAGTACCGTCACAGCGGACCGTCGGCCGCGCCGTACGCCTGCACGCCGGGCTCGCGCCCTGCGAGATTCGTCCCATATGGCCCTACTCGTTGGTGGTGAGGATGCCTGACATGCGGGTTCACGTCGTCAGTGACGTACACGGAAGAGCCGACGCGCTGGCCCGCGCGGGAGACGGCGCCGACGCGCTCATCTGCCTGGGCGACCTCATCCTGTTCGTCGACTACGAGGACCACTCCCAGGGCATCTTCGCCGAGCTCTTCGGGGCCGAGCGGGCGGGGGAGTTCATCGCGCTGCGTACGGCCAAGCGGTTCGAGGAGGCACGGGCCATGTCCTCCGCGCTGTGGGCCTCGCTGGAGGGCGACCCGCGCGACCACATCGAGCGCTCCGTCCGGCGGCAGTACGGCGAGATCTTCGCCGCGATGCCGACCCCCGCGTACATCACCTACGGCAACGTGGACCTGCCGGTCTACTGGCCGGAGTACGTCAGGGAGGGGCACCGGGTGCTCGACGGCGAGACCGTGGAGATCGGGGGGCTGCGGTTCGGCTTCGTGGGGGGCGGGCTGCGCACCCAGTACCGGACCCCGTACGAGATCGACGACGAGGAGTTCGCCCGCAAGGTCGAGGCCGTCGGCGAGGTCGACGTGCTCTGCTGCCACATCCCTCCCGCGATCCCCGAACTGCTCTACGACGTGGTCGCCCGGCGCTTCGAGCGGGGCAGCGAGGCCACCCTGGAGCTGATCAGACGGACCCAGCCGCGCTACGCCCTGTTCGGCCACGTCCACCAGCCCCTGGCCGCCCGCACCCGGATCGGCAGGACCGAATGCCTCAACGTGGGGCACTTCAGAAACAAAGGCGTCCCCTACGTGCTGGAGCTTTAGCCGATCCGGCGCCGGACGGGCGCCTCGGGGGCACGGCTTCCCGTCGTCGGGTTCCCGTCACCGGCCCGTCACCGTCCACCGCCGTCGTGGTGTCCCCGCCTGGCCACGCCCGGCCCCGCCGGGCGTACATCGGCGATCGTGAGGCAGTACGGTTGCCCCATGGCTGATCGCACCACCTCCAGCATCAAGATCGGCGCGGACCGGTCGACCGTCATGACGGTCATCGCCGACTTCCCCTCGTACCCGGAGTGGGCCGGTCAGGTGAAGGCCGCGCGCGTCCTGTCCACGGGGGAGGACGGCCGGCCCGCCACGGTCCGGTTCGTCCTCGACGCGGGTGTGATCAGCGACGAGTACACCCTCCGCTACACCTGGCACGGTGAGGAGTCCGTCGACTGGAGCATCGCCGAGGCCGGAAAGATGGTCTCCGGGCTCACCGGGAGCTATCGTCTTGCCGACGCGGGCAACGGCACCGAGGTGACGTACGAGCTCGCCGTGGATCTCAAGGTCCCGATGATCGGCATGATCAAGCGGAAGGCGGAGAAGGTCATCATCGACACCGCCCTGAAGGGGCTGAAGAAGCGCGTCGAGACCCCATGAGGGTGGGGGAGGCGCGGCACGGCGCGGAGCGCGGCTCCACGTCCTTCCGCCGGGAGGTGGCGTGAGCAGGGTCCTGCTCTTCACCGGCAAGGGCGGCGTCGGCAAGACGACCGCCGCCGCCGCGACGGCCACACTCGCCGCCCGGTCCGGGCTCAAGACCCTGGTGGTCTCCACCGACACCGCCCACTCGCTCGCCGACGCCCTCGGCGTGCGCGCGGGCGGGGAGCCCACGGAGATCGCGCCCGGTCTCTCCCTCTACCAGGTCGACACCCAGAAGGTGCTGGAACGCCAGTGGGGCGAGCTGCGCGACTACGCCAGGGGCGTCTTCGCCGAGCTCGGCCTCGACGAGGTGACCGCCGAGGAGATCACGGTGCTGCCCGGCGCCGAGGAGATCATCGCGCTCCTCGAACTGCGCGAGCAGGCGCGCACCGGCCTGTGGGACGTCATCGTCATCGACTGCGCCCCGACCGCCGAGACACTCCGGCTGCTCGCCCTGCCCGAGGCCCTCGACTGGCACGTGAACCGGCTGCTGCCCGTCGGCAGGCGGCTGCTCGGCGCCCTCTCCCCGCTGGTCCGCCGCCTGGCGCAGGTCAGCATGCCGGAAGACCACGTGATCGGCGCGGGCGAGCGGCTCCACCGGGGCCTGCTGGAGGTTCGCGAACTGCTCACCGGACCCGACGCGAGCGTCCGGCTGGTGCTCACCCCCGAGGCCGTCGTGCTCGCCGAGGCCCGGCGCACGCTGACCTCCCTCAGCCTGTACGGCTACCGGGTGGACGCGGTGGTCGCGAACCGTGTCTTCCCCGCGGAGGGCGCCGACCCGTGGCGGGAGAGATGGGTGCGAGCCCAGGCCCGCCACCTGGCCGAGGTCGAGGAGTCGTTCGCGCCGCTGCCCGTGCACATCGTGCCGTACCTGGAGGCCGAGCCCGTCGGCCTCGACGCCCTCATCACCGTCGCCGAGGCCATGTACGGCGAGAGCGACCCCTTCGCGCCGCCCTCCGTCGACCCGCCGCTGCGGATCACCGCCGACGGCGAGCTGTTCCTCGCCCTGCCGCTCGCGGACAAGGACGAGGTGGATCTGGCGCGCAAGGGCGACGAGCTGATCGTCAACGCCGGTTCCTACCGCCGTGTCCTGGCCCTGCCCGCCGCACTGGCCCGCAGGCCGGTGCGGGACGCCGCGCTCCGAGATGGGTTTCTCCGGGTACGGTTCGAATCGGGAGGGCCTGATGACCGATAACACGAATGACGCTGAGAAGACCCCGAAGCCGCGTGCGCCGAGGAAGCCGCGGAAGAGTGCCGCCGCGAAGCCGCCGCCCGAGGTCGGAGACATCGGGGGCGCCGGGGGCGCCGAGAGCACCGAGAGCACAGGAAACGTCGAGGCCGCCGGGGGCGCGGGGGCCGCGGGCAAGGCTCAGAGGAGCCGCCGACCGGCGAAGACGACGGCCAGGAAGAGCCGGCCCGTGGAGCCGGCCGGGGAGTCCCCGCGGGGAGGACCTGCCGGGTCGCCTGAGCCCGTCGAGCCCGTCGAGCCCGTTGTGCGGGCTGAGCCGGTGGAGGCCGTCGAGCGACAGCAGGACGCGGGGGAGCCCGTGCGGGCCGAGCGTGTCGAGAAGGTCGCGCGCCTGGAGGTGGTCGAGGTGGAGACCGTGGCCGAGGCCGCGCCCTCCGAGCGGCCCCCGGGCTCCGGCCAGGCTCCGGGTTCCGAGCAGGTCTCGCCCGCCGAGCAGGCCGAGCGCGACGCGCGCGCCGAGTGGTTCGAGCGCGCCGACCGGGCCAGGCGTGAGGAGCGGGCGGCCGGATGGACCCCTTGGTCCCGGCCGGGCGACCGCGCCGAGGCCACGAGCCGGGAGAAGGACACCGCCGCCGAAGAACGAGCGCGTGAGGAGCGGGCACGTGAGGAACGTGCGCGCGACGAGCGGGCGCGTGAGGAGCGGCGGGTACGGGAGGAGCGGTCCCAGGGGGGCAAGGACCCGCTGGGCACCGCCGCCGAGGAGGCGTTCAAGCTCTTCGACACCCTGCAGCAGAAAGCCACCAGGGAACTGCGCAAGAATCTGATCAAGGGCACGATGACCGGGGTCGGCAGCGCGCTTTCCGGTGGCGGGCGCGGAAGAAGAGAGCGGGACGTGTGGGAGGAGGCGGTCTCGGAGCATGAGGAGTACATCTGCCGGGCCTGCCCCGTCTGCCGCGCGATGGCCGCGCAGCGTGAGTCGGGCGGCGGCGCCGTCACCGACCACCTCATGCAGGCGGGCACCGAGCTGTTCGCCGCCTTCAAGTCGGCCGTCGACGGACTCGGCAAGCCCGCGCCCGCACAGCGGGAGCGCGAGCGCGAGCGAGGAGACACCCCCGTGGAGCACATCGACCTGGGGTGAGCCCAGGGGGAGAGGATGAATGGACAATGGCGCTGACCATCGGTGTGGACATCGGCGGTACGAAGGTCGCGGCGGGAGTCGTCGACGAGGACGGCCTGATCATCGAGCATGCTCTGCGGCCCACCCCGGCGGAGAATCCGGACCAGGTGGCCAACACGATCGGTGACGTGATCCTGGAGCTCTCCAAGGACCGGGAGATCGAGGCCGTCGGACTCGGCGCGGCCGGGTTCGTCGACGAGACCAGGTCCATTGTCCGCTTCGCCCCCAACCTCGCCTGGCGCGAGGAGGCGCTGCAGAAGAAGGTCTCCGACATGGTCGGCCTTCCGGTCGTGGTGGAGAACGACGCCAACGCGATGGCGTGGGGCGAGGCGAGGTTCGGCGCGGGACGCGGCGAGACCCACCTGGTGTGCGTGACCGTCGGCACCGGCATCGGCGGAGGCATCGTCTTCGACGGCTCCCTGTACCGGGGGCGCTGGGGCATGGGCGCCGAACTCGGCCACATGCAGGTGGTCCCCGACGGGCGCCTGTGCGGGTGCGGCAACCTCGGCTGCTGGGAGCGGTACGCGAGCGGCAGCGCCCTCGTGATGGAGGCCAAGCTGATCGCCGAGGCCGAGCCGGACCGGGCCGTCAAGCTCCTGGAGATCGCCGGAGGAACGCCCGGCCAGATCGAGGGCCAGGAGGTCACCGAGGCGGCCAGGCAGGGCGACCCGGCCGCGCTCGCCGCGTTCTCCTCGATGGCCCGCTGGATCGGCCAGGGCCTGGCCGACCTCGCCGCCGTCCTCGACCCGGGCTGCTTCGTCCTCGGCGGCGGCGTCTCGCGCGCCGCGGACCTGTGGATCGACGAGACCCGCGAGTTCTTCAACACCCACCTGAGCGGACGGGGGCACCGCCCGCTGGCCGAGGTCCGCTGCGCCGAACTCGGCCCCTCGGCGGGCCTGGTGGGCGCCGCGGACCTCGCCCGCAGGCGCTGACGGCCTCCTCGCCATCCGTACCGGTCGCCCGCATGCCAATCGGAGCGGGCGACTGGTATGCCCTGCGGCGCGCGGTTATCCTCGCGGCACGCGTCGCGAATCGAGGTGGCCGGGTGCTCAGGATCGCCAGCTACAACGTGCGCTCCATGAAGGACGACGTCCCGGCGCTGGGACGGGTGGTCGCCGCGCTCCGCGCCGACGTGCTCTGCGTGCAGGAGGCGCCCCGTTTCCTGTTCTGGCGTCGCAGGAGAAGGCGGCTCGCCTCATTCGGCGGGCTCGCCGTGGCCGCGGGCCGCCGCAGGGGCGGGGTCGCGGTGCTGACCGGCCCCGGGGTGCGGCTGCTGCACGGGGAGGGCCGTCTCCTGGAGTCCTTCTTTCCCCTGGAGCGGCGCGCCATCGCGATCGCCGTGGTGGAGTCGGGGGGACGGCGGGTCGCCGTCGGCTCCGTCCATCTGGATCTCGACGAGACCGCCCGGCGCCGCCACGCGGACGAGGCGGTGAGGTTGCTGAGGGCGGTGGCCGACCGGTTCGACGCGCTGCCGGTGCTGGCGGGAGACATCAACGAGCAGTCCGGTCAGCCGAGCTGGCGTCACCTCACCGAGCGGCTCACCGACTGCTACCCGGTCTCGCCGCGCGGCGACGGCTTTACCTTTCCCGCCAAAGGCCCGCACAAGCGGATCGACGCGATCTTCGCGGTGGAGGGCCTCTCGGTGGTCTCCTGCGGCGGGGCCGACGCGGACCCCGCCGACCTGGTGGCCGCCACCGACCACCTGCCGGTGATCGCCGAGCTTGACCACTCGCGCCCCGGGACCGGCCAACCGGATCCGGCCACGGGTACCGGCTCCGGTACGGGCCCGGTGAGGTCACCCGATGTGGGCGGGCCGCGGGGCGCCACGCGGGACGACCCCGATACGGGCCTTTCCGGGGAGCCGGACGCGGGTCTTCCCGGGGAGCCGGACGTGGGTCTTATGAGGGAGCCCGGATGACGAGCGGTTCCGTGCCAGGGAAAATTTCCGTGACGGGGAAAGGACGTCTTTCCAGATAGCGCCCGTCAAGTGAGGAGACCGGCACGCGGGGAGTGGATGAGCCCCGTACCATTTGAAACATGACCCGTCGCCTTCCGCGGCGTGCGCTGGTTCTCTGCGCGGGAGGCCTGCTCCTGCTGTCCTCGCAAGCGTTCCCAGCCCATGCCGACCCTGTCAGCCCGCCCGCGATCGAGGCGTGGCAGGCTCCGGTGAGCGCGGGCCTGAGCAGTGACGGGTCGCTGTCCGACGTGGTGGGGGTCTCGGCCACGAGCGTGTGGGCGGTCGGCCAGCAGAGTGTCTGGGACGTCTGGCAGAGCCGGGGCGCGATCACCCACTGGGACGGCTCCTCGTGGAGCGAGGTCGGCATCCGCAACGACCCGACCGGCGCCGGGCCGCTGCGCTCGGTCGCGGCGGCCTCACCGACCGAGCTGTGGGCCGTCGGCGAGGGGCACGACGGCCTCCCCTACCTGGCGAGGGGAGACGGGGCGTCCTTCGACAGGGTCATCGTCGACAAGCTGCACGCCGGCGACTGGCTGGGCGGGGTGGCGGCCGTTCCGGGCCGGGTGGTCGCCGTCGGGCGGCGCGACAAGGTGCCCATGGTCGTGACCGGCACCGGCTCGAAGTGGAAGCTCACCCAGCTTCCCGACAAGGGCGCGCTGTACGGGGTGGCGCTGTCGGGCAAGAGCGACGGGTGGGCGGTGGGCGACACCGGCGGCAAGCCGTTGATCATGAAGCAGTCCGGTGGGCGCTGGAAGACCTACAAGACCCCCCGGATTCCGGGCGGCTACCTGCGTGACGTCCACCTCGACGGCCCCAAGCGGGCCCTCGCCGTCGGCGGCGTCTACCGGGAGAACGGGGGGATCGTCCCGCTCGCCCTGTCGTGGAACGGCAAGAAGTGGTCTCGGGTCTCCCTCCCCGAGGGAGACGTCCGGCTGTACGGGGTGACGGGCGACCGCAAGGGCCGCTACTGGATCTCCGGGGTCGATCTGGATCGACCGGGGGAGGCCTTCCTGCTCCGGTACGACGGGCGCAAGGTCAAGACGCTGCGCGGCCCTGAGACCGCCGCTCCCCGGACGGTGCGGCTCCAGTCGGTGGCCTACCTGCCGGGCACCGACACCGTGTGGACCGTCGGCCACGTGGTCGACGCCTCCGGCAAGTACACCGACGTGATCGAGCGCTTCGGCGACTCGGCGCGTGCCGGATCGGCGCGCACCAAGCAGTAGCGGACTCGGGGCGCACCGACTCAGGGCGCCAAGCAATGGCGGACTCGGGGCGCACCGAGCAGCAGGCCGCTCAGATGACCGCGCCGTCGTCCCAGCCGGAGTCGTTGGGCGGGCCGTCACCCATGCGGACCACCAGCGCCACGAAGCCGCCGATGAACGCCGCGACCGCGGTGAAGAGCATCCATCCCTGCAGGTTCCAGCCGAGCGCGGCGCTGAGCAGCAGGTAGGCGGGGCCGCCGAACAGCGCGAGCCATGCGATCTTGGTGGTGGCGTCGGTCTTGGGCAGCGGGGGTGGGGGCGGAGGCACGTAGTGCCCCTCCTCGTCCTCGCTGCCGGACTGTTCCGTGCCGGTTTCGGCCTCGTCGGCGGGATCGTCCTCACGCAGGAGGTCTTCCTCGTCCGATTGCTTGATCACCCGTCGCGGAGGCTCGGCCGGGAGGTTCTCGCTGTCCGGCCACGGCTGATCTGCCGAGTCGCGCTCGGCGGTGTCGTTGAAGGACGCGACGATCTGACGCCAGACCTCGTCCTCATCGCTTTGAGGTGTCACCTAGTTGGGCTCGTTGCTCATCGGTCGATCACTTTCTCCCGAAGACCGCGCATCCCCCGCTCGCGATCAGTCTCTCTGCAAGGGTACAGACGCGTTCGAGGTGATGAACTCCAGGCTCCCCGCGAAGATCCGTTCAGCGTCGTTGTCAAGCGTCGCGACATGGTAGCTGTCGGCGAGCTCCACCACATTCAGATTCCCCTTGGTCAGCCTCTCCCGCAGAATACGCACACTCATCGGTTTCACAACATGATCCTGCGGACTATGGAAAACCAGGACGGGCTGGGTGATTTTACCCAGCTCCGACCGGGTCAGCGACCACAGCCGCAGGAGGGTGGCCGCGGCCTTGACCGGCGTACGCGTGTAGCCGAGCTCGGCCGCCCCCTCCTTCTTGATGTCCCCGGCCACGCCCGGCACCGACGCGACCACGAACTTGAGCAGGGGAGCCAGTCTGAGCAGTGGCACGTCGTTGACGATCGACGGGTTGACGACCACCACTCCCTTGATTCCGTCGCCGTGCACCTCGGCGAGCCGCAGCGCCATGCACCCGCCCAGTGAAAGGCCCATCACGAAGACCTCGGCGCAGTTGCCGCGCAGGTCCGCCAGGGCCTTGTCCAGCTCGGCGTACCAGTCCTCCCAGCCGGTGCGGGCCATCTCCCGCCAGGTGGTGCCGTGGCCGGGCAGCCTCGGCAGCGCCACCGTCAGGCCCGCCGCCGCCAGGTATTCGCCCCAGGGGCGCAACGACTGCGGCGATCCGGTGAATCCGTGGCAGAGCAGGACGCCGATCTGTCCTCCCGCATGGTGGTACGCCTCCGCACCGGGCATGACTGGCATCGCGGCTCCTAGTAAGGTTCGCCTGATCGTCGCACGACTGGGACATGTTTTGCGAGAGGTCGATTTGGGTGGTTCGGTGGGGTAGGTGGCCGGGATCTGAAGTGGGAGGATAACTCCAGATTCTCGGCTGTCAATCGAAGGAGCATCGAGTGTTCTACTGGGTGGTGAAGGCCATCCTCTCGCCCTTACTTCATCTGATTTTCCGCCCCTGGGTGGAGGGTGTGGGGAACGTGCCGAAGCAAGGGCCGGTGATCCTGGCCGGAAACCACCTGTCGTTCGCCGACCACTTCTTCGGGGCGCTGTTCCTGCGGCGCAAGGTGATCTCTCTCGGCAAGTCCGACTATTTCACCGGCCGAGGTCTCAAGGGGCGGTTGAGCAAGGCCTTCTTCAGCGGCGTCGGCACCGTGCCCATCGACCGCTCCGGCGGCAAGGCGAGCGAGGCGGCGTTGCGCACCGGCAAGCGCATCCTCGGCGAGGGGAACGTGCTCGCCATCTATCCCGAGGGTACGCGTTCCCATGACGGCCGCCTCTACAAGGGCAAGACCGGGGTGGCCCGCCTCGCGCTGGAGGCGCGGGTGCCGGTCGTCCCGTGGGCGATGGTCAACACCTTCGAGATGATGCCCCCGGGCAGCGTCCTTCCCAAGCTGGGCATCCGCCCGGGGGTGAAGTTCGGCAAGCCGCTCGACTTCAGCCGCTACTACGGGATGGAGGAGGACCGCCTCGTCCTGCGCGCCGTCACCGACGAGATCATGTACGCGCTGATGGAGCTCTCCGGCCAGGAGTACGTCGACAAATACGCCGCGAGTGCCAAGGTCGAGGCCGCCCGCGCCGCCAAGGAGGCGAAGGAGGCCGCCAGGCAGGCCGCGAAGGAGGCGCGCAAGCGCTCCTGACCGGGCCGCGTCGTCACCGGTGCGGCGGGATCAAAGGGCGGTGAAGCCGATCCGAGGGCTGGGCGGAGTGGCCGGCGAATCAGGATCAAAAGGGTGAGGCAGGGTGACCGGTGAGGTGGGTCAGCGGGTCGACTCGCGGATCACCAGCTCGGGTTGGAACATGATCTGCTGATGGGCGTGCGAGCCGGGGTTGTCGCACTCGTCCAGCAGCAGCTCGGTGGCGACCCGGCCCAGCCGGTGGGTCGGCTGCCGGATGGAGCTGAGCGAGACCGTCGACGCCGAGGCGAAGTCGATGTCGTCGTAACCGATGAGGGAGACGTCCTGGGGGACCCGTACGCCCGCCTGGAGCAGCCCGCGCAACATGCCCAGGGCGAGCAGGTCGTTCGCGCAGAACACGGCGTCGGGCAGCCGCCCCTCGGAGATCAGCTTCTCCGCCGCCTGCTGCCCCGACCTGGTGTTCATCGCGCTCATCGCGATCTCCTGCAGTGCCTCCCCGGGGTCGCGGCCGGCGGCGGTCAGCGCCCGCTCCGCGCCGATCAGGCGGTCGGCGCCTTGGCGGATGGTGTGCGGGCCGCTGACGTAGGCGATCCGCTCGGCTCCGGTGGAGAGCAGGTGGGAGACCGCGAGCGAGCCGCCGGCGATGTCGTTGACCGCGACCGAGCACTGGTCGGCGTGTTCGGCGGGGTGGCTCACCAGGACCACGCTGATGCCACGCTTCTTGAGCTGGTCGATTTTGGTCAAATTCGCCCCGGCGGGCGTGATGAGCACCCCGCGGACCCGCTGTTCGGCGAAGACCAGGAGGTTGCGCTCCTCCTTGAGGAACTCGCCCGAGGAGTTGCCCAGGATCACCGCGTACCCGCGCTCGCTGGCCACATCCTCGACCCCCGCCGCCACGTCGGTGAAGAAGGGGTTGCCGATGTCGATGACCGACAGGCCGAGGGTGCGGCTGTGCCCGGCGCGCAGGCTGGAGGCCGAACCGTGCCGGACGAACCCCAGGTCGCGGATGGCCTCCTCAACCCGGGCGCGGGTGGACTCGGCGACCTTGTCCGGCCAGTTGAGCACGTTGGATACCGTTCCTGGGGAGACCCCGGCGCGTGTCGCGACTTCCTTAATGCTCACCGAGCTCATGTGCACTGATTAAAACGTAACAACCTTCGGTTCGCTAGTGAGTTTAGACACTTTCGTCCTACTTGACTGGTTTCGTCCCTCGGTCCGACGCGGTGATGTTGACGGTGCCCGTGGGTGGCACGCGGCGTTTTCGCCGTCGTTGAAACGTTTTCAAGAAGCGCTCGGATCTTGCGCGACGGTTTTCCCGGCGTCCGAGGGAGGATCGTCCGGCCTGTTCACGCTCTCGCCGACAGGCCGGACCGTTACTGATTCCATAGTCGGATATCAGCAATCCGGGCGTTACCGCCCGGAAGGTCCGTCACGGTGTCACCGAAGCGCGGGCTGCGCTTCGGTGTCCTGAGTACGGTCTCGCGTTTCTTCCCGCTGGTGCGGGGTTGCGCCACCTGCCCGCCCCGGCCCGGCCTCGCG
>NZ_JBEZEL010000019.1:0-52483 GCF_040648855.1 Streptosporangium sp. NPDC049078
GCCCGCGGTCACTAAACTCTCTCGTCCATCCTGTTTTTGTTCGCCGGGGGGGGGGTGGGCTCCCCCCCCCCCAGGCGGGGGGGGGGCTTCCGGCCCCACCACCCCCCCCCACCGGCTTTTCCCGCACCGCCCTTCCTTCGCCGGCGCGAGGCGCGTCCCAGCGCCCTCGACGCCGGTTTCCTCATGCCCTTGAGTCCGTCGGAGGGGCTTCCCCCGCAGCCGACGGAGATCAGGACAGTCGAAAGGGCCCCGTCCATGTGGACGGAGCCCTTTCCTTCGGCTCCTTCGGCGACCGTGTTCCCGACTCTCGGAGCAGGCTTTCCCCGGTGCGGGGCAGCCCGTGGGCGGAGGGTCTAGCGCCTACGGCGCCAGCCGCCTCCACCCCCGCCGGTCCGCGGACCGGCCGAGCCGATCCCGGCCTGGTGCAGCGCCAGGAGCAGGAGTCCGAGAAGCAGGAAGCCTGTCCCGCTGATCGGGCCGAGTCTGGTGTTGATCAGGTCGAGCAGGAATCCAAGGCCGAAAACGACGGCGGCGGCGATTGCGAGCATGGGTCACCTCGTCCCGGCGGAGATGTTCAGGAGCTGCTCCAAGGTCGCGCGGTAGTCACGCAGAGCGGTCCGGAGATCTTCGGTGTCGTTCTTCTCGGTGTTCTTCCAACGCCCCTGGAGTTCGGTGGCCCGGGTCTCCAGCGCGTTCCTGAGGGAACCCGTGACCTCGTCGAGGAGGGAGTCGGCCCGTTCCACCGCGTCACGCGGATCGTCCACGAAACCGGCCTGGACCTCCTGCCAGCGCCGCCGTACGTCGTCGGCGTCCTGGTCGAACAGGGCCCCGGCCGTGGTGGGCGCGGTGGTGGCGGGCGTCTGGCCGGTCCGCTCGGCGTCGGTGAAGCCCGTGCTCTCGTCGAGCACGTCGTCCGGCCGATCCGCGGTGCTTCCGGGGAGATCGGAGGCGACCGGGGAGTCGTACGCGCCGGTCACCGGTGTACCCGGGGTGGTGGCGAAGGGCTGCGCGTGGGCGAACGGGCTGTCGTTCCTGCCGTCACCGTCGAGGTCACCCGGCACACCGTCGTTCGCCACGTCGCGCCGGTCGTCGTCGAACGAGGCGTCCGATCCGACGGCGGTGTGCCGGTCGTCGCTCGATTCGACGACGAGGACGTCGTCGCGGTCGCTGATCAGCGGGTCGCGCGTCCCGGTGTCCGGGTCGAGGGACGAGGTGTCCGTGCGGCCGGCGTCACCGTGGTGCGGCTCCCGGAACTCGGGGGCGGCCTCCTCGCCGTGGCGCGGCGTGTTCAGGTCGTCCTCGTCCGCCTTGTGGACCAGCCGGTCCTTGTCCGTGCTGAATCGGTCGTTCATTCGGGTCACCGTCCTTGGGGGTCGCGTCGAGGGGCTCGCTCGGCGTCGTCGATGGTCTCGGGCTGGGTGGAGTCCGGGTGCCGGGCGTCTCGGTCGGCGGGAATCGTGGCGTCCCGGTCGGCGGTCTCGGTCCGCCGGGAGTTCCGGTCACCGTTGACCGAGGGTTCCGGGGTCGAGGTGCCGGGGGCCTCGAGCAACTCCTCGAACAGGGCGCGGTAGTGGACCATGGCCTGCCGGAGCTCCTCGGTGGAGGCCTCCTTGCGGGCGGCCCGGGTGCTGATCTCGTGAGCCTGCCGGTAGTGGTCGAGGGTGCGGCCGTGCGCGACCGAAAGGTCGGAGAGCCGCTGCTCGAAGTCCTCGGTCGGGTAGCCCCGCTCCGCCATCACGGACGTGACCAGGTGGTCGGCCTCCGTCACCGCGAAGCCGGGAGCGTCCACGAAACGCTCCTGGACCTCCATCCACTTCTTCGCGTAGACCTCGCGCGTCCCGGCGTCCAGGGCGCGGATGTCGAGGGAGCTGAAGCGCTGCTCGCGGGCGATGAGCTCCTGCTCGGCATCGCGCCGGTTCTCGCGCTCCTGCACGGTACGTTCGTATTCTGGGCCGAAACGGTCGCGAAGCCGGTGTCGGCGTTGCTGCTGCATCACGAAATAGCCGACTGCAGCGATCGCCACCACCGCGACCACGATGACGGCCACCCAGATCACGGTGGACATGTCTGCCTCCGGTCGTGTAGGCGCTTGTACCCGTGCGCTGCCCTGGGGTCAAGGCTCGAAACCGGATGCCAACATCTATGGCGTGCCACTATTTAGACTTGATTTGACGTTTTACCGCGATTTTTCGGGTATTGACCGTTCCTTTGCGGAGTTTCTGATCGTGGCCTCCTCCTCTGGCTTCGGCCGGTTTCCGGTGCTCACCCCTCCGTCCAGCCGAAACCCGGTCGGGACGACGGGCTTTGAACCTGCGCCCCCGTGCCCCCGGCCAAGTGCGCCGCCAAGCTGCGCTACGTCCCGGTCGCCCATCGCCCTCTCGGGCAGGACGTCATGATCTAGTGATCCTCGATGCCCTCAGAGGGCACGGTGACCTCGAGAGCCTTCCTGGCCTCGTTCAGCATCCTCTCGACGAGCCAGTCCCCGGGAGAGGCGGGAACCTCCAGAAAACCCTGGCCCGGCTCGTACGAGATGTCCATCCCGGAGGCGACCAGCCGCCCGGCCCAGCGCAGCGCCGTGTTCAGCTTCTCGGCCGGGATCACCCGCCCCTGCGCCACGGACGAGAGATTCCGCAGGTTCGTCGCGGGTCCGGACTGGTTGTGCGCGCGGTCCAGCTTCCACGGGATGGCCCGCGAGTGGTCGAGCATCGGCTTCGAGAGACCTGCCGCCCGCTTCGCCTGCAAGATCCCCGACTCGCTCACCCCGAACCGCGCGGCCAGCTCCGCGTTCGACAACCCCTGCCCGGCCAGCCGCCGCAACTCCTCCTGGTCGATCAACGCCTTACGCCCCACGGTGCCCCTCGCCCTTCGCGCGATCGCCTGCCCTCGTGGGCGTCGCCGTGTGCGAAGCCCCCTCGATCTGCGCTAAGGTTATGACGTCCCGCCCGAGAGGGCGCAGGACAACCGGGACGTAGCGCAGCTTGGTAGCGCACTTGACTGGGGGTCAAGGGGTCGCAGGTTCAAATCCTGTCGTCCCGACCAGGTTTTTGCTGGTCGGCAAGGGTGTCACGTGATCACGTGACACCCTTTTCCGTTGCTGGGTGACTAACTGAGTGACCAAGGTACTCCTAGCCAGAGCTTGGAGGCGGCTTGTCTCTGCTGTGCGAGCTATGGAGCAGAGAGTCGCCAGTTCTGGCAGCCGTCCCCGAGGAGACCGTAGTGACCAAGCTATGGGCAGTTCGTATCTTCCGGGCGCGAGACACCTACAAGCGAAATGCTTCTGTGGTCATGACTAAGCGCTTCACCGTTGACGGCTGGGATGCTCGGATCACTATTGGAGACATCCCTGATGAGGTGGTCCGTGCGACTGCTGTTGGTGATGCTGCTATTGGATCTCTGCTGGACGAGTACCTCGTGCCGAAGGTCGCTGATCGGCTTGCGGCACGAGACGCCCACATCATCGAGCAAGCGGCAAAGTTCCAACTTCCACAGGAGTGGGCTCAGCAAGATGGTCTCTACACGACGCTTACCGTCTCGCGTTCTGTAGAGGTTGAAGCTGCCGACTCTGAACGCGCCTCCTCGATGCACTTCTGGTTTGACCTGAACAGTGCTCTTCGTGTGGCAGGGGAAGTCCGGCAAGGACGCGATGACCTTCTTGAGCGTCACACAGGTCCTGAGCATGATCTGTCACGCAGATCATGAGACCCGACACCGTGCAGGGGAAGATTCGATTGACACGCTGAACGGCGCATGCTTTGTTTGTAACTAGTTACAGAAACTAGTTACTTTCGAGAGGGCGTAAGCCGTCGAGCCGAGGTCATCAGTTCCCTTTCATTCGCCCCGGCTTAGACGATGAGCGCCGAGATCGGCGACACCCGAAACGACCCGACAAGCCCCACGAAAGACGAGGGAGACCGGATCAGCATGGTCGAGCATGTGGTCGTCATCGGTGCCGGCGTCTACGGTGCGGCGGTGACCGCCGCGCTGACGCGGCGGGGCGCTCGTGTCACGGTCGTTGACGCCGGTGCACCGGCGGCTGGCAGCTCTGGTGCGACGTTCTCGTGGACCAACTCCTGCGGCAAGCAGCCGCGGTCGTACCACGATTTCAGCGTCGCGAGTATGGCGGCCCATCGCAAGCTGGCCACCGACGTGCCTCATGGCGACTGGTACCACGAGGGCGGCAACCTCGAATGGGCCGCCGACGACGCCGGGCGCGAGGCACTGCGCAAGAAGGTTGCGGGCGTCCTCGACTACGGATACGAGGCACGGTGGCTCAGCCGAGCGGAGGCGCTGGGCCTGGAACCGGACATGGACCCCGCCGAGTTGCCGGCAGGCGAGATCGCCTACTTCCCTCGCGAAGGCTGGATCGAGCCGGTGCGCCTGATCGCCCACCTGCTGTCGAGGGCGGTGGCCGGCGGTTCCGAACTGGCGGCGAACGACGCCGTCACCGCACTGGAGGTGACTGCGGGCACGGTGCGCGCCGTGCGGCTCGCCTCCGGCCGGCGGCTCCTCGCGGATGCGGTCGTGAACTGTGCAGGACCCCAGGCCGCCGGGATCGCCGCGCTGGCCGGACTGGTTCTGCCCATGCGCAACACCCGCGGTGTGCTCGTCTGCTCCTCACCGGTCGCGGTATCGGTCTCGCGCGTCATCCATGCCCCGCACGTCCACCTACGCCCGGATGGCGGCGGGCGGCTGCTGCTGCACACCCATGAGATCGACGACACGGCACACGTGTCCGGCACCGGGGAGATCAGCGTCGACCCGTCGGCCATCGACAAGGTGGTCGAGGCCGGTCGTGCGCTGTACCCGGGAATGCGAGCCTCGACCGTGGAAGCCGTCCGGGTCGGTCAACGGCCCATCCCCGGCGACGGCCTGCCGGTACTCGGCCGGGTCGTCGCGCTGCCCAACTTCCACTTCGCGGTCTCGCACAGCGGCGCGACGCTCAGCGTGCACGCCGGCGACCTGGTCGCCGGCGAGGTGCTCGGTGAGGACCACGACGACGCGCTGGCCGCGTTCCGGTTCGAGCGGCCGGCACTGGCGGCCCGGTAACGGAGGGATCATGCGCACGATCGTCCTGCATGGCTGCGACCTGGTCGACGGCACGGGCACGGATCCACGGCACGGGGTGGACATCGTCGTCGCGGGGGGCACCATTCGCGAGATCGTTCCCGCGCGACCGGCTGACGCCTACGGCACGGTGGACGAGATCGTTGACGCGGCCGGAATGCTGATGATCCCCGGACTGATCAACAACCACACACATGGCACCGCGTACGGACCGCTGTTTCCCAGCGGACACGTGGGCCTGCCACACGAGCAGGTCCTCGCCAACCTCGACCGGCACCTGCTGGAAGGGACGACCACGGTGCTCTGCGTGGACGGGTTCGTCACCGCCGAGGCGCTCGCGCGCACCGGTGAAGTGCACCCGATCAACGTCAAACTCGCCTCGTGCAACACCCCGGCGTGCCTGGCGGCGGCGACCATCGCCGACGGCGGCGGCCTCACCGAGGCGAACCGTATGTTCACCGCGCGGCACGCGGTACGCGCCGGCGCGGTCGCGCTCGGCGAGATCGGGGCGGGACACACCCTCGGTGGGGGCGGGGCGAGTTACATGTACATCCCGGCCGAGATCGAGAGACGTACCGGCGTGAAGATCACACCCCGGCAGGCGAACGGGCTGAAGACCGCGGTGCTGGGCCGGCACATCTCGGAGAAGGCGTTCGATCGGGACCGTGTCGAGGAGGCCCTGGCGAGCGCGGGCCTGACTGGCACGCTCTCGGTCGAGGTCACCCGTGAGATCGTCTCCGGCATCGTGCTGCCGGCCTTCGACATCGCCTTGCACGGGCTCGCCGAGGCGGCCGGGCAAGCTCGCGAGGCGGGTGTCCCGGTGCTGGTGCACAACGCGGCGGCATCGATGACCCAGGTCGCCTCCATCGCGGAGACGGACGTGACGCTGATCGCCGGGCACTCCAACCACTCGAGCTTCGAGCTCCGCGAGGCGGTCGAGCACGCCGGACGGCTCAAGGAGATGGGTGCGATCGTGGATGTCTCCACCCTGGACACCTTCGGGGCACAGCGGCTCACAACGGGGCCGGAATTGCTTTATGCGATGTTTTCCGCAGGGGTGGTCGACACGATCTCGACCGACTACGCGGGCGGCCACCACGACCCGATCCTGCTGGCGATCGACCGATCCATCAAGGCGGGTGTGGTGAGTCTGCCGGCGGCGGTCGCGATGGCGACCGCCAACGTCGCGGACGCCATCCCCGGCGTGGCGCCGCGGCGTGGCCGTATCCTGCCGGGAACGATCGCCGACCTCGTGCTGACGGACCCTGCGGAGCTCCACCACGTGGGGATCGTCATGGTCGGTGGCGAGATCGTCGCGAGAGCCGGTCGGCGCGTCGCCGCCTGACCGGCACCGGAACTGCTGGGGGGACCGGGAGAATCATGGTGAAACGAGCGACCATCGGCGACGTCGCCGCGGACGCCGGCGTGTCCACGGCCACGGTCTCCCGCGTCCTCAACGGCGGCGCCGTCACCGAGGCGACCACCACCCGGGTGTGGGAAGCGGTCGCTCGTCTCGAGTACACCCCCAACGCGCTCACCAGGGGCGTCTTCGCCGGACGCTCCAGCACGATCGGAGTCGTCATCCGCGACCTGAGCAGCCCGTTCTACCTGGACCTGATCCGCGGCATCGACGAGGTGGCGGCCGCAAACGACAGCCTCGTCATGCTCGCCAACACCTTCCGTCGCGTCGACCGCGAGGTCGCCCAGGTACGGACCATGGACGAACAGAGGGTGCGTGGCCTGATCGTGACGACCGGCGAAGCGACCGATGGCCGGACACGCCGGATGGCCGAGAACGGCACCCCCTGCGTGATCATCGCGCGCTCCGTGCTGGACGCGCCGCCCGGCATGCACTCGATCAGCTTGGACAACGTCGAGGCCGGGCGGCTGATGGCCGTCCATCTGGCCGGGTGCGGGCGGTCGTCCATAGGCGTCGTGTCCTCGGGACGCCGCACGTCTCAGATCGAGCGCACGGCGGGGCTGAGGCGGGCCCTCGCGGACCTGGGGCTGCCCTTGCCCGAGGACGCGGTGATGGTCGCGGAAACCGAAGACGAGGTGAGCGGTGCCGTCGACACGCTGCTCGTCCGTGGCCGTGATCGCGGCAAGCCATTGGACGCGATCGTCTGCACCACCGGCCGACTCACCGTCGCGGTCCACGCGGCCCTCACCGCTCGCGGCATCGCCATCCCCGGCGACATCGCGTTCGTGACGATGGACGATTTTCCGTGGGCCACCGCGCTCGGGATCACCGTGATCGCCCAGCCCTCCTACCAGATGGGCCTGAAGGCGGGCGAACTCGTCGTCGACCGCCCCAGCGGGCCGGTCGAGTTGGTCTTCGCGCCTACGTTGGTCGCCCGCACCTCGTGCGGCGAGCGCCAGAAGGCCTGATCCCGTACCCGGCAGCTCGACGCTCCCGCCAAGCAGTCCAGCCCCGACTGCGCTGCCCACGGTCGTTCCCCACTCGCCTACCAGCGCAATGTGACCAGGCGTACAGCGGTGTGGGGTCGATCAGCGGGACCGAGCGGATCGTCGGGTGCGGCGGGAGGGGTATGTCCGCGGGCAGCAGGCTGAAGTGCTGCGTGTCGGCTGCCAGGTCTGCCAGGAAGTGGTCCAGTCCGAGATTCGTGCCTTCGGCGTGCTGGTGGATGCCGAAGGCCGTGGCGAAGCGATGCAGGAAGTCCAGCCGGTGGAGCGGGCCGGGGGGCCACAGCACGCCGTCGCGCAACTGTGCCGGACGGACCGCGGGGGCGTCCGCCAGCGGGTGGTCGGCGTGGAGGATCGCGTCCACAGGTTCGAGCCGTACCAGTCGTAGTGGTTCCTGGGTTGGACTCCGGCAAGGAGGAGTTCCACGATGTCGTCGCCGCCCTGCTGTACCGGGGGTCGGCCGTGTTCGCCATGGACGGGCCAGGACAGGGCGCGCTCGCCGCCACCACTACCGTCCGCGCCGACTATCATCACGTGATCGGCCAGGTTGTCGACGCACTCGGCACGCGGAGGGTGGGACTCGCCGGGCTCGGCGGCCACCGCCTTCAGTACAGCCGGATCGACCTCCGGATCCGGGGCGTCGGACGCGGTGTTCTCCTGCCCGCGATCGATGGCGGCCCCGAGCGCCGCCACGGTCGGCGCAGGTGGGCGGGGAGCACCTGCTCGATTTGGCGCGCGCCCGGGCCCCGGCGTCCTCGATCCCCGCGATGCCGGACGCCACGTGCAGGCCCACCGTTGACAACCACCGCGACGAGCTGTCACAGATCGCGGCGCCGTCCGGTCTTCCTTGGCGAACCGGATGCCGTAAGAGCGACAGGAGCGTGAGCGTGCCCTCGACCAGGACCACCGTCCGGATCCGGGTCCAGATGAGCTCCCGGCCCGTCGACGAGCCGCATCGCGCGTCGAGCCAGCTCGAGCTCCTCTTCGATCTCACCTTCGTGATCGCGGTCGCGGCTATCACGGCGCAGTTCGCGCACGCCATCGCTGAAGATCACGGCCTGACCGGGCTGGTCCCGTTCCTCCAGGTGTTCTTCGCCATCTGGTGGGCGTGGATGAACTTCACCTGGTTCGCGTCGTCCTACGACACCGACGACGTTCCATACCGGCTGCTGACCATGGTGCAGATGGCGGGGGTGCTGGTCCTCGCCGTCGGCGTGCCCGCCGCGGTCGGCCACTCCGACTACGGGATCATCACCCTGGGTTACCTCATCATGAGGATCGGGCTTGTCGCCCAATGGCTGAGGGCCGCGTTCGAAGACCCGGCGAGCCGTCGTACGGGGCTCCGCTACGCCGCGGGCATAGGTCTGGTCGAGTTGGGCTGGTTGTTCCGACTCGCTCTCCTGGGGACGGGATTCCTGCCGGCGTCACTCCAGCTGCCGTTCTTCGCCTGCCTGGTCGTCCTGGAGCTGGCGGTGCCGTGGTGGGCGGAGCGAGTCAGGGCAACCACCTGGCACCCGCACCATATCGCCGAGCGCTACGGCCTGTTCACGATCATCCTGCTGGGCGAGAGTGTCCTGGCCGCGAGCAGAGGAGTTGAAGCGGCGCTCGAAGCGGCTCCCCTCGTCGCCATCGCCGGATCCGGTCTCGTCCTGCTGTTCGCCATGTGGTGGCTGTACTTCCTGGTCAAGGCAGGGGAGGGGCTCAGCGACCGGCGTCATCGGTCGTACTGGTGGGGGTACGGCCACTTCGGCGTCTTCGCCGCGCTGGCGGCTCTTGGCGCCGGTCTCGAGGTGGCGGTGGAGCAGAGCGGGCGCCAGGTGGCGGCATCGCCGACGGCGATCGGCTACGCGGTCGCCATCCCGGTCGGGGTGTATCTCATCCTGCTCCGGGTGGTGCATGCGCTGGTCGACGCGGACTCCGTCATCCCCCGCCCTGCCGTGGCAGGGTGCGTCGGCGCCGTCGTGTTGTCGCCGCTCGCGGCGCCCTGGATCGGGGTGGCCGCCGTGGTCGGGCTGATCGCGGCCGCCTGCGTCGCGCTGGTCGCCGTCGCCCTCTGGGCGGCCCGTAGCTGAAGGAGCGTCATGTACGCATCAGAGAACAGAATCGCCACGTCCGTCCTGGTCATCGGGACCGGAGGGGCCGATCTGCGGGCGGCCGTCGACACCGCGATCGAGCGCCGCGAGACCCGTGGCTGCCGCAACCGCTCCGACGACCCGGAACTCGACCCCGCACCGCAGGTCAACCTCGGGTGGTCCGGCCCCGGATCGGTGGAGCGGGAGAGCATCCCGCCGATTCCCGCCGAGATCGCGGCGTTCATGCGCGAGGTCTCAACCGTGGGAAAGCTCGTCGAATAGCCGGATCTTGTCACAAATGCCGGGGCTGTCCTGTCTTAGCTGGCGATCGGGCCACACCGCTGAACGGGGGAGGTTGTTGTGACCGCGTTGCCGATGGTCGCCGAGTCCGGCGATGTCGCGGGCTGGACCGCCGACGTCTGGAATGCGGCTGCTCGATGTGGGCGCGGGAGTCGGCGGGCCGGCGGCCTGGGCCGCCGAACGGTTCGGGGCCCGGCCAATCCCGATCGAGCCGATGCCGGCCGCCGACCGGCTGATCCACGCGGTCAGCAGGCCGGCTGTACATCCCTTGGAGGAGACATGACCACCCCGAACGGTGAGAACGAGTTCCTGTACGAGCTCCACGTCGAGATCGAGGAGGAGCTGATCATCGCCGAGGCGAGCCATCCGGAAGAGGAGGTGTGGCGGCCGGTCACCGAGTGGCTGTACGACCCGACGGACGTCGAGCGCGAGAAGATCGCTCTGCGGGGGCTGCGCGACGCGGTCAAGGTGCTGGAGGACGGCTCGCGGCCTCCCAGCCCGACGCCGTGACAGCGACTATCCTCGACGCTGTGGACCACGCGCGAGGCTGACGAACCCCTGCCCAGGCCAACGGGTGAATCGATGTGGGGCACATGAACACGGAATCCCTGAAACAGGCGGGCGCTCTCGATCGGGCGGCGTCCGCTTTCATCGAGCTGCGCCCGCGGCTGTTCGGCATCGCCTACCGGATGCTGGGCAGCGCGGCCGAGGCCGAGGACATCGTCCAGGAGGTGTGGCTGCGCTGGCAGGACACCGACCGCGAGACCATCGAGAACCCGGCGGCCTTCCTGGCGCTGGTCACCACCCGGCTGGCCATCAACCTGGCGCAGTCGGCGCGCATGCGGCGGGAGTCCTACATCGGCCCCTGGCTGCCGGAACCCGTGGACACCAGTCTGGACCCCACTGTCGGCGCCGAACGCGGCGAAGCGCTGGAGCTGGCCTTTCTGCTCCTGCTGGAGAAGCTCAATCCCACCGAGCGCGCCGCTTACGTCCTGCGCGAAGCCTTCGACTACCCCTATCCGCAGATAGCGGAGATCCTGCGGCTCACCCCGGTCAATGTCAGGCAGATCGTGAGCCGCGCCCGCAGGCGCCTGACCGCCGTACGCCACGAGCCCATCGACAGGCTCCAGCACCGGCGCCTTCTGGAGACGTTCCTCGACGCCGCCCAGACGGGAAACGTCGGCGCCTTGGAGAAGCTCTTCGCCTCCGACGTCGTCAGCTCCTCCGACGGCGACGGCATCAGGGGATCGGCCAAGTTCCCCGTGCTGGGCAATGAGCGGGTGGCCAGGTTCGTGGCCGCGTTCTCACCACGGTTCTGGCCGGGCGCCGCCGTCACGTGGGTCGAGATGAACGGGCTGCCGGGCGTGCTCGTCACCCGGGACGGCAGCGGCGTCGCCCTGCTCGCCATCGAGGCCTCCAGGGAGGGGATCCACCACCTGTTGTGGATCCTCAACCCGGCCAAGATCGAGGCCTTCGAGCGGTCTCGCAGCCGCTTTGTCACAACGTAACGGGCTGTCCGGTCTTATCTGCCAACAATGAAGGGGGCGGCAGATCATGACCGAGGCGGGCGCCGAGTCGCTGGCGGAGATGCTCGACGAACGGCAGCACCTGCTCGAGATCGCTCTGTGCATGTTCGGCTCGGACACCACGGCCGACCACGTCGTCCAGGAGACCTATCGCCGCTGGTACGCCCTCGACGAGGAGGAGCGCGCCGCCATCGCGGTGCCGCGCGCCTGGCTGACGCGGACAGCGGGAAGCATCTGCCTGGAGCTCCTCGCCGACCCCAACCCCGACCCCGACCACGTGCCCGGCGGCCGGGTGCCCCGGGCCCAGCCCGTGCCGTACCCGGCCTCGCACCGGGCCGGGTACGGCCCGGAGATGCTCGCCAGGCACGAGCGGGTGGCCCGCCGGTTCGCCGCGGCCTGCCAGGCGGGCGACACCGAGGCGCTGCGGGAAGTCCTGGCCGCCGACGCGATCGTCGTCAGCGATGGCGGCGGCAAGGTGCGCGTCGCCGTACGGCCGACTTACGGTGCGGACGCGGTCGCGCGGGTCGTCACGGCGTTGCTGATCGACCAGCCGGGAACCGAGCCGGCCATCGGATCGGTGAACGGCGGGACGGGGCTCGTGCTGCGGCGGGCGGGCAAGGCCGTGGCGGTGGTCAGCGTGAGCGTGGCCGGAGCAGAGGTCACGGCGGTGTGGATCATCCTGAACCCCGACAAACTCCAGCGTTGGCACTGAAGGGCATACCGGCGCACGACCTCAAGGGCCTGGGCGGGCGCCGCTCGCGCGGTGTCCGGTAGGCCGACCGCGGGCTGGACAGCCTGACCGCCTCCGAGACGCAGATCATCAGGCTCGTCGCCGGCGGCGCCACCGACAAGCAGGTCGCCGATCGGCTCCACCCGCCGCCGCACACGGTCAGCACACACCTCCGGCATGCCTTCACCAAGCTCGGGGTCGGCTCGCGTGTCGAGCTCACCAAGCTTCTCCTCGAACACGAGGCCGCCTGTCACAAGTGAGGGGGCTGCCTTGTCTTAACTGACGATGCGGGCGCACTACAGCGCCCAGAGAGGCAGAAGGGTGCCAACAATGAAGATCGTGGTGATCGGCGGGACCGGGCTCATCGGGTCGAAGCTGGTGAAGAAGCTGGGCGAGCACGGCCACGAGGCCGTGGCCGCGTCGCCGAACACCGGCGTCAACACGCTGACCGGGGAGGGCCTGGCCGAGGTGCTGAAGGGCGCCCAGGTCGTGATCGACGTGTCGAACTCGCCCTCGTTCGAGCGCGAGGCCGTCATGAAGTTCTTCCAGACCTCCACCGGCAACCTGCTGGCGGCCGAGGCGGCCGCGGGGGTGGGCCATCACGTGGCGGTGTCGATCGTGGGGACCGACCGGATGCCGGAGAACGGCTACTTCGCGGCGAAGATCGCCCAGGAGGAGCTGATCGAGAAGTCGGGAATCCCGTTCTCGCTGGTGCACTCCACCCAGTTCTTCGAGTTCACCCGCGGCATCGCCGACGAGGGCACGGTCGACGGCAAGGTGCACATCGCGCCGGTGCTGTTCCAGCCGATCGCGGGCGACGACGTGGCTCAGGCGGTCGGCAGGACCGCGGTGGGGACGCCGCTGAACGGCCGGATCGAGATCGCCGGACCGACCCGGTACAAGATGGATGAGTTCTTCCGCGAGGCGTTGGCCGCCTGGGGCGACACCCGCGAGGTCGTCGTCGACTCGCAGGCACGCTACTTCGGCAGCCTGCTCGGCGAGCGGTCGCTGGTGCCCGCTGACGGCGCGCAGCTCGGCACCATCACCTACAAGGACTGGCTCGACCGGTCCAACGCGAAGTAGGCGGGGCGATGGACAAGCCGCGATCGACCGCGTGGCAGACGGCGCTGACCGTGCTGCAGGAGGCGCAGCCTCCGTTCATCCCCGAGGGCGCGCACGCGATGACCGTGGTCATCGAGTACCCGCCCGGAGACCCTGGCGCGCCGCCGCATCGCCACCCGGGTCCCGCCTTCGGCGTCGTCCTCGAGGGCGAGATGCTGATGGAGCTGGAAGGAGAGCCGGAGCGGGTGATCCGCGCCGGCGAGGCGTTCTGGGAGCCGGGTGGCGACGTCATCCACTACCAGGACGGCAACAATCGCGACGATGTCCCGGTACGGTTCACGGTCACCATGCTGTGCGAGCCGGGCAAGCCGATGTTCACGCTGGTGGAAGAGGCCGAGCTGGCCCAGCGCAAGGACCGCCGCGGCCCACGCCCGTCCTGAACCCCGGCGAAGTATCCGCAGCGTGACGGCACCGGCTGCCGTCATCGCTGCCTGACCCCAGGATCGAACCAGACCGCCGGCCCACCGGCCGGCGGTCCGATCCGCTGTGGAGGTGGTGAGCGGCGTCTTCGTGGAGGAGATGCTGCATCTGGCGCTGGCGGCGAACCTGCTCAACGCCGTCGGCGGCGCGCCGCGCCTGGACATGCCGGGGATGCCGCCGCCGCACCCGCGCAAGTTGCCGCACGGCGATCTGGAGGTGTCGCTGGTGCCGTTCGGCGCGGAGGCGGTGGAGATGTTCCTGCGTCTGGAACAGTCCACACCGCCCGGCGCGCCACCGGAGGACGACAACTACGAGAGCGGTGCCACGGGACAGCGCGTCTGGCATCGAGACGTCCATGGTGAAACCGAGGCAGGCACGCATTGAGGTGACCTCGGAAAACAATTCAGACTGATTGTGCCGCGGGCTTGACGTGATGTGACGAGCGTCATGTCACAAGCCGCCTGCCGCACTTTGTCTCTGTAGTGACAGTCCATGAGTCACCTCCGCGCAAAGGGCGCGACGGACATCGATTCGAGAGACGATGCGGGAGAAGAAATGCTCATCAAGAAGAGGTTGTTCATCGCGCTGGTGACGCTGGTCGCCTGTGCCGCCGCTCCTGGTGGAATGACGGCGCCCGCACCGGCTTCGGCCGACGACGGTGACGCCTCGATCAGTTCCTGGGGTTTTCCCGGTGAGGGATCCGACTGGCAGCCGGTGACCTATGCCGGTGGGCAGATCACCAGCAGGTCCACTCCGGGAGAGGCGCGCGACAACCGTGGCAACATCCTGCACGCCTGGCGCGGCGCGGACAACGACTCCATCTGGATCTCGTTGAACAACGGGCCGGCGTACTCACTGCCCAACGCGCAGACGTGGACTCCTCCGAGGGTGATCTGGACCGACGACGGGGGTCGCGGAAACTTCCGGATCTTCCACACCGGTACCGAGGGCCACGTCTACCAGCACCGCGTCCAGCTCAGCGCGAGCTACCAACTGCCCGGCACCCTGCCCAACTGGACCAGGATCCCCAACGACACGCGCACCACCAACACCGAGCCCGTGGCGGTTGCCGCGCTCCCCGGCAACTCCTTCATGCTCGCCTGGAACAGCCAGTCCACCGATGACATCTGGACGATGTACTACAACGGCGAAACCGCGACCTACAGCGCGCCCGGCATCGTGCCGGGTGCGCAGAGCAAGGACGCGCCGGGACTGGCCGCCCAGGTGGACACCGACAACGACCCCGCTCCCTGGAACCAGGTCGTTCTCGCCTTCACGGGCACCAATAACTACGTGTACATGTCGCGGCAGCGGTACGGGACCGGCAACTGGACGAATCCGTTCCGGGTTTATGCGACAGGCACCCCCGGCTACACGAGGAATGGCCCGTCCGTCGCGCTCTCCCGAAGCGGTTACGGCGTCATCACCATTACCGAGGACCGCGACAACACCATCGGGAGTTACATGATCTCGCGCGACGGTGGGTGGAGCGGTTATTACGAGGAGAACAGCTTCGCACTCTCCCCGGGCAGAACTCCGCTGGCCGTGGTAGCCGGTACCGATGTCTATTACGTCATCAACGGTTCAGCCGGCGGCAAGAGCGGCGTGCTGTGGAAGAAGGTCTACGACTTCGCGGCGATGCCCACGCCGTCGGCCCCGCAGTGGTGAAGCCGGTAAACGCTTAGCCGGACGGCGCCATCGTCGCCGACGTCGACGCCGGCGCCCGGCGCCGGCGTCCTACTCGGAAAGAGATCACGTGAGACTGCTTCGACCAGCGGCGGCCGTGTCATCCGTGTTATCCGGCCTGCTGCTCTTATTATCGTCGCCGGGCATCGCCCCGGCGGCATCCGCTTCCCCGACGCCCTTGACCGCGGCTGCCACGGCGGAGGACTCGCCGTCGGCCGGACCGGGAGCGTCCGGCCCGGACCTGAGTGTCACCAACCGCACAACCCCGACGGCCGGTCTACCGGACTGGTCACGCGCAGGATACCGAGGCGGCCAGAAGCTGCCCGAGGGCGATACGGATCTGACCGACGACGCCTCCTGCCGTATCTCGCCGGAAAAGCTTGCTTCCTCCTACGGGGTGACGGCGGACGACGGGGCCGACGACACCGCCGGACTGCAGAAGGCGATCGACCACATCAAGAGCGTCTGCTCGCCGAACGCCAACTTCAACCGGCTCTCGCTCGTCGAGCTGCCTTCCGGCCGGCTCGACATCACCCAGCAGATCTACGTCGACGCCGGATTCCTGATCGTACGGGGCAAGGGGGCCGGCGACGGCGGCACCCGGCTGGTGTTCAGACCCGGCCTCCGGACCCGCTACGACCAGGTGATCAACGGTCGGTGGGACCAGGAGAGCATGATTGCCGGTACCGCCCCCGACATCGGCAAGGGTGGCTGGATCTGGCCTGGGCGAGGCATGTTCCGGGTCCAGACCCGGGAGGTGGCGGCCCGGTACGAGGATGACTGGGAGCTGGCGTCGAGCCTGCCCATGCGCAAGGACCTCTACGAGGGCAGCATCAACCAGCACTGGGCCTCCGGCTTCAAGGTGGCCGCGGCGGACGGGGACCCGGGCTTCTCGGCACGGGCGGGAAGCGCGGTCGTGCGGCTGGACGCGAAAGCCGACATGACCAAGTTCAAGCCGGGCGGCTATGTCTGGGTGGGCGCGGCCAACAGCCGGAAGTTCTACGCGCAGCAGGGCATCACCGACCAGAGCATGATCGAGGCGCTCCACATGCGGCAGGAGATGTTCCGGCTCAGCCGCATGGACGCCACGGCCAAGACGATCACGCTGGACCGGCCGCTGGAGTGGGACCTGCCGGTCGACTCCGAATCGGACGGCTCCGAACCGCTGAACGGCAACGGCACCCCGTACGCCAGCAAGGTCACGCCGCTGAAGGTGGTCGAGGGTGTCGGGTTCGAGGACTTCGCCTTCACCCAGGACATGAACGGCCTGCCGAAGATCGGTGGCCAGGAGACGTACTCGCTCACTCCCGAGCAGGCCGTGCACAACTACGGCAACATGGCGCCCGAGTACGCCATGCACGGCATCGTGTTCAAGTGGGCGGCCAACAGTTGGGCGCGCGGGCTGAAAGCCACGATGACCGGCTCACACCCGATCGTCACCGAGGTGGCGCGCAACCTGCAGATCGAGCGCAACAGCTTCGACGGCGCCTGGAACAAGGGCAAGGGCGGCAACGGCTACCTGCGCGGCAGTCGCGTGTGGGACTCGCTGTGGGCGCACAACCTCAGCCGCAACCTGCGCCATTTCACCTTCCAGTGGTCGGCCGGCGGCAACGTCGCCTTCCGCAACGACCTCGACTCCGACCTGAACCTGCACGGCGGCTGGGAGCACGACAACCTGTTCGAGCAGAACACGGTGCGAGTCCCCTATGAGCACCGCTCGGCCAGTTGCTCGGCCAACTGTGGTGGTGAGGGCGGCGAGATCGACGAGGGCACCTGGTATCCGATCTGGTGGGCGGCCGGCCCCAAGGCGGGCAAGTGGGCCGGCTCCTCCGGGCCGCAGAACGTCTTCTACGACAACACGCTGAGCAAGCAGACCACCGCGGGCGGGCCGTTCGAACCGTACAGGCCGTACGGCGCCCAGGCCGGTACCGCCTTCCAGTTCGGATCGAACGACTCCGACCCGCGCACGTTCCTGCCCCTGCGCCAGAACGGGCAGGCGATCACGGACTGGACCGAACGGGAGACCCTGAACTACCGGGGCAACGGAGTGGCCACCCTCGACGTGGGGAATCGGCACTCACTGTTCCTCCGCGACACCGGCGGCGAAATTCCCCCACGTGACCCAGAGCTCGTCGAGATCAAGGCGGCCACCTGGAACATGGCCGGCGCGTCCTCGCAACACCATGGCGACAGGTACGCGACCGCACTGCCCTCCCTGCATACGCAGGAGAATCCTCCCAGGGAGAACGACATCCTGGCCCTACAGGAAACCGGCTATCCCGCCGACCGGCACTATTGGGCCAAAGACGCCATCGCGCAGGCCGACTACGTCAAGAGGATGCGGGACGGCAGCACGAACGCGCCTCCCGTCGAGGAGATCTGGCTCAGCCGAACCAGCGGAGGCCGCAGAGGGGGCTACCTCTACTGGCTGAACACGAACGTCGACACCGGCTCCGGCAACCCGGAAAAGATCAATCTGGCCGTCTGGACTCGGAGAAGTGTCCAGCAGAACGAGATATTCGTCGTCCCCGGAGCGACCAGGAACGGCGTGCACGAGGGCAAGTCCCGTCCCGCGCTCGGCGTCAACTATTGCGGTGTCGTCTACTTCACCTGGCACGGGGCAGCGGAAGGCGGAACGGACAACGCCACGATGCTGAGGAACATCAAGAGTCGTATGGAGAACGCCGGCCCGAACGGGCAGCCGCTGCGCTGGGTGGTCCTCGGCGACTTCAACATGGAGGCTTATGGACAGGCAGGATTGATAAACGCCCTCGGCGGTGACTCCCATCAGTTCGACATACTGTCCTCGAGCGGGCCGACCCGCCCCGTCACGGGACGCACCATCGACTACGCCGTCACGCAGAACAGCGTCACCCCGGTGCTCTACAGGGGTTACGGGTTCGGGACGCCGATAACCGACTTCGAACTGTCGGACCACCGTCCCGTCGAATACGACTTCTCCTATCCCACCGACGATCAGAGATGCACGACGTCCAAGCCGGCGCAGCGGGCGAAGGCCGTTCCGCGAACAACGCAGAATCTCAGAAGCGCATCCAGCACCCGCTCTCCCTACCCTTCGGGTGCGGGGACACAGCCCGGCAGTAGTCGCCTCAAGACCAGGATGTTCGCCCGCTCCGAGCAGAGCGCGCACAATTTCCGCTTCCTGGCCGCCGCTGACCACCCAGGTCACTACCGCGTGCTGCACAGCGTCACGCGTACCTATCTGGGCCAGGAATTCGGCCGTGCCGACGCGCCGGCGGTTCTCCAAGGCTCCGACGAGGGCGACTCCCAGCTCTGGCAGTTGCTGGACATGGGTGACGGCACATGGATCCTGCTGAACAAGGCCACCGGTCAGGCGTTGACCGCCCTGGATCGCGCGGACGGCGAAGAACTGGTGGGCCGTGATCTCGTCGACGAATTCGACCCCGGGCAACGCTGGTTCCTTCAGGACGCCGAGAACGAGGCGCTGGACGTCGACGAGATCGTCACCGGCGCAGGCTCGGCCATGACCGTGCAGGACTCCGATCCGGAGCCGGGCACCCCGGTGGTGCTCGAACCCGACAGCGGCGGTCCCGAAGAAGAATTCCTGCCCATATACGCTGACAAGACCGAGGATTTCTACTGCTACTACCTCGTCCACAAGGGACTGTACGTCAATTCAACGGCCACCGATCCCGCGGTCGGCGATGGTAACCGGCTCACACTGAACGAATTCCGCGCCAATGACGGCGGCTACGTGTTCTGCACCCCTCTCGCCGACAGGCACGCATCGCAGCCGACGACGGTGGGTCAGTACGACGCGCAGGCCCGCTTCCTCAATCTCGGCGCCATCGGCCCAGGTTCGCTGGCTCTGAGCTCGTCCTACGGGCTCACATGGAACTGGAAAGCACTCCAGAGCTGATCGCCGGCCCCGTTCTCCGGGGTCTGTCCAGTGAACCGCTCACGGAACGGGCGCGCGTAACAGGTATGGATGCAGCTGAATATGAACGGGAGGGAGACTGCGAGTGCTGCGGCAGCAGCGAGTGTGTCCAGGCGCTTCTTGAAGATCTTGTCCATGGTTTGGGCGCCCTTGGTGAGGGAGGGCCTGTTCTCGTGTCGGTGGACGTGCACGCCTGCCGACGACCGGCGCCCCGTGGTCGCCGGTTGGCCCGTCCCGCTAGCCGAGGGTGTAGCGGCGCATCGACTCCAGGCCGGAGACGCCGTAGACCTCCTCGACCGCGTTCGCGAGCAGGTGGCAGGTGCGGAAGCGGTCGAGCGGGGTCAGGCCGAGCCTTGTCAGGTGCAGGTAGGTGTAGTTGAGCACCACCCGGTAGCGCAGGAAGTCGGGGCGGGTGAACATGTCGCGGCGGTAGTCGGGGGTGCCGAACATCAGGGTGTGCAGTTCGCCCCTCGTTTCCGCCGGGGCGTCGTCCATGGTCGGCAGCAGGTGCACCACGCGGTCGGCCCTCGCGCGGTAGGTCTCCACGAGCGCCGCCCACTCCCGGACGAACGGGCTGTCCCCGTCCGCGTCGATGGTGTCCACGACCTGCCTGACCCGTTGGGTGAGCTGGGTGCGGCGGGAGTCGTACACCTCGTCGAAGGAGCGCCGGGCGGCCTCGGGGTCCTTGGTCCACGGGAGGAAGCCCTCGGCGTGCACCCGGAAGGACAGGTAGCTGCGCTCGATCGGATGGGAGGTGTGTGCGACCGTCAGCAGCAGGGCCATGGCCAGGTCCGGCTTGGTGTCGCGGCCGTCGCGGCAGTGGTCGAGCATCGTGAACAGGAGCGGGGTGCTGTCGCTGTAGAACGCGGTGAGCAGGTCGACGGCCTCGTCGCCGCCCAGGACGTGGCGGCGGTCGTCGAACGGGAACTCGACGATCGAGTTGTCGGCGGGCCACGGGGTGAGCGGGCCGTGTTCCTGCTCGCGTGCGGCCATGAGGCGGTGCCGCGCCAGGCTCTCGGCCTGGTCCACCACGTACGTCGACGGGTGGTCGCGCAACCATCCGCCGACGACGGTGTCGATGCGAGGGCGCACCGCCTCCTCCCACGTTCGCCGGTCGGTTTTCACGTTGACGCGCAGGTGGGGGCCCTGCCGCCAGTGGCGCACCACGTACGCCGCCTCGACATGGTCGCGGATGTCGGCCAGCAGGGGCCGGACGGCGTCGAGGATCAGGGAATCCTTGTCCGGCTCGTGGTAGAAGACGTGGACACTGTGCCACATGGTGGTCACCTCCGCAGCGCGGCCAGCGCGCGGGCCGCGAGAGTCGAGACATGTGATTCCGGGCCGGGGCGCAGGCCGATCCGGTTGTGGAACAGGTGGGCGCATCGCAGCAGTACGCGGGCCCGTTGTGCGTCGTCGCCGATGACGGCCAGGTGGGCGTGGGCGGAGCCCGCGTCGCCGGTCGTTGTCGGGAGGTTCGCGGCAAGGTCGTTGATCGAGGCGGCCCAGGTTCCGAGCAGGCCGGGGCCGTCCTTCAGGTGCCAGAGGCGTTCGGTCTGGGTGACCAGCGCGGCCGGGAGGTCGCCGGAGTCGCCGAGGTCGCCGAGGTCGCCGAGGTCGCCGGGGTCGTGCGGGGGCAGGCGGCGGGCCGCTTCGGCGAGGTCGGGCTGGCAGGCGGCCATCGTCAGGGTGAGCACGGCGAGGCCGACGGCGGTCCTGCGTTCCAGCGCGGGCGCGCCGTGCAGGACGTCGAGTGCGAGGGAGCTGGAGATGCTGAAATGTCGTTCGACGGCGGACATGTTTCCGTAGACGCGCTCTTCCGGCTCGTACGGGATGAACACCACGCTGCCGGGCGGGTGGAGGGCCGGGTCGTAACTCTCGCGGCGTTCCCCTTTCGCGAGCACGGCCGCCAGCCGCCGGTAGGCCGGGGCGTCGACGGCGGGCGACGGGTGGTCGGCGAACCACTGGGCGGCTCGGTCCCTGATCTCGTCGCGGGGCACCCCTTTCAGGCGCAGCCGCACGTGGGGGCCCGACTCCCAGTAGCGCAGGTAGAAGGAGGCCGTCGCCGACCGGGCCAGCGGGGTGACGACGTCGCGGATCAGGTCGTCGAGGTCTCCGGTATGGAACAGGTGGGCACTCTGCCAAGAGGTCACGGGGCGCTCACCTGGATGGCGTACTCGGTGACGCGCGGGCCGCCGGGGTAGACGGGGGCGTCCTCGGGGGTGGGCAGGGTCTCCTCGATGACCATCAGGGCGTCGGGGTTCCCGGCCGCGTGGCGCAGGCCCGCGAGCAGGAATGAGTCGGTGACGTCGACGTACATGGGCTTGCGGTGTTTGCCGAGCAGGCCCGCGAGCATGCCGTCGCGCAGGTCCAGGACCCGGGCGAAGAAACGCCGCGGCATGTCGTGGTCGCGCAACCACGACGCCAGCGCGGGCAGGTCGCCCGAAGGGAAGTCGGCGGCGCGCAGCCGCCAGCACTCGCGGGCCAGCGTGACCATGCCCAGGTCGAGGCGGGGCAGGTGGTCGATCCGGCCACGCGGCGGCACCGGGCCGGGGCGCAACACCCAGCCGGGCACCATCGCGACCGACGGTTCGCCGAAGACCCTGACCAGGAACTGCAACCACGGCGGCAACCAGTGCTGGGCGGTCATGCCCAGGTGCATCGGGCGCACCTTCTCGCCGTCGGCCCACAACGCCAGCCGGGAACCGTCGAGCCGCACCGTCAACGCCGAGGGGTGCAGACCTCCACCCGTGGTGTACGGGTAGTCGATCGTCACATCGGCCGTGGGGGTGCGGAGGTTCAGGCCGCTGCCGAGGGCGCCCGTGACCTCGGCGATCCTGGTGTCGTGTTGCGGGGCCCGCAGCGCCGACACGTCCGGGGCGTGGCCGATCCTGCGCAGCTGGTGGTGGAGACGGGACAGTCCTTTGCCGTAACCGGCGGTGACGGTGTTGACGACCAGGCGGCCCTCCGGGAGCGCCTGGGCGTAGACGCAGATCGAAGCCGGGGCGCGGAACCGGTCGTCGTCGGGGGGCTCGCCGGTCCGCAGGAAACGTTCACGCAGGTCCGCGTGGCCGGGACCGGCCGCGAAGACATCGCGGACCAGGTCGCGCAGCGGGCCCGGGTCGCTGTGGACGGCGCGGTAGAAGCTCATGACGGGGACGGCGGCGCCGGGGCCGTACCGGCGCAGGAAGAAGTCGGCGGCGGCCAGTTTCACCGGGAGGTCGCCGTCGAACAGGGCCAGCCCCTTGCGCAGCCGGTTGAGGTCGTCGAGCGCCGGGCGCCACGCCTCCCGGCCGCACCGGCCCGCGTCGCCGGGGATGACGGCGTTGTGCCAGAACAGATTCCGCTCCGGGATCTCCCTCGGCGCGAGCAGGTCGCGGATCACCTTCGCGTCCTGCTCGACGCCCAGCTTGGTCAGCGGGTCGTCGTCGTGTTCGCCGTACGGCGGCACGAGCTCCACCAGCCCGATGTCGGCCAGCGCCCTGGCCGGTTCCGCGAGCGCCGCCTTCACCGGCTCGGTCGCGGGCACGCTGAGCAGCGGTTCCTTCGCGGTCGGGCCGAGGAACCAGATGCGGCCGTCCTCCTCGAACGCGGTCGGGTTCACCCGCGTCTCCGCGGCCTCCGCGTGCCGCGACAACGTCACCCAGAGCGGGCGCAACACGGCGCGGTCGAGGTCGACGACCTCCCGCCAGGTCAGGGCGGCGGGTGGGGCGGACATGGGACCGTCGTCGGTCCAGGTGCCGAAACCGCTCCACGCGAACGTCGCGTAGGGGCTGGTCTTCATGGTGGCGCGGGCCAGGTAGCGAGCCAGTTTGACCATCTCCTGGCGCGACGGGGACGTGCGCGCGGCCAGGATCGGGCTGCCGAGCTCCAGCCCTCGGCGGAAGGTCGCGTCCTCGGCGAGCACGCGCAGGAGCTCGGCCTTCTCCCGCTGTTCGGTCTCGTAGACGGCGGGCAGGTCGGCCGCCAGCCTGTCGTGGAGGTCCTTGAGGGCGATCCAGGCGAGGACCCGTGCCCGCAGCTCCTCGGGGAGCGCGGTGAGCACCTGCGGCGCGGTCGCCCGCCGGTCAGGGCGGCGGCCCCGGAAGAGATCGCGGCGCAGCGCCACCAGGATCGGTTTGAACACGCCCGCGCCGATCACCTCGTGCAGGGGGCCGGACATCGCCCGGCCCTCGTCAGCCAGCGTGCGGGCGACCTCGAGCAGTTCGTCGACGAGCCTCCATGTGCGCTCACACCGCAACCGCCGTAACCCGTCGGCGGGCAGCCCGGCCACCCGGATGGCGAAAATCGGCGCCACGACGTAATCTCGGTCGGCGGGCTGGGCTGTTCGCGACAAGGACACTCCTTCATCCCGTGACCGAGGGCGCCCGTGCCGTGGGCGCCCTCGGCGTTTAGTGGGAACGTGCTACCAGCGGGGACCTGTTACGCCTCCGGCGCCCAGCAGCTGTTCGCCTGCATGTACGACGAGCAGTAGCCCATCGCCGACGAGGCGCCCGTCTCGATGGCGCCGTGGCCCTCCATCACGATCGAGTCGGCCGACAGGACGTCGATCGCCTCGACCTCCAGACCGGACAGGTCAAGGGGGAGCTTCTCCATGACGTTTCTCCTCTTTCTCTTTCACTGATCGGTGTGTTCCGGACGTGCCTTCGGACCTCCTTTCTGCGGATCGGGGAACCGGAGGACCAGGTCTGGCCCCCGGGATCTGGGGGCGCCGACGAGCAGGGACGACAGGCTCCGCGCCGGGCCCGTCAGGCCAAGGACGCGGTCCGTCGCCTCGTCGGCGCAGTCGGAGTGGATGCGGGAGGTGAGACCCAGCGCGGCGGCGGCCAGCGTCGCCCGCTGCAGCGACGCGCCGATCTCCACGAGCTGGTCACGGTGGTCGCGCGCGGTGCCCGCCAGAGGGTCGCCCACGGGGACGATCACTGCGGCGGCCGTCTTCAGGGCTTCCCGGGTGTTCGCCATGAGGGAGGCCGCGCCCAGTTCCTCCAGCGGCGCGGCGCGGACCCGTCGGAGGACGCCGTCGTAGTGATAGGCGGCCCTCGGGAGGCCGTCGACGCGCAAGGCCAGCAGGTAGAGGTCCAGGCCGGGGCGGACGGCGAGGCCGGCTATCGCGACGATCTTCGTCAGCGGGACGGGCGCCGGGCGGAAACCGTCGATGGGGGAGTGGCGCGCGCGCAGACCGTCGCGGAGATCCACCACTTCGGCCGCAACCCGGATGCCCTGTTCCGGTGGGCTCGGACGTCTCGCCCGTGAGGTGGCGTCCGCGGCCCGGTGCAGGTCGCGGGCCGTGCCCGGAGGAAACGGCCGGGGGAGAGGCCGGGCCTCCCGCGGCAGGTCGCCGGAGTTTCGCGGGGCGTCGGCGGACTCCGGCGGAAGGATGCGTTCGTACGGCTCCACGTACAGGACGGCCAGCGGGGATTCGCGGGTTTCGTCCAGACCGAGGAGGGTGTCGTCGGCGTCGCCGGGGGTGACGGTCAGGCCCAGGGTGGTGGCGACCACTTCCGCCTGGGTGCGCAGGACGCCGATCTCCTGGCAGATCAGGCGGTAGGCGTAGTCGCCGTACTTGAACATGGAACGCCAGAAGACCGCCGTCAGGCAGATCCGCGTCGGGCCGTGGTCACCCGTGCGCAGCACCTCCAGGACCTCGTGGACCGGGTCGTAGTGGAACAGCCCGTCCGGGCAGGCGACATAGGCCTCGATCGGGTACAGGCCGCCCCCGGAGGGCACCGGACGGCCCGGGATCGCCATCGGTCCCGCGTCCGTGTGTCGCCAGATCACGCGGGTGATGCCGAGCATGCCCCGGAGCAGCGCGCCCAGCGGATGCCGTGGTTGGACCCATTCGGCCGAGGGGTAGCGTTTGTGCCGGAGCGGCGCCAGGTCCCACCGGATGTCGAGCGGCCCGCGATCCGCCATCGCCGCCACGTAACGTGCTGCCGCGTCCGTCATCGCGCGCCTCACGGGAACGGGTGCGGATAGGGGCTGAGATCGCCCACCGCGAGGTCGTGGTCGAGGTAGCCGATCGCGCGGCCCCGTGTCAGCAGCCGAGGAAGCCCGTGCACCCGCCGGTGGTGGTGACCGAACGTGATCGGCACCGCTCCCGGCACAATCACCTTCGCGCAGGCGAATCCGCCCGTCGCCGCCTCGGGTGAGGTGGTGTCGACGGCGATCACGTCCATGCCGCTGACCAGGAACCGGGCCACCAGGTCACGCAGGTCGTCGGTCAGGTCGTCGTGGGCCGGCCACTCCGACAGCTCGCCGACCGTCGTCTCGGTGCCGTCCGACAGGAATTCCAGCCGCTCGTACGCCTTCGGGTGCCCGTACACCATCGGGTGGTGCTCCAGCAGGCGCACCTCGTCGGAGTCGGCCACCAGCCGGGCCGCCTCGCTCTCGTCATAACGGGCGACGTGATTGGCGAGCATCGGACCCAGCTCGTCCAGGGCCCGGCGCAGGGCCCGTTCGGGGTCGAGGTGGGCGGCGCCGCCGCACATCGCCTTCGGCCGGTCCGGCCGCCCCGACCGGTCGACGGCGGTGATCCAGAAGACCGGCAATCCCTGTTCGAGGGTGACCACGTGGGCGTGGACGTCGTAGCCGAGCCGGTCGCCGATCCGCTGGGCGGTCATCGGGACGCGCCGGTCGCGCGCCGAACGCAGGTCGACCCGGGGGAGCGGGAGGCGGGCGTACCAGGTGGTCAGGAAGGCGTCCCGCTCGGCGACCTCCAGCAGGCCGTAGAGGATCGCCTCCGCGAGCGACCCGCCGAGGGCGCAGCCGTTGGAACACTCGTAGGCGAAGCCCCGGTCGGGCCGGGGGCCGAAGTAGGCGAACGTCTCCGGCACCAGCACCGGCCCGCCCCGCTGGAACGAGTGGCCCCAGACCCAGGCGGTCTCCCGCGTCGGGTCGAACCGGGTGAACCAGAAACCGGGCCGGTCGTACCAGTCGTCGGGATACAACCCCAGGTGGCGCGGGTCGAGCGCCTGGTCGGCGATGTCGTCGAACGCGGCCCTGACGGTGGTCCGGCGCCCGCGCGGTGAGAACCCGGCCAGCCGTTCGAGTGCCTCGGCGACGGCGGTCGCCTTCGCGGCGGGCACGTCCTCGCACCGCCCGAACCCGTGGTGGCTCTCGTGGGCGGCCCGCGCGGGGTTCAGTCGTGCCACGGCGATCGCGCCGTCCCGCGCGTCGGCGGCCAGCGAACGCACGACGCCCGTCTCCGGGTCGACGTAGCGGCGTTCCAGGTCGGCGAGGTCAAGGGTGGTGACCCGGAAACCCGATACCTTCGGCTGCGGCGTGAAGACGAACGGGCGTGGCTCGTCGGGTGGCCGCTCTCCGCAGACCTCGCAGAACGGGTCGGGCAGGAACGGGTGGCGTTCCAGCGCGCCGGTCAGGACCGGCATCCGGAGCATCGCGCCGTTCGTCAGCGCGGCCGACGGGTCGGCCAGCAGGTTCTCCACCTCTTGGGCCACCAGTTCGCCGACCGTCCCGGCCACGAGGGAGGTGAGGGGGGCGGGGCGGTCGCGCAGACGTGTCTGGAAGTGCTCCCGGTTCCCGGCGCGCCGCCGCTCCACACAGGTGGGACAGCCAGGCCTGCCGGGGAAGGCGGTGGGACCGATCACGACATGTCCTGCTTCGGTGTGTACGGGCAACCACGGCACCTCGTAGTGCCGCCGCTCGATGTCGTCGGCGTCGCTGGCGACCACGACGATCCCGCCCGACCGCACCCGCGCCCTGATCGCTTCGAAGAGCCGCCCCGACCCCACCACGTCGGCGATCACGACGTCACCCGCGCCACGAACGCCGGTCCGTCGACGGACACCGAGACGGCGGCTCCGCCGATCGGATGTCCTTCGCTCGCCCACCGCACGGGCGGTTCGAGGCCGGTCTGCGCCCGCAGTAACACCCGCTCCAGCCCGTCGTGCAACCCGAGCGACACGATCGGCGGGCGGTTCGGCACCTCGAACCGCAATGCCATCGACCCCGGGATCTTCCGGACGATCGGCACCTCACCGGACGCCACGACCTGCCGCCAGAGCGGCCCGTCCTGCGGCACAAGTACCTCGTCCCCCGTCTCCACCATCGCCGCCTCGGCTTCGAGACGCTGCCTGTGGGCCGCGGAGACGGCGTCCTCCCAAGTCAGCCCCGCACCGAGGAAACCGTCGCCGGAGTCCGCCGCGAACACCGCCAGCAGGCACCGCAACCGCGCCGTGTCGTGATCCGCGCCCCACCCGACGACCTCGCGGTCACCGACCAGCGCCCGCACGACGGAGAGCGGCCCCTGCGGATAGGCGCCTTCGTCGAGAACCGTGATCACCCCCATCCGGGGGTCCACCAGATCACGACAGAGCGCGAAAAACCGGTCCCGGGCTCCCGCGTCGCCCGGGGCGTCGTGCCCACCGACTCCCGCCGCACCCGGAAGCTTCGGGCTCCCGTCGCCGGCGTCGCGCTCCCCGCCGCCCGCCGACGTCCGCGACGCGCGGGCGGCTCCGGACACCTCCGCCGGGTCCCGGCGCAGCCCCGCGAAGCGGTGGATCGTGCTCTCCAAACCGCGCAGATCAACGCGTGTGAACGCGCGCCGCGGCTTCGTGAGCCCCGTCACCGCCGAGAAGACCTCCAGGGCCACCTGGGACGCCAGCACGCGGGGGACCGCGCCGCGCAACCAGTCGCCCCGCGTCCCCTCGCGGAGGGACAACCGCCTCCACCCGGTGGCCGCGTCGGTCTCCCCGGGCGGTCCCGCGGAGGTCAGCCAGGCCTCGTCGTCGCAGACCAGCACCTGCGCGAGCACCACGTCGGCGGGGCAGGCGAGCGCCTCGGCCAGGAGTTCCTCCCGGGAGGTGCTGACCTGCACCAGAACGTCCCCGCCCGAGGCCACCGCCTCGCGCCAGCCCACCGACCGGAGACACTCGACCAACGCCGGAACCAGCACCCCGGTCCCCGTGACACGCAGCACCGAGTTCCGCACCCGGGCGAACCGCCCTGGGTGCCCGGCGAACGCGATCTCGGCCGCGTAGGTCTCCAGCTCCTCGGCGGACAACCCGTGAGCCGCAGCCCCGGTGTCGTCCACGACGAACCGCAGATCGGCCAGCCGTCCGACCAGGCCGGTGACCAGGTCGCGCTGAGCCTCGGGTAGGCCCGAGGTCAGCTCGCCCAGGGTCAGGACCCCGTCGAGGCGTGGCGCCAATCGTTCCAGCAGAGCAAGCGCGTGGGGTCCGCGCAGTGTAGCCGCCCCGTAATCCCCGTAAACATGAATTCCCCCGGGGAACTCGATCCATCGTACGTCAGCGCGTAGTCGGGGACGAAACATCTCCACACTTGGTGGGAGCGCTCCCATACGCTCATAATACCGGCGACCGATTTACCCCGCAAGATCCATGTTACGGGCGTATGACGTCCCATCGATCCTGGCCGATTGGATTCGGCTGCTGATGTGGCCTTTTCCGGCGGAACGCGACCCGTTCATTCACCTGAGAAAATGGCATATCCGGAATCGGTGCCCCCAGGCATTGACAAAGCGGCTCCACCCGTCCTCTCCCTGGATATGAGAAGATTTTTCGCCGGAATGGCCGCCCGCACCTTCTCGACGTGGGTGCGGAGCACCTCCGGGCGGTGGTCGCGATCCTTCGGCCGCCGAACACCCGGTCGGCGACCGTCGCCCGCGCCACGCGCGGGTGGATCCCGATGTGGCGGATTCGTTTACGGTAGGGCACCCCCGTTACGGCGGTTCCGATGCGGCCAACCTTGGCGAACAGAGCCTGATGAGTCTCAGCGGAATCTGTTATTCCCTACGCTCGATCTTGAAGGCGGATTGGCGGTGCTCAGGGATCATCGGCACATCACCGCTCAGGACGTGGCCTGTGCCCCTGCCCTTTCACGGTGAGTGAAGCATCGAATCCTGGCACCCCAACAGAACGACGTTCACTGGTCAACCAGCAGGCCGTCCGAACCGTCCTCACCTATCCGTTCACCACAACACAGGAGTGCCCGCATGAGAATCGCCGGCTCGATCGTGATCGCCGCAGTCGTCGCCGCTCTCGCCGGATGTGGGGCGGGTGCGGACACCGCGGCGCCTGTCGTGACCGTCACCGCGCCGGCGCCTGTCGTGACCGTCACCGCGCCGGCACCTGTGGAGAAGAGCCCCGAGCCGACCGAGCAGGACGACAAGGAGCCCCCTCCCGCCCCGACCGAGGAGAAGGAAGAGGCGGCGGAGAAGAAGGTCCTGCCGGATGTTGTCGGAATGAACCTGCAGGAGGGGCAGGACACCATGCAGGCCGCAGGCTTCTACATCCTGAACGACAAGGACGCCACCGGGCAAAACCGCTTCCAGGTGTATGACCGAAACTGGGTGGTGACCAGGCAGACGCCCGCCGCCGGCCGGAAGGTGACGGTCGACACGTTGATCACCTTGTATGCGAAGAAGATCGGCGAGTAAGACGAGTAGTGAGGGGCGCCCCTTCCTTCAGGGGCGCCGCCGTGTTCGATCGCGATCAGCCGCCCAAAGGCATGCGGGGAATCGCTGGACGTCATGCCACGCTTTGACGGCGGGGAGACGCGGGCCCCCGGCGGATGACCCCCCGCCCCGGCTCACCAGGCATTGTCGGCCTACTCATGGATCATGTGGCTGATGCCGTGAAATGTCTTTTCCGGTGGGGTGGGCTATGGTCGGCCGTATGACGGGACCGTGGAGAACTCCACAGGGGTCCATCGCGCTCGTCGGCGTGATGGGCCTGGTTCTGTTGTCCCTGGTGCTGGCCGGTGCTTCGTGCAAGGTGAGCTGCGGCGCCTCGACGGTTACCCAGAGTTCGGCCTCCGGCCCGGTCTGGGAGCCCGGAGGATGGGACGCCGACCTGACCGGCCTGCCGCCGCAGGCGGGCGACGCCCGCGCGCACCAGGTGCTGTCCCTGCGGCCGCTCACACGCGGCGAGCTAGCGCATCTGGTGCTGTTGCCGTCGCCGGGCTCGGACGCTGATGCGCTGCGCGAGCCTCAGCAGCTGGCTCACCGCATCACGGGATCGCGCAGCCCCCCGCTGATCTAGCCGATGTCTTCCCGTCGGGCTCCGCGGCCACGCGCCGCGGAGTCCGACGACGGCGCATCCGGTGCACCCCCACGCCCGCACCATGCCCGCAGCATGCCCGCACCATGCCTTTGCCTGGCGTCGGCGCGGGCGTGCCGTCGCGTCCTGAAGACGTCTCGCGATCGTCCCCTTGGTAGGAGAAGCGGCAGGCCGTCTTCGTTCGAAGTCACCCCTTCGTTCGGGGTGCTTTCGCCGTGCCGCCTTTCCTGTCGGCGTCCGCCAGGAGCCGATCATCGCCATGGCGGTTGTCGCGCCGGTTCACGGAGCCTCCGCGCCGGTCGCGCGCCCCTGAGGCTCCCGGGCGGCGCGGCGCCGCGGGCTCAGCACGCGGCCGTCCGCGGCCTGGTGCCGCTGTGCCCGCGGCCGACCCCTGGCGGCCGGCCTCGGCCTGTCCGCCCGCTGACGTGCCGCGACGCGAGAGAGGCCCCGCGCGGGACCTCCTCCAACACCTCCCCGCCCCATCATGGAAAGGATCACATGATCATGACCGACGGCCACACGACATCACATCTCAGCAGCGTTCAGCTCCACGCGCTGCGCCAGGACCTGCTGGAGCAGCTGGAGCAGCGCAGCAGGCACCTGGACGGCCTGCGGGTCCAGGAGCGGGAAAGCAGCGGCGCCGACGGCACCTGGCAGGAACTGGTCGTCTCGATCACCGCTGCCGAGCGCGCCGTCGCGGAGCTGTCCCATGCCTGCGAGCGGCTGGCGACCGACGCCTACGGGCGCTGCACCCACTGCCAGGCCCCCATCCCGTTCGAACGGCTCAAGGTCCGGCCGCTGGCACGCACCTGCATCGACTGCCAACGGCGGCACGAGGCCGCCTGACATCACGAAAGAGGGTGGAGCGATCCGCCCTCTTTCCGATCACCCGGAGCTGAACATGATCACATTGGACCGTCTGGTGAACGTGCTCGGCGGGTACGGCGTGCGGCTGTACGGCCGTCCCGAGGCGCGCTCGGCGTGGCTGCGCAGCGTGGCGATACCGGACTCCACCGACCACCACGTCGCGGGCGACCTGCTCCTCGCCGTCGGAGCCTCCTCACTCGCCGAGGCGGTGCGGTGGGCGGCCGCGGACAGGGCCACAGCGGTCCTGGTACGCCCCCCTCGAACCGGCGACGAGAGCGGGAGCGGTGCGGACGTCGAGCGGGAGGCCGCCGCGATCGCCGACCAATACGGAGTGGCCGTGTTGCTGGCCGACCCCGCCGTCTCCTGGAGTCAGCTGGCCGGCGTGGTGTACGGGTTGGTGCTGGAGAGCCGCGAGACCGCCTCGGGACGAGGCCCCACCGACCTGTTCGCCCTGGCCGACAACCTGGCCGACGTCATCGGCGGCGCGGTGACCATCGAGGACCGGCACTCGCAGGTGCTGGCCTACTCCCGCTCCCAGCAGGCGGGAGATCCGGCCCGGCTGGAGACCATCCTCGGGCGGCGGGTCCCGGAACGGCTGCGCGAGCTGTTCCGGCGACAGGAGGTGTTCACCCGCCTGGCGGCGACGAACGAGCCGGTGTTCGTCCCCGCCGACGCCGGGCACGGCCTGACCGGGCGGATGGCGGTGGCGGTGCGGGCCGGCCGCGAGCTGCTCGGTTCGGTGTGGGTCAGTTGCGCCGACCCGCTGACGGGCGACCGCCGCCGGGCTCTGGTCGACGGCGCGCGCACCGTCGCCCTGCATCTGCTGCGCTCCCGGGCCAGCGCCGACCTGGAGCGGCAGGTGGAGTCCGACCTGGTCATCCGACTGCTGGAGGGCAGCGCCGACGCCGCGACGGTGATCAGCCGGTTGGGTCTCGCCCCGCGGGCGATCCGCGTCATCGCGATCCGCGCGTACACCCCCGACGATCGTCACGCCGCGCTGCTGCTCGCCCTTGAGCAGGCCACCACCGGCTTCGGCTGGTCCAGGCCCGGGCGCAGCGCGCTGCTCGGCGACACCCTCTACACCATCCTGCCGGCCGAGCGGGCCGAGGCGGCCAGGCAGTGGATCGCGGCCCTGCGCTCCGAACTGCCCGCCCAGGTGCGCGTCATGGCCGGGATCGGCGCACCCGCCGAGGCGGCGGACCTGGCCGCGGGCCGCCAGGAGGCCGACGAGTGCCTGGCGCTGCACGAGAGCGCCGAGCCCGGGACCGTGCCGCCCGCCTACGACGAGTCCTGGGACGACATCCTGCTGCGGCGGCTGCGCGCGGCCGCGCGGACCGGCCGGGCACCGGCCCGCGGGCCATTGGGCGCGCTGCTGCGGCACGACACCCGGCACGGCACGTGCTTCGTCGCCACGCTGCGGGCCTGGCTGGAGAGCCAGGGCGACCTCACCCTGGCCGCCGAGCGGCTCGGGGTGCATCCCAACACCGTCCGCAACCGGCTCCGCAAAATGGACGAGCTGAGTCCGCTGGACCTGTACGACGCCCGTCGGCGCCTGGCCATGACCATCATGTTGGCCGCGTTGGAGGACGAACCTCGCCGATGACCTGATCAGGACCCGTCACCGTTCCCGGTGGCGGCGTTGTGCGGGATCCACAACGGCGGCGCCGCGATTGTCGCCCGCTCACAACGCCGCCGGTCACCGCCCGCGCCATCCTGGCCAGGACATCGACGTTCGTACCTGTTGGAGGTTGGCATGGTCGGCAACTGGCCGCGATCGGTGATCGTGGTTGGCGCGGGCATCGTGGGTCTGTCGACCGCGTGGTTCCTGCAGGAGCGTGGCGTCCAGGTCGACGTGGTCGACCGCGGCGGCGTGGCGGCCGGCGCGTCCTGGGGCAACGCCGGCTGGATCGCGCCTGGCCTGGCCATCCCGCTCAACGAACCCGCCGTCCTGCGCTACGGCCTGCGCTCGCTGCTCAACCCGGCCGCGCCGCTGCATGTGCCCGCGACCCTCGATCCGGGCCTGTGGAGTTTCCTGGCCCGCTTCGCCGCCAACAGCCACTGGCGGTCGTGGACCCGCGCCGCGCGCGCCAACCTGCCGCTCAACGACGAATGCGTCGAGGCCTACGAGGTGCTCGCCGCCAACGGTGTGTCCGCACCCGTCGTCGCGGCGCCGATCACCGCGGCGTTCCGTACGCCACGTCAGGCCGAGAGCCTGCTGCGCGAGCTGCGCAGGCTGGGGGCGGCCGGGCAGACGGTCGAGCACACCGTGCTGAACGGCGCTGGGCTGGCCGAGCATGTCCCGCTCGCCGGTGAGGCGCTGAAGACGGGGGTGCGGATCGACGGTCAGCGCTACGTCGACCCGGGCGCCTTCGTGCACGCCCTGGGAAAGGCCGTCATGCGACGCGGCGCGACCGTGTACGCCGTCGAGGTCGACGAGGTGCGCACCGACGACAGGAAGGTGATCGTCCGCTCGGCCAAGGGCACCGTGCTGTCCGCCGACGCGGTGGTGCTGGCCACCGGCGCCTGGCTGCCCCGCCTGGCCCGGCAGTGGGGCGTGCGTGTCCCGGTGCGGGCCGGTCGCGGTTACTCCTTCACCGTGCCGGTCGACCATCCTGTCCCCGGCCCCATCTACCTGCCCGAGGAGCGGGTGGCGTGCACGCCGTACCGCGACGGGCTGCGGGTGGCGGGGACCATGGAGTTTCGCGACCCGGACGCCCCGCAGGTGCCCGCCCGGCTGGAGGCCCTCGTCGCCTCCGTCCGGCCGCTTCTGCGGGGTGTGCGCTGGGAGGAGCGTACCGACGTCTGGGTGGGGCCCCGCCCCGTCACCCCGGACGGACGGCCGCTCGTCGGCGCGACGGTGGCCCCCACCGTCTACGTGGCGGGTGGTCACGGCATGTGGGGCCTGGCCCACGGTCCGATCACGGGCAGGCTGCTGGCCGAGCAGATCACCACAGGCAAGCAGCCCGCCGCCCTGGCCGACCTCGACCCCCTCCGCTGACGCGGGCCGCGGGGGTTTTCGGCGGGCGTCTCCTTTGACGGTCGTGCTGTTCGAGGCTGAGGAGTCAGGTGGCGCGAGTCCCCATCAGGCCCGGAGCACCTCAAGGCTCGGGCCGGATGCTCACGCCGTGCTGTCGTCTCCGGGAGATTCCTTCGACTCGTCGCGCGACACCGAGCGTGCGTCGCCGTTGGCTGTGCTGATCATGTGTGCCCGACGCAGCACGTCGAGCTGAGCGTGGTTGTAGAGGGCTTCGAGGGCATGGCCGACGGCGCTTTGGGCCGCTCGCACCTGGCGCGGGGTGGAGGACCTGGGCTCCAACGTGACCGAGTGATCGGTGGTCGCGCCGTTGACGAACGGTGCGATCTTCTCGGCCAGGGCCTGTCGAGCGGCCTCGTCGGCGTCCTCGGGAAGGTCACGGAACTCCTCGTCGAGTGCGAGGTTGGGGCGTGCCTCAAGGGTTCGCCGTACGGACTCCATCGACTCGTCGGAGAAGAGCTGGGCGTAGATCATGAGGAGCGCTCGATCGTTGTCGCGCAGCTGCTCCGCGACGCCGCTGAACCCGGTCGGCACGTCCGCCGAGGCGCCCGGCTCCGACAGCGTGGCCAGTTCCTGCCGGATGTTCTGGAGCCGTTCCACCGTCGCCTTGAGTTCGGCGTCGATGGTCCGGAAGACCGAGGCATGACCGTCGGTGTCCGTTCCCATTGCGGCCACCTGTGTGAGCGACACGCCCAGCCCGGTCAGTCGCCTGATCTGCAGAAGCCGGGTGAGGTGGTGGATCTCGTATCGCTTGTAGCCGTTGGGCTCGCGGTCAGGCTCATCGAGCAGGCCGATCTCGTGGTAGTAGCGCACCGTCTTCACCGTGGTTCCCGCGAGCTCGGCTATCTCGTGAGTGCTCCAGGGCATGGATCGCTCGCCTCCTCATGCGATATCGCGCGTCCGGCGATCTCTCTTCGTGGATGTGACATCGACGCAGGATCAATCGGGCTCGTCCGCTGCTCGCCGCTCGCGCAGCCGGACGAGGACGACCATGCCGATGTTGACGGCGACAAGGATCAGCAGGGATGCGTCGCCGGTATCGGTGGAGCGGTCGAGGGGGAACGCCTCGCCGTCCGCCATCAGTGTATTGACGGTCGTCGCCAGGACGTTGTTGGCGATGTGGAACGCGACCGGTGCCTCGATCCCCCCGCTGATGATCGCCATCAGCCCGGTGCAGATGCCGATCACGACGTAGTAGCCGAACAACCAGGGGTCGGTCGACCCGTGGAGCACCGCGAAGGCCAGGCTGGAGACCACGATTCCCAGGACCAGGGCCGGGCGAACCGCACGCACCCAGGATGCGGCGGCGGGCAGCACGACGCTTCGGAACATCAACTCCTCTCCGGCGGCCTGTATCGGAGTGGTCAGGAGGATGATCACCAGCATGATGATCGTCGTGGTGCTCACGCCGAAGGCCGTCCAGCCGGGAGCGTCGGGAGCGACCAGCGCCACGACGCCGATCCCGGCGCCCACCAGCAGCGCCGCGCCGAGAAGGTACTGCGTCAGGCGGCGCGCGTCGAGCGCTCGTGGTGAGCTGATCAGGCTGCGCCACGGTACCTTCGCCGTCCACACCAGGAGCAGGATCGCCAGCGCGCCCGCCGCGCCCACGCTCAGGTTGACGGCCAGGAACTTCAACGGTGTGAAGGTGGCCGACATGGGGTCGTCGCTGCCCTCGATGACGCCGACGATCTGGTAGAGCAGAATCTGCAGGGCCACCAGCACCAGCGACGGCACGATGATGACCACGAGCGACTTCCACCGGCTCATGCGGAGATGCGCGCCGAACGGCCGGGAGTCGTCGACGGCCGGCCCGAAGCGCCCTTGTGTCAAAGGACTCGGGGCCGCGGGGTTCGGGTGATTCGTCGTGTTTCGGGGATCGCCGGACCCTGGTTCATCCATCGGGGGTTCCTCTCGGGCTCGAACCGGTCGTTGCGCTCACGAGCGAACACCATGCCCTGGGGGCAGACTCAAGTCGCCCAGGTGAACGTGTCCGGGGTGGAGCACGACGATCTGGAGGACCTCGGCGACGAGCGCGCGACGGCTCTGAACACGACGATGCCCCGTCGAGTGTCTCGACGGGGCATCTCCCGAGATGCTGTCACCGCACAATCCTCCGGAGGGCCGCCTCGAACGCCTCGGCCCGCTGGGGAGTCACTCCTTCGAGACCCGCGCCTCGGGTATTTCAAGGGCTCGGGCTCGACTGAAGCTCAAGGGATGTAGACCTCGTAGTAGTAGCCCGACGGATAAGCGCTACCCCCGAGGAGCCAGCGACAGCCGACGAGCCCGCTGTACAGACCGCTCTGCGCGTCGACGTCGTAGTAGCTGTCGCATTCGGCCAGGGTGGGGAAGGGGCCCACCTTGTACCAGTCTCGTGTCGGCCAGTCCCCGCTGGCCGCGCCGGTCTGGGTGGCGGTACCGACCAGGATGCCGGCGCCCAGCGCCACGGCGAGGACGGCGGAACGCAGTCGGCGGATCTTCATCGTGGGTGACTCCTCACGTCCGGGAAGGAGAACACCTTCAGATGAGCATCCGCTGTCGGGCCTGAGAAGATACCGGTTATCCATATTTCGGATTGATGGTGCGTTTGCCGAGGCGATTTCGCCTGACCTGAACACGTGAGCGCCACGTCGGACCGATCGAGCAGGGCCGGAGCGGTGAGCGCGCCGGTGGCCTGGCGTGTCGGTCGCCCCGGACGCGGACGGGGGCGTCGTCAGGCCGGATCAGGCGTCTCGGCGTTCGAAGACGACGGTTGCGGTGGCGAGCGCGACGAGCGTCCAGGCAAGGACGAGTAGCGAGCCCTCCCACTGACCGAGCGACGTGCCGGTCTCCGTGCCGGCCGAGAGCCACATGCCGCGGCCCGCCGTGTCGGGCAGGTATGCGGCGTGACCCGTGTGATGCCGGACGTACGGGCCGACGACGAAGTAGTGGCCGAGCAGGACCGCGACGGCCGGGAGACTCCGCCTCACGACGGTCGCGAGGGAGGAGGCGATCAACGTGGTGAGGACGAGGTAGGCGATCGCCCCGGCCGCGGCCTGCGCCGCTCGGTGACCGTCCACGGGGGCCGCCACGTCCGTCGGAGCGAGGTGGGCGATCACCACGCCGGCGGCGACGGTCACGGCGGCGACCGGGACGGCCGCGAGGGCGAGGGCGAGTGCCTTGACGAGCTGCAGCTCGATCCTTCTGGGCAGGCTCGTCAGGCTCGTCCGGATCTGGCCGCCACCGTACTCCGAGGTGGCGGCCAGGACGCCGAGGACGATGAAGCCGGCCTGCAGGTATCCGACGGCGGCCAGGCCGACGTCGAGTGTGGAGGTCGCGTCGCCTCGCCCCTGCCTCGCCGCGGCGACGAACGCGGCATCGAGGACGAGTGCCGCGCCCCAGGTCCCGAACGTCGTCAGCCACAGGGCGGGCAGGGTGAGCAGTTTGACGAACTCGGCGCGGAACGCGTCCCTGACGATCTCACGACGGGACCGCGCCTGCCCCGAGGTGACGGTCATGCGTCTCTCCGCCGGAACACGGCGACACCGAGGGCGAGTACCGCGATCACCCAGGACGTCATCACCAGGCCGCCGGTCACCGGAGCGATCTGCACGGAGGATCTGACGTCGCGGAGGAACATCCGTGCCCCGACCAGGTCCGGCAGATAGTTCGCGGCGTCGATCACGCGGGACAGGAGGTAGGTGACCGAGACGAGAGAGGTGTTCAGGATCAGCACCGTCAGCGGTATGACGCCGTTGCGGGTGAGCAGCGTGACGCCGTAGGCCAGCAGAGAGGTGAGCACCCAGTACAGGACGACCCCGAGCACGCGCGGAGCGGTGTCGGCGGTGAGCGATGCGGCGTGGTCGCCGAGGACGACCCGGGTGACGGTGAGGGTCACCGCGGTCGTGACCGTCGCCAGTGCGGCCACCGTCAGGACCAGCGCCGTGGTCTTCGCGGCGAGGAACCGGGTGCGGGAGGGTACGGCGGTCAGACTCGTGGTGACCTGGCGTGCGCCGGCCGACTCCTCTCCCTCGGTCAGGTATTCGCTGCTGATGGCGACCACGCCGAGGACGATCGCGCCGAGGACGCCGAACGCGAGCTCCTGGTATCCGGCGTCGCCGCCGGGAACGGTCAGGGTGCCGTTCTCGATCGCCCGCACGGTCGTGGACGCGTTGAGGAAGGCGATCGCCGGTGACACGACGAGGCCGATCACGACGGCGATCCAGGCCGACGGTAACCCGAGGAGCTTGAGCGACTCCGCGCGGACGATTCGCACTACCGGCCTCCCGGCGTCGCGTCGCCGGATCCCGCCGAGGTCAGCGCGAAGAAGGCGTCCTCAAGGGTTCGGTGGTCGCCGGTGACCTCGGCCAGGGTGCCACGGCTCACGATTCGCCCCCTGTCGATGACGACGACGTCGTCGACGGTCTCGGCGAGTTCGCCCATGAGATGGCTCGACAGCAGGACGGTCCGGCCCGCGGCGGCGCGATCGCGCAGGAACCGCCGCATCCATCGGATGCCCCCGGGGTCGAGCCCGTTGATCGGCTCGTCCAGCACCAGCACCTCCGGGTCGCCCAGCAGAGCCGCCGCGAGGCCCAGACGTCGCCCCATGCCGAGCGAGTACCCGCTCACGCGCTTTCCCGCGGCCTCCGTCAGGCCGACGACGGCGAGGACCTCGTCGACCCGCTCACGGGGCAGGCCGTTACTCGCGGCGACCCAGCGCAGGTGGGCCCGCCCTGTCCGGGAACGGTGTGCTCCGCTCCCGTCGAGCAGCGCGCCCACGGTGGTCAAGGGGCGGTTCAGCCGGGCGAAAGGCCGGCCGCACACGAGCGCGACACCCTCCTGCGCCCGGTCCAGGCCCAGGATGATCCGGAGCGTCGAGGACTTTCCCGCCCCGTTCGGGCCGAGGAAGCCCGTCACGCGGCCCGGTCGGGCCTCGAAACCGACGTCGGACAGGATCTGGGTGCTTCCCCGCCGTTTGCTGACGTGTTCGACAGTGATCATTCAACCCTCGTGTGAGTCGTGGTGAGGCGATCAGTCAACCGGGGCACGGCCGTCCCCACATCGGACGTCGGATCGAAACCCGGCGGCGCGTCTCGGACCGGAGGCCGTCGGACCCAGGGCTGAGATCGAGCGGGGGAGACCGGCGTGATGTGCCCTGGCCCTTGTTCCGAACCTGACGAGGGCTTCGGCTCGGCGCCTAGGATGACGGTGATGAACACGCTTCAGCGGCCCGTATGGCGCTCGCATGCCGGGCTGGTCAGCGGCGTGGTGTTCGTCGTGCTGCTCGCGGTCCTTCTCGCGACAGGAGCCGATGGACCACTCGCCGATGTCGTTCCCTCGCTGATCGCGGCGATCGCGATCGGCGTCGCGGTCTGGGCGGTCCGGCGGACGCGCGCCACCCGTGCCGACTACGAGGCGCGGCTCACCAGCTGGGCCGCCACGGAGGCGGTGCTGGCGGAGCGGATGCGGATCGCGCGGGACCTGCACGACATCGTCTCCCACGGCCTTGGACTGATCACCGTTCGCGCCGCCGCGGTTCGCCAGGTCACGAACGCCGACGGGCGTGACGTCGCCGAGCTGCGGGAGGCCCTCGCGGACATCGAGGCGGCGGGCAGGAACGCGACGGCCGAGTTGCGTCGCATGCTGACCGTGCTCCGCACGTCCGGAGACTCCCGCGACGAGGAGGTTCCGCGGCTGCCTGTGGAGAGTCTCGAGCAGCTTCCCGCGATCGTCCGCGGCACCGAGATCACCGGCCTTCGTACCCGGCTGGACCTCGAACCGCTGGGCGAGGTCTCCCAGGGGGTCCAGGTCGCGGTCTGCAAAATCGTGCGGGAGGCCCTGAACAACTCGGCGCGTCACGCCGGTCCCACCACCGTCTCGGTGCACGTCTACCGGGACGGGGGCACGGTGGTGGTCACGGTCGCCGACAGCGGTCCCGACGGTGGCCCCGAAGGCCCCTGGTCGGCGAGGCCCGGAGCGGGCCACGGGCTGGCGGGCCTTCGGGAACGCGTCTCGGGTCTCGGCGGCAGCCTCCACGCCGCGGCCGTCGAAGGGGGCTTCCGGGTCGTCGCCCGGATCCCGGACGAGGTCGGCACGTGAACGACGGCGACCGCCCCGTCCGGGTGGTGCTCGCCGATGACCAGCCCTTACTCCGCAGGAGTCTCGCAATGGTCATCGACAACGCGGCCGGTCTGGCCGTCGTCGGTGAGGCCGGCGACGGCGTGGAGGCGCTGGCCGTGGCGCGAGCGACCCGACCCGACGTGATCCTGATGGATGTGCGCATGCCCCGGCTCGACGGGCTCAGGGCCACCCGGGAGATCGGCGCCGATCCGGCACTGGCGACGAGCAGAATTCTCGTGCTGAGCATGTTCGAGCTGGACGAGTACGTCTACGAAGCCCTGCACGCCGGTGCTTCGGGGTTTCTCCTCAAGGACACCGTGCCCGAGCAGCTCATCGACGCGATCTGGCGCACCCATCGCGGGGAGTCCCTCTTCGCCCCGTCGATCCTCACCCGGCTCGTCGAGCATTACGTGATGACGCCGCGCTTGCACCCGCGTCCGCCGGTGGGGCGGCTGACCGGCAGGGAGGTCGAGGTGCTCACCCTCGTCGGGCGGGGCCTGTCGAACGACGAGATCGCCGCCCGGCTCACGATATCCGTCAAAACCGTCAAGACGCATATCTCTCACCTGCTCGCCAAAGCCGGCGCGCGTGACAGAGCGCAGCTCGTCATCGCCGCGTTCGACGCGGGACTGGTGCGACCGCGCGGACACACCGGAAACATCCGCTGAACTCCGTACCCCTCCGTTCTCCTCCCTTCCTCGGAGGTCGTTCATGCGTCGGGGGCGGGACGACGACCGTCGTCCCGCCCCCGACGCATGACGGCTCACTCGCCCACGGTCACACCTGGGTGCGCAGCCACTGCTGGTTGGTGCCGGTGCCGCAGGTCCACTGCACGACCTGGACTCCGTCGGCGGTGCCGGCGTTCAGCACGTCGAGGCACTTGTCGCTGTGGCGGGCGGCGAGCCGCACGTAGCCGTTGCCGGCGTCCTGGAGACGCCACTGCTGGTTGGTGCCCCCGTTGCAGGCCCACTGGACCACCCGGGCACCGTTCGCGGTCGCGGTGGCGCCGCCGTACACGTCGAGGCACTTGCCGCTGCTGACGCTCGTCACCGTGTAGTAGCCGCCACCGGCGTCCTGGAAGCGCCAGCGCTGGTTCGCCTGCCCGTTCGCCGTCCACTGCACGATGTTCGCGCCGTCGGTCGTCGCGGCGTTGTTGACGTCCAGCGACTTCCCGCTGTGCCGCGCGGTCATCGTGTAGGTGGCCGGTGGCGGGACGGTGGTCTGGGGAGCCAGCCGGTAGAGCCCGGAGCCGTGCGGGGGCAGCGAACGGCTGAACGTCCCGGTCGAGGTGCCGAGGTTCGCACCGGACCACAGGTCGGTCACGACGGCCGAGCCGATGCCGAGGTCGGCGAGGTTCACCGACACGTTGGCCGTCGCGCTCTCTCGGTTGAACAGGGCGACGTAGCGGTGGTCACTGTCCGGCACGTTGGCGGTCCACACCTGCCGGGTTCCTCCGTAGAGCCGCCGGTTGTCGGTGCTGTGCTGGTCGACCGCGAGCACCGCGGAGTTGGTCATCAACGCCAGCTCCGCCGGCCGGTTCTCGACGAGGTTGCCGCCCCACATCAGCGGCGCCCGGTTGATCGCCCACAGGGTCATGAGCGTGCGTTGCTCGTCGGCGGTGAGGTTGGAGTATCGCGGCGAGCCGACCGGGCCGTACTTCGACAGCCGCCCGATCGGGATCATGTCCGGATCGGGCCACGCTCCCTTCGCCCGGTGCGGCGTCCAGTTGTGCAACTGGTCGAACAACGCGTCGAGAGCCGACCAGTTGTCCCACAGGTCGTTCACGATCCGCCACATGTGCGCGTTCGCCCGCACGTGCGATCCGCCGGCCAGCGGGGTCGCGCCGGGGGAGAGGCTCAGCACCATCGGGCGACCGCTGCGCTGGATCGCCACCCGGTACCCCTCGACCTCCGCCTGCCGGTACGTCGGCGCGGAGATGTCGTCCACCTTCACGAAGTCGACCCCCCAGGAGGCCAGCAGCTGGAACACCGAGTCGAGGTACGCCTGCGCGCAGGGGTTGGTCATGTCCAGCCCCCACATGAGGTTGAGCCAGGCCGCGGTGGTGCCGTTGGCGATCTGGTTGGCGCGGCAGTCGGTGCCGAGGATCGGCACGTTGTCCGCGACCGCCTGCCGGGGAATGCCTCGCATCAGGTGCACGCCGAACTTCAGCCCTTGGGCGTGCACGTAGTCGGCGAGCGGCTTGAACCCGTTGGTGCCGGCCGCCGAGGGGAACCGGGTGGTGTCGGGGAGCAACCGCCCGTTGGCGTCCATCCGGAGCCGGGGTTGCAGGTTGGCGTCCTGGTTGGGGCTACCGGTGTGCTGGCCGGGGTAGTACCACGCCCAGTCGATGACGACGTACTGCCAGCCGTGCTGCCGCAGGTTCGCACCCATGTAGTCGGCATTGGCCCGGACGTCGGCCTCGGTGACCCTCCAGTTGAACGAGTCGTAGCTGTTCCACCCCATCGGAGGGGTGTCGGCCACGCCGTTGTCCCACATCTGCATCCTTTCCGCCGAACCGCTGCCGACCAGATTCACCACGAGCAGGAGCGTCGCGGCCATCAGGACGGCCGTCCTACGGAGTACCGGATGGACCGGGCGGTTGCTCATCAGACCTCCAAAAGACCTGGGGAACCCTTACCGCTCTGTGCCCGCTCAGCGATAGCCGGCGGACACCACGCTTGCCTGTACCGCGTTCTCGGTCGCGTCGGACGGGTAGCCGGCGACCATGGCCCCTTCGTAGAAGGTGCCCGCACTCAGGTTCGCACCGCCGTCGGGCTTGCAACAGTCTCCGCCGCTGCCCAGGATGATCGCCCCCTGCTTCTTCATCGGGCTGTATCCGGGCGGGAGCGCGCCGTCCCACAGCGTGTAGAGGCTGCCGGACTGGGCGTTGCTGCCCTTGATCGCGAAGCGCGTGGTGCCGTTGTTCTTCAGGGTCGCGGTGACGAACTTGCTGTTGAAGGCGCGCTGGTTCGGGTTCCAGCTCTGGCTGCCGCCGGGGAAGAGACCCCATTCGAGGTCGGCCTGCACCCAGGGGCCCGTGCCGGAGCAGCCGCCGAACCAGCACTGGGTGCTGAAGTTGATGGCGTCCATCGCCCCGGCGGCGTCGGCCTTCCGCGTCGTCTCGCTGTTGCCGTAGTCGAAGCAGCAGCCGTTGTTGACGTGGGTGCCGCTGGTCACCATGTACATGCCCTCGGGGGCGGCGCCGGTCGGCACCCCGGTGAGGTGCCCGTCCCGCCAGTAGCTGTTGCCGGGGTTGATGTAGAGCGAGTACGCCTTCGCGCCGCCCACGGTGAGGGACTCCGAGGTGGCGATCGCCGGCCTGCTCTGCGGCGAGCCGGGAACCACGCTCGATCCCTGGTACCAGAGGTCGTTGCCCCGTCCCGACTGGTCGAAGACGACCGTCACCACGCAGGTCGTGCCGGCGCAGAACGAGTCCTGCGTCGCGGCGTTGGCGGTGCCGCCCGCGGCCAGCAGGCCGATGTTTCGGGTCGTGTTGTCCGACGAGCGGCGGACCTGGTACAGGTTGCCGGCGTACGCCTGATAGAGCGCCCGCGTCGTGCTGTGGGCCGCCACGCAGGGGGTGCCGCCGGAGGCGTAGATGTCACATGGACGCGCGCCGGGCGACGGTGGCGTCGGAGTCACAGTCGGCGTCGGGGTCGGAGTGGTGGGCGAGGTCCACTGCTGGTTGGTGCCGCCGTGGCACGCCCACAGGAGGATCTTGGTGCCGTTCGCGGTGCCGGCGCCGTTCGCGTCGAGGCACAGGCCGGACTGCACGCCGGTGATGGTGCCGTTGGCGTTGACGTTCCACTGCTGGTTGGTCTGGCCGTTGCAGTCCCAGATCACCGCCGCGGTGCCGTTCGAGGTGCCCCGGCCGTAGGCGTCCAGGCACTTGTTGCCGTAGACCATGAGCTGCTTGCTCGACGTCCAGGTCCAGATCTGGCCGGCGCCGCCGTGGCAGTCCCACAGTTGTGTCTGGGCGCCGTTGGCGGTGCCGGCGTTGGGGACTTCGAGACAGCGGCCGGACGCGGTACCCACGATTCTGGTGCTCTGCCCGGGCTCGATGGCGGCCGCCGCCGACGCCGCCTCGGCCGGAGCCTGGGTGCCGGGGGTGGCGCCGCCGACGATGAGGACGCCGGCGAGCGCGCCGGCCAGGGCGCTCAGCAGCCGGAGGCGACGGCGTCGGGGCATGGGGTCGCGGACCTGCCCTGACCTGCTGCGTAACGGGATTCGCACGGTGTGGCTCCTGTTCTGTTGTGAGAAAGCGAGGGTCTGCGGATGTTCCACGGCGACGGTGCTGTCGAACCGATTCGACAGCACTTCCGCCGTGTTGACGGCGACTCTGGCCCGCCAGGGTCACCGACGGCGGGCGAGTGGGGCCTGCGGTGGCGCGTCCGGGCGGGCGTGCTGGGCCACCGCCACCGACTGGAGGCCGCCGTCCGAGGGCGGCAGCAGGGTGATGGTGTAGGTGTCGGTCTGGTTGCCGTACGGCACGGTCACCGTGACGGTGTCGTTCGACAGGTTCACCACGTTGTTCGAGACCGTGATCGGGCCCTGCACCGCGCCGCCGCCGTTGTACGGAATGCGCTGGGTGAGGACACGCACCTGGTTGTTCTGCACGATGCCGCTGGTGGTGTCCAGGCGCCGCAGGTTCACGGTCAGGTTTCCGGTGGTGCGACCGCCGCCGACCAGCACCTTCGCGACCCCGCTCGTCTTGGTGGCGTGCGCGTCGTACGACGGCCCGGCGGTCACCGAGACGACCTGCCCGGTCTGCGAGGCGTAGTAGCGGTAGACCCACCACTCGCCCTTGGGCCGGTGCCGGCCGGCCGAGTCGCGGACCAGCAGATTGGCGAGGTCGTTGTGCAGGTCGCCGCCACCGGCCCAGTTCGCCCGCAGGCCGTCCGCGCGGGCCCGCTCCAGCCGCGCGATGTACCAGGCGCCGTCGGCGGGGTTCTGCTCCTCGGGCGCGCCGTACTCGTTGATCTGGTACGGGCGGGGGTGCGGGATGCCGCGCGGGTCGAGGGTGGCGTCGGCGGCGGCGACGTCGGCGACCGGGTCGCCGGGCAGCGAGTGCCAGCTGATGATGTCCGGCACCGTGTCGGTCGAGCGGACGAAGTCCAGGTACTGGTTCCAGAAGCTGTGCGTGGTGGACGGGACGCAGGCACAGCTCGGGCCGACGATGAGCCGGCTGGGGAACTCCGCCCGGATGCGCCGGTAGGTGCGGCGCCACAGTTCGAGGTACTGGGAGATCGGGCGGTTCCAGAACAGGGTGATGTTGGGCTCGTTCCAGATGTCCCACTGCACGCTCAGCCCGGAGGCCCGGACGTCGTTGACGAGGCGGTTCAGGAAGTCGTCGTAGTCGGTCCAGTCGCCGTTGTCGCCGGGGAAGCGGGAGATCCCGGCGCCGTCCGCACCCCACAGGTCGTGCGGCAGGAGGATGAACCGACCGCCGAGGGCGACGGTCCTGCGCGCCTGGGCGAGGGTGGAGTTCCACCGGCGGTCGTAGGTCCCGCCGACCCAGCCACTCCCGGGGAGCTGCGCGCCACCGGCGCGCATGAAACGGAAGTTGACGTCGCGGAAGAAGTGGTCGGCCGGTCCGACGGCGTTCTCCGGCATGCCGTAGATCCAGCCGGAGGCGCGGTAGGTCGGCGCGCCGCCGGTGGTGGAGAAGTCGACGGTGATCGACTCGCCGGCGGCCTGGGCCGGGGAACCGGTGACGGTCACGGAGGCGCCGGTGACGAGCAGGCCGACCGCGAGGCGGGTGGCGAGCGCAGGGGCTCGTCGCGGCCTGCCGCGGGAGGGGGTTTTCACGGGCGGCTCCTTGCAGGGCGTTGGGGGGGACGCTCTTCGGAGGGCTGCACTTGCGAACCGATTCGAAAGGATCGTAGGACCGGTCACCGAAGCATGTCAATGAAGTGACGGTTCGATGACATCGATGTTTCGTAAAACACGGCCCTTAGCGTCATGGATGCCTTGACTGTTCCGGGGTGGACGGGCCATGTTCACCCTGCTTGATTCATCGAATCGGTTCGCTTCACGCCGAGAATCGGCGTCGACCTGCGCATCCCCGCCCGACGATCCGCGCGAAGCGCGGCGGCGGACGACGGGGCTCGGCCGTCGGCGGCCGAGGCCCCGGTCGAACGCGAACCGAACCGCACCCGCCTCGCACGGCGATGCGAGGCGGGTGCGCGTGCCCACCGGGATCGGCACGCCACCGGGGGACCGATTCCCCGGTGGCGTGCCGGTTCTCTCAGGCGTGGGCAGGACTCAGGGGCTCGTGCACTGGTAGCCGGACGGCGTCTGGGTGTTGCCGTTGGGGCGGCTCGCCTGGAAACCGAAGGTGGTGCTCTGGCCCGGGCCGAGCGCGCCGTTGTGCCCGGCGCTCCTCGCCGTGACGGTCTGCCCGCTCACGGTCAGCGTGGCGTTCCACGAACCGGTGACGGCGTGGCCGCTCGGCAGCGTGAAGGTCACCGTCCAGCCACTGGTCGCGGACGTGCCGGTGTTGGTGACCGTGACCGGCTGGATCACGTATCCGTTCGACCACTGCGTCTGGACGGTCCCCGTCGCCGAGCACCCACCGGGGCCGCCGCCACCCGGGGTGGTGGTGACCGTCATCGTGTTCGACACCGGCGAGAGGTTGCCCGCCGCGTCGCGGGCCCGGACCTGGTAGCGGTAGGTGGTGTTCGCGGTGAGCCCGGTCTCGGCGTACGAGGTGGTGGCCGAGGTCCCCACCTGGGTGAAGGTGCCGCCGGACGCGCCCGGCGCGCGCAGGACGTCGTATCCGGTCACGCCCACGTTGTCGGTGGAGGCGGTCCAGGCCAGGGTGGTGCCGGTGGAGGTCGTCCCCGACGCGGCGAGGCCGGTCGGCGCGGTCGGCGCGGTGGTGTCGCCCCCGGTGGTGGCCGGTGGGACGCGGACGATGCGGTCGTCCTGCGCCGCCGGGGTGCCGCGGCCGTCCCGGTTGCTGGTCGCCACCCAGAGCCAGCCGTCCGGACCGACCGCGACCGTGCGGAGCCGCCCGTAGGTGGACTGGAACTCGGCCAGCGGCGTGCCGGGGGTGCCGGCGCCGCTCAACGGCACCGTCCAGAGGCGCTGGCCGCGCAGCGCGGCGACGAAGAGCGTGTTGTTGGCCCAGGCCAGCCCGCTCGGCGACGCCTCGGCGGTCGTCCACGTGACGATCGGGTCGCGGAAGGAGGGGTTGTTGCAGGTGCCCTCGCACGTCGGCCAGCCGTAGTTGGAGCCCGCGACGATCTGGTTGATCTCGTCCCGGGTGTTCTGTCCGAGTTCGGCGGCGTACATCCTGCCCTGGGAGTCCCAGGTCAGGCCCTGGACGTTGCGGTGACCGTAGGTCCAGACGCGGGAGCCGGCGATCGGATTGCCCGAGGGCACGCCTCCGGTGGGTGTCATCCGCAGGATCTTCCCGGCGAGGCTGTTGACGTTCTGCGCGTTGGCGGTGGTGCCGGCGTCGCCGGTCGCCACGTAGAGCATGCCGTCGGGCCCGAAGGCGATGCGGCCGCCGTCGTGGATGGTGGCGCTCGGCACCCCCGAGAGGATCACCGTCTGTGTCTGTGGCGCGGTCAGTTGCAGCCTGACCAGGCGGTTGTCCCCGGCGGTGCTGGTGAAGTACGCGTACACCCAGCCGTCCTGGGCGTAGGTGGGCGACACGGCGATGCCGAGCAGGCCGCTCTCACCCGAGGCGCTCACCCCGCTGATGGTGGCGACCGCCGTGGGTGTCTGGTCCGGCCGCACCCGCAGGATGCGTCCGGTGTTGCGTTCTGACACCAGCGCGCTGCCGTCCGGCAGGAACGCCAGACCCCAGGGAACCTGGAGGCCCGTGACGGAGACCTGCGCCCGGGAGAAGTCGAAGCCGCCCACCACCTGGGCGCGGGCCTCGGGGGCGGTGACGACCAGCGCGAGCAGAGCCAGAATCAGGGCCGGTATGACGCGGGCGCGCATGATGGCCTCCTTGACCGAATCACTTTACGTATGTCAGCACCGTAGGCACGCGGGCCGCGGAACCTCAAACGCCGTGATCGATCCACCCTGACACTCTGGGAGTACGGCGTCACACCGGTGAAAATTTCACGCGAACGGTGAGACTCTCAGCGGGGGACGGCGTCCGAGCTGTCCTCTTCGAGGAGGAAACCGCCGGACTGGTGGTGCCACAGGCGGGAGTACGGTCCCTGGGCACGAAGGAGCTCGTGGTGGTCGCCCTGTTCCACGATGCGGCCCTGGTCGAGGACGACGAGGCGGTCCATGCGCACGACGGTGCTCAGCCGGTGCGCGACCACGAGGGCGGTGCGATCACGCATCAGGCCCCACAGGGCCTCCTGGATGAGAGTCTCGCTCTCGGAGTCCAGCGCGCTCGTGGCCTCGTCCAGCAGCAGGATCGGCGCGTCGCGCAGGATGGCGCGGGCGAGGGCGACGCGCTGCCGCTGGCCGCCGGAGAGTTTGACGCCGCGTTCCCCGACCAGCGTGTCGAAGCCGTTCGGCAGGGTCTCGGCGAACTCCGTGACGTGCGCCGCCCGCGCCACCCGGTGGATCTCGGCGTCGGTGGCGCCCGGCCGGGCGAAGGCGATGTTGTCGCGCAACGACCGGTGGAACAGGGCGGGCTCCTGCGGGACGTAGGAGATCAGGCTGCGCAGGTCGGCCTGGCGGAGCCGGGTGACGTCCTGGCCGCCGATGAGGATCCGGCCGTCCTCGATGTCCATGAGGCGTAGCAGCAGCCGGGTGAGGGTGGTCTTGCCGCCGCCCGACCGGCCCACCAGGCCGACCTTGGTGCCGGTGGGGATGTGCAGGTCCAGGCCGTCGAACAACGGCGGATTGCCGGAGTGCGCGAACGTCACCCGCTCGAACCGGACGCCGGCGTCGGCGGGGCGCAGCGGCTGCGGGTCCTTGGGGTCGACGACTGCCGGCGGGGTGAGGAGGAGCTCGGTGAACTGGGCGGACTCGGTGAGCACGCTCTCCATGCGACGGTAGATCTGGTTGAACTCGAACATGATGTTGATCGAGGTCGTGTAGTAGCTGAACGTCACCACGACCGCCTCCACGCCCAGGCCGCCGCGGAGGGTGATGGCGAGGAGCAGGCCGAGGGTGCTGGTGAGGATCGAGAGCGGGGCGATGACGGTGTCCACCCGGAGGTTGGCGTAGTCCCAGGAGCGGAGCGTCAGCCCGCGCTGCTCGGCGACCCGCGCCCGGTGCTTCGCGGCCTCGCGCTCCTCGGCGGCGAACGCGCGGACCGTCTCCATGTTGGCCAGCACGTCGGCGATGTGCCCGGACACCCGCACCTTCGCGGCCTCACGCTGGTCCACCAGTCTCTGGCGACGGCGAATGAGCGGGGCGATGACGAGGCCGGTGACGACGATGAGGCCGAGGAGGACGAAGACCAGCAGCGGGTGATACCGCCACAGCACCACCGAGGCGAAGGCCAGCGGCACCACCTTGGCGATGATCGAGAAGGTGAGCGTGTCCACGAAGTTCTCGAACCCGCCGGAGAAGCTCAGCACCCGCTTGGTCAGCGAGCCGGCGAAGTTGTCGTGGAAGAACGCGGCGTCCTTGGCCAGCAGCCTGTCCATGGCCATCACCCCGAGCCACTCGACGCCCCGGGCGTCCGTACGGTTCAGGAAGTGAATGCCCACCCGCCACAGCACCTCCCCGGCGAGCAGCGTCGCGCCGAAGCCGAGCACGTACGGCATGAGGGCGGCGACGTCGTCCCCGCCGTCGGACAGGCGCCCCACGATCGCACCCACCGCGAGCGGGGCGAGATAGAACAGGCAGGTGTTGCCCAACGCGGGCAGGGTGAGCGCGGGCACGGCGACCCGCCACTGTCTCAGCAGCTCCCGGTTGTAGTACCGCAGCGCCAGCAGGACGGCCGACCTCCGGGGAGACGGTCTGTCTTCTGGAGAATCGACTGATTCCAGCACGGCCATCCGCCCCTCCGAACACCCTCGGTCATGGCAATGGTGACGCAGGGTGTCAGGAGGATGCGAACGATTTTTCGCCGGTCGGATCATCGGGGCTCCGCCGCCCCGGATGGGCGGCGGGTCCGAGGTTCGCGGGATGGTGGGTCCTCCCGGTCAAGTGTGTGCCGTGGCCGGGAGGGCGGCGAGCGGAACTCGTGGAGGTCCGCGCAGGTCAGGGGCCGTTGAAATCGTCCGCCGTGCTCCGGCCTTCAAGCCGGGAGCGGGTCAGCCGCCCGGTGGGGGGGGCGGGCCAGTACGGGACCGATCGCTCGGCGGCGGACACGATGGCCGCGCCGTCCAGGGTGGCGATGCTCAGCTCGATCCCGGCGGAGGGCCACTCCACGCCGAGTTCGAAGGTCTCCGGGGGCGGTGAGGGCCAGAGCCACAGTCCGACGGTGAGGAAGCCCTCTTCGTCGCCGCCGCTGCGCAGGGACATGCCTCCGAACAGCCAGGAGAGCCGCGGAACCGATGGCGGGTCCTGTGGGAGCCGTGCCAGGTCGAACCTCTGCCCGACGGTGGTGGCCTTGGTGCCGTCGGCGAAGCGGACGCCGAACCGCAGCAGGTTGTCCGGTAACCCGCGGGCGCTCACGCTGGAGATCATGTGCGGAAACACGGACATCTGGAGGGCCTGGAAGTCGTCGGGGGGCAGGGAGCGCCGCCTCATGACGATGTCCACGTCCAACAGGCATCCGGTGCTGAACGCCCGGATCGTCGGCAGGGCGATGGCGACGTTCGGGGTGCGGGCGAGCAGAAGATCGCTGGTCATCGTCGCGCCCATCTCCTCGGCGGGCGGGGCGTACCAGGCGGGCAGTTCGGGTTTGGACGGGCGGGGTGCTTCTTCCTGTGCCGATGGGGGCTCGAAGAACATGCCTTTACCATATGGAAAAAATTTCGCGAGCGCGGGGCGGGGGAATCGCCGCGCTCGTCGGCGTTCGGCCCCCTTCCCGGGGGACGCGAGCCCATGGGCTAAATATGGAAAATCATCACTTTTGTCCTGGAATCGCATATTTTGGGGATGTGGTGAGGAAAGACATCACCTCCCCGGGCCGGGCGGCGTGACCGCGGCCCCGACGACGCCGGGGATTCGCGGCCGAGGACCGGCCGGAACCAATGATCAAGTGGAGGTCCACCCGTCATGAGCACGCATGTTCACGTCCGCCTCAATCGCGACATGACCGTGACCGAGGGGGGCGAGCTGCTCGTGCTGTCCCACTGCCGATGCGGTGCCACCTGGACCACGTCCTACCGGGCCGAGGAGGGAGAGCCCGAGAGGTGACCCGGTTGAGGTCGCCGGGGACGCCGCCCGGCGGGGCGGGTGGGGTCGGCGGCGAGTGTAGTCGCGACCTTTGTCGGGTATCTGTCACTACGCGGTAGCGCTGTGCTACTGGCCGCGCGGGCCGTTGCCCTGCTGCGGCCGAGGTTCCCTCGTGGGGGACGAGGAGCCTGATTCAAGCGTAAGCAGGGGGATGTCATGACATTGCCGATGAGGCGCACCAGGGGCGGCCACATGCACGGGGTCGAGCCGTTCGCGATACTGCGAAGGGACCCCTTCGGGGAGATGCAGGACCTGTTCAGCCAGCTCGGACTGCTGACCCGGCCGACGGTCGAGGGCGAGGCGGAACGCCCGTGGATGCCGATCGCCGAGATCGACGAGATCGACGACGCCTACCTCGCCAGGCTGGAGATGCCCGGCATCTCACCCGAGGACGTCGAGATCTCCATCAACGGCCGCGAACTGTGCGTCAACGGCGAGGTCCACAAGGAAGAGGGAAGTTCCAACGCGCTGCGGGTTCGGACGGGACGATTCCACTTCCACACCTCGCTCCCCTCCGACGTGGACCAGGAGGGCGTGGAGGCGTCGATGGAGGAGGGGATCCTGACCCTGCGGATCCCCAAGGCCACCCAGGGACAGGGGCGACGCATCCAGGTCAAGGCCGGGCATTCCAAGGGGCGCCCGGAGAGTGGACGTTCGGAGAGCGGCCGCTCCGGAGGGCGATCCGAAGGCGGAAAGCGGTCCTGACCGGGCCTTCCCCCTCACGTCCGCAGGTCGAGGTTCTCGCCGTCTCTCGACGCCTCGCTGTCCGTGCGCGGCCCGCATGACCGACTGAGCCGTCCACCCCCGCACCGCACGCGCCGGCCGGGTGTCCGAGAGGGATCCCTCTTCCTTGTGGACCTCGCCGTTGACGCACAGTTCGCGGCCGTTGATGGAGATCTCGACGTCCTCGGGT
>NZ_JBEZEL010000019.1:52493-207496 GCF_040648855.1 Streptosporangium sp. NPDC049078
GCGCCCCCCCCCCCCCGCCCCCGGCCGGGCGTGGCTCCGGCGTGCACCCCCCTCCGCACCCCCGGCCGGCGGCCTCAGCCTCCGATCGCGAGCATGCTCTCGGCGGCGGTCTCCGTCGCCACCTCCGGTCCCGGAGCCGTGAGAAGCTCCACCAGGTGGTTCGCGATCGCGGTGATGGTGGGCTGCTGCCACAGCAGGGTCGCCGGGAGACGGCGGCCGAAGCGCTTCTCCAGACGTCGCCGGACCATGATGGTCATCACCGAGTCAAGCCCCTGCTCGACCAGGGGACGCCTGGTCGCCAGGTCCTCGGGGGCGAGCCTCATCACGGCGGCGATCTCCGCGCGGATCTCGGGCAGGACACGCTCGCGCAGGTCCTCGGGCGCCAGGCCGGAGAACGACTCCGCGGGCCCACCGAGATCCTCCTCGGCCGGGGCGGGCGCGTCGATCACCGGATAGCGGAGTCCGGTGAGGTGTCCCACCACCCGGCCGTCCACGTCGGCGAGGAGCACCCGGACGGTGTCCTCGGCGGCAGGGTCGACGGCCGCGTCGATGATCACCGTCGAGGGAGGCGCGCCGGTCAGCGTCACCTCGTCGATGTGCACGACCATGCGCAGCACCGGATCGCCGGGGAACACGCAGGGCGCCACGGACATCGCCGCGTCCAGCGCCGGCGTCCAGCCCTCCGCCTCCCCGGTGCGTACCGTGGCCCGCAGCACGCCGTCCCCGCTCAGCAGCGTCTCGATCGTCCAGTCGAAGCCCGTCGAGGGCACGCCGACGCCTGCGAGCCGCTTGTGCACGAACCCGGGATCGATCGGGCCGAGAGAGTCGGCGTCCGGCAGCATGTCGGGTTTCACCTGGCCGGGGGCGGCCACGTCCGCGGTGACGTGCACCAGCCAGGCGGGTTCCGGCTCGTCGGGACCGGCCGGGGTACGGGCCGCGAGCCGCACCGCCGGAGGCTCGTGCACGACCTGGATCTGCCTGCGTTCCGCGGTCATCAGCGGATGCATCATCTCCACGTCGGTGAGCGTGACGTCCTCGTCCTCGACCGCGTGCAGGAACGTGTTGACGAGCACGGCGGCGGGCACGATCTCGACCCCGTTGAGGGCGTGGCTGCCCGGGTAGGGCCGGTTGGCGTCCTCCAGGCTGGTCCGCCACACCCGGGTCCGGCTGCCCGCGAGGCCGGTCCCGGCCCCGAGCAGGGTGTGGGAGTGCACGTCGTGCCCCCGGTTGTCGTCCCCGGTGTACGCCTCCCGCCAGTGGCGGCGGTGCTGCCAGGCGTACGGCGGCAGGTCGGCCAGGCCGCCGGACGGCTGCAGCCGGCTCCAGTCCACCTCGACGCCGTGGCAGTGCGCCGTGCCCAGCGCGACGAGGAAGGTCGAGGACTCGGGCTGGTTCCTGCGCAGTGACGTGCCGACGAACACGTCGTCGAACCCGTTCTCCGAGAGCGTCTCGGTCACCGAGTGCGCGACCACGGGGTGGGGGGAGATCTCCAGGAACACGCGGTGGCCGTCCTGCGCCGCGGCCGTCGTCGCCGCGGTGAGCCGCACGGGGTCTCGCAGGTTCGCCGCCCAGTACGCGCCGTCCAGGACGGGCGTCGACCGGGGGTCGGCCAGCGCGGTCGTGTACATCGGGACGCGAGGCGCACCGAACGAGAGATCGGCGACGGCGGCGGCGAGTTCGACGGCGAGCGGGTCCATGTGCGGGCTGTGGAAGGCGACGTCGGAGGCCACCCGCCGCACCACGATGCCCTCGGCGGGCCACTCGTTCACCACCGCCTCGACCGCGGCGACGTCGCCGGACAGCACGGTGGAGCCGGGGGCCGACGAGATCGCGGCCACCAGGTCGGTACGGCTGGCGAGCCGCTCCGCCGCCTCCTCGAACGACAGGTCGACCATCGCCATCGCCCCCTCGCCCTCGACCTGGCGCAGCAGCCGGGAGCGGCGGCAGATCAGGCGGGCGCCGTCGGCGACGGTCATCGCGCCGGCCGTCACCGCCGCCGCGATCTCGCCGACGGAGTGGCCGATGACGGCCTTCGGAGTGACCCCGTACGCGTTCCAGAGCCTGGCGAGGCCCAGCTGCATCACGAAGATCATGGTCTGCACGCGGTCGATGGTGTCGAGATCGCCGTCGGCGAGGACCTGCCGGGGCGAGAAGCCGATCTCCTCGACGAAGATCGGATCCACCTCGTCGACGAGGGACGCGAACTCCGGCACGGCGAGCAGTTCCCGCCCCATTCCGCGCCACTGGCAGCCCTGGCCTGAGAAGACCCAGACCGGCCCGGGGCCGAGCTCGGGCAGCACGTCACCGGTGATGACGCTCTCGGCGGGTACGTCATCGGCGAGCCTGCGCAGACCGGCCGCGAGCTCGTTCCCGTCCGCCCCGATCACGACGGCGCGACGGGCCAGATGGGTGCGCCGGAGCGCGAGCGTGTGCCCCGCCGACGCCAGGTCGAGCCCTTGGCCGAGTCCCTGGTCGAGGCGGTCGGCGAGCCTGCCCGCGTACTGCCGCAGCGCCTGCTCCGAGGCGGCCGACAGCGGGAACAGCCGCTCCCCGCCTTCCCCGCCTTCTTCGCCCCGGGGGGCCTCCTGGGCCGCGGGGGCCTGTTCGAGCACGATGTGCGCGACCGTGCCGCCGTACCCGAAGCTGGAGACGCCCGCCCTGCGGGGGTGGTCGCGCTCGGGCCAGGCCGATTGCTCGGTCACCACGCGAAGGCCCGAGGTCTCCCACGGGATGGCCGGGTTCAGGGTGTTCAGCACGCTCGGCGGGATCTCACCGCGGTGGAGGGCGAGCACCGCCTTGATGACGCCGGCGATGCCGGCGGCGCCCTCGAGGTGACCGATGTTGGACTTCACGGAGCCGACGAGGCACGGGTCGCCGGGGGGCCGCGGTGTGCCGTACACGGAGGAGAGCGCTCCCGCCTCAAGCGGGTCGCCGAGCCGGGTGCCCGTGCCGTGCGCCTCGATGTAGTCGACGGTGGACGGTGCGATGCCCGCCTGCCGGCAGGCCCGGATCATCACGTGTTCCTGGGCCTGTCCGCACGGCGCCATGATGCCGTTGGTGTGCCCGTCCTGGTTCACGGCGCTGCCGATGACGAGCGCGAGGATCCGGTCACCGTCGCGCCGGGCGTCCGACAGCCGCTTGAGCACGACCACGCCGCAGCCCTCGCCGCGTCCGTAGCCGTCGGCCGAGGCGTCGAACGACTTGGACCGCCCGTCGGGGGCGAGGGCTCCCGCCGTGCCGAGCGTGAGGGTCTGGCCCGGGGTGACCAGCAGGTTCACGCCGCCGGCGAGGGCGACGTCGCTCTCGCCGAGCCGCAGGCTCTGGGCGGCCAGGTGCAGCGAGACCAGCGACGCCGAGCAGGCGGTGTCGATCGCCATGCTGGGGCCGCGCAGGTCCAGGGAGTAGGAGATGCGATTGGCGACGGCGCAGGTCGCGGCGCCGATCCCGGTCCACGCCTCGATCTGGGGCAGGTCCTCGAGGAGGCGGCCTCCGTAGTCGGCGGTGCAGACTCCGATGAACACCCCGGCGTCGGTGCCGGTCAGCTTGTGCGGCGGCAGGCCGGCGTGCTCCAGGGCCTCCCAGGCGGTCTCCATCAGGATCCGCTGCTGCGGGTCCATCAACTCGGCCTCGCGGGGCGACAGGCCGAAGAACTCCGCGTCGAAGCCCTCGATGTCGTCGAGGAAGCTGCCGTGACGTACGGCGTCGCGCAGCGAGGCGGCGTGCTCGGGGCTTCGGTTCTCGTACGGGCGCCAGCGTTCCGCGGGCAGCGGCCCGGTCGTGTTCCGGCCGGCACGCAGCAGGTCCCAGAACTCGTCCGGTGAGCGGGCGTCGCCGGGAAGGCGGCATCCGATCCCGATCACCGCCACTGGTTCCACCTGGACTCCGCGCGTACTGTCGGCCATCTGCGTTCGTTTCCCTTCGGTCGGACCCACTTCAGACCCACTGAGGATTGTCGATGATCTTGATGACGGCGCCGGAGACGGTCACTCCCGGCCCGGTGCCGAGCATCAGCACGTGGTCGCCGGGGCCCAGCTGCCCGGTCAGGAGCAGGTGGTCGAGGGAGAGGGTCTGGTCGGCGGCACCGCAGTGGCCGATGGTGCGACCGTAGTCCCAGGTCGAGCGGGACATGGGCAGGTCGAGCATGGCCATGCACCGCTGTTCGACGATCTCCTCCGAGTAGTTCATGAACGCCACCCTGGTGAGGTCGCCGGCCCCGATCCCGCTCTCGGTCAACGCGCGCTCGACGACCTCCATCAGCGCCCGCTGGATCTTGAACAGCGCCGTGGTGGCCTCGCCCTTGGGCATGACCTGCTGCCTGAACTGCTCGTTCCTGGCGGCGAAGCTCATCTTGCGCCCGACCGTGACGCCCGGCGGGAAGAGAGGCTCGCTGCCCCGGTGGAGCTCCTCGGCCTCGGTCACCGTCGTCGTGCAGACCGACGTCAGGCGCGCGAAACCCGTCCCCTTGGTGAGCACGAGCGCGGCGGCGGCGTCCCCGCCGATGTAGCCGGGGCCCATCCGCCACCGGTCCATCAGCGGGGTGCCGTAGTTGTCGGCGGCGACCAGCAGGGCGGCCTGCCTGCCGGGTACGGCGTCCAGGTGGCCGGCCGCGAGCTCCAGGGCGATGAACATCCCGTTGCAGCCCTGCCGGATCTCGGTGGCCAGGACGTCCCCGCCGACGAGGTGACGCTGCAGGTAGGAGTGCGGCGGCCAGCCGTCGGGACCCTGGTGCCACGTCGAGGCGTACAGGAGGAGATCCAGGTCGTCCGGCGCGCGCCCGCTGCGCTTGAGCGCGCTCCGCGCCGCGTGCAGGGCCATCTCCGGAGCCGGTACGTCACCGGCCACCACCGCCCCGGCCAGGTTGTGCAGCTCGGCCTCCTGCGCCGGGTACCAGCCTTTGGCGACGGCTTTCTCGACGCTGACGACGGTCCGGGGGAGGAAGGCTCCCACCCCGCTGATGTAGGTGTCCGCCAACTGCATGACTCTGCCCTCGCCCGGCTAGACGGATTCGAGTTCTTCGACCATCGCCACGATGGTCACGACGTCCTTGAAGTTCTCCGGGTCGAGCCTCGCGGCGGGAATCGGGACGCCGACGTCCTTGCGGAGGAAGTTCAGCAGCCGCGCGGTCCGCAGGGAGTCCAGGAGCCCCGACAGCAGGAGCGGGGTCGTCTCGTCGACCTTGATGTCGTCGCCGTCCAGGACGAGGTTCTCCTGGATGAAGTCGACCAGCCTTCGCGTGAGATCGGTCATGCGCGTGCCCCTGTCGTGACGGGAGAGGTGGCCAGGACCCTGAAGACCGCCGCGGCGACGGACGTTCCCGAGCCGAACCCGACCGTGAGCAGGTGATCGCCGGCCACGAGCCCGCCGGTCGCGACGAGATGCTCGAAGGCGATGAACTGGTCCACCGCGCCGCAGTGGCCCACGCGCCTTCCGTAGTCCCAGGTCGTCTGGTCCTCCTCGATGCCCAGCCAGGACATCTGCCCGTCCAGGTCCTCGCGGCGGCCGTGCGGCAACGCCACCCGCGTGATGTCGGAGAGCTCGATCCCCGCCTCGTCCAGGGTCTTCTCGACCTGCTGCATCATCGTCTTCTGGATCGTGAGATGGATCCCGGTTCCCTGCTTCTTGAGCAGCCTCTGGCGGAACTCCTCGTGCCGGTCGCCGAAGCTCAGCCCTCTGCCGACGGTGGCGTCCGGGGGGAACAGGGGGTAGGCGCCGTCGTTGACCGCGTCGGCCTCCGGGATCACCGTCGCGTTCACCGAGAGGAGCTCGGCCATGCCGTAGTCCTTGCCGAGGAGGAGCGCGGCCGCGGCGTCGCCGATCAGCGCCCCGGGGGTCATCCGCCAGCGGTCCACCAGCGGGGTGCCGTGGTTGTCCGAGGAGACGACCATCGCCGTCTTTCGGTCCGCGTCGGCCTGCAGGTAGCTCGCCGCCAGTTCGAGCGAGCTGATCATCCCCACGCAGCCGCTCCGGATCTCGAACGCGGGAACGTTCCCACCGAGGAGGTGCATCTGCAGGTAGTGCTGGGGCTGCCAGCCGTTCGGGCCCTGGTGCCAGACAGACGGGTAGAGCAGCAGGTCGAGGTCGCGCGGGGAGGACTCGCCCCAGCGGTCGTACGCGTCCAGGACCGCGAGCCGTGCCATCTCGGGCGCGGGCATGTCGCCGGCCACCGCCGCGCCGATCTGCTGGAACCTCTCGACCTCCTCGGCCGGGTACCAGCCCTCACGAACCGCCTGCTCGACGCTCACACTGTCAGGCACATAAACGCCGAGGCTCCTGACGAATATGTTGGATGTACGCACACGTCCCCTAACTCATCGACGATCCCGGACAACGGCCTTCTGACAGCGGAAGACGGCTTATCCGATTTATTTCGGGTCACGGGATATCAAGTGACCTGCGGCCGGGCAATGAAAAGCGGGAAATGGGCCGGCGGCCGTCGGGGGCAACAATAGGGGCGGACCGTTGCGGAAAGCAATATGGACGTGAGCGGCCGGTCGGTGACATTCCGTGATCGGGTTCCGACGGAATGTATTCAACTCTGGAAATGCGCCTTTCCGCTCCAGGTCACGGTTTCCCAGAATGTAATTCTTGGGAATCCCGGCGACAGGAGAACGGTGCCGGGCCCTCGCCGTTCGGCTCGGGCCCGGTACGTCGTCTCAGGCGGGCACTCTCGTGCAGACGAGGTTGTTGAGTTTGAACTGGGCCGGAATGCCGTTCGTTCCGGTGGCGGTCGCCGAGAAACCGAGGCTCTGACTGGAGCCGGGGCCGATGTAGGAGTTATGGCCGGCGTCACGGGCGGTCACCTGGGTGCCGACCTGGGTCGCCGTGGTGTTCCAGGCGGTGGTGATCTGCTGGTTGCCCGGCCAGGTCCACGTCAGGGTCCAGCCCTCGATGGGGGTGGTGCCGGTGTTCCTGATGGTCGCGCTGCCGTTGAAGGCGCCGTTCCAGGCGCCGGTGGAGTAGGTGACCTCGCAGGAGGTGCCCATCTTGAGCCCGCCGCGCAGGAAGGTGGTGAAGTTGGGCCAGGTGGGGTTCAACGTGCCGGTACCGACGGTCTCTGAGCAGTTGGCGGTGGTGCGGACGGTCTGCAGGCCGTGCCGGGCGGGGTCCATGATCTGGGGCATCATGTGGTCCGCGCCGGGCACCGAGATGAACGTGGCATTGCCGCACTGGGCCTTGATCCTGTTGTAGAGCAGGAGGCTCTGCCCGTGCGGTACCAGGAAGTCGGCCTGGCCGTGCATGAACATCAGCGGCGGGTCGTTGCTGTCGACGTAGGTCATCGGATTGGCCTGGGCCACCGTGGCCGGACAGGTCTGGATCGGGCAGCCGACCAGGAGGGACTCGGGGGAGGCGGGGGAGTTGTGGTCGAGCCCGCCGGTCGGCAGGTTCTGCGCGTTCATCTGCAGGAAGTCGGTCGGACTGAAGAAGGCGAGTCCTGCCTGCACCGCGCTGGAGACGCCGGTCGTGCCGACGGTGCCCTCCAGTGCGGCCACGCCACCGGAGAAGGTGGCCATCTCGGTCAGCCAGCCGCCCGAGGAGTCACCCATGATCGCGAATCGATTGGGGTCGAGCTGGTACGTGGCGGCGTTCGCGCGCAGCCAGCGGATGGCCGCCTTGATGTCGTGCACCTGGGCCGGGAAGATCGCTTGGGCGCTGGAGCGGACGCTGACCCCGGCCACGGCGAAGCCCAGGGGGGTGAAGATGTCCGCGATCGCGTCCGCGCCGGCCTTGCCGTCGTCACTCGTCCACGCCGAGCCGGTGTGCCAGATCAGCAGCGGCCGGGGCGTGATTCCGGTGGAGGGCAGGTAGAGGTCCAGCAGATGCCCCTTGCTCCCGGCCGGTTGCGCGGGCGCGTAGGCGATGTTGGTGATCACCTGCGTGGCGTGAGCCGGTGGCGCGAAGACTGCTGACACGCCGACGACGGCCAGCATGGTCATCGCCATGCCGACGATCACGGCCGTGCGGATTCGAGCTTGCATGGTGCGACTCCGGTTGGTCGGATGCTCGCCGCTCGTCCCCGGTGACCGTCCGTGTTTTCTCTCGCGCCGTGGCGACCTCGATCAGCAGGCCGACCGTAGCGCCTGCGAGAACAACGTCCTGTTCGAGTGTCGCGGCTCACATCGATATGGGCGGGGCGACGATATGACACGTAAGTGATGGTGGTCAAAGTTTTCGATGCATCGTTCCAATAGAACAGGATGAGAGGCGTAAATCGTACTTTGAGCATCAGGTGGTGCGAAGACAGGCCAGATCATCTATGGCATGCACAGGCGGTCGGATACGCGCCCGCGAGGCCTTTCAAGGCCGCCATGTCGGGAATGGGACAGCGGCTGGACCTTCGAGGGCGGGTGGCATGGGATTTACCGTCGGTAAACATCCGCGAAACATGTGCGGCCGGTGACAAGGCCGATGAAAGTTTCATCCCCGTCCCGCGAATGATTCGAGTGCGATGATCTTCTCTGGTGCGGGCCGAGTGATAATGTTCACCTTCATGATCTCCCCAGTCACAGGAGGACGAATGCGAAAGGTACGCGCTGTTCTCGTCTCGGCCGTCATGGTCCTCGGAGTTTCGCTGACGACCGGTGCCGCCCCGGCGCACGCCGAGAGGCTGGCGGGTGTCTTCAAGGAGCACGCGGAGTGCGAGCGGATCGGAACCCACGGCATCACCGAGGACTGGTGGAACGACTACTCATGCGAGTGGGAGAGCCGGTACAGCTACTACTTCCTCTACGCGTGACCCCGTGAGACGCACGCACCCCCGGCTCCGAGAGATCGAATCGGGGGCGCGTGCCCATGACCCGCGGCTCGCGGGATCGGCTCCCTCTCCGTCACGCCGGCCCGCAGCCCGGTAGGGAACCGGCCGCCGGAACTCAGCGCGGCGGGATGCCCCGCTCGACCAGCTCGGTGGGAAGCACCACGGTGCGCGGCCACGACCGATCCCCGCCGATCCGCCGGAACAGCAGCTCGGCGGCGGTCCTGGCCAGCTCACGGGTGTCATAGGCGATCACCGTCAGCGGGTACGGCACCAGAGAGGCCATGTCGAAGTCGTCGAACCCGAGCAGCGCGGCGTCGCTGCCGCGCCGGTGCAGTTCCCCGACCGCGCCGAGGGTGATCCGGTTGTTCAGGCTGAAGAAGGCGGTCGGCGGATCCGGCAGGTCGAGCAGTTCGGAGACGGCCCGGGCGGCCTCAGCCGGGTCGCGGACGCCGTCGCGGACCAGCCCGGTGTCGTACGGCGTGCCGGCCGAGGCCAGCGCGTCCCGCGCGCCGTCGAGCCGCTCGCGCATCGTGTGGACGCCGATCGAGTCGAGCAGGACCCCGATCCGCCGATGGCCCGCCTCGACGAGCCGGCACACCCCGGCCCGCGCGCCCCCGCGGTTGTCGAGCAGCACCGTGTCGGCGAGCAGCCCGCCCGCCGGACGGTCGAGAAAGACCACGGGGGTGCCGAGCTCGACCTCGGCGCGCAGGAACGAGTGGTCCTCACCGGCCGGCACCACGAGCAGCCCGTCGACGCGGCGGGCGCACATGTCCCGCAGCAGTTGCCGCTCGCGCGCCGGATCCTCCTCGGAACTGGCGATGATGAGCATCGTGCCGTGGTGCCCGGCGACCTCGGCGGCGGCTCCCGCGATCGTCGCGTAGAAAGGGTTCGCGATCTCCTCGATCAGCAACCCGATCGTGGCGGTCGCCTGCCCGGAACGCAGCGAGCTGGCCAGGTGGTTGCGGCGGAAGCCGAGTTCGGCCACGGCGGTGAGCACCCGCTCGACCAACTCGGGCTGTACGTGCGGAGCGTTGTTCACGACCCGCGAGACGGTCTTCAGGCTCACCCCGGCCAGGGCCGCCACGTCCACCATGGTGGGCCGCCTCGCACGGCCGCCATCGCTGGTCATACCCGAACCATACCGACAGGCCGTCCGCCACGTTGACAACGTTGTCCGATCCGGCCGTGCCTGCTCATCGCCCACGACGCCCGCCCGGCGCGAGGATGACCACCGGGTGTCGGCCACGTGATCGAGTGCCTTCTGACCGGTGTCGACCCGGGAAAGACCGGGGCCGACGGAGGTGCCGGAAGCGCGAAACCCGCGAAAGGCCGCTCGGGGAGTGAGAAAGTGACGGGCAACCAGGTTGTAAGCGGGCCGCGAAGAATGGCTTTTCATGAAGAACCTCCCCTCACTCCTTGCCGCCCCCGTCCGGCACGGTGCCTTCCTTGTCCTTCTCGTTCTCGCTCTGACGGCCCTCACCGGTTGCGGCCTCACCGGCGGCCAGGCCGGGGACGGCGCGGCCGCCCCCGCGCAGGTGACGAGCGAGGCGACCACCGCGCCCGCCGAGAGCGACCCCCCGGCCCAGCCGGAAAGCACTCCCGAGCAGGCGGAGACCGGCGGGCAGGACCGGCCTTCCGCGGCCGTCGAACCGGGCGGCACCCTCGTCGACGGCAGTACGGTCTCGGCCGAGCTGACCCGCGCGGGGGAGAGGCACAAATTCACGCTGGATCTGGGCGACGCCAGGGAGTTCTACGTCGCCGACATGGAGGGCGACGGCATCCAGTTCCAGGTGTTCTCCGACGTCGACGACGAGCCCCTGACCCCGGCCAGTGTCGATTTCAGCGCGGGTACGTCGCTCAGCAACAAGCTGACCAAGGTGGGCGGCCACCGGCTGGAGGTCTGGGGGAACACCAACGTGATCGGGGCGTACAGCTTCCGGATCGCGACCGTGAAGGTCCGCACGTTCCCCGCGACGATCGGCCTGAAGATCGGTGAGGGCAGCCCGGAGGGGGCGGGGTCGCTGGACGTCCCCGGACGGATCGACCGCTTCGAGTTCGACGCCGACGGTGCCAAGGCCATCAGGATCATCGCGGGAGGCGGGCCGTGCACCTCCATCGACGTCGAGCTCTACGACGCGGCGGAGAAGAGCCTCGCCGATCCCCGGCAGCCCTACCCGCTGTGCGGCAACGAGTTCGACATGCCGCTCTCGGGCTCCGACGGGCGCTACGCGCTGGTCGTCAGGTCACCCGCGGCGAAGACCGGGTCGTACTCCTTCCAGATCGTGCGCGCCGGCTGAACGACGAGAAGTGAAGCGGGCGGGCGCTCCAGAGGGCAGGCGCGGGCAGTCGAGGGCAGTCGAGGGCAGTCGAGGGCAGTCGAGGGCAGGGCGGGAGCGGCGCGGGCCGGGCGATTCCGGAGGGTGCGGGGAAGGTCAGGAGCGGCGCAGGGTCCCCCGGTACTCCAGCGAGCCCCCGCCCTCCTGCTTCACGCAGTCCAGCGTCTGGGGGTCCCGCACCGTGAGGGTCATGTCCCCGCTCACGCACTGGCCGCGCTGCGCCACGTTCAGGCTGAGCACGGTGTCGCGTACGCGGGTGAGCGTGGCCTGCTGCTCGCAGTCACCGGACACCCAGGTCCCGGTGGATCCTCCCTGATTCAGGGTGATCGTGACGTCGGCGGTGCGCTTGCGGTCGTCCTGCGAGACGACCTGTCCCGTCCAGGTTCCCGCGAAGGCCGAGGGGATGCCCCCTCCGGGAGCCGCGGGCGGAGCCGAGGCCGATCCGGAGGCCGGTGCCCGGTCGGGGGTTCTCTCAGGTCCGGAGGCCGGTGTCCGGTCGGCGGTGTCGCCCGATCCGGAGGCCGGCGCCGGGCGGGAGGTCCCCTCGGATCCGCTCCGGGGCGCCGCCCCGTTCGCGGGGGAACCTCCGATCGTCCCCGTCGCGTACAGCACGCCGGCCGTCGCCAGACCCGCGAGGACGACGGCGGCCACCGGGATGGCCACGTTCCTCGCCCGCCGCGTGCCCCGCTCGCCGTACGGGGGCGCGTGGACCCTCGTGTCACGACCCGCCGTACCGGCACCGCCCGGAGGTAGGAGCGCCGTGTCCCGTACGAGGCCGGCCGGTTCGGTGGGCGTGGAGTGGACTCCGGACCGGACGGCCGGTGGCGGCTCGGCCTCGACGGGACGGGTCAGGCCGCTCGGAGCGCGGTCCGGCCAGCCGGAGGGGACGTAGGCGCTGGGCACCGGGCCGACGTCGGGAACCGTGACGGTGGAGGCTCCGGGGTCGACCAGGCGCACCAGAAGCGACCGGGCCGAGGGACGCGCCACGGGTTCCTTGGACAGGCAGGCGGCCAGGGTCTCGCGCAGGCCCTGGGGAACGCAGGACAGGTCGGGTTCCTGGTTGATGATGCGGTTGAAGACCGCGGCGACGGTGTCGCTGCCGAACGGTGCCCTGCCGGTCGCGGCGTAGAGCATGGTCGAGGCCCAGGCGAAGACGTCGGCCGCGGGTGATCCGTGCACCCCCATGAGCTGCTCGGGAGCCATGTAGGGCGGGGTGCCCGACATCGTCATGGACGCCGTGTCGGCGTCGAGGGGACGGGCGATACCGAAGTCGACCACGCGCGGCCCGTCGGGGCCGAGAAGCACGTTGGCCGGTTTGAAGTCCCGGTGAACCACCCCCGCGCCGTGGATGGCCGCGAGCGCGGAGGCCGTGCCGACGGCGAGCCGTTCGAGGTCACCGTCGCGCAGCGGACCGTCGTCGCGCACCCGTTCCTGCAGCGAGGGGCCCGCCACGAACTCGCTCACCACGTAGGGGTCCGGCCGGTCGAGCTCGGCCGCGAGCACCCGGGCCGTGCAGAAGGGGGCCACCCGGCGGGCCGACTCCAGCTCCCTGGCGAGTCGGCGGCGGATGTCGGGATTCGTGCCGCCCTTGAGGACCTTGATCGCGACACGGTCGCCGGAGGCGCTCCACCCCTCGTAGACGATGCCCTGCCCGCCCTCGCCGAGGCGCCCCACGACCTGGAACGCTCCCAGCGTGCGCGGGTCATCCGGTTCCAGCGGGCCAGCGGCCATGAGTTCCTCCATGCACGTCGGCGCGGGTCCCCAGCGTAACGACGGGGGTGGCCGGGCCGCCACGGAAGCGACGGGGTGCTTCGCCGTACGGACGGCTGGTTTGCCGTCTCTCTCGCGGGGCAGGCGGCCGAAGATCGGAGACGCCGTCTCCGATCACCGCCGACGGCCAGGGAGGTGCGATCCCGATGAGCGCGCACACACTGTCGGTCGCGTTCAGCTGGGCCCTGCTGGGGATCGGATGCGTGCTGGCCGCGCACGGCGTTCGCGTGCTGCTGAAGGGCCGGGTTCCGCTGATGGTCTCCAGGCGGGGCGGGGTCCTGCGGGTGAGGCCGTACGCGTGGTCACTGCTGTTCTTCGCGCTGTTCGCCGTCTCGACCGCGTCGCCCCGGCTGCTGGAACGGACGGACGAACTGTCGCTCACCCTCTTCACCCTGCTCGCGCTCGCCTTCGCGGTGGTGGCGCTCACCCTGATGGCGAAGGCGAAAAGGGTGCTGGAGTCCACGACATCGCGCGACCGGGAAACCTGAGGACGATCCCGGCGCTCTGACGGCCGTACGCGGCGGGCCGGGGGAGACCGGCTCCGGCCATCGCCTCCCGAGGGGAGGCGATGGCCGGAAACCCGTGTCGAGGGTCAGGGGGCGGAGACCTCGGCGACGAGCTTGGAGGTCCAGGGGCAGAAGAAGCAGCCGGGTAGGAAGGCGCCGCACGCCTCGTCGAGATGCTCCTCGACGTACGGGAGCGACGCGTCACAGACCTCGATGGCCACCTGGAAGAAGTCGATCGTGTTCGGATCGAGGTGGAAGCCGTAGGAGGGGTTGTACGGGGCCTGTGTCTTGACGATCCGGCCCAGGACGTGCGTCCTCTCGGTCTCCTTGCCGCTGATGATCCGCCGGGCGTGTTCTATCTTCTCGGCGTCGGTGAGCTTGATGACGAACGGCAGGCGCGAGCCGACGGTCGTCATCGTGAAGTAGGCCGGCTCGACCGTGGTGGCCCGCGACGGCGCGTCGGCCTGGGCGGAGAAGGGCATCGAGCAGGCGCGGGTGGTGGCCGTGGCCTGAGCGGGTGCGGCCATCGTGGTGGCGATCACCGCCAGGGCGGCGAGGTAGCCGATCCCGGTGAAGAAGCGTCGCACGGAGGTTCCTCCTGTGTTCTACGGGCCGTGACCGTCACGGTCTCAACGCCCTTGTAGGACTTCTCGCACGCCGGTCACCCGGCTCCACACCGGTCTTGATCGAAAAATCTCCGCCTCCTACCGCGACTTGGCCCCTGTCCTTCGACGCGTCCCGTCCCGGCTCCCCCCGTTGGAGCCGGGACCGGGACGCGTCAGCCGGTCGCGAGGTGCTCGGCTTCGTGGTGCAGTACCTCGACCAGGATCAGCTCCAGACGGAGGTCTGGATCCGTGAGGTCGTCTGACGGTGTCATCGGATACCTCCAGCCTCGCCGGTGGGGACGCCCCGACCACCCCGGGGGTTATCCGCCATAGCAGGCCGGTATGGACGTGAGGGCGCCCGCCCGCCGTGGATCGCGCCCGCCCGCGGCCTCACGAGGGAGGGGCGGGCGGGCGTGAGCCGCTGGTCAGGGCGCCTGGTCGATCCCCGGTTCCGCCCAGAAGACCGTTCCCGGCCCGCGCACCTCGACGGGGCCCCGGGCGGCGGAGACGAAGACCGACTCGCCGGCCCGCAGGGGGTGCCCGCCGGTCTCGACCTCGCCCTCGGTGCACAACAGGATGCGCGGCACGCCGCCCTGCAGGGTGAGGCCGGAACCGGGGACGGCCGTACCGAGGCGGAACTCGGGGGCGGGGGTGCGATAGAGATCGCCGACCGGCTCGACCTGGAGGGCCGGAAGCGAGGGGTCGGTGACCCGCAGCAGCTCCTCCACGTCCATCGGCTTGCCGGTCAGCCCGGCGCGCAGCACGTTGTCGGAGCCGCCCATGATCTCCACGCCGAACCCGCTCAGGTAGCAGTGCAGGACCCCGGCGCCCAGGAAGAGCGCCTCGCCGGGCCGCAGCTCGTGGCGCCGCAGGAACAGCGGGGCCAGGCAGGCGGGGTCTTCCGGGTGGATTTCCGTCAGGCGTACGACCAGCTCGTTCTCGGGACCTCCGGCGAAGGAGGCGGCCCGCGCGATGTCGGCCACGAGATCGGCTCTGCCGTCTTTCGGCCACTCCACCAGGACGCGGAGCGCGGCGGAGGCGTCTCCGGCCGCCAGCGGCGCGACGACGGGCTCCAGCTCCGGTACGCCCAGCCCGCCGATGAGGACCGCGGCCTCCTCGGGAGGACGGAACCCGGCCAGCGCGGTGAACGGGGTCAGCGCGCAGATCAGCTCGGGCTTGGGGAACGGGTCGACGTAGGTGCCCCGGGCGTGCCCTTCCCTGGCCTGCTCCTGGGAGGGGTGAACCTGGAGCGAGAGCGGCAGGTCCACGGCGATCAGCTTCAGCAGGTACGGCAACCGCGAACCGAACCGCTCGACGGTCTTTTCGCCCAGCTCTGTCTCGGGGGCGGCGGCCACCACCTCGGCGAGGGAGTGCCACGTCCCCTGGCGAAGCACCGACGAGGAGCCGGACGGGTGGGTGCCGAACCACATCTCCGCCTCGGGCAGCTCGGTGGGGGAGGGGCGCCCGGTGAGTGCGGCGATGGCCGTGCGCGAACCCCAGTCGTAGTTCTTCACGGGGTTGCGGAGGAGGTCGATCATGACGCCTCCACCGGAGCGGACGCGGTGCTGCCGGGTCGCCCGCCGTCGTTCTCCGGCCGGGGGGAACGCCGTGCGGGCGTGCCGCCAGGGCCGGTCCCGCCTGCCGCGCGGGCGGCGGGGATGAAGGAGTCGTTCATGATCCTCTGTGTCCGTCTGTGTTCGTGAGCGGAAATCGAATGAATGTCGCAGAACGTCGATGCTACGCGTCCCTGTGCCGGGTGGCCGTCGGGGCGTCGGCGGGACCCGGTGCCGCGCCCGTGGGGAGGGGAGGACCGCCTCGGGGACGGGACGTCGTGCCGATCGTGAACACGGTTTCCCGGCCGCTCCCCCTGGGCGGGGGGACGAGGCTCGTGATGGCCGGAAGTGGCCAGATCGGCCGGTCACCGGCCTGATGGGCGCCCACCTGGGACGATCCGCCCGCGCGGCACTGGAACGGTCCCGCGAAGGACCGTACGCGCCTCCTCGGGGTGCCACGACGGGTTCACAAGGGGGCGATGGTCGGAGGAGACTCCGCTGGGAGCGCCCGTCGCGCGTGCCGTCCGGGGCCCCCTCCCCGGATGAGGCGGGGTCACGGAAGGAGAGGTGGGCATGCGTTCACTCGGCATCGAGGGTGCGTGGGTGTTCGAACCGGAGGTGTTCCCCGACGATCGGGGCAGCTTCCACGAGTGGTTCCGCGCGGAGAGCTTCCGCGAGGCCACCGGCCGGCCCCTCGCCCTCTCGCAGGCGAACTACTCGGTCTCGCGCCGGGGGACGCTGCGCGGCGTGCACTTCGCCGACGTCCCGCCGAGTCAGGCCAAATACCTCAAGTGTGTCAAGGGTGCGGTTTTCGATGTAGTCGTCGACATCCGCGTTGGATCGCCCACCTTCGGGCGGTGGGAGTCGGTGATCCTGGACGACAGGGACCACCGGGCCGTGTACGTCTCCGAGGGGCTCGGTCACGCCTTCATGGCACTGACCGACGACGCGACCGTGGTGTACCTCTGCTCGGAGGGGTACGCGCCGAGGCGTGAGCACGGGATCGATCCTCTCGACCCCGAGCTGGGGATCGACTGGCCCGCCGGGGTGACACCGCTGCTGTCGGACAAGGACGCGACGGCCCCGACCCTCTCCGAGGCTCGGCGGCAGGGTCTGCTCCCCGCCTACGAGGAGTGCAGCCGGTTCTACGCCAGGCTCCAGGCCTGAGACGGGCCTGAGACAGGCCCGAGAAGACGGGTGTGAGACGGTGTGCGGCCGTCGCGGGCGACGGTGGGTACGGAAGGCACGCCCGCCCCTGACGAGCGGCCCGCCGGAGGGGCGCCGCCCCCGGCGAAAGCGGGGTTCGGATGAACTCGCGGCAAAGAGGTCTTTGCCGAGCGAGATTCTAGAAGCTAACGTCGGAAAAACATCGGAAACACGGCTGTACCGGATCAGTGGATGACCGGGTGCCCGTCCGGAGGTGGCATGTCGATGCCCGCGCGATCCCCGCACGCCCTGCGACGGCGTCTCGAATGTTCCCGGCCACGTTGACGTCGGTGTCGGCCCGGTGCCCGCACGCCACGCACAAGAAGAGCGCATGGCTCGACCCCCTCTTGGCGAGATTCGGTGACCTGATGGAGCGAGATGGTGACCATGTCGGGACGGATCTTCCACGGCGAGGCCAGGCCGGTGGGCCGGGAAGCGGAGTTCCGCACACTGGTGTCCTGGCTGGAGGGGGCCGCGGAGGGCGAGGCGTCTCTGACGCTGTTGCGAGGACCCACGGGATCGGGGAAGACCGCCCTGCTGGAGGCGCTTGAGCGATATGCCCGCAGTGTCGGAGTGACGATCCTGCGCGGCTCCTGCTCGCCCGCGGGGGCCCGCCTGCCATGGAGCGGTGCGGAAAGCCTGTTCGGCGGAGCGCCGCTTCCGACCCGAGACGGCACCGTGCCGCTGTCACACCTGTTGTTCCGGCGTGTCGGCGAGGCGGCCGCGTCGGGACCGGTGGCCCTCATGCTCGACGACACGCAGTGGTGCGACGAAGAGTCGTTGGCATGGCTGGACTTCCTGGTGAACCGTGGGCATCATCTGCCGCTGTTCGTCCTGCTCGCTCAGCACCGCTCCGGCCCGTCGAACGGGCGGGCGGTTCCCGGGGTCGCCGCGCGCGGGCACCGCGTCGTCGACCTCGGGCCGCTCTCCGAGGAGGACGCGGGGAAGCTGGCCCGGCGGTGCTGGGAGACTGTGCCGAAAGAGTTGTTCGTCCGCCTGTGCACCAGTGTTTGCCGGGGCAACCTGGCACTGCTCGCGCGGCTGTTCAAGCGCCTGAGCGAGGAGGGCGTGCCACCTGACGCCCGAGGCGAGTCCAGGGCCGCCGAACTCGGCGCCGAACTCCACGCCGGACATCTGCTCGCGACGCTCGACCGCCGGCCGGCATACGTGCGTGGGGTCGTGGAGGCCTTCGCGGTGCTGGGGCACTCCGACGCGGAACTGGTGGGCATGCTGGCCGGGGTCCCCGAGCCGCTGGTGACCGCCGCGATCGAGATCCTGCGCGACGAGGAGATCATCGACGTCGGCCTGGCCGAGTTGAACGAGCACCATGTGCGGACCGCGGTGCTGAACGACATGCCGACCGCCGCGCTCGACCGACGGCGGGAACTGGCCGCCAGGCTGCTCAACGACGGAGGCCGTCCGGCCGAGGAGGTCAGCGCGCAACTGGCGCTGCTGCCCGCACTTCCCGAGACCTGGATGCGGGGCGTGCTCGGGGAGGGAGCACGCCGTGCCGAGTCGAACGGGGACGCGGAGGTGGCGGCGCACTACCTGGGCCGGATGGTGATGGCCGATCCCGCCGACGTCGGCGCGCGGGCCGACCTCGCGCGGCTGATCGGACACGACGATCCGGCGAGAGCGTACGCGATGCTCTGCGACGGGCTGCGGGAGACGGGCGACGTGCGGGGAAGAGCACGTCTGGCGATCCAGATGTCGCGGGTCGCACCGCCGCTGGGCAGGGAACCGGAGGTGGTCTCGACGCTGAACGCCGTCCTGGCGGAACTCGACGGAGCGGCCACCGGGGATCACGAGTCGCGGATGCTGGTGGAGTCCGCGCTGTTGCTGATCGGGTGGAACCGCAGGTCCACCGCGAAGACCGTCTCGGAATGGGCGGTGATGTCGCGGACCCCCGGGGTGTCCGCCGGAGGCGGACGCGAACTGCTCGCCGGGCGGTCCCTGGTCTTCGCCATGTCGGGTTTCTCGTCCCGGACCTGCCTGCCGCTGGCCCGTAAGGCGCTCAGCGGCCCGGACGAGGTCTCCTGGAGCCAGGCGGTCGGTGCCGCCGCGTACGTGCTCTCACTCGCCGACGAGGTCGAGGAGGCGGTGCGAGCCATGGGCCGGGTGATCTCGCACGGCGCGGAGCAGGGGGACACCTGGGGGCAGGTGATGGCCCTGTCCAGGCGGTCGTGGATCCTGGGGGAGGCGGGCAACCTCGACGGGGCGCTGGTGGACGCGATCAGAGCCATGAAACTGGCGGACGAGCAGCCGTGGTCGAGAAGTGTGACGGCACCGCGGACGGCCCTGGGCGCGGTGCTCGCCTGGCGGGGGGACCTCGGCCAGGCCGCTGCCGTACTCGGCCAGCTGGGCACGCCGGACGTGGAGGACTACCTTCTCGACTATCCACGGGTGCTGATGACGAAGTCGTATCTGGCGGCGTCGCGAGGTGACCACGCGAGCGCGCTGTCGTCCCTGACCGAGTGCGGTGCGCTGCTCGCCGAGGCCGTCGTCAGGCATCCGATGTTCGTGCCGTGGTGGCTGGAGGCGGCCTGTCTCCTCGCCGAACTGGGGCGTGGGAACGAGGCGGGAGAGTTCGTCGAGCACGGCGAGGAACTCGCCGAGGCCTGGGGGAACGCGCCTGCCCGAGGACTCGCCCTGCTGGCGAGGGGGGCGGTCGCGGAGGGAGTCGACGGGGTGGAGACGCTCACCGAGGCGGTGGAGACGCTGACCGGGACCCAGGCGCGCTGGTATCTGGTCAGGGCCGAGAGTCTGCTGGGCGAGGCGCTGCTGCGGATGGACGACCGCGAGGGCGCCCGCGGACATTTCCGTCGCGCCGTGCACCTGTCGGTGCGGTGCGGATTTCGCAGGCTGGCCGAGCAGGCCCGTGGCCGGCTCGTCGCCGCGGGCGGCCGGATGTACCAGGGAGCCGGTGGGGTCAAGAACGTGCTGACCACGGGAGAGGGGCGCGTGGCGGAACTCGCGGCGACCGGTGCGACCAATCAGGAGATCGCCCAGGCCCTGCGCATCACGTTGCGCACCGTCGAAAGCCATCTCACCAGCGTCTTTCGCAAGCTGGACGTGAGTGGCCGTGCGGATCTGGGATGGGCGCTGGAAACGCTTCCCACCCCCTCGCCGAATCCGCCAGCGGATTCGCGGAATACTATGCAAACACCTAGGTATCGCCGAGGACAATCAGCAGACCTCCGCGGAGAGCAGCGAACACGCGGCGAAATCGCGGGGTGACGGATCGCGATGATCTCGATGGGATGATCATATCCCATCATCGTGTGATCTTGAGGCAAATGATCTTTGGAGAGCAGGTGAGATCCCGGCGATGTCCAACGGCAGGAGGCGACGACGGCGATTCGCTGACAAGCCCAGCTACCATGCGTCCGCTTTCGGCGGCTGGGGCGACTACAGGACCTGGGCCGAGCACCAGTTCCTGCCCAAACCCGCGGAAGAGGCGGCGGAGGACGCGCGGGACGTCGAGGTGGAGGACGGCGCGCGGGAGATCGAGGCGCACGACGGCGCGCGGGACGTCGAAGCGGACGACGGTGTGTGGGATGCCGAGGTGGCCGTCGCCGGTGAGGAAGGGACGCACGACGCTCCGGAGGGGTACGGCGCTCCGGAGAGGTACGACGTCCCGGAGGGGTACGACGCTCCGGAGAGGTACGACGTCCCGGAGAGGTCGTGGGCGGACGCCGACGAGCACCACTACGCCGAAAGCTTCCCGGACGCGATGCCTCGGGTCGCCCCCGCGCCGGCAACGGACCCGGACTGGGCGCCTTCGTCCTCGACGAGGTACGAGCACGAGAACTCGCGGCCGGTCGGACCGCGACCGTACGTGATCTCCGGAGGGCGTACGCACGGCGACGCCCCGCTGCGGATGGACTCGCTGATCTCGGTGACGCCGCAGGGCACGATGAGCGCCGACGATCCCGCGCTGTCCCCGGAATATCGCTGGATCTGCGACATGTGCCGGGAGCCCATGGCGGTGGTCGAGATCGCGGGGCGCCTCAGGATGCCGATCGGGGTGGCCATCGTCCTGATCGGTGACGCGATCGGTTGGAACCTCCTCAGAGTGCATCCGCTCGCCGAGGTCGACAACCAGCCGTCGCTCAACATCATCACGCGCGTGCGCGATGGGCTGCTCCGGCTGCCCTGACGCGGGACGTCTGTGGACCGGGCGGCAAGACTAGGGGTTTTCCCGGCGCCGCCGCTGGTTCACTTACGGCTCGGACGACGGGCGATTCGCAGAGGTGAGCGATGACATTTCCCTCAGTGGCTGTGGTGGACCGAGACGAGCCGTCCCTTGACCACCGCGACCCGGCGGTTCGGATGTCACGGCTGTCGGATCCGGGCTCCCTGGAGATCATCCACCGGCGCGAAGGCGTGGGAGTGGTGGTCGCCTACGGCCGGGTCGACGGCGTGCGAGTAGTGATCTACTGCACCGACGCCACCGTGAAGGGCGGTGCGATCGGGATCGACGAGTGCCCGCTGATCGCCGACGCCATCGACCTCGCGGTGCGCGAACGCTGCCCGGTGATCGGCGTGTGGCACTCCGGCGGCGCGAAGCTCAACGAAGGCGTGTCGGCGATGCACGAGATCGGGGAGATGTTCGCCGCGATGGTCCGGGCCTCGGGCGAGGTCCCGCAACTGTCCGTCGTGCTCGGTCCCGCGGCGGGCGGCGCGGCCTACGGTCCTGCCCTGACCGACATCGTGATCATGTCTGACGCCGCCCGCGTCTTCGTCACAGGCCCGGACGTCGTCAGGTCGGTCACCGGCGAGCAGATCGACATGGAGAGCCTCGGCGGGCCGGACGCGCACAGCAGGAAGTCCGGGGTGGCCCACATCGCCACAGGGTCGGAGGAGGAGGCCTTCGCCCAGGCCCGCCGGCTCGTCGCGCTGCTGGCGAAGCCGGGATTCGTCGACGTGGACTCGGTGCGCGAGGCGAGGCCGCTGCGCGACCTGCTCCCCGACTCACCCCGGCGCGCGTACGACGTGCGCCCGCTGGTCAGGGCGGTCCTGGACGGCGGGGACGCAGAGAACGGGGAGCCGGGTTTCGTCGAGCTGCAGCCCAGATGGGCGCCGAACATGGTGATCGGGTTCGGCCGGCTCGCCGGGCGGACGGTAGGGGTGATCGCGAACAATCCGCTGCGCAAGGGCGGTTGCCTCGACTCGCTGTCCTCGGACAAGACATCAAGGTTCGTCCGGATGTGTGACTCGTTCGGCGTGCCCCTGCTCGTGCTGGTCGACGTCCCCGGCTACCTGCCCGGCGTCGGGCAGGAGTGGGAGGGGGTGGTCCGCCGGGGAGCGAAGCTGCTGCACGCGTTCGCCGAGGCGAGCGTTCCGCGGGTCACGTTGGTCACGCGCAAGTCCTACGGCGGCGCCTACATCGCGATGAACTCCCGGTCGCTCGGTGCCACCGCCGTGTTCGCGTGGCCGGAGGCCGAGGTGGCGATCATGGGCGCGAAGGCGGCGGTGGAGATCCTGCACCGCAAGAAGCTCGCCGCGGTGGCACAGGACGAGCGTGAGGAGCTGCTGGCGGGCCTGGCCGCGGAGCACGAGAGGATCGCGGGGGGCGTGGCCAGGGCGGTGAGCATCGGCGTCGTCGACGAGGTGATCGACCCGGCGTACACCCGGCTGCGGCTCGGCGAGGCCCTGGCCGCCGCCCCGGCGCGCCGGGGCCGCCACACCAACATCCCCCTGTAGACGTCAGGTGGCGGGCGCGCTGCGGTGCCGGTGAGGTGCCGGTGAGGTGCCGGTGAGGTGTGCGGCCGTCCGTCGCCGTCGTGCCCCGGCCCACCCGCTCCTCCTGCGGAGGGGATCCGCTTCTCCGAGACGCCGGCCCGGTGTCTCCGGTCATTCGAAGGAGAGGTGGTCAGGCCGTCGAACACAGATAAATAAAGGCAATCACAGGTAAATCCAAGGCAAATGCTTGTAAACCAACATTGCTGTGATTAAGGTCTCCTCAGTAGGCGATCGGAGTGCTTGAGATCAGGCGCATGCGTCGTCGATTCGAGGTGCGAAATGTGCAGCGATACTCGACACAGAGTCGAAGCCAAGGTCACGGACGGATCGCTCGGGCTGAACGGCGAGGTTCCCGCGCCCGTCCGTGGCACTGATGCGACCGTGGTCGGGGCTCCGAGCCTGCTCCGGAGGGTTTCGGCCCCCTCTCGTGCCACGGCAGGCCCCGGCGGGGAGTCCGAGAGGGTCTCGCCGACCGTCAGCGACGAGCCGGTGTCGTACGCATGGCGCTAGCGGAGGGGAAAGCCGCGACGCACGGGCCGGCACGCACGTGGCCGGTGAGTGTCACCGAGCGGGGCGCTCGGTGGAGGGACGCCGCACCGGAGTTCCTGGCCGAGAGGGAAGGGCAGACACGCCTGCTGGGCGAGCAGGTGGCGATGCTCCTGCGCGGCCGTCCAGGAGTGGTGACCGTGCTCGGGGCGCCCGGCACGGGAAGGAGCGCGCTGCTCAGGGCGGTCGTCGCCCACGCCAGGAAGGCCGGACTGCTCGCCGTTCTCGCCGGCTGCTCGCCCACCGAGGCCGATCTCCGCTACAGCGTGGTCTCGCAGATCGCCGCCGGACTGGCCGGCGCCGGATATCCGGCCTTCGCGCGGCGCCTGTGGGCGGAGGAGCAGCCGGCCACGACCTTGATTCCCGCGCTGTGCGGGGAGTTCGTGGCCCTCGCGGGCAACCGTCCGTTGCTGATCGCCCTGGACGACGCCCGGTGGGCGGACGAGGAATCGAAGGCATGGCTGGCGGCCATGACCCACCGGCTGCGGTATGCGCCGATTCTCCTGGTGCAGGCCGGAGCTCCCGGCGAAGACTGTGCCGTCGAACCGGTCACCGAGTCCGGACCGGTCGCCGGCAGCGTGATCCACGTGCCGCCGCTGCGCGAGCACGGGGTCCGGGAGGTGATCGTCTCCCGGTACGCGGGGCCCGTCGACGGGGCGTTCGTGACCGCGGCCACCGAGGCCACGGGCGGCAGCCCGGCGGCCCTGCTCGCCGTGCTCGACCATTTCGTGCGCGCCGCCCTGCCGCCCGTCGCGCGGTATGTTCCGGCTCTGCTGGAGCGGGCCGCCGAGGTGAGCGGCGACCGGGTGACGAGGGGCATCTCCCGCCTGCCCGCGGACGCGCTCGCGCTGCTGCTCGCGATAGCCGTCTGCGAGGGCGGCCTCGACGCCGACCTGCTCGCCTCGCTGGCGCCACCGAGGACGATGTCCTCCGAGCAGGCACTGTCCGTCCTGGTGCGCCTGGGGCTGGTGACCGAGGGGAGGACTCCGTCGCCGGCGAGCCCTCTCATCGCCGACAGGGCGCTGGCCCGGATGGAGATCGGGGAGCGGCAGGCACTCGCGATGCGCGCCGTCGAGCTCGGGTACCGGGCGGCGATCCCGGAGGAACGGCTCGCCCGGTTGCTGCTCAACACGCGGCCGGTCGGCGCGGAATGGGTGGTGAGCCTGCTGAGCCGGGTGGCCACGCAGCGTCGTCTCGACGGGGACCACGAGGGCGCCGCGGCACTGCTCGGCCGGGCGCTCAGGGAACCGGTGGGGGACGAACAGCGGCAACGGCTGCTCATCGAGCTCGCGATGATGGAGGCGGACCGCGACTCGGAGACGAGCGACAGGCGGCTGCAGCAGGTGCTGCTGAACAGCGGTAACGAGGTGTCGGTCGGCACACTCGTCCGGGCGGCCGATCTGCTCGGCTCGCGGGGCGACGCGTCCGCCACGTACCGTGCCGTCGCGACGGCCTACACGCGCAGAGAGGCGGGTGGAGCCGGCCTCGAATCGCTGGCGGCCATCGGCTGGCTCGCGGAGAACGACTGTGCGATCGGTGATTCCGCGCTGCCCGTGCACTCGTTCCCCGAACCGTCCGACGAGCCGGGAGACCCCGTGCGGGCGGGTGTCGCGGCCTGGATGCTCGCCGCCAGGGGGGAACGTCTGCCGCAGGCGCGGGAACTGGCCAGGACGGCCTTCCAGGTGAGGGGTGAGGAGCAGCCGTTCGGCCCCAGGATCCACGCGGCGAGGGCGCTGCTCCTGGCCGACGAGGTCGCCGAGGCGGTGATCGGGCTGGACGAGGTCCTGGCCGACGCCAGGCGCTGCGGCGCACGGGCACCGGCCGCACTGGCGCTGATCCACCGCGGCCGATGCGAGATGCGGCGGGGAAACCTCGGGCAGGCGGTGTACGACTTCGAGGCGGCACTGGCGGAGTTGCCGCTCACCTCGTGGCATCCGCGGATGGTCCCCTTCCTCGTCGCGACGGAGGCCTACCTGCATCTCGCCGGCCGGTCCGTGGAGAAGGCCGAGCAGTCGCTGGCCTTCGAGTTCCCTCCGGGGGCGGACCAGGGCGTGGCCTGGGCGGCACTGCTGTACGCCCGTGCCAGGGTGCACATGGAGCTGGCGGACCCCGAGGCCGCGCTGCGCGACATCAACGAGTGCGGGCGCGTGCTTCTGTCCAGGGGCTGGACGAATCCCGCGGTGCTGTCATGGCGATCGGTGGCCGCCGTGGCGAACAGCGCGTGCGGCAACGTCGAGACCGCCAGGCGGCTGGCGCTGGAGGGGTTGGAGCGGGCGAGGGAGTGGGGTGCCCCCAGCGCGCTGGATGTCGCGCGACGGTGCGCGTCACAGGTGCTGGACGGTGTGGAGGCGGCGAGCGACCTCGGGCACGACGCGCGAATCCCGCGGAAGCCGGCGCCGTACGACCGCCCCGCGACGGTGCCGGCCGAGCCCGCCGCGGCGTCGTCGGCGGCGAGGAGATACGCCGCGACTCAGAGTCGGCAGAAGGCGACGGTGAGAATCGACACACCTGACGCTAGACTCACCGGACGGTCCGAGCGCCCTGCCGTGGAGGTTGTCGCGGAAGGACCGTCGGCGCCGAACGAAACGAGGTACCCACTGACCGCCAACGAGGAACGGGTCGCGGGGCTGGCCGCCGCGGGTCACTCGAACGCCTACATCGCGAGCGTCCTGTCGGTGAGCCTCCGGACGGTGGAGCTGCGGCTGACCACGATCTATCGCAAGCTCGCGGTCACCAACCGCAACGAGCTCGCCTCGCTTCTCGCCTCGATCCCGGCACCGCGGAACATGGGTGAGTGAATCCATGCTGCTGGAGCGGGAGAAGGAGCTGGCGCGGGCGGAGCAGGCGGTTCAGGCGGCCCTGGCGGGCAACGGGTCCATGATGGCGGTCATCGGCCCGCCCGGCGTCGGCAAGTCGGCGCTGTTGCGCACTTTGGCCGACGCGGCCACCCCGCACGCGCGGGTCCTGCGCGCCGGCGGCACGCTCCTCGAACAGGACTTCGCGTTCGGCGTCGTCCAGCAGTTGTTCGAGCCGATCCTGGCCGGGGCGGAGAAGGACCGCTGGGATACCTGGTTCCAGGGCACGGCGAGCCTGGTGCAGGGGATGTTCTTCGGTGAGTCGCACGCGATCGGACCGAACCGGTCGCTCAGGCAGGAGTCGGTCCTGCAGGGGCTGAACTCGCTGATCGCCAACCTCAGCGAGGGCGGCGAGGGCGGCGAAGGCGGCGAAGGCAGGGCACTGGTGGTGGTGGTCGACGACCTGCAGTGGGCGGACGCGCCGTCCCTTCGCTGGCTGGCGTACCTCGCCAGGCGGCTTGACGGCACGCGGGTTCTGGTCGCCGCCGCCTTCTCCGAGGAGTGCGCGGCCTCCGACCCGATGCTGCTCAGGGAGATCGTCGCCTCGGGCGCCCGTACGCTGCACCCGAGGCCGCTCTCCGTCGGAGGGGTGCGCCGGTTGATCGGCGAGGAGTTCGGGGAGTCCTGCGACCTCGAATTCGCCCGAGCCTGTCACGAGGTGTCCGGTGGGAACCCCGCTTCGCTGGCCGCGATGCTGCACAGGTTGCGCACGGCCGGCTTCCAGCCGGTCGCGGCACGTGCCGGTGAGGTTCACGCCGCGAGCCAACCGTTCCTCCGCGACCGCCGGATGTTCTGCCTCGGCATCCAGCCCGTGGTCGTCCGGGATCTCGCGCAGGCGATGGTCGTGCTCGGAGACCTGGCGGAGCCGGAGCTGATCAGCGAGCTCGCCGGTCTGGACAGCATCGACTACAAGTCCGCGATGCAGACCCTCGACCGCCTGGGCCTGCTCGCCGGCGGCGAGTCGCCGCGATTCGTCCACCAGAGCGTGCGGTACGGCATCGAATCGGGAATGAGCACCGACACGCGCGCCTCGATGCACCGCCGGGCCGCGTCGCTGCTGCACACCGTCGGCCACCCGGCCGAGCACGTCGCCGACCAGCTCCTGCAGGTCACCGCAGGGTACGAGGCATGGGAGATCGGCGTCCTGCGCGCGGCCGCCGGCGCCGCGCTCGAACGCGGCGCCGGAAGGAAGGCGGCCCGTTACATCCGGCACGCGCTGCTGGACAGGCCGCCGGACAGCGAGGCCCGGGGCCGGCTCCTGGTCGACCTGGCCGCCGCCGAGCGGGGATTCGACCTCGCGTCCTCGGTCACCCACATCTCGCAGGCCGTGCCGATGCTCACCTCGGTGACGGAGCGGGCGGAGGCGGTGCTGTGGATCCCGCCCGCGATCGGCACGGTCAACCCGTCATCGGGCGCGCTCGTCCAGGATGTGGCGCGGCAGCTCCATGAGCGGGGTCCTTCGTACGCGCAGGGAGACCTCGGCCTGCGGCTGGAGGCCCGCACCCGCTGTCTCGGGATGCAGGACGCCGCGCATCTCGGTGCGGCGGCCGACCGGCTGCGGGGGTTCGGCGCGGAGGTGCCGGTCTCCACGGGTTCCGGGCGGGAACTGCTGGCCGTGCTCGCCTACGCGGCGACGATGACCGGCGAGGTCACGGCCGCCGAGATCTCCGCCCTCGCCGGCCGGATCCTGGAGCGGGAGCCGCCGCGCGCGGGGCACGCCTACACCGCTCTCCCGCTGCTGGTCCAGGCGCTGGTCCTCGCCGACACGGCGGCCTCGGTGACCCCGTGGCTGGAGGCGATGCGAGAACAGGCTCAGCGCCAGGAGCTCGAAGGGGTCATCGCGCTGGTCAACGCGGAGCGGAGCATGATCCTTCGCGCGTCGGGGCATGTGGTCCAGGCCAGGAGTACCGCGCTGAGCGTGGCCGACAACGCCGGTTCGTCCTGGCCGGAGGCGAGGACGCTGTCCATCTGGACGCTCGCCATGATCGCGCTTGAGACGCAGGACGTCGAACTGGGCGAGCGGGTGATCCGTACCAGTCCGGAGAGCGGTGACCTGCGGGTGGTCGTCGCGCATCGCATGGTGCGGGGGATGCTGGACGCGGTGCGGGGCGATCTGCCGGCCGCGCTGCACAGATTCCTCGACAGCGGCAGGCAGCTGTCGCGCTGCGGGTGGACGAACGCGGCACTGTACCCCTGGCGGGTATGGGCCGCGGCGGTGAACCACCGGCTCGGAAGAGTGCAGGCGGCGACCGAGCTGGCCGACGAGGAGTACGCCTTCGCGTGGGCGTGGGGCGCTCCCGCGACGTACGGCCGCGCGCTGCGGCTGCGTGGAATGATCACTCCGGGTGAGGAGGGCGTCGATCTCCTCAAGCGGGCCGTCGAGACGCTTCGCCGTTCCGAGGATCGGATCGAGCTGTCCAGGACGCTCACGCTTCTCGGCAGAAGACTCGCGGAGCTGGGTGCCGACGACGCGGAGGAGTTCGTTTCCGAAGGCACGCGGGTCGCGAGGGAACGTGGCGTCTCCTGGGCCGAGGGCGACAGGGACTCGGAGCTGAACGGCCCGGCGCTGCGACTGTCCGCACCCGAGCGTGGCGAGCTGACCAAGACCGAGGAGACGGTCGTCGCCTTCGTGCTGCGGGGATGGACGAACCAGCGGATCGCCGACTCGCTCGGGGTGACCCGGCGTGCCGTCGAAAAAAGCCTGACGAGCACCTATCGCAAGCTCGGGGTGAGCGGCAGGGCGGCGCTCGTCGAGGAACTGGGCGCGCGGAACGCGGACGAATAGGCGGTGTGACAGGCGGTGTGACAGGCGGTGTGACAGGCGGTGTGACGGCCGCTCCGCCGGATTCCGCCAGGCGAATCGCCGCCTGTCACCTTCTCGCAGGTCTCCGGGGCGTGGCCCCCGATTCCCGCCGCCGCCCGGCGCGGTCTCCGCGACCGGACGGCCGGGTGATCCGCCGGCCGGATGCCTGAGCGATCACCTGGCCGAGGGCTGAAGAGCGGGGAGCCCGCGAAGTCGCCGCTTCGGGCCGGTCGGCGGAAATCCGCGCCGAGGACCCCGGCCGGCGACGGACATCACGGTTCGCCGGTCCGGCATGATCCGCATCACGGTTCGCGTGCCCGGCATGATCCGCGTCGTGACGGGTAATTTCCGGCGGGCGGTGTGCCGCCGTCGCCGGTTCGAGGGCCCCGGCCGTACGCGCGATATTTAGTGCGGAACGTGAACTATTTCCCCGGGTGGGCGCCCGGAAGTTCGGTACCGAACGAGACCGCCCCACCGCACCGCAAGGTCCGAACCGGACGCCTCACGCACCACAGTCTTTTACTGTTTGTCGTGGGCTTATGTTGACCTGCTTTCGCACCGATTAATATCATGTTAATAAGTGGATTTGGTCGTTACCCCATAGTTATCGGGTCATCGTCTCGTCTGCTGGAGGAGAGGAATGGTAATCAGATGAGTATTGATATCGGCATCGCTCCGGTTGATGAGGAACGGCGGCTTCGGTTAGTCGGCCCACCCGCCGACGGGATAGACCAGTATCGTTCCTTTTTCGACCAGTCGGGAATCTGCGTGGCGAATCTCGACCACGCGACCAGGGTTATCGAGGCGAATCTCGAATTCACCCGGCAATTCGGTCGTTCCCTGGCGGACATTCGAGGACTTGCGTTCTGCGAGTTGCTCCATCTGAGCGTCCGCGACAAGCTGGGACAGCAGTTCACCCATCTGACGGACAATCGGCGCGCCCGCTTCGAGGAGCGGGTGATCGCCGTGCGGCCGGACCAGACCGTGCTCGGCGGTGAGCTCACCGGGATCGCGCTGCACGGCGAGGCCGGCCACGTCGAGAGCGTCATGGTGGTGGTGCGACCCGACCGAGAGCAGCGTGACGACCTGCTGACCGGGAAAAAGAGGCTGCTCAGCAGCATGGAGGCGCGGGTACTCGAAGGTGTCGCCGCCGGGGTGTCGACCGTGCAGCTCGCGTCGATGCTGTACCTCAGCCGCGGCGGCGTGGAGTATCACGTGACGACGCTGCTGCGGAAGCTGAAGGCCACCAACCGCCCGGCTCTGGTCTCCAAGGCGTACTCCATGGGCATTTTCCGGCTCGGCTCCTGGCCGCCCCGGATTCTGCCCGAATTCGTGAAGTAAGTCCATGTAATCGGCCTGCGGTCGCGTGGTCGTCGAGACGATCGCGCCGCCGGAACGGCAAGGGAGGTTTCATCGTGACCAGTGCGAAAATTGTGCTATCCGGTGGGCCGGAGCGACTTTCCGGTCGAAGCCCCGTTCGAACCATGGTTGCCCCGGAGGAGAAGGTGAAGATTCTCTCCGGTGCGGGATACGAGCACTTCGTGCACAACGGTGAATTTCTTACGGTCGACGGGGAGAACCTTCCGGTCTTCCAGTGGTCCGAGCGTACCAAGATAGCCGAGTAAACATACTCGACAATTTTGGAAGTGAGCGGTAAATCGTGTGCGGGATAACCGTGGTCGCGCTCCCACCCGAACCGGGAATGGGTTTCCGTGGTTACCGAAAACGATTCTCCGAGCAAGAGGTACCCATTTCGGGAAAACGTGGCTCTGGTGAGGTGCGGTGTGGTGGTAACGGGTAAGCTCGTCAGCTTCGATGAATTTCGCGGATTCGGTTTCATCGCCCCCGACTCGGGTGGCGAAGACGTTTTCATGCACGTCAACGACCTGAACAGCGACAAGCGTCTCCTCTCGATCGACACGAGGGTCGAATTCAGGGTCGAGAACGGCGGAAAGGGACTGAAGGCGTCCCAGGTCCGCGTACTCGACAGGCCTGCCGCACCGAAGGCCGCCCTGTCCTCGCCGCCCTCGCCGTCCCTGTCGTCCTCACCGTCTCCGTCGGCTCCGCCCGCCGTGCCGAGACCCGCGCCGACGCCCGCGTCGATCGGGTCGGCGGCACCGGCACCGGCTGTCTCCGCCGCCGACCGCCAGGGCAACGACGCCGGTTTCTGTGACGTGCTCTCCGTCGGGGAAATGACGCAGGAGATCACGGAAGCCCTGCTCGTGGCCGTGCCGACGATGACGGCGGAACAGCTGCTGGGCGTCCGCCGATGCCTCGTCGGCCTCGCCCAGACACACGGCTGGGTCGAGGAGTAGCGCCTCCGGCACCGGGCCGCCGATCTCGCCGACCGGATGGCCCTGGTGCCCGATCACGCTCTCGCCGACGGTTCCGTGGGAGTTCGCGGTGAGCCCTCCAGTCTCTAAAGTCCCAGAAGTCCCAGGAATCCCTGGAGTCCGGTAATTCTGCGGCGTTTCCCGGACTTCTCGACTCTGGTGGCAGGCCACTGTCACCGCCGATCACCTGACACCCGGAAGAACTCCCTCGGTCACGGGCCGGCGATCCGCCGGCCCGACGGACTCGATTCCCGCTGTGGGCACGCCGTCGGCGTCTTCGCGGTCGCGACGGTGTCCGGTCGGAATCTGTTCGCGGTGCTGAAAGGAAAGTGCATGTCCAGGCGCGCGCTGATCACCGGTATCACCGGTCAAGACGGTTCTTATCTGGCTGAGCATCTACTGTCCCTGGGATACCAGGTCTGGGGGTTGATCAGAGGCCAGGCGAATCCCCGGAAATCCCGTGTCAGCCGTCTTGTCAGCGATCTGTCATTCGTCAACGGCGATCTGCTGGACGAGGGGAGCCTGGTGAGCGCGGTGGACAAGGTACAGCCCGACGAGGTGTACAATCTCGCGGCGATCTCCTTCGTCCCGATGTCCTGGGACCAGGCCGAGCTGACCACCGAGGTCAACGGCATGGGCGTGCTCCGGATGCTGGAGGCGATCCGCCTGGTATGCGGGCTGGACAAGTCACGTGACGGCAGCAGCGGCCAGATCCGCTTCTACCAGGCGTCGTCCTCGGAGATGTTCGGCAAGGTCGCGGAGAGCCCGCAGCACGAGACGACGATCTTTCATCCGCGCAGCCCCTACGGGGTCGCGAAGACATATGGCCATTTCATCACCCGGAACTATCGCGAGTCGTTCGACATGTACGGCGTCTCCGGGATCCTGTTCAACCACGAGTCGCCCCGCCGGGGCACGGAGTTCGTGACCAGGAAGATCTCGCTGGGGGTCGCCCAGATCAAACTCGGCCTGCAGGAGAAGCTGTATCTCGGAAACCTCGACGCGGTCCGCGACTGGGGCTTCGCCGGCGACTACGTCAGGGCGATGCACCTCATGCTGCAGCAGGACGAGCCCACCGACTACGTGGTGGGCACCGGGCACATGCACTCGGTGCGCGACGCCGTACAGATGGCCTTCGAGTACGTGGGACTGGACTGGCGCGACCACGTCGTCGTCGACCCGGCGCTGGTGCGTCCCGCGGAGGTGGAGACCCTCTGCGCCGACCCGAGCCGCGCCCGGATCGAGCTCGGCTGGGAACCCACCGTGAGCTTCGAGCAGCTGATGCACATGATGGTGGAGTCCGATCTTCAGCACGCCTCGCGCGAGCGGGACTTCGGAGACCTCATCCTCGCGTCGAGCTGGTGAGTTCACGGCCGCCTCTCAAGCCCGGCGCATCGGAGAGAGGCGGTCCGTGAGGCACGGGAAAGGCAAACTCGAACCGCTATGTGAGGCTCAGGGATGAACGAAGTGGAAGATGCCCGGCTGGGGGTCCTGGGGGCCGGGGTGATGGGCACGGGGATCGCGGTCGTGGCGATCGGCCACGGTATTCCGGTCGTGCTCGTCGATGTGTCGGAGGACAAGCTCGCCGACGCCCGGCACCGCGTCGACCTCCAGCTCCGGCACGCGCGGCTGATGGGCTCGGTACCGGCGAAGGGCCAGGTGGCCGACCTGACGACGACCACGGACCCCGCGGCCGTCGCCGGCGCCACCGCGGTCGTCGAGGCCGTCGTCGAGGACGCCGAGATCAAGGCGAAGGTGCTGGGCGAGACGTCACAGCTGCTCGGGGCCGGCACCCCGCTGATCTCCAACACCTCCGGCATCCCGATCGGGGAGCTGGGCAGGTTCACCGCCCGCCCGGACGAGCTGGTCGGCGTCCACTTCATGAACCCCGCCTACCTGATCACGATGGTGGAGGTGATCAGGGGCGACCTGACGAGCGACGAGACGATGACCGCGGTCACCGGACTGCTGGCCCGGATGGGGCGCCGCGGGATCGTCGTGCGGGACGCTCCGGGATTCGTCACGAGCAGGCTGCTCCACCCGATGATCAACGAGGCGGCACGGATCGTCGCGGCCGGCGTGACCAGCGCCGAGTCGGTGGACGACCTGATGCGAGGCTGCCTCGGACACCCCACGGGGCCCCTGCGCACGGCCGACCTGATCGGGCTGGACAACCTGGTCGACGCGCTGCGAGCCCTGTGGGAGCGCACCGGTGACGCGAACTTCCAGCCCTGTGAACTCCTGCTGGAGAAGGTGACGATGGGCCACCTTGGGCGTAAATCCGGTAAGGGCTTCTACGACTACGAGAAGGTGCTTTCGTGAACACGCACCCAGAAGAGACGCTTCAGCCGACCCCCGACACCATCCGGAGGCAGATTCTCGACTTCCTCCAGGAGCGGATCAAAACGGAGGTCGCCGTCGACAGAGACCTGTTCGCCTCCGGGCTCGTCAACTCGATGTTCGCCATGGAGTTGGTCGTCCACCTGGAGCAGAGGTACGGCATCGCCATCCTCGGCGAGGACCTGAAGCTGGACAACTTCCGCACCGTCGAGCGGATGGCCTCCCTCGTCCTTCGGCTGCTGGACACACCGGTGGCGGACCATGCCTGAATGGCTCGCCCAGGCGCGCCAAGGAGTCACCGACCTGGTCGGCGACCAGGCGGCGGAATGGGACCTCGCAGGTCTCCTTCCCACCGAGACGCTGCGGACCCTCGGCAAGCTGGGCCTGCTCTGCGCCGAGGTGTCGCCCGCGTACGGCGGCGTCGGCGCGAACAGCTCGGAGAACGGGGTCCTCACCGCGCACGTGGGCAGCCTGTGCAGTTCACTGCGCAGCGTGATGACGTCGCAGGGCATGGCGGCGTGGACGATCCAGCGGCTCGGTGACGCCCGCCAGCGCCAGGAGTACCTCCCGAGGCTGACCGGCGGCGAGCTGGCCGCCGTCGCCTTCAGCGAGCGTGAGGCCGGCAGCGATGTGACGGCGCTGACCACCCGGATACGTGCCGACGGTGACACGGTGGTGGTCGACGGGCGAAAGACGTGGACCACCGTCGCACGCTACGCCGACCTGATCGTCGTCTTCGGACGGTACGGGGACGAGGGCGCCGCCGTCGTCGTCCCCGCCGAGACCCCGGGGGTCACCGTACGCCCGGTGCCCAACCCCAGCGGCTGCCGGGCCGCCGGGCACGCCGACGTCGACCTCGACGCCGTACGCCTTCCGGCGAGCGCGGTGCTCGGGGGCGGCGGCCAGCAGCTCCAGCTGCTGGTCACCACGGCCCTGTCCTACGGCCGGATATCGGTGGCCTGGGGCTGTGTCGGGATCCTGCGGGCCTGTCTCCTGGCGGCGGGCTCGCACGCGGGAACCCGCAGGCAGTTCGGCCGGCCCCTCGCCGAACACCAGCTCGTCGCCCGCCACCTCGCCGAGCTCATGGCGGCGGAGCAGGCGGCGACCCGGGTCTGCGAGCACGCGAGCCGCTGCTGGGACGAGAGATCGCCGGAGATGGTGATCGCCACGGTCCTGGCCAAGTACATCGGCTCGACCGAGGCCGCACGCGGTGCGGCGGCGGCCGTGCAGGTGCTGGCGTCGGCGGGGGCGCAGGACGGCCATGTGGTGGCGCGGGCCTACCGGGACGCGAAGCTCATGGAGCTCATCGAGGGCAGCAGCGAGATCTGCCAGCTCATTCTCGCCCAGCACGCCGTCGCACAGTCACACTGACCAAGACGAGGAGGACAGGTGCCCGACAAGACCTCGGTGGTGAAATGCCTGGTATGGGACCTGGACAACACGCTGTGGCAGGGAACCCTGCTGGAGAACGACGAGATCCGCCTGCCCGACTCCATCCGTGAACTCATCCGGGTGCTCGACTCCCGGGGCATCCTGCAGTCCGTCGCGAGCAAGAACGACCACGACCACGCCTGGGCGAAGCTCGAGGCGCTCGGCGTCGCCGAGTACTTCGTGCTGCCCCACATCGGCTGGTCGCCCAAGTCCGACTCGATCCGGCAGATCGCGGAGGAACTGCGGTTCGCCCTCGACACGATCGCGTTCATCGACGACCAGGCCGCCGAACGGGCCGAGGTGACGTTCCACCTTCCCGACGTACGGTGCTACTCCGCCGAACACGTCGCCGAGCTGGCCGGTCTGCCGGAGTTCAGCCCGGAGACGGTGACCGAGGACGCCAGAAGCCGACGGCTGATGTACCAGGCGGGGTTCCGCCGGCAGGCCGCGAAGTCCGGCTTCACCGGTCCCGACGAGGAGTTCATCCGCTCGCTCGGCCTGGTGATGCACATCGAGCACGCCACGGCCGAACACCTCGCCCGCGTCGAGGAGCTGACCCTGCGCACCAGCCAGATGAACGCCACCGGCGTGCACTACTCGCGGGAGACGCTGGAGCGGCTGCTCGACGACCCCGGGCACCGCGTCCTGGTCACCTCGTTGAGCGACCGTTTCGGGCCGCACGGGGCGGTCGGGGTCATCCTGCTGGAGCTGGGCCGCAGGACCTGGCATCTGAAGCTGCTCGCCACCTCCTGCCGGGTCGTGTCCTTCGGCGCGGGCACGGTGATCCTGCGCTGGCTGATCGACCAGGCCGCCCGCGCGGACGCGCACCTGGTGGCCGACTTCCGCCGCACCGACCGCAACCGGATGATGGAGATCGCCTACCGGTTCAGCGGATTCACCGAAGGGAGGTGCCCGTGCGTCGGGAGGCTGCCCGCCTCCGGGGTGAGCGGCCTGGAGCGACTCCACCTCGTCCCGGCACCGCAGGGCGCGCCCACCACCATGACCCTCGTCGCGTGCGACCTCGGGACCCTCGGGACCCTCGGGAACTCGTCAGGCACCCGGCCCTTCGATCTGCGCAGCCCCTCACCCGTCGTCTAGCAGGGCGGTTCGGCCGCTCCCCGCTTGCGCACCAGGGTGATGCCGTCCGCCATCGGCAGCAGTGAGATGTCCACCCGGCGGTCCTCCGCGAGGAGGGCGTTGAACCCGCGGATGGCCTCGGTGTCCGCGTCCCGCGCCTCGGGGTCGACGACCTTGCCGAAGAACAGGGTGTTGTCCACCACGATCAGCCCGTTCTCCCTGAGCAGTGGCAGGGCGGCCTCGTAGTACTTCGGGTAGCCGGGCTTGTCCGCGTCGATGAACACGAGGTCCACCGAGCCCGGCCCCTCGTCGAGCAGGAGCGCGGCGAGGGTGTCCGAGGCGTCGCCGATCCGCAGGTCGATCCGGTCGAGCACACCGGCCCGGCGCCAGTGGGGCATTCCGACACGGGGCCACCGCTCGGTGATGTCGCAGGTGATGACGCGCCCCTCGGGAGCGACCGCGCGGGCCAGGCACAACGTGCTGTAACCGGTGAAGGTGCCGACCTCCAGCACGGTCCGCGCGCCGACGAGCCGGGCGAGCAGCGTCAACAGCTGCCCCTCCTCGGCCATCACCTGCATCGCCCTGCCCGCGGGCAGGGCGGCGGTCTCCTCGCGCAGGGAACGCAGGATCTCGTCCTCCCGCAGCGACATCCGCCGAACGTACTCCGACAACTCTGCTGTGACGTGCAGCTGACCGGCCATTGCGCGAGTGTACGGCCCGGCTCGCTGGTCTTTTTCCCACTCTCGGCGCCGGAGTTACTAATGATTTTCGGGGAGCGCGGAGCCGAGACTGATCCGATGTTGGCGGAGCCTGTGGGCTCGACCGCGGCCGGTGTGGTCCGTCCGGTGGTGCTGTGATCGCCGAACTCGGTTGCGAGGCATCCGGGTCCCGGCGAGTTGACGAGTTCGTGCTGGTCGTTGAAAAGGGTTGAGCTGTGGACAACGAAGCGAAACTCCGGGAATACCTCAAGCGGGCGACCACCGATCTCCGGCGCACCCGTCAACGCGTCCACGATCTTGAGGAACAGAATCAGCAGCCGATCGCGATCATCGGGATGACCTGCCGCTACCCGGGCGGTGTGGCCTCGCCCGAGGACCTGTGGCGGCTGCTCTCCGAGGGCGGCGACCCGATATCCGAGCCGCCCGCCGACCGCGGCTGGGACCTCGACCGGCTCCGCGACGAGTACGGCGACGCCGTACCGCCGTCGCTGTCCGGTGGTTTCCTGCGCGACGCGGCGGAGTTCGACGCCGGCTTCTTCGGCATCTCCCCCCGGGAGGCGCTGGGCATGGATCCGCAGCAGAGGCTGCTGCTCGAAGCCACCTGGGAGGCCGTCGAGAGAGCGGGCATCGACCCGATCGCGCTGCGGGGCAGCCAGACGGGCGCCTTCATCGGCGCGATGTCCCCCGACTACCGCGACACCCTGCCGCACGACATCGACGCCTTCGGGCTCACCGGTACGGCGAACAGCGTGATGTCCGGCAGGTTGTCGTACACGCTCGGTCTGGTCGGCCCGGCGGTGACGGTGGACACGGCCTGCTCGTCCTCGCTGGTCGCGCTGCACTGGGCCGCGCACTCGCTGCGGACGGGCGAGTGCACCCTCGCGCTCGCGGGCGGTGTGACGGTCATGTCGACGCCCAGCACCTTCATCGAGTTCAACCGCCAGGGCGGCCTGTCGCCCAGCGGGCGCTGCAGGGCGTACGCCGACAGCGCCGACGGCACGGGCTGGTCCGAGGGCGTGGGCGTGCTGGTGCTGGAACTGCTGTCGGACGCCCGGCGCAACGGGCACGAGGTGCTCGCGGTCATCCGTGGTTCCGCGGTGAACCAGGACGGCGCCTCCAACGGCCTGACCGCGCCGAACGGCCCCTCACAGCAGCGGGTGATCCGTGATGCCCTGGCGAACGCGCGGCTGTCGGCGGCGGACATCGACGTGGTGGAGGGACACGGGACCGGTACGACGCTGGGCGACCCGATCGAGACCGAGGCGTTGATCTCCACGTTCGGCGAGGACAGGGAACGACCCCTGCTGCTGGGGTCGGTGAAGTCGAACATCGGTCACACGCAGGCCGCCGCCGGTGTGGCCGGTGTGATCAAGATGGTGCTCGCGATGCGGCACGGGGTGCTGCCGAAGACACTGCACGTCGACGCCCCCTCGTCGCGGGTGGACTGGTCCGCGGGCACGCTGGAACTGCTGACCGAGCAGCGGTCCTGGCCCGAGACCGGGCAGCCGCACCGGGCGGGGGTGTCCTCCTTCGGGGTGAGCGGCACCAACGCCCACGTGGTGCTGGAGGAGGCGCCGGAGTCTGAAACGGACGCGCCCGCGGCCGACAGGACACCCGCGGGTGCGGTGCCCGTGCTGCTGTCGGGCCGGACCGACGAGGCGCTGCGGGCCCAGGCCGCGCGCCTGCTCGCCCATGTGGACGGTGCGCCCGAGACGTCGCTGGACGACCTGGCGTTCTCGCTGGCCACGACGCGGTCGGCGTTCGAGCATCGAGCGGGGGTCCTCGCCGCCGATCACGCCGAACTGCGAGCGGGGCTGACGTCGCTCGCGGACGGCGGCGCCGCCGGTGTGATCAAGGGCCATGGCAGGCAGGCCAAGCTGGCGGTGTTGTTCACCGGTCAGGGCAGTCAGCGGGCCGGGATGGGTCGGGAGCTGTACGACCGGTTCCCGGTGTTCGCGGCGGCGTTGGACGAGGTGGTCGCGGAGCTGGATCCGCTGCTGGACGGGTCGTTGCGTGAGGTGGTGTTCGCCGAGCCGGGGTCGGCTGAGGCGGAGGTGCTGGATCGGACCGGGTGGGCGCAGCCCGCGCTGTTCGCGGTGGAGACGGCGCTGTTCCGGCTGGTGTCCTCGTGGGGGGTGCGGCCGAACGTGCTGGCCGGGCACTCGGTCGGGGAGATCACGGCGGCTCATGTGGCGGGGGTGTTGTCGCTGGCCGATGCGTGTGCGTTGGTGGCGGGTCGGGCGCGGTTGATGCAGGCGTTGCCTGCGGGTGGGGCGATGGTGTCGGTGCGGGCCTCCGAGGGGGAGGTGGCCGAGCTGCTGGCCGGGCGTGAGGGTGAGGTGTCGGTCGCGGCGGTGAACGGTCCGTCCTCGGTGGTGGTCTCCGGGGTTGAGGAGGCGGTGCTTGAGGTGGCCGCCGCTCTGGAGGAGCGGGGGGTGCGGACGAAGCGGTTGCGGGTGTCGCACGCGTTCCATTCGCCGTTGATGGATCCGATGCTGGAGGAGTTCCGGGCGGTGGCCGGGTCGCTCTCCTTCAGCCCGCCGGAGATCCCGATCGTGTCGACGTTGACGGGGGAGTCGGCGACGGCGGAGCGGTTGTGCTCGCCGGAGTACTGGGTGGAGCAGGTGCGTGGCGCGGTTCGCTTCGCCGACGGCGTGCGCACCCTGCACGGCCAGGGTGTGCGGGCGTATCTGGAGCTGGGCCCCGACGGGGTGCTCACCGCGATGGCCTCCGACACCCTCGCAGCGAGTCCGGACCCGCGTGACACCGACTCGACGCCGGATTCGCCCCTGCGCGCCACGCACCCCGAAGGGGAGACGGACGCGGTGCTGGTGCCGGTACTGCGCGGGGGGCGCGACGAGCGAACGGCGGTCATGTCGGCGCTGACGGCCCTGCACGTGCGTGGGGTGCCGGTGGACTGGCAGGCGGTTTTCCCCGGCGCCCGCCGGGTGGAGGTGCCGACGTACGCCTTCCAGCGCGAGCGGTACTGGCCGAACCCGACCTCGACCGGGGATGCCCGAGGGCTCGGCCTGACGGCTGCCCGGCATCCGCTGCTGGGTGCGGTCATGGGGTTGGCCGACAGTGATGAGGCGTTGTTGACGGGTCGTGTCTCGTTGGGGTCGCATCCGTGGTTGGCGGATCATGTGGTGGGCGGGATGGTGATTTTTCCGGGTACGGGGTTTTTGGAGTTGGTGGTGCGGGCGGGGGATGAGGTCGGGTGTGACCTGGTCGAGGAGTTGACCTTGACCGCGCCGTTGGTGCTGGGTGAGGACGATGCGGTGGCGGTGCAGGTGCGGGTGGGGGCTGCGGATGGGGTGGGTCGGCGTGAGGTGAGTGTTCATGCTCGGCCTGCGGGGGCCGGTGAACACGACGCCTGGGTACGGCACGCGAGTGGTGTGCTGGCCGGTGGGGGGATCGGCGCGGGAAGTAACGGTGCGGCGGCCGGTGGCCGGGCCGGGGAGGAGTTCGAGGCTTTCGAGGGTGGGGTGTGGCCGCCGAGGGGTGCGTCGGTGGTCGAGTTGGGTGGGTTGTACGAGCGGCTGGCCGGCAGCGGGTTGAATTACGGGCCGGTGTTCCAGGGGGTGCGGGCGGCGTGGCGGGGGGTGGACGGTGCGCTGTTCGCCGAGGTGGTGTTGCCTGATCGGGTCGCCGATGCGGGTGGCTACGGGGTGCATCCGGCGTTGCTGGACGCGGCGTTGCACGCGGTGGCTTTCGCGGGGGCGGGAGATCCGGAGGGTGTGCGGTTGCCGTTCTCGTGGGGTGGGGTGTGTCTGCACGCGGGTGGGGCGTCGGTGCTGCGGGTGCGGTTGGCGTGGACGGGTGAGGACGAGGTGTCGTTGAGCGCGGTGGACGCGGTCGGGGAGCCGGTGCTGTCGGTGCGCTCACTGGTGCTGCGCCCGATCCCGTCCGACCGGCTTGGCTCGGCCTTCCAGAGCGGGGGAGTCGAGCGGGAGGCGCTGTTCGGGGTGGAGTGGACGCCGGTGGCGGAGCCCTCTTCGGGTGAGGTGTCACCGGTGGCGGTGCTCGGCCCGGACGTGCTGGGTTTCGCCGAGGCATGGCGGGTGGCCGGGCAGGCGATTCCGGCTCATGAGGATCTGTCCTCGCTGGTGGCGGGGCCGGTGCCGGACGCGGTGGTGACCGAGGCGGTCTCGGATCAGGCGGGCGCGATGGTGGGGGCGGTGCGTGCTTTGGCGGTTGGTGTTCTGGGGTTGGTGCAGGGGTGGTTGGCCGATGAGCGGTGTGGGGGTTCGCGGTTGGTGGTGGTGTCGCGGGGTGCGGTGGCGGTTGGGGAGGGTGAGGTGGTGGCGGATTTGGGGGCTGCGGCGGTGTGGGGGTTGGTGCGTTCTGCGCAGGTGGAGAATCCTGGCCGGTTTGTGCTGGTGGATATCGATGAGGAGTTGTCGTCGTCGGTGTTGGCGGGGGTGTTGGCCTCGGGTGAGCCGCAGGTGGCGGTGCGTGGGGGTGAGGTGCGGGTGCCGCGTCTGGCGCGGGTGACGTCCGGCTCCGCTTCTGGTTTCGGGGGTGGGGGTGGTCTCGCGGATGGCTCGGGTCTTGGTGAGGGGGGTGGTTCTGTTCTGGTCGGTGGTTCTGATCTGGGTGAGGGCCGGGTCTGGGATCCGGAGGGGACGGTGTTGATCACTGGTGGTACGGGTGGTCTGGGGGGTTTGTTCGCGCGGCATGTGGTGGCCGAGCGTGGGGTGCGGCGTCTGCTGCTGGTGAGTCGGCGGGGGTTGGATGCTCCGGGTGCGGTGGAGTTGCGGGCGGAGTTGATCGCGCACGGGGTCGAGGTCACGGTCGCGGCGTGTGATGTGGCCGATCGGGATCAGGTGGCGGCGCTGCTGGCCGGGGTGCCGGAGGAACACCCGTTGACGGCGGTGATCCACACGGCGGGTGTGCTGGCCGATGGGACGATCCCGTCGTTGTCGGCCGAGGATCTGGATGTGGTGTTGCGGCCGAAGGTGGATGCGGCGTGGCATCTGCACGAGCTGACCCAAGACGAGGATCTGGCGGAGTTCGTGGTGTTCTCGTCGGTGGCGGGGACGTTCGGTGGGGCGGGGCAGGGTAACTACGCGGCGGCGAACGCTTTCTTGGACGCGTTGGCGGAGTATCGGCGCGGGCTGGGGCTGGCGGGGGTGTCGTTGGGGTGGGGTCCGTGGGAGCAGGGCGCGGGGATGACGGGTGGGTTGGACGAGGTTCAGGCGCGTCGGTTGACGCGTGCGGGGATGTCGGCGATCACGCCGGAGCAGGGTGTGGTGTTGTTCGAGGCGGCGATCGGTTCCGGTGGGCCGGCTGTGGTGCCGGTGCGGTTGGATCTGGCGGCGGTGCGGGCGAGTGGTGAGGTGCCGCACCTGCTGCGCGGACTGGTGCGGGGGGTCCGCAGGTCGGCGGTGTCCGGGATGGCGTCGGCCGTGGCCGGTGACGGCGCGCTGGTGGGACGACTGATCGGGGTGGAGCCCGCCGAGCGTGTCCGGCTCCTGGTGGACCTGGTGCGTACCGAGGTGGCACTGGTGCTGGGGCACACCTCGCCGAAGGCGGTGGACGTCCGGCGGGAGTTTCGGGAGTTGGGCTTCGACAGCCTGACCGCGGTGGAGCTGCGCAATCGGCTGAACACGGTGACCGGGCTGCGCCTGCCGGCCACGCTGGTCTTCGACCATCCCACGCCCGCCGTGCTGGCCGAGTTCCTGCTGGAGGAGGCGCTGGGCGAGCGGGACGTCGCCGTCCCGGCCACGATCACGCCGGTCGCCGACGACCCGGTCGTGATCGTCGGGATGGGCTGCCGCTATCCGGGTGGCGTCACCTCGCCGGAGGACCTGTGGCGGTTGGTGGCGGAGGGCCAAGACGCGATCACGGGATTCCCGGTCAACCGCGGCTGGGACCTGGAGGCGCTCTACCACCCGGACGCCGACCACGCGGGCAGCTCGTACACCAGAAAGGGCGGCTTCCTGCACGACGCGGCGGAGTTCGACGCGGACTTCTTCGGGATGAGCCCGCGGGAGGCGCTCGCGACGGACGCGCAGCAGCGCCTGTTGCTGGAGACCTCCTGGGAGGCCGTCGAACGGGCGGGAATCGACCCGGCCACGCTCCGGGGCAGCCGGACGGGCGTGTTCGCCGGGGTGATGTACACCGACTACAGCGGGATCCTGGGCGCGGGCGAGTTCGAGGGCTATCGGGGTACCGGGACCGCCGCGAGCGTCGTCTCCGGCCGGGTGTCCTACACGCTGGGCCTGGAGGGTCCGGCGGTGACGGTCGACACCGCCTGCTCGTCCTCGCTGGTCGCGGTGCATCTGGCCGCACAGGCACTGCTCTCGGGGGAGTGCGAGCTCGCCCTGGCCGGCGGTGTGACCGTGATGGCCACGCCCGGGGCCTTCGTGGAGTTCTCCCGGCAGCGAGGGCTGTCCGCCGACGGGCGATGCAAGTCGTTCGCGGACGGCGCGGACGGCGTGAGCTGGGCCGAGGGCGTCGGGGTGCTGGTGCTTGAGCGCCTGTCGGACGCCCGGCGCAACGGCCACGACGTGCTGGCGGTGGTACGGGGCTCGGCGGTGAACCAGGACGGCGCGTCCAACGGTCTGACCGCGCCGAACGGCCCCTCGCAGCGGCGGGTGATCCGTCAGGCCCTGGCCGGAGCTCGACTGTCGGCGTCCGAGGTGGACGTGGTGGAGGGGCACGGGACCGGCACCACCCTGGGCGACCCGATCGAGGCGCAGGCGCTGCTCGCCACCTACGGCCAGGACCGGCCGCAGGACCGGCCGCTGCTGCTGGGTTCGATCAAGTCGAACATCGGCCACACGCAGGCGGCCGCCGGTGTCGCGGGCGTGATCAAGATGATCATGGGGATGCGGCACGGCGTCGCGCCCAGGACCCTGCACGTCGACGCGCCGTCCTCGCACGTGGACTGGGCCGCGGGTGCGGTGGAGCTGCTGGCCGAGGCGCGGGAGTGGCCCGAGACGGGTCACCCGCGCCGGGCCGCCGTGTCGTCGTTCGGCTTCAGCGGCACCAACGCCCACCTCATCATCGAGCAGGGCATCGAACAGGACGGCGCCGAGGTGACCCCGTCGGCCGACGGGTCGCCGACGACGGGCCTGCCGCTGCCGCTGCCGCTGCCGCTGCCGGTCTCCGGCAGGACGGAGGGGGCGGTGCGGGCGCAGGCCGCGCGGCTGCTGTCCCACCTGGAAGGCCGTCCCGAGGCGTCCCTCGCCGATATCGCGTTCTCGCTGGTGACCACTCGTTCCCTCTTCGAGCACCGGGCCGCCGTGCGGGCCGAGGACCACGCCGGAGCGCTGGCCGGGTTGCGTGCGCTGGCCGGCGGCCTGACCGCGCCGGGAGTCGTACGAGGCCAGGCCAAGGACGATCTGAGGCCGGCGTTCCTGTTCACCGGCCAGGGCGCCCAGCGAGTGGGCATGGGCCTGGAGACCTACGAGCGGTTCCCGGTGTTCGCCGAGGCGCTCGAAGGCGTGCTCGCGGCGCTGGCTCCCCGGATGAGTCCGCACCTGGACCGGCCGCTGCGGGAGGCGCTCTTCTTCGACGCCGAACTGCTCGACCGCACGGCGTACACGCAACCGGCGCTTTTCGCCCTTGAGGTCGCGCTGTACCGGCTGGTGGAGTCGTGGGGCGTACGCCCGGCCGCGCTGGCGGGGCACTCGATCGGGGAACTCGCCGCGGCGCACGTCGCCGGGGTTCTGACACTGGAGGACGCCTGCGCGCTGGTCGCCGCGCGGGGCCGGTTGATGCAGGCGCTCCCCGCAGGTGGCGCGATGGTGGCGATCCAGGCGAGTGAGGAGGAGATCCGTCAGGCGCTGGCCGGGCGCGAGGACGAGGTGTCCGTCGCGGCGGTGAACGGCCCCGCGTCGGTGGTGATCTCCGGGGTCGAGGCCGCGGTGCTGGAGGTCGCCGCCGGGTTGGCCGCCCAGGAGCGCAGGACCAAGCGGCTGCGGGTGTCGCACGCGTTCCACTCTCCGTTGATGGAGCCGATGCTCGAGGAGTTCAGGGCGGTCGCCGAGACGGTGTCGTACGCACCTCCTCGGATCCCGATGATCTCCAACGTGACCGGCGGGTTCGTCACGGACGAGGTGTGCTCCCCCGGCTACTGGGTGCGGCACGTGCGGGAGACCGTCCGGTTCCGCGACGGTGTGCGGGAACTGCACGGGACGGGCGTGACCGCGTTCCTGGAGATCGGGCCGGACGGCGTGCTGACCGCGATGGCCCAGGACGCCCTCCCCGAGGAGGCCGAAGCGCTGCTGCTGCCCGTGTTGCGCGGCGACCGCGGCGAGGGCGCCGCCCTCATGACCGCGCTGGCCGAGCTGCACGTGAACGGCGTGCGTGTCGACTGGCCGGCCCTGCTGCGCGGGGCCCGCCGGGTGGACCTGCCGACGTACGCGTTCCAGCACGAGTCGTTCTGGCCGGAGCCGCCGCCCGTCGCGAACGAGGCGGTCGCCGATCCGGCCGACGCGCGGCTCTGGGACGCGGTCGGGCGCGGTGACGCCGGGGACGTGGCCGCGATCCTCGGCCTGCGCGACGAGCACGCCGCCTCGCTGGACGCCCTGCTCCCGGCCCTGTCGTCGTGGCGGCGGAGCCGGAGCGAGGTGGCGACGCTCGACTCCTGGCGCTACCGGGTGGAGTGGAAGCCCCGCCGTACGCCCCCTCTCGCCGTGCTGGCGGGCACCTGGCTGGTCGTGACCGCCGACGGGATTCAGGACGGCGACGTGGTGGCCGCGCTGGAGGGTCACGGGGCACGGGTGGAACGGCTCGTGCTGGAGGGGACGGACACCGATCCCGCGTCGCTCGCGGCCCGGCTCGGGGAGCCGAACGAGATCTCCGGTGTGGTGTCGATGCTCGCGTCCTCGGAGGCGCCCGTCGCGGACGGCGGGGCGGTGCCGAGCGGTCTCGCGCTCACGGTCGTGCTCCTGAGGGCGCTCGGCGACGCGGAGATCGGCGCGTCGCTGTGGTGTGTCACCCGTGGCGCCGTGTCCGCGGCTCCCGGCGATCGGGTGACCCGTCCTGTGCAGGCGCAGGTGTGGGGCATGGGCCGGGTCGCGGCCCTGGAGCATCCGGAGCGCTGGGGCGGTCTGGTCGACCTGCCCGAGGTCGTCGAGGGGCGTTGCGCCCAGGGGCTGGCGAGCGTGCTGGCGGGCCTGGACGGCGAGGACCAGGTGGCGGTGCGGGCGTCGGGCGTGTTCGGGCGGCGGTTGCGGCGTCACCCCGCCGCGTTCGGCCAGGCCGGTTCGACCGGTGCCGCCGTGCGGGGTTCCGGCGGTGCGGCGTCGGGTTCCGGTGCGCTCGTGCCGGGTTCCGGTGATACGGCGTCGGGTTCCGGTGCTGTCGTGTCGGGTTCCGGCGGTGGGGTGTCGGGTTCCGGACCCGCCGGGTTGGGCTCCGGTGGCACGGTGCTGATCACCGGTGGGACCGGCGCCCTCGGCGCGGCCACCGCGCGGTGGCTGGTACGCGGCGGCGCCACGCGTCTCGTGCTGACCGGCCGGCGCGGCATGGACGCCCCCGGGGCGCCGGAGCTGCGCGACGAGCTGCTGGCGCTGGGTGCCGAGGTGAGCGTCGCCGCCTGTGACGTGGCCGACCGCGACGCGCTCGCCGCCCTGCTCGCCACGATCCCGGCCGAGTACCCGCTCACCGGGGTCGTCCACGCGGCCGGGGTGGGGCAGGCCGTCGCACCCCTTGAGCGGGCGGACGCCGCGACCCTCGCCGAGGTGACGACGGCGAAGGTGGCCGGTGCCGCCAACCTGGACGACCTGCTCGGGGATCGCGAGCTCGACTTCTTCGTGCTGTTCTCCTCGATCGCCGGGGTGTGGGGCAGCGCGGGGCAGGGCGCCTACGCGGCGGCCAACGCCTACCTCGACGCGCTGGCCGAGCACCGGCACGCGCGAGGTCTCGCCGCGACGTCGGTGGCCTGGGGCGCGTGGGCGGAAGCGGGCATGGCCGTCGCGGGGGACCTCGCGAGGGACACCGCAGGAGACAGCGCAGGGGACGCTGCCGCGACGGGAAACACGGTTGCGGCGGACGACACGGCAGGGCAGGGGAACGCCGGGGGCGCTGGGGGCGCCGAGGGGATGGCCGCGGAGGGGGGCATGGCCGGTTACCTGCGCAGGCGCGGTCTGGCCCTGCTGCCCCCCGACATCGCGGTCGGCGAGCTGAACCGGGCGGTCGGCGGCAGGGACGCGGTGGTGACGGTCGCCGACGTCGACTGGGACCGGTTCTATCCGATCTTCACCTCGACCCGGCCCAGCAATCTGTTCGGCGAGCTCGCGGAGGTGAGGACGCAGCGCGAGAGCGAGGACGGGCCGGGGGTCTCCGGCGACCCGGAATTCGTCGCGCGGCTACGTGGCCTGACCGACAAGGAGCGTCGGCGTGAGCTGCTGAACCTGGTACGCGCCGAGGTGGCGGCCGTGCTGGGACACGCCTCGGCCGAGACGGTCTCCGAGCGGCGCGCCTTCCGAGAGCTGGGCTTCGACTCGCTCACCGCGGTGGAGCTGAGAAAGCGGCTCGTCGCGGTGACCGGTCTGGCGTTGCCGAGCACGCTGGTGTTCGATCACCCGAATCCGGCCGCGCTGGTGGAGTTCCTGCGGTCGCGGGTCGCGGGCGCGGAGGACGGCGAGAACGGCGAGAACGGCGAGAACACAGCCGGAGGCTCCATCGCCGTCCGTGCCGACGAGCCGATCGCGATCATCGGGATGGCCTGCCGCTTCCCCGGCGGCGTCGCCTCTCCGGAACAGCTGTGGGAACTGGTGACCGAGGGGGGCGACGCGATCTCCGGGTTCCCCGCGGGCCGGGGCTGGGACGCGGAAGGGCTCTACGACCCCGACCCCGATCACTCCGGCACGACCTACTCGGTCGAAGGGGGGTTCCTGCACGACGCCGGCGACTTCGACCCCGGGTTCTTCGGTATCTCACCGCGCGAGGCGCTGACCATGGACCCGCAGCAGCGGCTGCTGCTGGAGACCGCGTGGGAGGCCATCGAGCGGGCCGGCATCGATCCCGTCACGCTGCGCGGCCACTCCACCGGCACGTTCATCGGCTCCAGCTACCAGGAGTACGGCTCGGACTCCGCCGACGCCGAGGGGCACCAGGTCACCGGCACCATCCCGAGCGTGCTGTCGGGTCGGCTGTCGTACGTACTGGGCCTGGAAGGTCCCGCGGTCACGGTCGACACGGCGTGCTCGTCGTCGCTGGTGGCGCTGCATCTGGCCTGCCAGTCGCTGCGCGAGGGCGAGAGCTCGCTCGCCCTGGCGGGCGGCGTGACGGTGATGACCACCCCGGCGGCCTTCGTGGCGTTCAGCCGCCAGCGGGCGCTCGCCGCCGACGGCCGGTGCAAGGCGTTCTCCGACGCGGCCGACGGGATGAGCCTGGCCGAGGGGGTCGGCCTGCTTCTGGTGGAGCGGCTGTCGGACGCGCGGCGCAACGGCCACCCGGTCCTCGCGGTGGTGCGCGGTTCCGCGATCAACCAGGACGGCGCGTCCAACGGACTGACCGCGCCGAACGGTCCCTCACAGCAGCGGGTGATCCGCAGGGCGCTCGCGGGCGCGCGGCTGTCGGCGGCCGAGGTCGACGCGATCGACGCGCACGGCACGGGGACCGGCCTGGGCGACCCCATCGAGGCCCAGGCACTCCTCGCCACGTACGGGCAGGACAGGGAGCGGCCGCTGCTGCTCGGGTCGGTCAAGTCGAACATCGGCCACACCCAGTCCGCGGCGGGCGTGGCCAGCGTGATCAAGATGGTCATGGCGATGCGGCACGGGACGCTGCCCAGGACGTTGCACGTGGGCACGCCGTCGTCCCACGTGGACTGGACGGCGGGCGCGGTCGAGCCGCTGACCGAGGCCACCCCCTGGCCGGAGACCGGAAGGCCGCGCCGGGCCGCCGTGTCCTCCTTCGGGATCAGCGGCACGAACGCCCACACGATCCTCGAACAGGCGCCGGACGCGGAGGAGCCGGTCGGCGAGGTCGCGCTCGCCGGTCCCGACGACCGTGCGGATTCCGCGGCCGCGGAATCCGTTCCCGTTCCCACTCTCGGCGCGGTGCCGTGGGTGGTGTCGGGCAGGACGGCGGAGGCGCTGCGCGCGCAGGCGCGACGGCTCGCCGACCACGTCGCCGACCACGGTGTCGATCAGGGGGCCGGCGGCGGTGAGCTCGATCCGGCCGCGGTGGGCTTCTCGCTGGTGACGTCGAGGTCGGCGTTCGAGCACCGCGCGGTCGCGGTGGGCGGTGACCGCGAGTCGCTCTCCGCCGCGATGAGCGCGGTGGCCGCGGGCGAGCCCGCGCCGGGTGTGATCCAGGGCGTGGCGGACGCCGAGGGCAGGACGGTCTTCGTCTTCCCCGGCCAGGGCGCGCAGTGGGCCGGTATGGGCGCCCGGCTGCTTGAGCAGTCCCCGGTGTTCGCCGAACGCGTCGCCGAGTGCGCCCTCGCCCTGAGCCGGTACGTCGACTGGTCGCTGATCGACGTGCTGCGCCAGACGGAGGGGGCGCCGTCGCTGGACCGGGTGGACGTCGTGCAGCCGGTGTCGTTCGCGGTGATGGTCTCGCTCGCGGCGATGTGGCGCGCTCACGGGGTGGAGCCCGACGCGGTGATCGGGCACTCCCAGGGGGAGATCGCCGCCGCCTGCGTGGCGGGCGCGCTCTCCCTGGACGACGCCGCGAGGGTGGTGGCGGTGCGCAGCCAGGCCATCGCGCGGCGGCTGGCCGGCGCCGGAGGGATGATGTCGGTCTCGCTTCCGCTGCCCGACGTCGAGGAGAGGCTGCGTCCCTGGGCCGAGCGGATCTCGGTCGCGGCGGTCAACGGGCCGCGTTCGGTCGTGGTGTGCGGCGATCCCGGCGCGCTCGACGAGCTGTCGGAGCGGTTGACCGAGGAGGGGGTGCGCGCCAGGCGGGTCGCGGTGGACTACGCCTCGCACTCGGCCCATGTCGAGCGGCTCCAGGAGGAGCTGCCGCGAGCCCTGTCGGAGATCCGGCCGGAGCGGGCCGAGGTTCCCTTCCTGTCCACGGTGACCGGGGAGTGGCTGGACGGCACGGAGCTGGACGCCGGCTACTGGTACCGCAACCTGCGCCGAGCCGTCCGGTTCGAACCCGCGGTGCGGTCCCTGCTGGCCGAGGGACACCGGGCGTTCATCGAGGTCAGCCCGCACCCGGTGCTGACGGGCGCGATCCAGGAGACGGCCGAGGAGGCGGGCGGGACCTCGGCGGTGGTCGCCGGGACTTTGCGCCGCGACCAGGGCGGCACGGAACGCTTCCTCACCTCCCTGGCGGAGGTGTTCGTACGCGGCGTGCCGGTCGACTGGCGAACGGTCTTCGACGGCACGGGCGCCCGCCGGGTGGAACTGCCGACGTACGCGTTCCAGCGGGAACGGTTCTGGATACAGCGCGCCGAGGCGCCGGCGGCCGGTGCGGCGGACCCGGCGGACGAGCGGTTCTGGGCGGCGGTGGAGCGGGAGGACCTCGACTCGCTCGCTTCCGGACTGGACGTGGGCGCCGGGGCACTCGCCGAGGTGGTACCCGCGCTGTCGTCCTGGCGTCGCCGGCAGCGGGCCCGGTCCACCGTGGACTCCTGGCGCTACCGCGTCGCCTGGCGGCCGGTGACCGACCTCGCCTCCGCCTCCCTGTCGGGCACGTGGCTGCTCGTCACCCCGGAGGGCGTTGAGGGTGACGACGTCGCCGACGCGCTCACCGCGCACGGCGCGCGGGTCCGCAGGGTCGCGCTCGACGAGTCGTGCACCGACCGCGCCCTGCTGGCACGCGTGCTGACCGGCCCGCCGTCCGGGACGCCCGGCGATGCCGGGGGACCGGGCGTACCGGCCGGGGGGCCGGACGCCTCGCCAGGCGAGGGAGAACACATCTCCGGCGTCGTGTCCCTGCTCGCCCTCGCCGAGCGGCCCGCCGACCGCTACCCGGAGCTGGCCGTCGGCCTGGCACTCACCGTCGCGCTCGTGCAGGCCCTGGGCGACGCGGAGATCGACGCGCCCCTGTGGTGCCTCACCACGGGCGCGGTCTCCACCGGCCGGTCGGACCGGGTGACCAACCCCCTCCAGGCGCAGGTCCACGGCGTGGGCTGGACGGCCGCGCTGGAGCACCCGCGACGCTGGGGCGGGATGGTCGACCTGCCGGGGACGCTCGACCAGCGCGCGGCGCGGCGCCTGGCGAGCGTCCTCGCGGGCGGTGGCGGCGAGGACCAGCTCGCGATCAGGACCTCGGGCGTGTTCGCCAGACGGGTGGTGCCGGCACCGGCGGCCGACCGGAAACCGGCGCGCGGGTGGACGCCACGCGGGACCACCCTGGTGACCGGCGGCACGGGAACGCTCGCCCCCCACCTGGCCCGCAGGCTCGCGGCCGAGGGGGCCGAGCACCTGGTGCTGACCAGCCGGCGCGGCATGGACGCCCCCGGCGCGGCCGAACTGCTGGCGGAGCTGGCCGCACTCGGCACGACCGCGACGATGACGGCGTGCGACGTGTCCGACCGTGACTCCGTCGCCGACCTGCTCGCGGGGCTGCGGGCGGAGGGCCACGTCGTCCGTACGGTGGTGCACGCCGCCGCCTCCATCGAGCTGCACACGCTGAACGACACCACCGTCGAGGCGTTCGCCGAGGTGGTGCGGGCCAAGGTCCTCGGCGCCCGGCACCTGGACGAGTTGCTGGACGCCGACGAGGTCGAGGCGTTCGTCCTGTTCTCCTCGACGGCGGGGATGTGGGGCAGCGGGCGGCACGCGGCGTACGTGGCGGGCAACGCCTACCTCGGCGCGCTGGCGGAGAACCGGCGCGCCAGAGGGCTGCCGGCCACGTCGATCTCCTGGGGCATCTGGTCGGACGACCGCGAACTCGGCCGGGTCGATCCCGAGCAGATCCTGCGCAGCGGGCTCGTGTTCATGGAGCCGGACCTGGCGCTCGAGGGGTTCAGGCAGGCGCTGGACGGCGAGGAGACCGTGCTCGCGATCGCCGACGTGGACTGGGAGCGGTACTTCCCCGTCTACACCTCCGCCCGGCCGAGCCGGCTGTTCGGCGAGGTGCCCGCCGTACGGCGGCTGACCGAGGCCGCGGAGCGTCCGGCGGTCGCCGCGGGCGACGGGGAGTTCGTCACCCGGCTGCGCGGGCTGCCCGCGTCCGAGCGGGACCGGCTGCTGCTGGAGCTGGTGCGCGGCCAGGCGGCGACCGTACTGGGCCACTCCTCGGCCGACGCCGTCGCCGAGCGGCAGGCGTTCCGCGACATGGGCTTCGACTCGGTCACCGCGGTCGACCTGCGCAACCGGCTCGCCGCTGCGACGGGCCTCGCGCTGCCCAGCACGCTGGTGTTCGACCACCCGAACCTGGAGGCGCTCGCGGGATACCTGCGCGCCGAGATCGCCGGGGTGCGGGCCGTTCCCGTCGCCGTGGCAGGTCCCGCGCGGGCCGCCTCGGACGAGCCGATCGCGATCATCGGGATGGCCTGCCGCTACCCGGGCGGGGTTCGCTCCCCCGAGCGGCTGTGGCAGGTCGTCCTCGACGGGGTCGACGCGATCTCCGGGTTCCCCGGCGACCGCGGCTGGGACGCGGACGGGCTCTACGACCCCGATCCGGGCCGGCCGGGAAAGACGTACTCCACCTGGGGCGGCTTCCTGCACGACGCGGCGGAGTTCGACGCCGACTTCTTCGGGATCTCGCCGCGCGAGGCACTCGCGATGGACCCGCAGCAGCGGCTGCTGCTGGAGACGGCCTGGGAGGCCGTCGAACGGGCCGGGATCGCCCCCTCGTCGCTGCGCGGCAGCCTGACCGGCACCTTCGTCGGGGCCAGCTACCAGGACTACGCCCTGGCGATGGCCGGCGGCAGAGAGGGCCTGGAAGGCCATCTGATCACCGGCACCATCTCCAGCGTGCTGTCCGGCCGGGTGTCGTACCTGTTCGGTCTTGAGGGCCCGGCCGTCACGCTGGACACCGCGTGCTCGTCGTCGCTGGTGGCGCTGCACATGGCCTGCCAGTCGCTGCGCGACGGTGAGAGTTCGCTCGCGCTCGCCGGTGGGGTGACCGTGATGTCCACCCCCGACGCCTTCATCGGGTTCAGCAGGCAGCGGGCGATGGCCCCCGACGGCCGGTGCAAGGCGTACTCCGATTCGGCGGACGGGATGAGCCTGGCCGAGGGGGTCGGCCTGCTGCTGGTGGAGCGGCTGTCCGACGCCGAGCGCAACGGGCACCCGATCCTCGCGGTCGTCCGAGGGTCGGCGATCAACCAGGACGGCGCGTCCAACGGGCTGACCGCGCCGAACGGCCCCTCGCAGCAGCGGGTGATCAGGCAGGCGCTGGCCAACGCGGGGATCTCGGCGGCGGACGTCGACGCGGTGGAGGGCCACGGGACCGGTACGGCGCTGGGCGACCCGATCGAGGCGCAGGCGCTGCTCGCGACCTACGGCCAGGACCGGGACCGCCCGCTCCTGCTGGGATCGGTCAAGTCCAACATCGGGCACACCCAGATGGCCTCCGGTGTCGCGGGCGTGATCAAGATGGTCATGGCGATGCGGCACGGCCTGCTGCCCAGGACGCTGCACGTGGACGCCCCGTCCTCGCACGTGGACTGGTCGAGCGGCGCGATCGAGCTGCTCACCGAGCCGAGGGAGTGGGTGCGGGCGGGGCGTCCGCGCCGGGCCGCGGTGTCGTCGTTCGGACTCAGCGGCACCAACGCCCACGCGGTGCTGGAGGAGGCGCCGCCGGTCGCCGCGCGGGCCGGGCAGGCCGCGCCCGTCGTCGTCCCCGTGCTGGTGTCGGGCAAGAACGACCAGGCCCTGCGCCACCAGGCGGGACGGCTGCTGTCGCTGCTCCAGGAGTCGCCGGACCTCCACCCCGCCGACGTCGCCCTCTCCCTGGCGACCTCGCGCTCCCACCTCGACCGGCGCGCGGCGCTCGTCGGACGGGACCGCGAGGAGATCGTCGACGGGTTGCGGGCGCTGGCGGAGGAGCCGCAGGACGGCGCCGTCGTCGCGGGGGGCGTCGCGGGGACCGTCATCCACGGCGGCGCGGTCCACGGCTCCCTCGCCTTCATGTTCACCGGCCAGGGCGGCCAGCGCGCGGAGATGGGCCGCGAGCTGTACGGTCGCTTCCCCGCGTTCGCGGACGCGCTCGACGAGGTGCTCTCCCACCTGGACGCGGACCTGGACCGCCCGCTGCGCGAGGTGCTGTTCGCCCCGGCCGGTACGGCACAGGCCGCCCTGCTGCACGAGACCGGCTACACCCAGCCGGCGCTGTTCGCCTTCGAGGTGGCCCTGTTCCGGCTGCTCGAATCGTGGGGGGTGCGGCCCGACCACCTCACCGGCCACTCGGTCGGGGAGATCGCCGCGGCGCACGCCGCCGGCGTGCTCTCGCTGCCGGACGCGTGCACCCTGGTGGCGGCCCGCGCACGCCTGATGCAGGCGCTGCCCACGGGCGGGGCGATGATCGCCCTGGAGGCCCGCGAGGAGGAGGTGCTCCCGCTGCTGGCCGGCCGCGAGCACGAGGTGTCGATCGCGGCGGTCAACGGCCCGGCCTCGCTCGTCGTCGCCGGCGAGGAGGACGCCGTCCAGCAGATCGCGGCGCGGCTCGCCGCCGGAGGACGCAGGACCAGGCGGCTCCAGGTCTCCCACGCCTTCCACTCCCCTCGGATGGAGGCGATGCTCGACGACTTCGGCCGGGTCGCTCGCGGCCTGTCGTACGCGCCTCCGCGGATCCCGGTCATGTCGAACGTGACCGGCGAGTCGGCGACCGCGGAGCAGCTCTGCTCGCCCGACTACTGGGTGGAGCACGTCCGCAGGCCGGTCCGCTTCGGCGACGGCGTGCGCCGGCTCGCGGAGCAGGGCGTCGTCACCTTCCTCGAACTCGGCCCCGACGCGGTGCTCACCGCGATCGCCGCCGACTGCCTCGCCGACCGCGCGGACGTCCGGACGATCCCCACGGCGCGCGGGGACCGGGGCGAGGAGCAGCCCCTCACGGCCGCGATGGCCCGCCTGCACACCCTGGGCGTCACCGTGGACTGGCGGGAGTTCTTCGCCGGTACCGGCGCCGAGACGGTCGACCTGCCGACCTACACCTTCCAGCGCCGCCGGTTCTGGCCGGAGGCGCGGGCCGCGGCCGTACCGGCGTCCTCGGGCGCGGAGGACACCTACTTCTGGGACGCGGTGGAACGCGGTGACGTGGCGACGCTGGCGGAAGGGCTGGGGGTCGACGGCGGCACGCTGGAGACGCTGCTGCCCGCGCTGTCCTCGTGGCGCCGCCACCGGTGGGAGCACTCGGCCGTGGACGGCTGGCGGTACCGGTCCGTCTGGAAGCCGCTGCCCTGGTCACCGCCCGCCTCGCCCTCCCCTGACGCGGGAGCCCGGTTGCTCGTGGTGATCCCCCGGGGGTACGCGGACGAGGAGTGGGTGACCTCGCTGGCGGGCGCGCTGGGCGCGGAGGCCGACCGGATCGAGGTCGGGGAAGACGACCGGGCGGCGCTGGCCGTACGGGTACGGGAGCTGTGCTCCGCAGGACCCCGGCCGGTCGGGATCGTGTCCCTGCTCGCCCTGGACGAGCGCGACCTCGCCGGCCATCCCGGGGTTCCCGCCGGTCTGGCGCTCACGGTCACCCTGGCGCAGGCCCTCGGCGACGCCAGGGCCGAGGCACCCCTGTGGTGTGTGACCCGGGGCGCGGTGTCGGTGGGACGCTCGGAACGGGTGTCCCGGCCGCTGCAGGCCGCCGTGTGGGGTCTCGGCAGGTCCGTGGCGCTGGAGCAGCCGCATCTGTGGGGCGGCCTGGTCGACCTGCCGGAAAGTCTCGACCCCGGCACGATCTCCCGCCTGGCCGGCGTGCTGTCCGGCATCCGGGGCTCCGGCATCGAGGGCGAGGACCAGCTCGCCGTACGCACCCCGGGGGTCTACGGCCGCCGCCTGGTACACGCCCCGATCGGCGAGAATCCCGTCGCGCGGGAGCTCACCCCGCCGGGCACGGCCCCGATCGGCCCGGGCACCGTACTCGTCACCGGAGGCACCGGCGCCCTCGGGGCACGCGTCGCCCGCTGGGCGGTCCGCGCGGGTGCCGCGCACGTCCTGCTGGTCGGCCGACGCGGGCCGGACGCCCCGGGCGCGGCCGAACTGCGGGACGAGCTGACCGGCCTCGGCGCCGAGGTCGACCTCGTGGCCTGCGACGTCGCCGACCGCGACGCGCTGGCCGCCGTACTGGCCGGCATCCCGGAGGACCGGCCGCTGAGCGCGGTCTTCCACGCGGCGGGCGTGGTCGACGACGGGGTGCTCGACGGACTGACGCCCGAACGCCTCTCGTCGGTGCTGAGGTCGAAGACGGCCGCCGCGCTCAACCTGCACGAGCTGACCGAGCACCTGGACCTGCCGGCGTTCGTGCTGTTCTCCTCCACCTCCGCCACCTTCGGCTCGCCGGGGCAGGCCAACTACGCGGCCGCGAACGCCGTGCTCGACGCGCTGGCCGAGCATCGGCGGGCGCGAGGTCTCGCGGCGACGTCGATCGCCTGGGGGCCGTGGGCCGGGGCCGGCATGGCGGCGGACGCCGCCGGCGTGGAGAGCCGGATGCGCAGGGCCGGCTTGGAGATGATGTCCCCCGACCTGGCGATCCACGCGCTGCGGCAGGCGATCGAGCAGGACGACACGACGCTGACCGTCGCCGACGTCGACTGGTCCCGATTCGTCGGCGCCTTCGCCGCGATCCGGCACAACCCGCTGGTGAGCGACCTGCCCGAGGTCGCCGCGGCCGCCGCGGTGGCGGACGCGGGGGCGATCGGCGCCGGAGGGGACGGGGCCGCCACGACCGAGCCGGCGTTCCGGCGGCGGCTGGCCGGGCTGCCCGCCGCCGAGCGGGGCCGGGCCGTCCTGGACCTGCTGCGCGGCTGCGTGGCCGCCGTGCTCGGCCACGCCGACGCCGACGGCATCGCACCGGACCGCCCCTTCAGGGAGCTGGGCTTCGACTCGCTCACCACCGTCGAGCTGCGCAACGTGCTGGCGGCGACGACAGGGCTCACCCTGCCGGCGACGCTGGTGTTCGACTATCCCGCCCCGAGCGCGCTGGCGGACTTCCTGCTGGCCGAGCTGCTCGGCTCGATGTCGCAGGAGGGTACGGCCGCCCGCACGCCGGCCGTGGTCGCCCGCGCCGACGAGGGCGATCCCATCGTGATCGTCGGCATGAGCTGCCGGTTCCCCGGCGGGGTGAGCTCCCCCGAGGAGCTGTGGCGGCTGCTGATGGACGGGAGAGAGGGCCTCTCCCCGTTCCCCGACGATCGGGGATGGGACCTGGAGGCGCTCGCGGCGGGGCTGTCGTCCACGAACGTCGGCGGCTTCCTGCGGGACGCGACCGAGTTCGACGCCGAGTTCTTCGGCATCTCGCCCCGTGAGGCGCTCGCGATGGACCCGCAGCAGCGCCTGGTCCTGGAGGCGTCCTGGGAGGCGCTGGAGCGGGCGGGCATCGACCCCCTCGACCTGCGAGGCCGCGACGGCGGGGTCTTCGTGGGCACCAACGGCCAGGACTACGTCGGCCTGCTGAAGGGCTCCGACGCCGACGTGCAGGGGCACGTGGCCACCGGCACCACGGCGAGCGTCATGTCGGGACGGCTCTCCTACACGCTGGGGCTGGAAGGACCCGCCGTCACCGTCGACACCGCGTGCTCGTCCTCCCTGGTCGCCCTCCACTGGGCCGCGCAGGCCCTGCGCGGCGGGGAGTGCTCACTGGCGCTGGTGGGCGGCGTCTCGGTGATGTCGAGCCCGGACTCGTTCGTCGAGTTCAGCGTCCAGGGCGGCCTCGCCCCGGACGGGCGGTGCAAGGCGTTCTCCGACTCGGCCGACGGCACCGGCTGGTCGGAAGGCGTCGGAGTGCTCGTGCTGGAACGCCTGTCGGACGCGCGGCGCGAGGGGCATCCGGTCCTCGCCGTCGTCCGCGGTTCCGCGGTGAACCAGGACGGCGCCTCCAACGGGCTGACCGCGCCGAACGGCCCCTCGCAGCAGCGGGTGATCCGGCAGGCCCTCGCCGTGGCGGGGCTGTCCCCGGCCGAGGTCGACGCGGCCGAGGCGCACGGTACCGGTACGGCGCTGGGCGACCCGATCGAGGCGCAGGCCCTGCTGGCGACGTACGGTCAGGAGCGGGACCACCCGCTGCTGCTGGGGTCGATCAAGTCCAACCTCGGCCACACGCAGGCGGCGGCGGGCGTCGCCGGTGTGATCAAGATGGTGCTCGCGATGCGGCACGGCCTGCTGCCCAGGACGTTGCACGTCGAGACGCCGGCGTCGCACGTGGACTGGTCGTCCGGGGCGGTGGAGCTGCTCACCGAGGCCAGACCGTGGACGCGGCAGGACCGGCCGCTGCGGGCCGGTGTCTCCGCCTTCGGGATCAGCGGCACCAACGCCCACGTCATCCTGGAGCAGGCGCCCCCGGACGAGCGGTTCTCCGACGAGCGCTCTTTCGGCGAGCCGTCTCTCGACGGGCGGACCTCCGGCGAGAGGTCCCTCGCTGAGCGGCCTGCCGGCGAAGGGCTCCTCGACGAGCGGCCTCTCGACAAGCGGTCCCTCGGCGGGCGGGGCGAAGGGCGGCTGCCCGAGCCGCTCGGCGGGCCGAGGGTCCCCGCGGTCGTGCCGTGGGTCGTCTCCGGCCGGACCAGGCAGGCGCTGCGAGCCCAGCTCGATCGGCTGCCGGCCGCCGACTCCGGCCTCGACCCGGTGGACGTCGGCTACTCGCTGGCGAGCCGGTCGATGTTCCGGCACCGCGCGGTGCTGCTGGCCACCCCGGACGGTACGTCGGAGATCGCGCGTGGCGAGGCCACCGCGGTCGCGGGCAGGTCGGCGATGCTGTTCGCGGGGCAGGGCTCCCAGCGCCCCGGCATGGGCCGGGAGCTGTACGCCAGGTTCCCCGTGTTCGCGCAGGCACTGGACGTGGTGCTCGCGCAGTTCGACGTCGAGCTCGACCAGCCGCTGCGGACGATCCTGTTCGCCGAGGCGGGCTCCGCCGAGGCCGAGCTGCTCGACCGGACCCAGTGGACGCAGCCCGCGCTGTTCGCGGTCGAGGTGGCCCTGTTCCGCCTGGCGGAGTCGTGGGGGCTGCGCCCGGACCTGGTGGCGGGCCACTCGATCGGCGAGATCGCCGCGGCGCACGTCGCCGGTGTGCTGACGCTGGCGGACGCGTGCACCCTGGTCGCCGCGAGAGGGCGTCTGATGCAGGCGCTGCCGGCCGGGGGCGCGATGGTCTCCGTGCAGGCGGGCGAGGACGAGGTCGTGGCGATGCTCGCCGGACGCGAGCACGAGGTGTCGATCGCCGCGGTCAACGGGCCGTCCGCGGTGGTGATCGCCGGGGCGGAGGGGCCGGTCGTCGAGATCGCCGCCCACTTCGCGGCCGAGGGCCGCAAGACCACCCGGCTCGCCGTCGCTCACGCGTTCCACTCGCCGTTGATGGACCCCATGCTGGAGGAGTTCCGCCGGGCCGTACGAGGGATCGGCTTCTCACCGCCGGCCATCCCGCTCGTCTCCGGCCTGACGGGCGAGCCGGTCGCCGTCGAACGGCTCTGCTCACCCGGCTACTGGGTCGACCACGCCCGGCAGGCGGTCCGCTTCGCCGACTGCGTGCGCACCCTGCGCGGTTCCGGCGTGAGCACGTTCGTCGAACTCGGCCCGGACGGCGTGCTGTCCGCGATGACCCAGCACTGCCTCGCGGCCGACGACACCGAGACCGGCACCCTGGTCGTGCCGCTGCTGCGCAAGGACCGCGGCGAGGAGTCGTCGGTCGTGGACGCGCTGGCCAGGCTGCACGTCCACGGGATCGTGGTGGACTGGCGGTCCCTCTTCACCGGATGCGGCGCGCGCCGCGTCGACCTGCCCACCTACCCCTTCCAGCGCCGCAGGTACTGGCCGGAGGCCGCCGTGCGGGGCGGAGGTCCGGTGGGGGACCCGGTGGACGCCGAGTTCTGGGCCGCGATCGAGCGTGCGGACCTGACGTCCGTGGCGGCCACGCTGGATCTGGAGGCGGAGTCGCTGTCGACGGTGCTTCCCGCGCTGTCGACCTGGCGCCGCGCGCGCCGCGAGCGCACCCTCGTGGACTCCTGGAGCTACCGGGTGGCGTGGAAGCCCCTGGACGCCGTGCCGTCCGCCGTCCCTTCGGGGAGGTGGCTGGTGGCCGTGCCGGCGGGCCTGCCCGAGGAGGGGAGCTGGGCGGAGGTCCTCGACGCCGTGGGCGCCGCCCTGGGTGACCCCGGCGCGCTGACACGTGTGGACGTCACGAGTGCCGACCCCGTGCGGCTCGCCGAACTGCTCGATGCTCCCGACGGCCAGGCGCCGGTGGGGGTGATCTCCCTGCTCGCACTCGCCGGGACAGGTGGTGTGGGTCTAACCGAGGCCGGTCTAACCGAGGCCGGTCTAACCGGGGACGGTCTGTCCGAGGGCGGCCCGACCGGGGACGGTCTGCCTGAGGGCGGCCTGCCCGGGCTGGCGTTCACGGCCGCGCTGGTGCGGGCGCTGGGCATCGCCGGTCTCGACGCGCCGCTGTGGTGCGTCACCCGGGGCGCGGTGTCGGTGGGCCGGTCCGACGCCCCGCCGAGCCCTGAGCAGGCCGCGGTCTGGGGCCTCGGCCGGGTGGCGGCGCTGGAGCACCCCCGGCGCTGGGGCGGCATGATCGACCTGCCGGGACAGCTCGACCGGCGGGCCGTCGCCAGGTTCGCCGGCGTGCTGGCCGGCGGTCCCGACGGCGAGAGCGAGGTCGCCGTGCGCGCCTCGGGAGTGTTCGGCCGCAGGCTCGTGCCGGCTCCCGCCGGGGACGCCGGCCGCTCCTGGCGACCTCGCGGCACGGTGCTGGTCGCCGGGGACACGGGAGTCTCCGGCGAGCGCGTCGCCCGCTGGCTGGCCGACGCGGGCGCCGACCGGGTCGTACTGGCCGGGCGTCCGGTCCCGGCCCAGGCCGGGGAGACAGGGGAGACCTGGGAGGCCGGCGAGTTCGCGGGCCGGGGGGAATCCCCGGAACCGCTGGAGGCCGCCGACCGGGTGGAGGCGGGAGAGACCGCCGCCCCGATGGAGCTCGGGGAACCACGGGAGAGCACCGGTCGGGCGGAACCCGCCGACGCCGATCCCCGGGTGACGATCAGGCACTGCGACCTCGCGGACCGGGAGGCCGTGGCCGCCCTGCTGGCGGAGTTCCCGCCGGACGCGGTCGTCTACGCCGAGGAACCGGCCGGGGCCGCCCTCCTCGAAGGGGCCGAGCCCGCACACCTCGCCGAGACCGCCACGGCCCACGTCGCGGGGGCGCTCCACCTGGACTCCCTGCTGGAAGGCCGGGAGCTGGACGCGTTCGTGCTGTTCTGCTCGCTCGCCGGAGTCTGGGGGGTCGCCGGCCGGGGGGCCGCCGCCGCCGCGGAGGCGGTGCGGGACGCGCTGATCGAGGCGCGCCGCGCCCGGGGCGCGGTGGGGACCGCCGTGTCCTGGGCGGCCTGGGCCGACGGCGGCGTGACCGCGGACAGGGGAATGGACCTGCACCTGCGGGCGAACGGGCTGCCCGCCCTCGCGCCCGACCTCGCGCTCGGCGCACTGGGCCGGGCCGTCGCGAACGGCGAGGGTGCGGTGACGGTCGCCGACGTGGAGTGGGACCGGTTCGCCCCGGCCTTCCTCGCGCTGCGGCCGACCTCGCTGCTGGACGAGCTGCCCCAGGCGAGGAAGGCGATCGAGGCGGCGGGCGGCGCCCGCGACGGCGAGCCCACCGTGGCGGCCGAACTCCGTGAGCGTCTTCTCGGGCTGCCCGCGGCCGAGCGTACGCCCCTCGTCCTCGAACTGGTCGTGGCCAGAGCGGCCTCGGTCCTCGGGCACGCGGACAGCGCCGAGATCGAGGCCGACCGGGCCTTCCGCGACTTCGGATTCGACTCCCTCACCGCGGTCGACCTGCGCAACCAGCTCAACGCCGCGACCGGACTGACCCTGCCGGCCACCCTCGTCTTCGACCACCCGACCCCGGTGGACCTCGCGGGACACCTGGCGGGTCTGATACTCGGCGAGGAGAGCCCCGACGAGGGCGGCCTCGGTGAGGGGAGCCCGGCGTCCGTACCGGCCGCGCTCACGGACGACCCGATCGTCATCGTCGGCATGAGCTGCCGCTACCCGGGCGGCGTCCGCTCGCCGGAGGACCTGTGGCGGCTGGTCACCGAGGGGGTGGACGCGGTCGGCGCGTTCCCCGCCGACCGGGGCTGGGACCTGGCCACGCTGTCCGGCGGGGACGCCGAAGGACGCGGCCGCAGCACGGCGGCCGGAGGCGGCTTCCTGTACGACGTCGCCGACTTCGACCCGGGCTTCTTCGGCATCTCGCCCCGTGAGGCGATGGTGATGGACCCGCAGCAGCGGCTGGTGCTCGAAGCCGCCTGGGAGGCGTTCGAACGGGCGGGCATCGACCCCTCGGGCCTGCGGGGCGGCGACGTGGGCGTCTACGTCGGCGCCACCGGCGGCGACTACCGGCCGCCCCGCGACCACCACGGCCACGCGCAGACGGCACAGGCGGCCAGCGTGATCTCCGGCCGGCTCTCCTACACCTTCGGCCTGGTGGGCCCCTCGGTGACCGCGGACACCGCGTGCTCCTCGTCGCTGGTGGCGTTGCACCTCGCCGCGCAGGCACTGCGGTCGGGGGAGTGCTCGCTCGCTCTCGCCGGCGGCGTCACCGTGATGTCCACCCCGGTGGGTTTCGTGGAGTTCGGCGAGATGGGGGCGCTCTCCCCGGACGGCCGGTGCAAGGCGTTCTCCGACGCCGCCGACGGCACGGGCTGGGCGGAGGGCGTCGGCATGCTCGTCGTCGAACGGCTGTCGGACGCCAGGCGCAACGGCCACCGCGTGCTCGCGGTCCTGCGCGGTTCCGCCGTCAACCAGGACGGCGCCTCCAACGGGTTCACCGCGCCGAGCGGTCCTTCGCAGCGCAGGGTGATCCACCGCGCCCTCGCCGGTGCCCGGCTGACCCCGTCCGAGGTGGACGTGGTGGAGGCGCACGGCACGGGCACCAGGCTGGGCGACCCGATCGAGGCGCAGGCCCTGCTGGAGACCTACGGGCAGAACCGCGAGCGGCCGGTGCTGCTCGGGTCGATCAAATCCAACATCGGCCACACGCAGGCCGCGGCCGGAGTCGCCGGACTGATCAAGATGGTGATGGCCATCAGGCACGGGGTGGCGCCGAGGACGCTGCACGTGCAGGCGCCGTCGTCGCACGTGGACTGGTCGGCGGGCGCGGTGGAACTGCTCACCGAGGCGCGGCCGTGGCCGGACTCCGGGCGCCCGCGCCGGGCGGGCATCTCGTCCTTCGGAGCCACCGGCACGAACTCCCATGTGATCATCGAGGAGGCGCCTCCGGCCGACGTCGCCGGGGTGTCCGAGGCCGTCGAGCCGTCGGGGTTCCACCGGGCACCCTCCGCCGACCTCGGCGAAGCGCCGGGGGCGGCCCCGGCACTCAACGGGACGTCCGCCGGACATCTCGCGGACCAGGCCGAGACGGTTCCCCGCCTCCTGCCGGTCCCGCTGTCGGCGAAGACCCCGGCCGCGGTGCGGGCACAGGCGCGGCGCCTGCTCGACCACCTCGCCGAACACCCGGACCTCGGCCTGGCCGACCTCGCCTACTCCCTCGCCACCACCCGGTCGAGCTTCAGGCAGCGACTCGTCGTCCTGGCCGGCAGCCGTACGGAGCTGCTGGACGGTCTGCGGGCGGCGGCGGACGAAACCCCGGCCCCGCACGTGCTCGACGGCGCTCTCGGGCGACCGGGCAGGACGGCGTTCCTGTTCACCGGCCAGGGCAGCCAGCGGCCGGAGATGGGCCGCGAGCTGTACGACAGGTTCCCGGTCTTCGCCGACGCGCTCGACGCCGTGCTGGCGCAGCTGGACGCCAGGCTGGACCGCCCGCTGAGGGAGATCCTCTTCGCCCCGGCGGGAACCCCCGAGGCAGAGCTGCTCGACGGGACCGGGTGGGCACAGCCGGCGCTGTTCGCGGTCGAGGTGGCCCTGTTCCGCCTGCTGGAGTCGTGGGGTCTCACCCCTGACGTGCTGATCGGACACTCGGTCGGCGAACTGGCCGCGGCGCACGTCGCGGGCGTGCTGTCCCTCGGGGACGCCTGCGCGCTGGTGGCGGCGAGGGGCGCGCTCATGGCGGCGCTTCCGGCCGGCGGCGCGATGGTCGCCGTCCAGGCGGGCGAGGAGGAGGTGCTGCGGGCGCTGTCCGGGTACGAGGGACAGGTCTCCGTCGCCGCGGTCAACGGCCCGGAATCCGTGGTGATAGCCGGGGCGGAGCGGGCGGTGCTCGACGTGGCCGGCACACTGGCCGACAGCGGTCACAGGACGAGGCGGCTGCGGGTCTCGCACGCGTTCCACTCGCCGCTGATGGAGCCGATGCTGGCGGACTTCCGCGCGGTCGCCGAAGGCGTCTCCTACTCCGAGCCGCGCATCCCGGTGATCTCGAACGTCACCGGCGGCGCCGTCACGGCCGAGCTGTGCTCTCCGGACTACTGGGTGACACACGTGCGGAACGCCGTACGGTTCGCCGACGGGATCCGGGCGGCGCACGAGGCGGGGGTGACCCGCTACATCGAGATCGGCCCGGACGGAACCCTCACCGCGATGGCACGGGAGACCGTCACCGCCGAGGCCGAGCTGGTCTCCCTGCTGCGCAGGGACCGAGACGAGCACCGGACCGTCCTCACCGCCCTCGCCCGGCTGCACGTGCACGGGATGAGCCCCGACTGGACCTCGGTCCTCGCCGACACGGGCGCCCGGCAGGTGGACCTGCCGACGTACGCGTTCCAGCACGAGCGGTTCTGGCCCGACGCCGGTCACCCGGGCCCGGCCCGCGCGGCGGACCGGAACGGCACGGCGGATTCGACGGCGGACCCGGTGGACGCCGAGTTCTGGGCGGCCGTCGAGGAGGAGGACTCCAAGGCGCTGGCGTCGCGGCTCGACGTGGACGGCGACGCGCTGACCAAGGTGCTGCCGGCGCTGTCGTCGTGGCGCCGGGAGCGGCGCCGGAAGTACACGATGGACTCCTGGCGGTACCGGATCGCCTGGAAGCCTCTCACCGGTGACGGCGCGGCCGCACCCGGCCGGAGCTCGCGGACCGGTCCGGCCGGCCCGTGGCTGGTGGTGCTGCCCGAGGAACTGCGCGCCGACGCCTGGACGGGCTCGGTGATCGACGCGCTCGGTGCCGACGTGGTCCGCGTTGAGGTGGCCGACCTCGCCGCGGTGCCTTCGGATCGGGCCGCGCTGGCGGAGCGGCTGGGCTCGCTCGCCGGCGACCGGCCGCTCGCCGGAGTGGTCTCGTTCCTGGCGTTGCGGGAGTCCGCGGGCGCCGGGAACCTGGGGAATGCCGGGAGCCTCGGGCACACTGTGCTTCCCGACGGCCTGGCCCTCACGACGTCGCTGATCCAGGCGCTGGGCGACGCCGGTGTCGAAGCGCCGCTGTGGTGCCTCACCCGGGGCGCTGTCGCGGCCGAGCCCGGCGAGGCCCTGCGCGATCCGGCTCAGGCCGCGATCTGGGGTCTCGGCCGGGTCGCCGCGCTGGAGCACCCGCAGCGATGGGGCGGCCTGATCGACCTGCCGGAGGGGTTCGACCGGGAAGCGGCGCGGCGGCTCGCGAGCGTGCTGGCCGGTCTGGACGGCGAGGACCAGATCGCCGTCCGGGCCTCCGGCACGTACGCCCGGCGGCTGGTGCAGGACCCGGCGGGCCAGAGCGGCGAGCCCGGCGAGTGGACGCCGTCGGGAACCGTACTCATCACCGGTGGCACCGGCGCGCTCGGCGGACACCTGGCCCGCTGGCTGGCCCGGCACGGCGCGGAGCACCTGGTGCTGGTCAGCCGACGAGGGATGGAGGCCCCCGGGGCCGCCGAACTGCGCGACGAGGTGTCGGAGCTGGGCGCCCGGGTGACCGTCGCGGCCTGCGACGCGGCCGACCCGGACGCGCTCGCCGCCGTGCTGGCCGACATCCCGGCCGAGTTCCCGCTCACCGGTGTGGTGCACGCCGCCGGCGTGGTCGACGACGGCGTGGTGGACGGCCTGACCAGGGAACGGTTCGAGACGGTGTTCCGGGCCAAGGTGGCACCGGCGGTCGTGCTGGACGAGCTGACGCGGGACATGGATCTGCCGGTGTTCGTGCTGTTCTCCTCCGCGGCGGGGACGCTCGGCACCCCCGGCCAGGGCAACTACGCCGCCGCCAACGCGGTGCTGGACGGCCTGGCGGAGCGGCGCCGCGAACGCGGGGCCGCGGCCACGGCGGTGGCGTGGGGCGCCTGGGCCGGCGGCGGCATGGCGGAGGTGGCCGCGGCGCAGGAGGCGTCCCGGCGCATGGGCGTACGCCCGATGGACCCCGAACTCGCGGTCGCCGCGTTGAGCGGCCTCGTCGCCGGCGGTGAGCCGATCGCGGTGGTCGCCGACATCGAGCACGAGCGGTTCGTCCGCTCCTACACGGCGGGACGGCCCAGCCGGCTGCTGTGCGAGCTGCCGGGATACCGTGAGCTGGTCGAGTCGGAGGGTTCGGCGCAGGAGACCTCACGGTCGGCGTCCGCCCTGCGGGACAGGCTGGCCGTCCTCGCGGGACCCGAACGGCTCGGTGTGCTGCTCGACGTGCTGCGCGATCAGATCGCGATGGTCCTCGGGCACTCGGGTCGCGAGGTGATCGGCGCCGACCAGGCGTTCAGGGACCTCGGATTCGACTCCCTCAGCGCGATCGAGCTGCGAAACCGGCTCACGGCCTCGACGGGGCTGAAGCTGCCCTCCACGCTGATCTTCGATTATCCGACCCCGCAGGCCCTCGCCGAACACGTGATCGCCCAGCTTCTGCCGGAGACGGGCGCGGCCTCGGGCATGAACGGCGTGAACGGTGGCGGCGAGGAGGAGGCGCGGGTCCGGGCGCTGTTCGCGTCACTGTCCATGGCGAGGCTGCGGGAGATCGGCGTGCTGGACGCGCTGCTGCACCTGGCCGGTGACCAGCAGAGTCCTGTCGACGACGATGCCGACGAGGACGCGGGCGACGCGCTCGACGCGATGGGACTCGACGAGCTGGTGCGGGCGGCCCTTGAGGGTGGAGGCCAGTAGGGCGGAGTCGGCAAGACGATCAGGACCGGCGCCTCGGGGGCGCGGGCGGCCCGCGACGGCGGAGCTCGACGAGCTCCGCCGTCCCGTCGTCCCGGGTTTCCGCGGTCCTGCCGTCTCGGCGTCGTGGTCCCGACCGTGTGGGGGACCCACGTATCCGGAGAGACTGGGGAACGTCGGTCTTCGCAAGGTCACGCCCGCGTGGGGGATCACCGGGGGCGGGAGCAGAGGGGAGCGGCCGGGAACGCGAATCGACCCGGCCGGGGGTGCGTCGACCCGGCCGGGTCGGGTTCGTGCGGGCGGGGTGCGATCACCCGCCCGGTACGGTCCTCAGCTCTCGGACAGCGAGATGGACCTCGACGGGCAGGCGAGGACCGCCTCCCGGGCGCCGATCCGAGCGGAGTCGTCCAGGGTCTCGACCAGGACCATGACGGTTCCCTCGTCGTTCTGGTCGAAGACCTCCGGCGCGATGAGCACGCACTGGCCGGCGCCGACGCAGTGCTCGGCGTTCACATTGACACGCATGACATTCCTCATCCTTGAAAGACCGGGACCGACGATGACCGGCCGGGAGCCTGTGGCGCCGTCACCAGCGGACCGGGAGCTCGTGCAGCCCGAACAGCACACCGTCGTACTTGAACGGCAGGTCCTCGACCGCGCCGTCGAGCCGAAGGGTCGGAATCCGCTGGAACAGGGACGTGAAGACGGTCTCCATCTCGATCCTGACGAGGTTCTGCCCGAGACACTGGTGCACGCCGTACCCGAACGCGACGTGGTGGCGGGCCGAACGGCTCGGATCGAACTCGTCGGCCCGCTCGAACGCGTCATGGTCGTGGTTCGCCGCGGCACCGAGCGGCACGATGCCCTCGCCGGCCTTGATGACGTGCCCGCCGATCTCGACGTCCTCCAGGGCCACGCGGAGCGCGACCCGGTCGGCGACGGACAGGTAACGCAGCACCTCCTCCACCACTCCGGGCGCGCCGATCCACTGCCGGTTCAGCAGCAGCATGACCACGCCGAGCGCGATGTTGTTCGCCGTCGTCTCGTGCCCGGCGATCAGCAGCAGCAGGGCGACACCGGAGATCTCCTTGGGGGTGAGCACCCCGGCCGACAGCAGCCGGCTGGTCAGGTCCCTGCCGGGGAACCGCTGCTTCATGGTGATCAGCTTGGAGATGTACAGCAGCAGGTCCTTGGTCGCGGACTCGCGTTCGTCGTCGGTCGACGTGAGGGTCACCAGGACGCGCGTCCTCGACTCGAAGAGCTCACGGTCGGTACGCGGCACGCCGAGCAGCTCACAGATGATCAGCGAAGGCACCGGCAGCGCGAACGCGGACACCAGGTCGGCGGTGGTGCCGGCGTTGAGCATGTCGTCGATACAGGTGTCGACGACCCGCTGGACGGCAGGGCGGAGCTCGGCGACCCGCCGTACGGTGAACTCGGGGATGAGGGCCTTGCGGAAGCGGGTGTGCTCCGGCGGGTCGTACGCGACGAACCAGCCGGGGATCTGGTCGGGCGGAGGCACCGTCCCGTTGCGCCCGATCGTCGGAAAGCCCTCGTGCAGGGGGCTGGCGCTGATCCGGGGATCGGTGAGCACGGCGCGCACGTCGTCGTGCCTGGCGACCAGCCACACGGTGCTGCCTCCCGGCAGCGCCGACCTGACCGGTCCCGGCTGTTCCCTGAGCGAGGCGTACTCGTCGGGCGGAGAGAGCTGCCCGCGCCGCCGCCTCGGGAACTCGATGGATGTCGGGTCGCCGCTGTGCGTTTTCATGATGTCGCCACGTCCTTCGGCATTACCTGGTCGGATCGTTTCAGCGCCGGGTTGCCCAGGATCAGATCGGCGGCCACCCGGGTGCCTCCCGCCTCCTGCTGCGCCTTGGCGAAGAACTCGGCGCGCTCACGGAAGGAAGGGGTGTCCAGCACCTGGGTGATCTTGCCGACCACGTCGTCGACGTCGATGGTCTGCGGGTCGTCGAGGGTGAGGCTCACCCCGCTGTCCACGCCGCGCACCGCCTGGTCGTAGCAGTCGACCCACAGCGGGCGGATGACCTGCGGCTTGCCGAAATACAGGCTCTCGTGGAAGGCGTTCGCGCCGCCGTGGTTGAAGAAGAGGGCGACGTTGGGATGGGCCAGCACGTCGAGCTGGGAGGGAATCCAGCTCTCGATCCTGAGGTTCGGCGGCAGCTCCTCCCGGGGAGGGAGGAACTGTTGCTGCCCGGCAGGGAGCTTCCACAGCACGGCGTGCCTGCCGTCCAACCGGCGGGCGACCTCCACCAGCGCGTGCACCTCGGGACGGGTCAGCCGGGTGATGGTGCCGAGTCCGACGTAGACCACGGAGGGGTTGGCGTCGAGCCAGCCGGACAGGTCACGGTCGTCCTGCGCCTCGGGCAACGGCGGGATGATCGCGCCGACCAGGTGGAACTTGTCGGGAAGGGGAAACGGGTACTCCAGCCCGAAGACCGTGTAGCACAGGACGAGATCGGCGCGGTCGACCTTCGCCGACGGACGGAGCGCCTCCTTCGGCAGCTGGATCTGTTTCGCGTACGAGATGCCCTTGAGCGCGAGCCTCAGCATCCTCGGGTGCAGGAACATCAGCGCGGCCCGGATCTTGAACACGTTGCTGTAGACCCGCTGCGGGAACGACATGTCCAGGGGCAGCCCGGTGTGCAGCATGGGGAATCCGCGCGGTGTCCTGGTGATGAGCAGATTGCTCGGCAGGAAGGGCGAGCTGAGGACGTACGGGATGTTCCTCCTGAGCGCGATCATGAGCGCGACGGGGTTCACGCTGTCAAAGATCATGAGAGCCGGTTTCAGCTCCTCGACCAGGGCGTCGAGTGCCAGATACTTCTGCTCCCCGCTGTCGGGGTCGAACCCGCGCCGCACCACCGCGTGGTGTGCCTTCCAGCGGGACCGCTGGGTGGCCAGCCGGTACATCTCGTCGTCCCAGTCGGCGGGGGATTGCAGGGGATCCGTCTCGCCGAGCGAGGCGAACCGTACGCCGCTTCCCTCGTCGATGCTCTCGATGTCGGCCCTGCAGGACTCATCCGTCGCGAACCACAGATCCTCCGTGCCACGCCTGGCGAGCTCGGCGGCGATCACGCGCAGGGGGTTGAAGACACCGGCCCCCGGATTGCTGACGAACAGCACTGGCTTGCGGCCCTCGCCCATCACACACACCTCCATCGCGGGAGCCGGACCGTTCGAACAGCCAGTGACGCGCGGGCGCCTGCTCCGGTGCGGATCCGTCCTCGCCGTGCGCGTCTTCCCTGCTCCGACGCCGGCGTGCCCGCACGGTATCGCGGCGACATTAGGGGGATCACTAGTTTTCCCGGGGCGCGGGATCGTGGGCTCGACCGGTCTCTCCCGGAGGTGGTCCGCGCGGTCGAGGGCGCCCGGAGGCGGTGCCGTGGGCGCGGCCGGCGCGCCGGGCTTCCCAAAGACTAGGCGTTTGCCGAGTCGCCATCGGCCTAACTTCGCCGAATGGATGGCATGCTCGACGACCTCTCTCTCAGCGGGAGTCCCGTCGTGCATACCGCCGGTCCTCCTCTTCGACCATGTGGAGACCCGTGCTACCGCCTCCCCTCTCCGGTGGGGACGCCTCGCCGGGTGAGGACACCGCGTGCCGGTGCGTGCGGAGAGGGCCGTGGTGACTGACGCGATCGACGCGGCGGTGGTGGGTGTCCTGGTACCGGCGACGCCGGACGCAGGTTTCCCGACCCCGCCCGACGTACGGAGGCTGTGATGGATACGCCCAGTGAGCAGGTCGTACAGGCGCTCCGGACCTCCATGAAGGAGGCCGAACGGCTAAGGCGTCAGTACCAGAAGCTGGTCGCGGTCACCACGGAACCGATCGCCATCGTGGCGATGAGCTGCCGGTTCCCCGGCGGGGTGTCCTCGCCCGAGGATCTGTGGCGGCTGATCGCCGAAGGTGGTGACGCCACCTCGGGCTTCCCGTCCGACCGCGACTGGGATCTCGACCTGCTGGCGGCCCGCGATTCGGACGGCCGGCCTCGGAGTGACACCGACAAGGGCGCCTTCATCAGCGACGTCGCGGACTTCGACCCCGGTTTCTTCGGGATCTCGCCGCGCGAGGCGCTCGCGATGGATCCGCAGCAGCGACTCCTTCTTGAGGTGTCGTGGGAGGCCGTCGAGCGGGCCGGGATCAACGCGGCCAAGCTGCGCGGTAGCCGTACCGGGGTCTTCGTCGGCATGAGCGGCCAGGACTACTCCTATCTGATGGTCGGCTCACTGGCCGACCTCGAGGGCAACATCGGGACCGGCATGGGCGCGGCCGCGGCCTCCGGCCGGCTCTCGTACACGCTTGGCCTGGAGGGGCCGGCGGTGACGGTGGACACGGCCTGCTCGTCGTCGCTGGTGGCGGTGCACCTGGCGACGCAGGCGCTGCGCAGCGGTGAGTGCTCGCTGGCGCTGGCGGGCGGGGTGACCGTGATGGCCACCCCAGGTGCGTTCGTGGAGTTCACCCGGCAGGGCGGGCTGGCGCCCGACGGCCGGTGCAAGGCGTTCGCCGACGCGGCGGACGGCACGGGTTGGGCCGAGGGCGTGGGCGTGCTGGTCCTGGAGCGGCTGTCGGACGCCCAGCGCAACGGCCATCAGGTCCTCGCGGTCCTGCGCGGGTCGGCGGTGAACCAGGACGGCGCCTCCAACGGCTTCACCGCGCCGAACGGTCCTTCGCAGCAGCGGGTGATCCGCCAGGCGCTGGGCAGCGCCGGGCTGAACCCCGCCGACGTGGACGTGGTGGAGGCGCACGGCACGGGTACGACGCTGGGTGACCCGATCGAGGCGCAGGCGCTGCTCGCGACCTATGGTCAGGATCGGTCGGAGGATCGGCCGCTGCTGTTGGGTTCGGTGAAGTCGAACCTGGGTCACACGCAGGCGGCGGCCGGTGTGGCGGGTGTGATGAAGATGGTGCTCGCGATGCGGCACGGGGTGCTGCCTCGGACGTTGCACGTGGACGCGCCGTCCTCGCACGTGGACTGGTCGGCCGGTGCGGTGAGGTTGCTGACCGAGCCGACGCGGTGGCCGCAGGTGGAGCGGCCGTGGCGGGCGGGAGTGTCCTCGTTCGGTCTCACCGGCACCAACGCGCACGTGATCATCGAGCAGGCGCCGCACGACAAGCGAATCGAGGTGAACACGGAGGACTGGTATCCGGCGGTGACCCCGGATGTGCCCCCGGTGCTGATCTCCGGTCGTACGGCGGAGGCGCTGCGGGCACAGGCCGAACGGCTGGTGTCACACCTGGACGCCGAACCTGATTTTGATCTGACCGACATCGCCTTCTCCCTCGTCTCGACGCGATCGGTCTTCGAGCACCGGGCCGCCGTACTGGCCGGTGCGCGCGAGGATGTCGTGGCCGGGCTACGAGCCGCGGCCGAGGGCCGACCGGGCGCGGGCGTCCTGCTGGGACAGAGCGGACGGCAGGGCAAGGTCGCGTTCCTGTTCACCGGTCAGGGCAGTCAGCGGGCCGGGATGGGTCGGGAGTTGTATGACCGGTTCCCGGTGTTCGCCGAGGCGTTGGACGAGGTGTTCGCCGAGTTCGAGCCGCTGCTGGACGGGTCGTTGCGTGAGGTGGTGTTCGCCGAGCCGGGGTCTGCGGAGGCGGAGGCGCTGGATCGGACCGGCTGGGCGCAGCCGGCGTTGTTCGCGGTGGAGACGGCGTTGTTCCGGTTGGTGTCCTCGTGGGGGGTGCGGCCGGATGTGCTGGCCGGTCACTCGGTCGGGGAGATCACGGCGGCGCATGTGGCGGGGGTGTTGTCGCTGAAGGACGCGTGCGCGCTGGTGGCGGGTCGGGCGCGGTTGATGCAGGCGTTGCCCGAGGGTGGGGCGATGGTGGCGGTCCAGGTCGCCGAGGAGCAGGTTGTCGAGCTGCTGGCCGGGCGTGAGGGTGAGGTGTCGGTCGCGGCGGTGAACGGCCCCGCGTCGGTGGTGATCTCCGGCGTTGAGGAGGCGGTGCTGGCCGTCGCGGCCGAGTTGGATGCTCGGGGAGTTCGGACGAAGCGGTTGCGGGTGTCGCACGCGTTCCACTCGCCGCTGATGGACCCGATGCTGGAGGACTTCCGCACCCTGGCCCGGACACTGACCTACGACCCGCCGCGAATCCCGATGGTCTCGACCCTGACCGGGGAACCCGCCACGGCAGAGCAGTTGTGCTCGCCGGATTACTGGGTGGAGCAGGTCCGGGGCGCGGTTCGCTTCGCCGACGGCATCCGTACCCTGCACGGCCAGGGCGTGCGCGCCTACCTGGAGCTCGGCCCCGATGGGGTGCTCGCCGCGATGGCGTCCGACACCCTCGCCGCCGAGGATCGGCCCGTCGCGGACGTGGTGGCCGGGGCGGACGCGGTGGCGGTGCCGGTGCTGCGCGGGGACCGGGACGAGCAGTCGGCGATCATGACGGCTCTCGCCGAACTGCACGTGCGTGGCGTGACGGTGGACTGGGAGGCGGTGCTCGCGGGCGGGCGCCGGGTGGCGCTGCCGACGTACGCGTTCCAGCGCCGGCGTTTCTGGCCCGACGGCGCGGGTGCGCGGGTGGGGAACCTGGCGGCCGCCGGGTTGGCGGCCACCGGCCATCCGCTGCTGGGTGCGGCGGTCGGGCTGGCCGGCTCCGACGGGGTGCTGCTGACCGGTCGTCTGTCGCTGGGGTCGCATCCGTGGCTGGCCGACTACGTGGTGATGGGTTCGGTGATGGTGCCGGGCAGCGTGTTCGTGGAACTGGTCGTGCGGGCGGGGGACCAGGCCGGCTGCGATGTGATCGAGGAGCTGACCCTGACCACGCCGCTGGTGCTGGGTGAGCGGGACGCGGTCGCGGTGCAGGTGTGGGTGGGGTCGGCCGACGAGTCGGGTCGGCGTGAGGTGAGCGTTCACGCCCGGTCGGCCGAGGCGGCCGATGAGGAGCCGTGGGTCGAGCACGCGACCGGTGTGCTGACGGCCGGAGACCGCGCCGCTGTGTCGTTCGAGACGGAGGTTTGGCCGCCGCGGGGTGCGTCGGTGATCGAGTTGGACGGGGTGTACGAAGGGCTCGCCGCGAGCGGGTTGGAGTACGGCCCGGTGTTCCAGGGGCTGCGGGCGGCCTGGCGCGGCGCCGACGGTGAGGTGTTCGCGGAGGTTGTGCTGCCTGAGCAGGTGGTGTCGGGTGCGGGGTCGTTCGGGGTGCATCCGGCGTTGTTGGATGCGGTGTTGCATGCGGTGCCGTTCGTGGGGTTGGACGATGCCGAGGGTGGGCGGTTGCCGTTCTCCTGGGAGCAGGTGTGTCTGCACGCGGGCGGGGCGTCGGTGCTGCGGGTGCGGCTGGCCAGGACGGGCGCGGATTCGGTGTCGCTGCTGGCGGCGGATGTGACGGGTGCGCCGGTGGTGTCGGCGCGGTCGTTGGTGTTGCGGCCGGTCGGCTCTGAGGTGGTGGCCGCTTCTGTTGGGGGTGCGGGTAGGGATGCTTTGTTCCAGGTGGAGTGGACGCCGCTGGTGGGTCTCCCGGCGGCTGACGCGCTCCCGACGGCGGTACTCGGCCAGGACACGTTGGGTGTCGCCGCCACGCTGCGGGCGGGCGGGGATTCGGGTGGGGATCCGGTGCCGGTTCACGTGGATCTGCTGTCGCTGGTTGAGGCGGGGCCGGTGCCGGGTGTGGTGCTGGCGGAAGCGGTCTCCGGCCGGGTCGGCGGGGTCGCGGAGTCGGTGCACGAGCTGACCTCGCATGTTCTGGACGTGCTGCAGGGGTGGCTGGCCGATGACCGGTGCGCCGATTCGCGCCTGGTGTTCGTCACCCGGGGTGGGGTCGTGGCCGGTGAGGACGGCGAAAAGGCGCCGGACCCGGTCGTGGCGGCGGCGCGAGGGCTCGTCCGCAGTGCCCAGTCGGAGAATCCTGGCCGGTTCGTCCTGGTCGACATCGACGACGAACTGTCCTCGTCCGTACTGGCCGGAGTGCTGGCCTCCGGTGAGCCGCAGGTGGCGGTGCGCGGGGGTGAGGTGTGGGTGCCGAGGCTGGCGCGGGTGACGCCGGATTCGAACGCCGGTGGCGACGTCCGCTCGTGGGATCCCGAGGGGACGGTGTTGATCACTGGTGGTACCGGTGGTCTGGGGGCGTTGTTCGCGCGGCATGTGGTGGCCGAGCGTGGGATACGGCACCTGCTGCTGGTGAGTCGGCGGGGGTTGGACGCTCCGGGTGCGGTGGAGTTGCGGGCGGAGTTGATCGCGCACGGGGTCGAGGTCACGGTCGCGGCGTGCGATGTGGCCGATCGCGATCAGGTGGCGGCGCTGCTGGCCGAGGTGCCGGAGGAACACCCGTTGACGGCGGTGATCCACACGGCGGGTGTGCTGGCCGATGGGACGATCCCGTCGTTGTCGGCCGAGGATCTGGATGTGGTGTTGCGGCCGAAGGTGGATGCGGCGTGGCATCTGCACGAGCTGACCCAAGGTCAGGATCTGGCGGAGTTCGTGGTGTTCTCGTCGGTGGCGGGGACGTTCGGTGGGGCGGGGCAGGGCAACTACGCGGCGGCGAACGCGTTCTTGGACGCGTTGGTGGGGGTGCGTCGGGCTGAGGGGTTGGCGGGGTTGTCGTTGGTGTGGGGGGCGTGGGGTCGTGAGGCCGGCATGACGGGTGGGTTGGGTGAGGTGGATCTGCGGCGGTTGGCGCGTTCGGGGATGGTGGCGTTGTCGGCTGAGCAGGGGTTGGGGTTGTTCGAGGCGGCGGTGGGTTCGGGTGGTTCGGTGGTGGTGGCGGCGCGGTTCGATGTGGGGGCGGTGCGGGCCGGTGGTGAGGTGCCGCATTTGTTGCGGGGGTTGGTGCGGGGGGTTCGCCGGTCGGCGGTGTCGGGTGTGGGTGTCGGTGATGGTGTGTTGGTGGGTCGGTTGGTGGGGTTGGGTGAGGCTGATCGGGTGCGGTTGGTGGTGGAGGTGGTGCGGGCGCAGGTGGCGATGGTGTTGGGGCATGCTTCGCCGGAGTCGGTGGAGGTGCGCCGGGAGTTTCGGGAGTTGGGTTTCGACTCGTTGACCTCGGTGGAGTTGCGTAATCGGTTGAACGCGGCGACCGGGCTGAGGCTGCCGGCGACGTTGGTGTTCGATTATCCGACTCCGGTGGTGTTGGCGGAGTTCCTGCTGGGTGAGCTGCTCGGCGAACGAGCCGGCGTGATCATCCCCGCGTCCGTGATGCCGGTGGCCGACGACCCGATCGTGATCGTGGGCATGGCATGCCGTTATCCGGGCGGGGTGTCCTCGCCGGAGGATCTGTGGCGGTTGGTGGCCGAGGGCGGGGACGGGATCTCGTCTTTCCCGACGACGCGCGGCTGGGATCTGGCCGCTTTCTACAGCCCGGACCGCGAGAGGCCCGGCACCAGTTACGTACGTGAGGGTGGGTTCCTGCACGAGGCCGGGGAGTTCGATCCCGGGTTCTTCGGGATCTCGCCGCGTGAGGCGCTCGCGATGGACCCGCAGCAGCGCCTGCTGCTGGAGACCACCTGGGAGGCGATCGAGCGGGCGGGCATGGACCCGATCTCGCTGAAGGGCAGCCGCACCGGCGTGTTCGCCGGAGTGTCGTATCACGACTACGCGTCCAGCGTGGAGTTCCCGCCGGATGTGATGAGCTTCTTCGGTACCGGCAACGCCGGGAGTGTGCTGTCGGGGCGGATCTCGTACACGCTGGGCCTGGAGGGTCCCGCGATGACGGTGGACACCGCCTGCTCGTCCTCGCTGGTGGCGATGCATCTGGCGGCGCAGGCGCTGCGTTCGGGTGAGTGCTCGCTCGCGGTGGCCGGTGGTGTGACGGTGATGGCGTCGCCGGGTGCGTTCATCGACTTCAGCGCGCAGGGCGGACTGGCCGGCGACGCGCGGTGCAAGGCGTTCGCCGACGCGGCGGACGGCACGAGCTGGTCCGAAGGCATCGGGGTGCTGGTGCTGGAGCGGCTGTCGGACGCGCGCCGCAACGGCCACGAAGTACTCGCGGTGATGCGCGGCTCTGCGGTGAACCAGGACGGCGCGTCGAACGGCCTGACCGCGCCGAACGGTCCCTCTCAGCAGCGGGTGATCCGCCAGGCGCTCGCCGGCGCCGGACTGTCGTCGGCCGACGTGGACGTGGTGGAGGCGCACGGGACCGGCACCACGCTGGGTGACCCGATCGAGGCGCAGGCGCTGCTGGCGACCTACGGTCAGGATCGGCCGGAGGATCGGCCGCTGCTGCTGGGTTCGATCAAGTCGAACATCGGTCACACGCAGGCGGCTGCGGGTGTGGCGGGTGTGATGAAGATGGTGCTCGCGATGCGGCATGGTGTGCTGCCTCGGACGTTGCACGTGGACGCGCCGTCCTCGCACGTGGACTGGTCGGCCGGTGCGGTGAGGTTGCTGACCGAGCCGACGCGGTGGCCGCAGGTGGAGCGGCCGTGGCGGGCGGGTGTGTCCTCGTTCGGGATCAGCGGCACCAACGCGCACGTGATCATCGAACAGGGGCCGGAGGCGCCGGAACCCGAAGAGGTTTCGCGGAGCGAGGCACCTGCGGGCGTGCTGCCGGTGGTGGTGTCGGGTCGTACGGCGGAGGCGTTGCGGGCGCAGGCCGGGCGGTTGGCGTCGTTCCTGGAGGGTGAGCCCGGTCTGGGGCTGGCCGATGTGGCGTTCTCGCTGGCGACGACGCGGTCGGCGTTCGAGCATCGGGCGGTGCTGGTCGGCGACCGTGAGAGTGTGCCGGCCGGGCTGGGTGCGCTGGCCGAGGGTCTGCCGGGCGCGGGTGTGGTGCGCGGGCTGGCAGCGGGCGAACCGAAGCTGGCGTTCCTGTTCACCGGTCAGGGGTCGCAGCGGGCCGGGATGGGCCGGGAACTGTACGACCGTTTCCCGGTGTTCGCGCAGGCGCTGGACGAGGTGATCGCGAAGCTGGATCCGCTGCTGGAGAAGTTCGAGGGGGAGCCGGACAGCGAGGCGGCCGAGCATTACCGGAGTCGCTCGTTGCGTGAGGTGGTGTTCGCCGAGCCGGGGTCGGTTGAGGCGGGGTTGCTGGATCGGACGGGGTGGGCGCAGCCGGCGTTGTTCGCGGTGGAGACCGCGCTGTTCCGGCTGGTGGAGTCCTGGGGGATCCGGCCCGATGTGCTGACCGGTCACTCGATCGGAGAGATCACCGCCGCTCATGTGGCGGGGGTGTTGTCGCTGAAGGACGCGTGCGCGTTGGTGGCGGGTCGGGCGCGGTTGATGCAGGCGCTGCCTGCCGGTGGGGCGATGGTGGCGGTGGCGGCTTCCGAGGAGCAGGTCGCCGAGCTGCTGGTGGGGCGGGAGAAGGAGGTGTCGGTCGCGGCGGTGAACGGTCCGTCCTCGGTGGTGGTCTCCGGGGTTGAGGAGGCGGTGCTGGAGGTGGCCGCCGCTCTGGAGGAGCGGGGGGTGCGGACGAGGCGGTTGCGGGTGTCGCACGCGTTCCATTCGCCGTTGATGGATCCGATGCTGGAGGAGTTCCGGGCGGTGGCGGGGTCGCTGACCTACGGTGCGCCGAGGATTCCGGTCGTGTCGACGTTGACCGGGCAGGTGGCCGGTGCGGAGTGGTTGTGTTCGCCGGAGTACTGGGTGGAGCAGGTGCGCGCTGCGGTTCGCTTCGCCGACGGTGTCCGTACGCTGCACGCTCAGGGGGTTCAGGCGTATCTGGAGCTGGGCCCCGACGGTGTGCTCGCCGCGATGGCGTCCGACACCCTCGCCGAGTTTGCCGGTTCCGATCCGAGGGCCGAGGGCTCTTCTGTCGCGTTCGCGGGTGAAACGGGCGCGGTGGCGGTGCCGGTGCTGCGCGGGGACAGGGACGAGCAGTCGGCGATCATGACGGCTCTCGCCGAGCTGCACGTGCGTGGCGTGGCGATCGGTTGGGAAGCGGTGCTCGCGGGCGGGCGCCGGGTGGAGTTGCCGACCTATGCCTTCCAGCACCAGTGGTTCTGGCCGAGTGTCGGGCGAATCGCGGATGCTCGCGGTCTGGGACAGGAGGCGGCGGGCCATCCGCTGCTGAGCGCGGCCGTGGGCCTGGCCGATTCCGGTGACGCGCTGCTGACGGGACGGTTGTCGCTGCGGTCGCATCCGTGGCTGGCGGATCACGCGGTGGGCGGGATGGTGATCTTCCCGGGTACCGGCTTCCTGGAGCTGGCGATCCGCGCGGGTGACCAGGTCGGCTGCGACCTGGTCGAGGAGCTGACCCTGACCACGCCGCTGGTACTGGGTGAGGACGACGCGGTCGCGGTGCAGGTGCGGGTGGGGCCGGCCGACGAGTCCGGGCGGCGTGAGGTGAGCGTCCATGCCCGGCCGGCCGATGCCGGTGATCACGATGGCTGGGTGCGGCATGCCTCGGGTGTGCTGGCGAGCGGTGGCCACGTCGGGGAAGACCGAGGGCAGGTCACGGGGGCCGGTGGTGAGGTCGTCACGCGTTTCGAGACGGAGGTTTGGCCGCCGCGGGGTGCGTCGGTGATCGAGTTGGACGGGGTGTATGAGGGGTTGGCTGAGGGTGGGTTGGAGTACGGCCCGGTGTTTCGGGGGTTGAGGAGGGCGTGGCGGGGTTCTGAGGGTGAGGTGTTCGCGGAGGTTGTGCTGCCTGAGCAGGTGGTGTCGGGTGCGGGGTCGTTCGGGGTGCATCCGGCGTTGTTGGATGCGGTTTTGCATGCGGTGCCGTTCGTGGGGTTGGACGAGGCTGAGGGTGGGCGGTTGCCGTTCTCGTGGGGTGGGGTGTGTTTGCATGCGGGTGGGGCGTCGGTGTTGCGGGTGCGGTTGGTGAGGACTCGGGGTGATGCGGTTTCTGTGGTGGCGGTGGATGGGGGTGGGGGTTTGGTGGTGTCGGCGCGGTCGTTGGTGTTGCGGCCGGTGGCGTCGGAGGTGTTGGCCACCTCTGGTGGGGGTGCGGGTAGGGATGCTTTGTTCCAGGTGGAGTGGACGTCGTCGGTGGATCTCCCGGCGGCTGACGCGCTCCCGACGGCGATACTCGGCCAGGACGTTCTGGACATCACCCGCGCTTGGCAGGCGACCGGACGAGCGGCCTCCACGCATGCGGATCTGGCGTCGCTGGTTGAGGCGGGGCCGGTGCCGGGTGTGGTGCTGATGGAGGCGGTCTCGGATCCGGCGGGCGAAGTGGTGGAGTCGGCGCATGCGCTGACCGCTCGCGTTCTGGACGTGGCGCAGGGGTGGCTGGCCGATGACCGGTTCGCCGATTCGCGCCTGGTGGTGGTGACCAGGGAAGCGGTGACGGCAGGGGACGGCGAGGTGGTGGCCGACCTGGCGGCCGCGGCGGTGTGGGGTTTGGTGCGCTCCGCGCGGCTGGAGAATCCTGACCGGTTCGTACTGGTGGACGTGGACGGACGGGAGTCTTCGCTGTCGGCACTGCCCGGTGTGCTCGCCGGGGTGTTGGCCTCAGGCGAGCCGCAGGTGGCGGTGCGCGATGGTGAGGTGCGGGTGGCGCGGCTGTCGCGGCTGGTGCCCGGCTCTCCCTCTGAGGGGGAGGCGAGCGGAGTCTGGAACCCCGAGGGGACGGTGTTGATCACTGGTGGTACCGGTGGTCTGGGGGGTTTGTTCGCGCGGCATGTGGTGGCCGAGCGTGGGGTGCGGCGTCTGCTGCTGACCAGTCGCCGGGGGTTGGACGCTCCCGGTGCGGTGGAGTTGCAGGCGGAGTTGATCGCGCACGGGGTCGAGGCCGAGGTCGTCGCGTGTGATGTGGCCGATCGCGATCAGGTGGCCGCGCTGCTGGCGGGGATCGATGCCGCTCATCCGTTGACGGCGGTGATCCACACGGCGGGTGTGCTGGCCGATGGGACGATCCCGTCGTTGTCGGCCGAGGACCTGGATGTGGTGTTGCGGCCGAAGGTGGATGCCGCCTGGCATCTGCACGAGCTGACCCAAGACGAGGATCTGGCGGAGTTCGTGGTGTTCTCGTCGGTGGCGGGGACGTTCGGTGGGGCGGGGCAGGGTAACTACGCGGCGGCGAACGCGTTCCTGGACGCGCTGGCGGAGTATCGGCGCGGGCTGGGGCTGACCGGGCGTTCGCTGGCGTGGGGGGCGTGGGGTCGTGAGGCCGGCATGACGGGTGGGTTGGGTGAGGTGGATCTGCGGCGGTTGGCGCGTTCGGGGATGGTGGCGTTGTCGGCTGAGCAGGGGTTGGGGTTGTTCGAGGCGGCGGTGGGTTCGGGTGGGTCGGTGGTGGTGGCGGCGCGGTTCGATGTGGGGGCGGTGCGGGCCGGTGGTGAGGTGCCGCATTTGTTGCGGGGGTTGGTGCGGGGGGTTCGCCGGTCGGCGGTGTCGGGTGTGGGTGTGGGTGATGGTGTGTTGGTGGGTCGGTTGGTGGGGTTGGGTGAGGCTGATCGGGTGCGGTTGGTGGTGGAGGTGGTGCGGGCGCAGGTGGCGATGGTGTTGGGGCATGCTTCGCCGGAGTCGGTGGAGGTGCGCCGGGAGTTTCGGGAGTTGGGTTTCGACTCGTTGACCTCGGTGGAGTTGCGTAATCGGTTGAATGCGGCGACCGGGCTGAGGCTGCCGGCGACGTTGGTGTTCGATTATCCGACTCCGGTGGTGTTGGCGGAGTTCCTGCTGGGTGAGCTGCTCGGCGAACGAGCCGACGTGATCATTCCGACCACGCTCGCATCGGTCTCGGACGACCCCATCGTCATCGTGTCGATGGCATGCCGCTATCCGGGCGGAATCACGTCTCCGGAGGACCTGTGGCGGCTGGTCGACGAAGGCGGGGACGGGATCTCGTCGTTCCCGACAACGCGCGGCTGGGATCTGGCCGCTTTCTACAGCCCCGATCGGGAGAGCCGGGGGACCAGTTATGTGCGTGAGGGGGGGTTCCTGCACGAGGCCGGGGAGTTCGATCCGGGGTTCTTCGGGATCTCGCCGCGTGAGGCGCTGGCGATGGACCCGCAGCAGCGACTGTTGCTGGAGACGTCGTGGGAGGCGGTCGAGCGGGCCGGGATCGACCCGCTCTCGCTGCGTGGCAGCCGTACCGGCGTGTTCGCCGGGATCATGTACCACGACTACGCGTCCAGTGTGGAGCTGCCGCCGGAGGCGATGAGCTTCTTCGGCATCGGTAACGCCGGGAGCGTGCTGTCGGGGCGGATCTCGTACACGCTGGGCCTGGAAGGTCCCGCGATGACGGTGGACACGGCGTGTTCATCGTCTCTCGTCACGATTCACCTGGCGGCGCAGGCGCTGCGCAGCGGTGAGTGCTCGCTGGCGCTGGCCGGTGGTGTGACGGTGATGGCGTCGCCGGGTGCGTTCATCGACTTCAGCGCGCAGGGCGGGCTGGCCGGCGACGGGCGCTGCAAGTCTTTCTCTGACGCGGCCGACGGGGTGAGCTGGGCCGAGGGCGCGGGCATGGTCGTGCTGGAGCGGCTGTCGGACGCGCGCCGCAACGGCCACGAGGTGCTCGCGGTGGTACGCGGCTCTGCGGTGAACCAGGACGGCGCCTCCAACGGCCTGACCGCGCCGAACGGTCCGTCTCAGCAGCGGGTGATCCGTCAGGCCCTGGCCGGGGCGGGTTTGAAACCCTCCGAGGTCGACGCGGTGGAAGGTCACGGCACCGGTACCACGCTGGGTGACCCGATCGAGGCGCAGGCGCTGCTCGCGACCTACGGTCAGGATCGGCCGGAGGATCGGCCGCTGCTGCTGGGTTCGATCAAGTCGAACATCGGTCACGCCCAGGCGGCCGCGGGGGTGGCGGGTGTGATGAAGATGGTGCTCGCGATGCGGCACGGGGTGCTGCCTCGGACGTTGCACGTGGACGCGCCGTCCTCGCACGTGGACTGGTCGGCCGGTGCGGTGAGGTTGCTGACCGAGCCGACGCGGTGGCCGCAGGTGGAGCGGCCGTGGCGGGCAGGGGTGTCCTCGTTCGGGATCAGCGGCACCAACGCGCATGTGATCATCGAGCAGTTCCCCGAGTCAGAAGCCGAGGAGCCGGAGGCTCCGCGAGGCGAGGTCGAGCCGGACGTGGTGCCGGTGCTGGTGTCGGGAAGATCCGCGGGGGCGTTGCGGGCGCAGGCCGGGCGGTTGGCGTCGTTCCTGGAAGGTGAGACCGATCTCGGTCTGGCCGATGTGGCGTTCTCGCTGGCGACGACGCGCTCGGCGTTCGATCATCGGGCGGTGGTGGTCGGCGACCGTGAGAGTGTTCTCGCCGGGTTGGGTGCGCTGGCCGGGGACCTGCCGGGTGCGGGTGTGGTGCGCGGGGTGGCAGCGGGCGAGCTGAAGCTGGCGGTGTTGTTCACCGGTCAGGGCAGCCAGCGGGCCGGGATGGGCCGGGAGCTGTACGAGCGGTTCCCGGTGTTCGCCGAAGCCTTGGACGAGGTGTTCGCCGAGTTCGAGCCGCTGCTGGACGGGTCGTTGCGTGAGGTGGTGTTCGCCGAGCCGGGGTCTGCGGAGGCGGAGGCGCTGGATCGGACCGGCTGGGCGCAGCCCGCGCTGTTCGCGGTGGAGACCGCGCTGTTCCGGCTGGTGTCCTCGTGGGGGATCCGGCCCGATGTGCTGGCCGGGCACTCGGTCGGGGAGATCGCCGCTGCTCATGTGGCCGGGGTGTTGTCGCTGCAGGACGCGTGTGCGTTGGTGGCGGCGCGGGCGCGGTTGATGCAGGCGTTGCCCGAGGGTGGGGCGATGGTGGCGGTCCAGGTCGCCGAGGAGCAGGTTGTCGAGCTGCTGGCCGGGCGGGAGAAGGAGGTGTCGGTCGCGGCGGTGAACGGCCCCGCGTCGGTGGTGGTCTCCGGGGTGGAGGAGGCGGTGCTGGAGGTGGCCGCGGCCCTGGAGGAGCGGGGAGTGCGGACGAAGCGGTTGCGGGTGTCGCACGCGTTCCACTCGCCGCTGATGGACCCGATGCTGGAGGACTTCCGCACCCTGGTCCGGACGCTGTCCTACGACCCGCCGCGAATCCCGGTGGTCTCGACCCTGACCGGGGAACCCACCACCGACGAGCAGCTGTGTTCGCCCGACTACTGGGTGGAGCAGGTCCGGGGCGCGGTCCGCTTCTCCGACGGCGTCCGCACCCTGCACGACCAGGGCGTGCGCGCCTACCTGGAGCTGGGCCCCGACGGGGTGCTCACCGCGATGGCCGACGACACCCTGAGGGTGCTCGCCGATTCGGACGAGGCCGCCCGTTCCCAGGTGGCAGAGGACTCAGGCGCCCACCACCCCGCCACGGGCACGAACGCGGATGCGAATCCTCTGCTCGTATCGGTGCTGCGGAGAAACCGCGATGATCAGTCGGCGATCCTGGCGGCGCTGGCCGAGCTGCACGTGCACGGGGTACCGCTCGACTGGCAGGCGGTGCTCGCGGGCGGGCGCCGGGTGGCGCTGCCCACCTACGCCTTCCAGCGTCAGCAGTTCTGGCCGACCGGTAAGCGCGCCGGGGACGCTCGTGGCCTGGGTCTGGCCGCGGCCGAGCATCCGCTGCTGGGCGCCGCCGTTCGCCTCGCCGACTCCGATGGCGTACTGCTGACCGGGCGGTTGTCGTCGCAGTCGCACCCGTGGCTGGCCGATCACGTCGTGGCCGGGATGGTGTTCTTCCCCGGTACCGGCTTCCTGGAGCTGGCGGTGCGGGCGGGTGACCAGGTCGGCTGCGACCTGGTGGAGGAGCTGACGCTGGCGACGCCGCTGGTGCTGGGTGAGGACGACGCGGTCGCGGTGCAGGTGTCGGTGGGTGCCCCGGACGAGTCGGGCAGGCGCGTGCTCGGCATCTATGCCCGCCCGGCCGAGGCCGAGGATCACGTGCCGTGGATCCGGCACGCCACCGGCACGCTGACGACCAGGGGCGAGGGCGACGGCCAGGCTGCCGCGTTCGACGCCACGGTGTGGCCCCCCGAGGGGGCGACCGCGATCGGGCTGGACGGGTTGTACGGCCGGCTCGCCGAGGGCGGACTCGCCTACGGGCCGGTGTTCCAGGGACTGAAAGCCGCCTGGCGCGGCCAGGACGGCGAGGTTTTCGCCGAGATCGCCCTGCCCGAGCAGGAGACGTCGAACGCGGCTTCGTTCGGGTTGCATCCGGCGCTGCTGGACGCGGCGTTGCACGCGGTGCCGTTCGCCGGGCTGGAGGCGACCGAGGGCGGAAGGCTGCCGTTCTCCTGGAGCGAGGTGAGTCTTCGCGCCGAAGGCGCGTCGGCGCTGCGCGTGCGGCTGGCCGTGACCGGCGCCGACTCCGTGTCGCTGACGGCGGTGGACGCCGTCGGCGCACCGGTGCTGTCGGCGCGCTCCCTGGTGCTGCGGCCGGTCTCGTCCGACCAGGTCGCCGCGGCCTCCCCCGACCGTGGGGTGGAGCGGGACTCGCTGTTCCGGCTGGACTGGGTCACCGTGCCGATGACGGTCTCCCCGGTGGACGCCGTGATCGGGTTGGAGGTGGCCGAGCTCACCGGCGACCTCGATTCGCTGGAACTGCCGTTCGGCAGGATGCCCGACCTGGTGACCGTCGAGATCGACACCGATGACTCCACGGACGTAGTGGAGGCGGCGCACGCGCTGACCACACGGGTTCTCGGCCTGCTTCAGCAGTGGCTGGCCGACGAGCGGTTCGGTGACTCGCGTCTGGTGTTCGTCACCCGGGGCGCGGTCGCGACCGATGACAGCGAGACCGTGTCGAACCCGGTCGCGGCCACCGTGTGGGGACTGGTCCGCAGCGCCGAGGCGGAAAACCCCGGCCGCTTCCTGCTGGCCGATGTGGAGGAGTACGAGACGGCCCTGTCCGCGCTGCCCGTCGTACTGGCTTCCGGTGAGCAGCAGGTGGCGGTGCGTGAGGGTGGGGTGCGGGTGCCGAGGTTGGCGTCGCTGACCTCGGGTGCGGGCCTGTTGCCTCCGGCCGGTGAGAAGGCGTGGCGGCTGGGCAGCCGGGCCAAGGGCAGCCTGGACGCGCTGGAGTTGTTGCCGTTCCCGCAGGCGGCCGAGCCCCTGGAGGCCGGACGGGTTCGGATGGCCGTGCACGCGGCGGGGGTGAACTTCCGTGACCTGCTGGACGGGTTGAACGCGCTGGGGTGGTTCCAGGACAGGGTCGGCCTGATGGGTGGTGAGGCCGCGGGCGTGGTGCTTGAGGTCGGTCCCGGCGTCGAGGACCTGCGGCCGGGGGATCGGGTGGTCGGCCTGGTCGAGGGCGGCTTCGGCCCGATGGCGATCACCAGCACCCAGGTCCGGGCGAAGATCCCCGACGGGATCTCCTTCGAACAGGCCGCGACGATCCCGGTGACGTTCCTCACGGCCTTCTACGGGCTGATGGATCTGGCCCGGTTGCGGGCGGGGGAGCGGCTGCTGGTGCACGCGGGCACCGGTGGTGTGGGCATGGCGGCGATCCAACTGGCGCAGCGGCTCGGGGTGGAGGTGTTCGCCACGGCCAGTCCGGCGAAGTGGGGCGTGCTGCGGTCGATGGGCATCTCCGACGATCACATCGCCTCGTCGCGCACCCTGGAGTTCGAGGAGCGGTTCCGGGAGGTGTGTGGTGAGCGGGGCGTCGATGTGGTGCTCAACTCGTTGACGGGTGAGTTCATCGACGCCTCGGCGCGTCTGCTGCGTCCGGGTGGCCGGTTCGTGGAGATGGGCAAGCTCGACATTCGTGAGCAGGAGAGTTTCCCGGGGTTGGAGTATCACTGGTTCGATGTGATGGATGCCGGCTCTGAGCGGCTGGAGCGGATTCTCGCCGAGTTGATGGAGTTGTTCGCGGCGGGTGAGTTGCGGCCGTTGCCGGTGACGGCGTGGGATGTGCGCCGGGGCCGGGAGGCGTTCCGGTTCATGAGCCAGGCGAAGCACACCGGCAAGATCGTGCTCACCATGCCTCGGCGCTGGGACGCGCAGGGCACGGTGTTGATCACCGGCGGCACCGGCGGTCTGGGCGCGGAGCTGGCCCGGCACCTGGTGGCCGAGCACGACGTACGGCACCTGCTGCTGGCCAGCCGCCGAGGTCTGGAGGCTCCGGGCGCGGTGGAGTTGCAGGCCGAGCTGATCGCGCACGGGGTCGAGGTCACCGTCGCGGCGTGTGACGTGGCCGACCGGGATCAGGTGGCCGAGGTGCTGGCCGGGGTTCCGGAGGAGCACCCGCTGACGGCGGTGATCCACACCGCGGGTGTGCTGGACGACGGCACGATCGCCTCGCTGACGCCGGAGCGGCTGGCCGGGGTGCTGCGGCCGAAGGTCGACGCCGCCTGGCACCTGCATGAACTCACCCGCGACATGGACCTGGTGGAGTTCGTGGTGTTCTCGTCGGTGGCGGGAACGTTCGGCGGGGCGGGGCAGGGCAACTACGCGGCGGGCAACGCGTTCCTGGACGCGCTGGTCCAGCACCGGAGAGCCGCGGGACTGCCGGCGGTGTCGCTCGCCTGGGGCCCGTGGTCGCAGGACGTCGGGATGACGAGCCGGATGTCGCAGGCGGACGTGCAGCGGTGGGGCATGAGCGGCCTGCTGCCCATCTCACCCCCGCAGGGCATGGCGCTGTTCGACGCGGCCATCGGGTCCGGTGCGCCGGCGGTGGCCCCTGTCCGCCTGAACATGCCGGCGCTGCGGGCGCACACGGAGCTGCCGCCGATGCTGAGCGGGCTGCTTCCCGCCGCACGCCGCTCGACGGCCGCCGCCCCGCAGGTGCGGAGCAAACTGCCGCAGAGGCTGGCCTCGCTGGGGACCGCGGAACGCATCGAGGTCCTGCTGGACGTGGTGCGGACCGAGGTGGCGCTGGTGTTGGGGCACACCACACCGGACACGGTGGAGGTGCGGCGTGAGTTCCGCGAGCTGGGCTTCGACAGCCTCACCGTGATCGAACTGCGTAACCGGCTGAACGCGGCGACGGGTCTGCGCCTGTCGGCCACGCTGGTGTTCGACTATCCGACGCCGACCGTGCTGGCCAGACACCTGCTCGACGAGCTCATGGGCGCGCAGGCGGAGGTTCAGGAGACGGCGCCGCCGGTGCTGCCGCCGGTGGACGACGACCCGATCGTGATCGTGAGCATGGCCTGCCGCTTCCCGGGCGGGGTGAACTCCGCCGAGGATCTGTGGCGGCTGGTGGCCGAGGGCGGGGACGGGATCAGCGGGTTCCCGACGACCCGCGACTGGGACCTCGACGGGCTGTACAACCCGGATCGGGAGAACCGCGGGACCAGCTACGTGCGTGAGGGTGGGTTCCTGCACGAGGCCGGGGAGTTCGATCCCGGGTTCTTCGGGATCTCGCCGCGTGAGGCGCTCGCGATGGACCCGCAGCAGCGACAGCTTCTTGAGGTCTCCTGGGAGGCGATCGAGCGGGCCGGAATCGACCCGGTCTCGCTGCATGGCAGCCGTACCGGCGTGTTCGCCGGGATGATGTACCACGACTACCGGTCGGGGCGCCTTGAGTTCCCCCCGGACGTGATGAGCTTCATGGGCACCGGCACCGCGGGAAGCGTGCTGTCCGGCCGGATCTCGTACACGCTGGGCCTGGAGGGTCCGGCGGTGACCGTGGACACCGCCTGTTCCTCCTCCCTGGTGGCGATCCACCTGGCGACGCAGGCGCTGCGCTCGGGTGAGTGCTCGCTCGCGGTGGCCGGTGGTGTGACGGTGATGGCGTCGCCGGGTGCGTTCATCGACTTCAGCGCGCAGGGCGGGCTGGCCGGCGACGGGCGCTGCAAGTCCTATTCGGACGCGGCCGACGGGGTGAGCTGGGCCGAGGGCGCGGGCATGGTCGTGCTGGAGCGGCTGTCGGACGCACGCCGCAACGGCCACCAGGTGCTCGCGGTGGTACGCGGGTCGGCGGTGAACCAGGACGGCGCCTCCAACGGCCTGACCGCGCCGAACGGCCCCTCCCAGCAGCGGGTGATCCGCCAGGCGCTCGCCGCCTCCGGGCTGTCGCCCGCCGAGGTCGACGCGGTCGAAGGGCACGGTACGGGCACGACGCTGGGTGACCCGATCGAGGCGCAGGCGCTGCTGGCCACCTATGGTCAGGACCGGCCGGAGGATCGGCCGCTGCTGCTGGGGTCGGTGAAGTCGAACATCGGTCACACCCAGGCCGCCGCCGGTGTCGCGGGTGTGATCAAGATGGTGATGGCTCTGCGGCACGGCGTGCTGCCTCGGACGCTGCACGTGGACGAGCCCTCCTCGCATGTGGACTGGTCTCTGGGTGCGGTGGAACTGCTGACCGAGACCACGCCCTGGCCTCGGACGGACCGCCCGTGGCGGGCGGGGGTGTCGTCGTTCGGGATCAGCGGCACCAACGCGCACATGATCCTGGAGCAGGGGCCGGAGGCACCGGAAGCGCCGGAAGGAGAGGGCGGGGCTCCGGCCGCGGGTGTGGTGCCGTGGGTGGTGTCGGCCCGCACCGATCAGGCGTTGCGCGCGCAGGCCGGACGCATGGTCTCGTACGTGGACGGCGAGCCCGATCTGAGCCTCGGCGATGTGGCGTTCTCACTGGCCACGACGCGGTCGGCGTTCGAGCACCGGGCGGTGGTGGTCGCCGGGGACCGGGCCGACGCGCTGGCCGGGCTGCGGGCCGTTGCCGAGGACCTGCCGGGTGCCGGTGTGGTGCGCGGGGTGGCAGCGGGCGAGCTGAAGCTGGCGGTGTTGTTCACCGGTCAGGGCAGCCAGCGGGCCGGGGTGGGCAGGGAGCTGTACGACCGTTTCCCGGTGTTCGCCGAGGCGCTGGACGCGGTGATCGCCGAGCTGGACCCGCTGCTGGACGGGTCGTTGCGTGAGGTGGTGTTCGCCGAGCCGGGATCGGCGGCGGCGGAGGCGCTGGATCGGACCGGGTGGGCGCAGCCGGCGCTGTTCGCGGTGGAGACGGCGCTGTTCCGGCTGGTGGAGTCGTGGGAGGTGCGGCCGAACGTGCTGGCCGGGCACTCGGTCGGGGAGATCGCCGCGGCTCATGTGGCCGGTGTGCTGTCGTTGCAGGACGCGTGTGCGTTGGTGGCGGCGCGGGCGCGGTTGATGCAGGCGCTGCCCGAGGGTGGGGCGATGGTGGCGGTCCAGGTCGCCGAGGAGCAGGTCGTCGAGTTGCTGGCCGGGCGGGAGAAGGAGGTGTCGGTCGCGGCGGTGAACGGCCCGTCCTCGGTGGTGATCTCCGGGGTCGAGGAGGCGGTGCTTGAGGTGGCCGCCGCCCTGGAGGAGCGGGGAGTGCGGACGAAGCGGCTGCGGGTGTCGCACGCCTTCCACTCGCCGCTGATGGACCCGATGCTGGAGGACTTCCGGGCGGTGGCCGGGAGGCTGACCTACGGTGCGCCGGAGATCCCGATCGTGTCCACGTTGACCGGGCGGGCGGCCACGGCCGAGCAGTTGTGCTCGCCGGAGTACTGGGTGGATCAGGTCCGCGGCGCGGTTCGTTTCGCCGACGGCGTGCGCACCCTGCACGGCCAGGGCGTGCGGGCCTACCTGGAGCTGGGCCCCGACGGGGTGCTCACCGCGATGGCCGCCGACACCCTCGCCACCGACGCGGAGGCGCACGAGTCGGACGCCGTGCTCGTGCCGATGCTGCGCAGGGACCGCGACGAGCAGGTCACGTCCATGACGGCGCTCGCCGAACTGCACGTGCACGGGGTGGAGATCGACTGGAAGGCCGTCCTTCCCGGCGCTCGCCGGGTCGACCTGCCGACGTACGCCTTCCAGCACCAGCGGTTCTGGCCCAGGAGGGTGAGGGCCGGCGTGGGCAACGTGGCCGCGGCCGGGTTGGCGACGGCCGGGCACCCGCTGCTGGGCGCCGCCGTGGGCCTCGCCGACTCCGACGGTGTGCTGCTGACCGGGCGGTTGTCGGTGCGATCGCACCCGTGGCTCGCCGATCACGTCGTGTCCGGAACGGTGCTCTTCCCGGGTACCGGTTTCCTGGAGCTGGCGGTGCGTGCCGGTGACCAGGTCGGGTGTGACCTGGTGGAGGAGCTCACCCTGACGGCGCCGCTGGTGCTGGGCGAGAGCGACGCCGTCGCGGTGCAGGTGTGGGTGGGCGCGGTTCAGGAGTCGGGCCACCGGAGCGTGAACGTCTACGCCCGGTCGGCCGAGGCGGCCGACGATGTGCCGTGGGTGCGGCATGCCACCGGCACGCTCGCGATCGGGATTTCCGAGGCCGCGCCGTTCGACGCGGGGGTGTGGCCTCCGCAGGGCGCGACCGCCGTCGAGTTGGACGAGTTGTACGAGAACCTGGCCGCCGGAGGGTTCGCGTACGGCCCGGTCTTCCGGAATCTCCGCGCCGCCTGGCACGGCGCGGACGGAGAGGTGTTCGCCGAGGTCGCGCTGCCTGAGCAGGTCGGTGACGCCGGTTCGTTCGGGATGCATCCGGCGCTGCTGGACGCGGCGCTGCACGCGGTGCCGTTCGTCGGGCTGGAGCCGGTCAAGGGCGGCCGGATGCCGTTCTCCTGGGGTGAGGTGAGCCTGCGCGCGGCCGGCGCGTCGATGCTGCGGGTGCGGCTGGCCAGGACGGGCGACGATTCCGTGTCGCTGGCGGCCGTGGACGCCGCCGGGGAACCGGTGCTGTCGGCGCGGTCGCTGGTGCTGCGTCCGGTCACGTCCGACCAGCTCGCCGTCGACGGCGGTCGTGGCGTGGAGCGGGACGGGCTGTTCCGGGTGGAGTGGAGCACACTGCCTGAGACGTCGGAATCGGCCACCGGGGTGAGCGTGGCCGAGACGACCGGAGACCTCGCTTCGCTGGATCCGGTGCCGGACGTGGTGACGTTCACCGTTGACTCCTCCGAGAACACCGGCGTGGTGGAGTCGGCGCACGCGGTGACGGCCGGGGTGCTGGATCTGCTGCGACGGTGGCTGGCCGATGAGCGGTTCGCCGACTCGCGGTTGGTGGTGGTGACGCGGGGTGCGGTGGCCGCGGGTGAGGGTGAGGCGGTCGCCGATCTGGCGGCCGCGGGAGTGTGGGGGTTGGTGCGCTCCGCGCAGTCGGAGAACCCGGGCCGGTTCGTGCTGGTCGACGTCGACACGGAGGTGCCTCTCGCCTCGTTGGCCGGGGTGCTGGCTTCCGGTGAGCCGCAGGTGGCGGTGCGTGAGGGTGGGGTGCGGGTGCCGAGGTTGGCGTCGCTGACCTCGGGTGCGGGTCTGTTGCCTCCGTCGGGTACGCCGTGGCGGTTGGGCAGCCGGGCCAAGGGCAGCCTGGACGCGTTGGAGTTGTTGCCGTTCCCGCAGGCGGGCGAGCCGTTGGAGGCCGGTCAGGTTCGGCTGGGGGTGCGTGCGGCGGGGGTGAACTTCCGTGACCTGCTGGACGGGTTGAACGCGCTGGGGTGGTTCCAGGACAAGGTCGGCCTGATGGGTGGCGAGGCCGCCGGTGTGGTGCTTGAGGTCGGCCCAGGGGTCGAGGACCTGCGCGTGGGTGACCGCGTGGTCGGCCTCACCGAGGGCGGCTTCGGTCCACTGGTCGTCGCCGAGGCGAAGACCTTGGCGAAGATTCCCGATGGGATCTCCTTCGAGGGGGCCGCGACGATCCCGGTGGTGTTCCTCACCACCTACTACGGGCTGATGGATCTGGCCCGGTTGCGGGCGGGCGAGCGGCTGCTCGTGCACGCGGGCACCGGTGGTGTGGGCATGGCGGCGATCCAACTGGCGCAGCGGCTCGGGGTGGAGGTCTTCGCGACCGCGAGTCCGGCGAAGTGGGACGTGCTGCGGTCGATGGGCATCCCCGACGATCACATCGCCTCGTCGCGCACCCTGGAGTTCGAGGAGCGTTTCCGGGAGGTGTGTGGTGAGCGGGGCGTCGATGTGGTGCTCAACTCGTTGACGGGTGAGTTCATCGACGCCTCGGCGCGTCTGCTGCGTCCGGGGGGCCGGTTCGTGGAGATGGGCAAGCTCGACATTCGTGAGCAGGAGAGTTTCCCGGGGTTGGAGTATCACTGGTTCGATGTGATGGATGCCGGCTCTGAGCGGCTGGAGCGGATTCTCGCCGAGTTGATGGAGTTGTTCGCGGCGGGTGAGTTGCGGCCGTTGCCGGTGACGGCGTGGGATGTGCGCCGGGGCCGGGAGGCGTTCCGGTTCATGAGCCAGGCGAAGCACACCGGCAAGATCGTGCTCACCATGCCTCGGCGCTGGGACGCGCAGGGCACGGTGTTGATCACCGGCGGTACGGGTGGTCTGGGCGCGGAGCTGGCCCGGCACCTGGTGGCCGAGCACGACGTACGGCACCTGCTGCTGGCCAGCCGCCGAGGCGCGGAGGCGGCCGGCGCGCGGGACCTGGAGCGTGAGCTGGCAGCGCGAGGCGCTCAGGTGACCGTGGCCGCCTGTGACGTGGCCGACCGCGATCAGGTGGCGGCGCTGCTGGCGGGGGTTCCGGAGGAGCATCCGCTGACGGCGGTGATCCACACCGCGGGTGTGCTGGACGACGGGACGATCGCCTCGCTCACGTCGGAGCGGCTGGCCGGGGTGCTGCGGCCGAAGGTGGACGCCGCCTGGCACCTGCACGAGCTGACCGAGGGCATGGATCTGGCCGGTTTCGTGGTGTTCTCCTCGCTCGCCGGGCTGATGGGCGGTGCGGGTCAGGGTAACTACGCGGCGGCGAACGCCTGGCTGGACGCGTTGACGGCGCGGCGCCGGGCTCAGGGATCGCCGGGGCTCTCGCTGGCCTGGGGACTGTGGGCGCAGACGACCGGGATCACCGAGGGCATGTCGCAGGCCGACGTGCAGCGGATGACCGCGGCCGGGTTGCCGCCGATCACCACCGAGCAGGGGCTGGCGCTGTTCGACGCGGCGATCGGGTCGGACTCACCACTCGTGATCCCGGTGCGGCTGAACCCGCCGACACTGCCGCAGGAGCAGGTGCCGCCGTTGTTCCGCGGCCTGGTGCGCGGTACCCGCCGTACGGCCGCCGCGCTCTCCGAGACCGGCGGTGACGGCGCGGGCGCGGCACTGTCCCGGCGACTCGCCGACCTGCCCCACCCCAAGCGGATCCGCATGCTGATCGACCTGGTCCGAGCCCAGGCCGCCGCCGTACTCGGACACCCCGACTCCACGGCGGTGGAGGTACGGCGCGAGTTCCGCGAGCTGGGCTTCGACTCGCTGACCGCGATCGAACTGCGCAACCGGCTCAACACCGCCACCGGGCTGCGGCTGCCCTCCACCCTCGTCTTCGACTACCCCACCCCCACCGTGCTCGCCGAACATCTCCTCGCGGAGATCGCTCCCGGAGAGACCGAGGTCGCGAAGCCCTCGTTGCTGGAGGACCTCGACCGGTTCGAGGCCGCCCTTTCCGAGGACACGATGGACGAAATCACTCGGAACGGCATCGCGACCCGGCTTCGGCAGCTGCTGGGCAAGGTGAGCGGCAGCGGCGCAGGAACTAGTGAAATCGCTGTCGCAGACATGCTCGAATCAGCGAGTGCCGAGGACCTTCTCGGCATCATCGAAAGCGAACTGGGTCACTTGAAAGAGCTGTGATCCCGGCTCGCCTCGGAGTACTTCGGAGGTACGCGCCGATGTCGCAGGACCGGAAGCTCGTTGACTACCTGAAGTCGGTCGCCGCCGACCTGCGCGAGACCCGTCGGCGGCTCCAGGAGGTCGAGTCGGGCAGGCACGATCCGATCGCGATTGTCTCGATGGCGTGCCGCTTCCCCGGGGATGTCAACTCCCCTGAGGACCTGTGGCGTCTTGTGTCCGAGGGTGGGGACGGGATCGGGGAGTTCCCGACGTCGCGTGGCTGGGACCTCGGGATGGTGTACAACCCGGACCGGGAGAGCCGGGGTACCAGTTATGTGCGTGAGGGCGGCTTCCTGCACGACGCGGGGGTGTTCGATCCCGGGTTCTTCGGGATCTCGCCGCGTGAGGCGCTGGCGATGGACCCGCAGCAGCGGTTGCTTCTTGAGGTCTCCTGGGAGGCTTTCGAGCGGGCCGGGATCGACCCGGTCTCGCTGCGCGGCAGCCACACGGGCGTGTTCGCCGGTGTGATCTACCACGACTACGGTCCGAGCGTCGAGTTCCCGCTGGACGTGCGGGGCTTCGTCAGCACCGGCACCGCGGGAAGCATCGCCACCGGGCGTATCGCCTACACGCTGGGCCTGGAGGGGCCGGCGGTGACGGTGGACACCGCCTGCTCGTCGTCGCTGGTGGCGCTGCACCTGGCCGCGCAGGCGCTGCGCTCGGGCGAGTGCGACCTGGCCCTGGCCGGAGGCGTGACCGTGATGGCCACGCCCGGAATGTTCATCGACTTCAGTGCGCAGGGCGGCCTGGCCGGTGACGGGCGGTGCAAGGCGTTCTCCGACGCGGCGGACGGCACGAGCTGGGCCGAGGGCATCGGCATGCTGGTGCTGGAGCGGCTCTCGGACGCCCAGCGCAACGGCCACGAGGTGCTGGCGGTGGTGCGGGGTTCGGCGATCAACCAGGACGGCGCGTCCAACGGGTTGACCGCGCCGAACGGTCCTTCCCAGCAGCGGGTGATCCGCCAGGCGCTCGCCGGCGCCGGACTCACTCCCGCGAACGTGGACGTGGTGGAGGCGCACGGCACCGGCACCACGCTGGGTGACCCGATCGAGGCGCAGGCGTTGCTGGCGACGTACGGCCAGGACCGGCCGGAGGACCGGCCGCTGCTGCTGGGGTCGGTGAAGTCGAACATCGGTCACACGCAGGCGGCCGCCGGTGTGGCGGGTGTGATGAAGATGGTGCTCGCGATGCGGCACGGGGTGCTGCCTCGGACGCTGCACGTGGACGAGCCGTCCTCGCACGTGGACTGGGCCTCGGGAGCGGTGGAACTGCTGACCGAGAGCAGGCCGTGGCCCCAGGTGGATCGGCCGTGGCGGGCGGGTGTGTCGTCGTTCGGTTTCAGCGGCACGAACGCGCACGTCATCATCGAACAGGGGCCGGGAGCTCCTGACGCCGTGCCTGGCGCGGATGAGCGGGCACCGGCGGGCGCGGGTGTGGTGCCGGTGGTGGTGTCGGGTCGTACGGCGGGGGCGTTGCGGGCGCAGGCCGGGCGGTTGGCGTCGTTCCTGGAGGGTGAGCCCGGTCTCGGGTTGGCCGATGTGGCGTTCTCGCTGGCGACGACGCGGTCGGCGTTCGAGCATCGGGCGGTGGTGCTGGCCGATGGTCGTGAGGGGGTGCTGGCCGGGCTGGGTGCGTTGGCCGAGGGTCTGCCGGGTGCGGGTGTGGTGCGCGGGGTGGCCGGGGCGCAGCCGGAACTTGCGGTGTTGTTTACCGGTCAGGGCAGTCAGCGGGCCGGGATGGGCCGGGAGTTGTATGAGCGGTTCCCGGTGTTCGCGGCGGCGTTGGACGCGGTGGTCGCGGAGCTGGATCCGCTGCTTGAGGGGTCTCTGCGTGAGGTGCTGTTCGCCGAGCCGGGGTCGGCGCAGGCGGAGGCGCTGGATCGGACCGGGTGGGCGCAGCCGGCGCTGTTCGCGGTGGAGACGGCGTTGTTCCGGCTGGTGGAGTCCTGGGGAGTGGCGCCGGATGTGCTGGCGGGGCATTCGGTTGGGGAGATCGCGGCGGCTCATGTGGCCGGTGTGCTGTCGTTGCAGGACGCGTGTGTGTTGGTGGCGGGTCGGGCGCGGTTGATGCAGGCGCTGCCCGCGGGTGGGGCGATGGTGTCGGTGCGGGCCTCCGAAGAGGTGGTCGTCGAGCTGCTGGCCGGGCGGGAGAAGGAGGTGTCGGTCGCGGCGGTGAACGGTCCCGCGTCGGTGGTGATCTCCGGTACCGAGGAGGCCGTGCTGGAGGTGGCCGCGGCCCTGGAGGAGCGGGGGGTGCGGACGAAGCGGTTGCGAGTGTCGCACGCGTTCCATTCGCCGTTGATGGATCCGATGCTGGAGGAGTTCCGGGCGGTGGCGGCGACGCTGTCCTACGACCCGCCGCGGATCCCGGTGGTCTCGACGCTGACCGGGGAGCTCGCCACCGACGAGCAGCTGTGCTCACCGGAGTACTGGGTGGAGCAGGTGCGTGGCGCGGTCCGCTTCGCCGACGCCGTCCGTACGCTGCACGGCCAGGGGGTGCGGGCGTATCTGGAGCTGGGCCCCGACGGGGTGCTCACCGCGATGGCCGCCGACACCCTCGCCACCGACGCGGAGGCGCGCGAGCCGGACGCCGTGTTCGTGCCGGTACTGCGTAAGGACCGCGACGAGCACACGGCGGCGATGACGGCGCTCGCCGAGCTGCACGTGCACGGGGTGCCGGTGGAGTGGCGTTCGGTGCTGCCGGGCGGGCACCGGGTCGACCTGCCCACCTACCCGTTCCAGCACGAGTGGTACTGGCCCCGCGAACGGCGGATGGGTGACGCCAGAAACCTGGGACTGGCCGCGGCGGGGCACCCTTTGCTGGGCGCCGCCGTGGCGCTCGCCGCCTCGGACGGCGTACTGCTGACCGGTCAGCTGTCGTTGCGGTCGCAGGCGTGGCTGGCCGATCACGTCGTGGCCGGAAGGGTGCTCTTCCCCGGCACCGCGTTCCTGGAGCTCGCCATCCGAGCCGGTGACCAGGTCGGCTGCGACCTGGTGGAGGAGCTCACCCTGGCGACGCCGCTGGTGCTGGGCGAGACCGACACCGTCGCGGTGCAGGTGTGGGTGGGCGCCGAGGAGTCCGGCCGGCGCGACCTGAGCATCTACACCCGGCCGGCCACGGCCGACGACGACGAGCCGTGGGTACGGCACGCGGTCGGTGTCCTCGCCGCCGGCGGCCAGGTCGCCGAGCGACTCGACACCGACGTCTGGCCGCCCCGGGGCGCGTCCGCGATCGAGCTGGACGGGCTGTACGAGCAGCTCGCCGAGGGCGGACTGAGCTATGGGCCGCTGTTCCAGGGACTGCGGGCGGCCTGGCGGCATGATGACGAGATCTTCGCCGAGGTGAGCCTGCCGAGCCGGCTTGAGTCGGACGCCGGTTCGTTCGGCGTGCATCCGGCCCTGCTGGACGCGGCACTGCACGTGGTGACCTTCGCGGGACTGGACGATGCCGAAGGCACCCGCCTGCCGTTCTCCTGGGGTGAGGTGTGCCTGCACGCCGGTGGGGCGTCGGCACTGCGGGTACGACTGGCCAGGACCGAGGGCGACGCCGTCTCGTTGACGGTGGCCGATGTCACGGGTGAACCGGTGCTGACGGCGCGGTCACTCGTACTGCGCCCGATCGCGGCGACCACCGGCGAAGGCGGCCGCCGGAGCGAACAGGACCCCCTGTTCAGGGTGGAGTGGACGGCGCTGCCGTCGGCGCGGGTGGCACCGGTGGCCGACCCCGCGCCCAGGGTGACGGTGGCCGCCCTTGACGCGCTCGACCTCGCGGATCCGTCGACCTTCGGGGACACGGACCGGGCGCCGGGGGTCGTGGTGACCGAAGTGGTCTCCGATCGGGCCGGCGCGGTGGTGGACGCGACGCACCTCCTCACCACGCGTGTTCTCGACCTGCTGCGCCAGTGGCTCGCCGACGAGCGGTATCGCGATTCACAGCTGGTGTTCGTGACCCGGGGTGCGGTCGCCGCCGAAGACGGTGAGGTGGTGTCGGATCTGCCGGCCGCCGCGGTGTGCGGATTGGTGCGCAGTGCCCAGTCGGAGAACCCGGGCAGGTTCCTGCTGGTCGACATCGACGAAGAGCAGGAGTCGCTGGCGGCTCTGCCCGGGATGCTGCCCATGGTGTTCGCCTCCGGTGAGCCGCAGGTGGCGGTGCGTGAGGGTGGGGTGCGGGTGCCGAGGCTGGTGTCGCTGACCTCGGGTGCGGGTCTGTTGCCTCCGGCCGGTGCGGGTTCGTGGCGGTTGGGCAGCCGGGCCAAGGGCAGCCTGGACGCGCTGGAGTTGCTTCCGTTTCCGGCGGCGGCCGAGCCGCTGCAGAGCGGGCAGGTTCGGGTGGCGGTGCGTGCGGCGGGGGTGAACTTCCGTGACCTGCTGGACGGGCTGAACGCACTCGGCTGGTTCCAGGACAAGGTCGGCCTGATGGGCAGCGAGGCCGCCGGAGTGGTCCTTGAGGTCGGTCCCGGTGTCGAGGACCTGCGCGTGGGTGACCGCGTGGTCGGCCTGGTCGAGGGTGGTTTCGGCCCGGTGGTGGTCGCCGGTGCCGGCGGGTTGGTCAAGATTCCCGACGGGTTCTCGTTCGAGCAGGCCGCGACGATCCCGGTGGCGTTCCTCACCACCTACTACGGGCTGATGGATCTGGCCGGTTTGCGCGAGGGCGAGTCGCTGCTGGTGCACGCGGGCGCCGGTGGGACCGGGATGGCGGCGATCCAGCTGGCCCAGCGGCTCGGGGTCGAGGTGTTCGCGACCGCGAGTCCGGCGAAGTGGGATGCGCTGCGGTCGATGGGCATCCCGGACGATCACATCGCCTCGTCGCGGAGTGTGGAGTTCGAGGAGCGGTTCCGCGCGGTGTGCGGTGAGCGGGGCGTCGATGTGGTGCTCAACTCGTTGACGGGTGAGTTCATCGACGCCTCGGCGCGTCTGCTGCGCCCCGGGGGCCGGTTCGTCGAGTTGGGCAAGCTCGACATCCGCGACCAGGAGAGTTTCCCGGGGCTGGAGTATCACTGGTTCGACGTGATGGACGCCGGGCCCGAGCGGCTGCGGCAGATCCTGGCCGAGTTGATGGAGCTGTTCGCGGCCGGTGAGCTGCGGCCGTTGCCGGTGACGACCTGGGACGTGCGCCGGAGCCGGGAGGCGTTCCGGTTCATGAGCCAGGCCAGGCACACCGGCAAGATCGTGCTCACCATGCCCCGGGTCTGGGACCCGCAGGGCACGGTGCTCATCACCGGCGGCACCGGCGGTCTGGGCGCGTTGTTCGCGCGGCATGCGGTGGCCGAGCACGGGGTACGGCGCCTTTTGCTGGTCAGCCGCCGGGGTCTGGAGGCTCCGGGCGCGGTGGAGTTGCAGGCCGAGCTGATCGCGCACGGAGTCGAGGTCACCGTCGCCGCCTGCGATGTGACCGACCGAGGTCAGGTCGAGGACCTGCTGGCCGGGATCGATGCCGATCATCCGCTGACCGCGGTGATCCACACCGCCGGTGTGCTGGACGACGGGACCATTCTCTCGCTGACACCGGAGCGGCTGGATGCGGTGCTGCGGCCGAAGGTGGACGCCGCCTGGCATCTGCACGAGCTCACCCAGGGCCTGGATCTGGCCGAGTTCGTCATGTTCTCGTCGGTGGCGGGTGTGATCGGAGCTCCCGGGCAGGGCAACTACGCCGCGGCGAACTCGTTCCTCGACGCGCTGGCTCAGCACCGTGGGGCCGCCGGGCTGGCCGGGTTGTCACTGGTCTGGGGTGCGTGGGCTCAGGACAGTGGGATGACGGGCACCCTGAGCGACGGCGACATGGAGCGGCTGGCCCGTGCCGGCACGCCACCGATCGCACCGGAGCAGGGCGTCGCCCTGTTCGAGGCGGCGATCCGTTCCGGCGAACCGGTCGTGGCCCCGGTCCGGCTGGATCTGCCGGTGCTCCGCGCGCAGGGCGAGGTTCCGCCGCTGCTGCGCAAGCTGGTGCGGGGAAGGCGCCGGTCCGCCGCGGGGAGGTCGGAGGCGGCCAGCACGCTGCTCCAGCGACTGGCTCCGCTCACGGTGGCCGAACGCGCCGAGGTCCTGGTGGACCTGGTACGTACCGAGGTGGCCCTGGTGCTGGGGCACGTCTCGCCGGAGACGGTGGAGGTGCGGCGGGAGTTCCGCGAGCTGGGGTTCGACTCGTTGACCTCGGTGGATCTTCGCAACCGGCTGAACGGCACGACCGGGTTGCGGTTGCCGGCCACGCTGGTGTTCGACTACCCGACGCCGGCCGTGCTGGCGGAGTTCCTGCTGGCCGAGTTGCTCGGTGAGCACGCGGACGTGGTGGCTCCCAGCGCGGTCCGGCCGGTGGCCGACGACCCCATCGTGATCGTGGGCATGGCGTGCCGCTATCCGGGCGGGGTCACCTCTCCGGAGGACCTGTGGCGACTGGTCACCGAGGGCACGGACGCGATCTCGCCGTTCCCGACCACGCGTGGCTGGGATCCGGCGGCGTTCTACAGCCCCGATCGGGAGAACCGGGGCACCAGTTACGTGCGTGAGGGCGGTTTCCTGCACGAGGCCGGGGAGTTCGACCCCGGGTTCTTCGGGATCTCGCCGCGTGAGGCGCTCGCGATGGACCCGCAGCAGCGGTTGTTGCTGGAGACGTCGTGGGAGGCGATCGAGCGGACCGGGATCGACCCGGCGTCGCTGCGCGGCAGCCGTACCGGCGTGTTCGCCGGGGTCATGTACCACGACTACGCGACCAGCGTGTCGTTCCCGCCGGAGGTGATGGGGTTCGTCGGCACCGGCACCGCCGGAAGCGTGGCGACCGGTCGCCTTTCCTACACCTTCGGGCTGGAGGGCCCGGCGGTGACGGTGGACACCGCGTGCTCCTCCTCGCTGGTGGCGTTGCATCTGGCATCGCAGGCGCTGCGGAGCGGTGACTGCTCGCTGGCGCTGGCCGGCGGTGTGACCGTGATGGCCAACCCGGGACCGTTCATCGACTTCAGTGCCCAGGGCGGGCTGGCCGATGACGGCCGGTGCAAGTCGTATTCGGATGCGGCCGACGGGGTCAACTGGTCCGAGGGTGTGGGCATGCTGGTGCTGGAGCGGCTGTCGGATGCCCGCCGCAACGGCCACCAGGTGCTGGCGGTGGTGCGGGGTTCGGCGGTGAACCAGGACGGCGCGTCGAACGGGTTGACGGCGCCGAACGGTCCCTCCCAGCAGCGGGTGATCCGTCAGGCGCTGGCCGGGGCGGGGCTCTCGGTGTCCGAGGTGGACGCGGTCGAGGGCCACGGTACGGGGACGACGCTGGGTGACCCGATCGAGGCGCAGGCGTTGCTGGCGACCTATGGCCAGGATCGGGACGAGGATCGGCCGCTGCTGCTGGGGTCGATCAAGTCGAACCTCGGTCACGCCCAGGCGGCGGCGGGTGTGGCCGGTGTGATCAAGATGGTCATGGCGATGCGCCATGGGGTGCTGCCCAGGACGTTGCACGTGGACGCGCCGTCGTCGCATGTGGACTGGTCTCTGGGTGCGGTGGAGTTGCTGACCGAGGCGACGGAGTGGCCGCAGACGGGTCGTCCGCGTCGGGCGGGGGTGTCGTCGTTCGGGATCAGCGGCACCAACGCGCACGTGATCTTGGAGCAGGGGCCGGAGGCTCCTGAGCGGGAGTCGCGTGACCAGGGCCAGGCGCCGGGTGCGGTGCCGTGGGTGGTGTCTGCGAAGACCGAGGAGGCGTTGCGCGAGCAGGCGAGCCGTCTGGGTGCGCTGGTGGAGACGGCCGACGAGCTTGACCCGGTGGATGTGGGGTCGTCGCTGGTGGTGTCGCGGTCGGTGTTCGAGCACCGTGCGGTGGTGATCGGCGGGGGTCGTGGGGGTTTGCTGGCGGGGTTGGGTGCGGTGGCTTCGGGTGAGCCCACGGCGAATGTGGTGTCCGGGGTGGCCGATGTGGTGGGCAAGTCGGTGTGGGTGTTCCCGGGTCAGGGGGCGCAGTGGGTGGGGATGGGTGCGGTTCTGTTGGAGGAGTCGGCGGTGTTCGCGGCGCGGATGGCGGAGTGTGCGGCGGCGTTGGAGCCGTTCGTGGACTGGTCGCTGCTGGAGGTGATCCGGGGTGTGGAGGGTGCTCCGGGGCTGGATCGGGTGGATGTGGTGCAGCCGGTGTCGTTCGCGGTGATGGTCTCGCTGGCGGCGGTGTGGGAGTCGCTGGGAGTGCGGCCGGACGCGGTGGTGGGGCATTCGCAGGGTGAGATCGCGGCGGCGGTGGTGGCCGGTGGCCTGTCGTTGCAGGACGGCGCCCGGGTGGTGGCGCTGCGCAGTCAGGTGATCGGGCGTGGGCTGGCGGGGTTGGGGGCGATGGCGTCGGTCGCGCTCCCGGTCGAGCAGGTCACCGAGCGGGTGGCGGCGTGGGACGGGCGGATCTCGGTGGCGGCGGTGAACGGCCCGAACTCGGTGGTGGTGGCCGGTGAGATCGCAGCCGTCGAGGAACTGGTGGAGCAACTGGGCACTGAAGAGGTGCGGGTGCGGCGGATCGCGGTGGATTACGCCTCGCATTCGGCGCAGGTGGATCTGATCGGAGAGGAGCTGGCCGAGGTCCTGGCGGGGGTGGCGCCGCAGCCGGTGCGGGTGCCGATGCTGTCGACGGTGACCGGCCAGTGGCTGGAGGGCCAGGAGCTCGATGGCGGGTACTGGTGTGACAATCTGCGGCGCACGGTGGCTTTCGCTCCGGCGGTCGGGCAGTTGCTGGAGCAGCGGTATCGGGTGTTCGTCGAGGTGAGCTCGCATCCGGTGCTGACGGTCGGGGTTGGTGAGTGCGTGGACGCGGCCGAGGTGGAGGCCGTGATCGCCGGGACGCTGCGCCGCGATGAGGGCGGCCTGGAGCGGGTGCTGGTCTCGGCGGCCGAGCTGTTCGTGCGTGGCGTGGCAGTGGACTGGCAGCAGGTGCTGCCCGGTGGCCGGCGGGTGGATCTGCCCACCTACGCCTTCCAGCATGAGCGGTTCTGGCCGGTGGGAGCGGGTTCCCAGGTGGGCAACGTGGCCGCGGCTGGGCTGGCGGTGGCGGGGCATCCGCTGCTGGGCGCCGCCGTGGGCCTGGCCGACTCCAACGGTGTGCTGCTGACCGGGCGGTTGTCGCTCTCGTCGCATCCGTGGCTCGCCGATCACGCGGTGGCAGGAACGGTGATCTTCCCGGGGACCGGTTTCCTTGAGCTGGCGGTGCGTGCCGGTGACCAGGTCGGTTGTGACCTGGTGGAGGAGCTCACCCTGACGGCGCCGCTGGTGCTGGGCGAGACCGATGCCGTCGCGGTGCAGGTGTGGGTGGGGGCCGCGCAGGAGACGGGTCACCGGAGCGTGAACGTCTACGCCCGGTCGGCACAGGCCGCCGACGATGTGCCGTGGGTGCGGCACGCCACCGGCACGCTGGCCGTCGGCGCCCCGGCCACCGGTGCTCCCGATGCCGGGCCGTTCGACGCGACGGTCTGGCCTCCGGCCAGCGCGACCGCGATCGGGCTGGACGGGGCGTACGAAGGGCTGGCCGCGGGCGGGTTCGAGTACGGCCCGGTGTTCCAGGGGCTGCGGGCGGCCTGGCGTGGTGCCGATGGTGAGGTGTTCGCCGAGGTCGCGCTGCCCGAGCAGACGGCGTCGAGCGCGGGTTCGTTCGGGGTGCATCCGGCGCTGCTGGACGCGGCGCTGCACGCGGTGCCGTTCGTGGGGCTGGAGCCGGTCGAGGGCGGCCGGCTGCCGTTCTCCTGGGGGCAGGTGAACCTGCAGGCCACCGGAGCGGCGATGCTGCGCGTGCGACTGCTCCGGACGGGTGATGACGCCGTGTCGCTGACGGCGGTGGACGCCGCGGGCGAGCCGGTGCTGTCGGCGCGGTCGCTGGTGCTGCGCCCGTTCACGCCTGATCAGCTCGCCGTCGGCGGCGGTCAGGTGGCGGAGCGGGATGGGCTGTTCCGGCTGGACTGGACGCCGCTTTCCGAGATTTCGGTGGCTGACCCTGCGTCGGTGGCGGTGGTCGGTTTCTCCGGGTTCGAGCCGGACGCCCTGGGCCTCGTGGCGATGTGGGAGTCGGCCGGGCACTCGGTGCCGGTTCACCGTGATCTGTCGGCGTTGGGCGAGGCGGGGGCGGTGCCGGGGACGGTGCTGGCCGGGGTGGTGGCCGATTCCGCCGGGGACGCGGTGGCCTCGGCGCGTGCGGCGACGGCCGGGGTGCTGGCTCTGTTGCAGGGGTGGCTGGCCGACGAGCGGTTCGGCGATTCGCGTCTGGTGTTCGTCACCCGGGGCGCGGTCGCGGCCGGTGACGATGAGACGGTCTCCGATCTGGCGGCAGCTGCCGTGTGGGGCCTGGTGCGTAGTGCGCAGTCGGAGAACCCGGGCCGGTTCGCGCTGGTCGATCTGCGCCATGGTGAGTACGGAGACGAGTATCCGGACCCGGCTGCGGATGAGACCTCGCCCGATGCGCCGAGGGTTGCGCTTCCCGTGCTTCCCGCACTGCTGAGCGGGGTGCTGGCTTCCGGTGAGCCGCAGGTGGCGGTGCGTGAGGGTGGGGTGCGGGTGCCGAGGTTGGCGTCGCTGACCTCGGGTGCGGGTCTGTTGCCTCCGGCCGGTGAGAAGGCGTGGCGGTTGGGCAGCCGGGCCAAGGGCAGCCTGGACGCGTTGGAGTTGCTGCCGTTCCCGCAGGCGGGCGAGCCGCTGGAGGCAGGGCAGGTTCGGCTGGCGGTGCGTGCGGCGGGGGTGAACTTCCGTGACCTGCTGGACGGGTTGAACGCACTCGGCTGGTTCCAGGACAAGGTCGGCCTGATGGGTGGCGAGGCCGCCGGTGTGGTGCTTGAGGTCGGCCCAGGGGTCGAGGACCTGCGCGTGGGTGACCGCGTGGTCGGTCTGACCGAGGGCGGTTTCGGCCCGGTGGTGGTCACCGGTGCCGGCGGGGTGACCAGGATCCCCGACGGAGTCTCCTTCGAGGAGGCCGCGACGATCCCGGTCTCGTTCCTCACCACCTACTACGGATTGATGGATCTGGCCGGCCTGCGCGAGGGCGAGTCGCTGCTGGTGCACGCGGGCACCGGTGGGACCGGGATGGCGGCGATCCAGCTGGCCCAGCGGCTCGGGGTGGAAGTCTTCGCGACCGCGAGTCCGGCGAAGTGGGACGTGCTGCGGTCGATGGGCATCCCCGACGATCACATCGCCTCCTCGCGCACCCTGGAGTTCGAGGACCGCTTCCGGGAGGTCTGCGGTGAGCGGGGCGTCGACGTGGTGCTCAACTCGTTGACGGGTGAGTTCATCGACGCCTCGGCGCGACTGCTGCGCCCCGGGGGCCGGTTCGTGGAGATGGGCAAGCTCGACATCCGCGACCAGGAGCAGTTCCCCGGCCTGGAGTACCACTGGTTCGACGTGCTGGACGCCGGGCCCGAGCGGCTGCGGCAGATCCTGGCCGAGTTGATGGAGTTGTTCGCGGCGGGTGAGTTGCGGCCGTTGCCGGTGACGGCGTGGGACGTGCGCCGTGGCCGGGAGGCGTTCCGGTTCATGAGCCAGGCCAGGCACACCGGCAAGATCGTGCTGACGATGCCCCGGGTCTGGGACCCGGAGGGCACGGTGTTGATCACCGGTGGGACGGGTGGTCTGGGTGCGGAGGTGGCCCGGCATCTGGTGGCTGAGCACGGGATGCGGCATCTGCTGCTGGTCAGCCGCCGGGGTCTGGAGGCTCCGGGGGCGGTGGAGCTGCAGGCCGAGCTGATCGCGCACGGGGTCGAGGTCACGGTCGCGGCGTGCGACATGGCCGACCGGGACGCGGTCGCGGCGCTGCTGGCCGGGGTGGACGCCGATCATCCGCTGACCGCGGTGATCCACGCGGCCGGTGTGCTGGACGACGGCACGATCGCCTCGCTGACGCCGGAGCGGCTGGATGCGGTGCTGCGGCCGAAGGTGGACGCGGCGTGGCATCTGCACGAGCTGACCGAGGGCATGGATCTGGCCGGGTTCGTGGTGTTCTCCTCGCTCGCCGGGCTGATGGGCGGTGCGGGTCAGGGTAACTACGCGGCGGCGAACGCCTGGCTGGACGCGTTGACGGCGCGGCGCCGGGCGCAGGGACTGCCGGGGCTGTCGCTGGCCTGGGGACTGTGGGCGCAGGCCACCGGGATGACCGGGGCCATGTCGCAGGCCGACGTGCAGCGGATGACCGCGGCCGGGTTGCCGCCGATCACCACCGAGCAGGGGCTGGAGCTGTTCGACGCCGCCATCGACTCGGATGCGCCGCTGGTGGTCCCGGTGCGGCTGAACGTACCGGCGATGCCCGCTCAGCTGGTGCCGCCGCTGCTGCGCGGCCTGGTGCGCGGCACCCGCCGTACGGCGGCATCGGCGCCCGCCCTGGGCGAGGGCACCCTGTTGCGGCAGTTGGCCGGGTTGACGCAGGCCGAGCGGACCCGGTTCGTGACCGACCTGGTCCGCACCCAGGCCGCGGCCGTCCTCGGGTACCCCTCGCTGGAGGCGGTGGACGTCAGGCGGGAGTTCCGCGAGCTGGGCTTCGACTCGCTGACCGCGATCGAACTGCGCAACCGCCTCAACACCGCCACCGGGCTGCGGCTGCCCTCCACCCTCGTCTTCGACTACCCCACCCCCACCGCGCTGGGAGAGTATCTGCTGAGCGAGGTGCTCGGCGCGCACGGCGACGCCATCCTGCCGGTGGCCACGGTCTCGGTCGGGGACGACCCGATCGCGATCGTCTCGATGGCCTGCCGCTACCCCGGAGGGGTGAATTCCCCGGACGACCTGTGGCGGCTGGTCATCGAGGGACAGGACGCCATCACCCCGCTGCCGACCGACAGAGGCTGGCAGACCCACGGTGACATCGACCTGAAGGGCGGATTCGTCTTCGACGCGCCCGAGTTCGACGCGGAGTTCTTCCGGATCTCGCCACGTGAGGCGCTCGCGATGGACCCGCAGCAGCGACTGCTGCTGGAGGCGGCCTGGGAGGTCCTGGAGAACGCGGGCATCGACCCCGACTCGTTGCGCGGCAGCGACACCGGCGTGTTCATCGGCTCCGTCGGCTCGGGCTACATGCCGGGGGAGGAGTCTCGCGGTCACATCATGACCGGGCAGCTGGCCAGTGTGGCCTCCGGCCGGATCTCCTACACCCTGGGCCTGGAAGGTCCGGCGGTGACGGTGGACACCGCGTGCTCGTCGTCGCTGGTGACCATCCACATGGCGGCACAGGCCCTGCGCAACGGGGAGTGCTCGCTCGCGGTGGCCGGTGGCGTCACCGTCATATCGACGCTCGCGGCGTTCGGAGAACTCGGTGAGCAGGGCGGCCTCGCACCGGACGCCCGCTGCAAGGCGTTCTCCGACTCGGCGAACGGCATCGGATGGTCCGAGGGTGTCGGCCTGGTGATGCTGGAGCGGCTGTCGGACGCCCAGCGCAACGGCCACCAGGTGCTCGCGATCGTTCGCGGGTCGGCGATCAACCAGGACGGCGCGTCCAACGGCCTGACCGCGCCGAACGGCCCCTCGCAGCGGCGGGTGATCCGCAAGGCCCTGGCCGTCGCCGGGCTGTCCGCCGACGAGGTGGACGCGGTCGAGGCGCACGGCACCGGCACCGCCCTGGGCGACCCGATCGAGGCGCAGGCGCTGCTGGCGACGTACGGCCAGGACCGGCCGGAGGACCGGCCGCTGCTGCTGGGTTCGGTGAAGTCGAACATCGGTCACACCCAGGCCGCCGCGGGCGTCGCAGGTGTGATCAAGATGGTGATGGCCCTGCGGCACGGCATGCTGCCCCGGACGCTGCACGTGGACGAGCCGTCCTCGCACGTGGACTGGGCCTCCGGCGCGGTGGAGCTGCTGACCGAGCCGATCGAGTGGCCGCGGAACGGTCACCCCCGCCGGGCGGCGGTGTCGTCGTTCGGCATCAGCGGCACCAACGCCCACATGATCCTTGAGCAGGGCCCCGAGGCGGCGGAGCCGGCGGCCGAGGAGCCCGCCGGACCGGCGGGCGGCGTACTGCCCTGGGTGATCTCGGCTCGTACGGCCGACGCGGTACGGGCGCAGGCCGGGCGGTTGGCGGCGCATGTTCGGGCCAGGGGCGAGCTCGACCCGGTGGACGTGGGCTCGTCGCTGGTGTCGTCGCGGTCGATGTTCGACCACCGCGCGGTGGTGGTCGGGGGCGACCGGGAGGAGTTGCTGGCAGGGCTGGCGGCGGTCGTCTCCGGAGACTCCACGGCGGGCGTGGTGCGCGGCTCGGCGGACGTGAACGGCCTGACGGTGTGGGTGTTCCCCGGTCAGGGGGCGCAGTGGGCGGGCATGGGCGCCGCCCTGCTGGAGGAGTCGGCGGTGTTCGCGGCTCGGATGGCCGAGTGCGCGGCGGCGCTGGAGCCGTTCGTGGACTGGTCGCTGCTGGACGTGATCCGGCAGGTGGAGGGTGCTCCGTCACTGGAGCGGGCGGACGTGGTCCAGCCGGTCTCGTTCGCGGTGATGGTGTCGCTGGCGGCGGTGTGGGAGTCGCTGGGGGTTCACCCGGACGCGGTGGTGGGTCATTCGCAGGGCGAGATCGCGGCGGCGGTGGTGGCCGGTGGCCTGTCGTTGCAGGACGGTGCGCGGGTGGTGGCGCTGCGCAGCCGCCTGATCGCCGAGCGGCTGTCCGGGCACGGGGTGATGCTGTCGGTGATGGCGCCGGTGGAGCAGGTGCGTGCGGCGCTCGCCGAGGACGGCCTGCTGGACCGGATCTCGATCGCCGCGGTCAACGGGCCCAGGGTGGTCACCGTCGCCGGCGACGGGGAGGCCATGCGGGTGCTGGAGCGGCGCCTGTCGGCCGGAGGCGTCATGCGCTGGCAGCTGGCCGGCGCGGACTTCGCCGCGCACTCGCCCCAGGTCGAGCGGTTCCGTGACGACCTGCTGGCGGACCTGGCGGAGGTGGCGCCGCGTGCGGCGCGGGTGGCGATGTTGTCGACGGCGACCGGGCGGTGGCTGGACGGCACGGAGCTGGACGCCGGCTACTGGTACGAGAACGTGCGGCGGACGGTGGAGTTCGCCCCGGCGGTCGAGCGGCTGCTGGAAGAGCGGTACCGGGTGTTCGTCGAGGTCGGCCCGCACCCGCTGCTGACGCTGGGAATCGAGCAGGCCGTGGACGCGGCCGGGGTGGCCGCGGTGGTCGCCGGGACGCTGCGCCGCGACGAGGGCGGCCTGGACCGGGTGCTGGTCTCGGCGGCCGAGCTGTTCGTCCGGGGCGTGACGGTGGACTGGCAGCAGGTGCTGACCGGCGGCCGGCGGGTCGACCTGCCGACCTACGCCTTCCAGCATCGGCGTTACTGGCCGAGCGGGGTGCGGATCGCCGACGCCCGAGGGCTCGGCCTCGTCGCGGCCGGGCATCCGCTGCTGGGCGCCGCGGTCGGGCTCGCCGACTCCGACGGCGCGCTGCTCACCGGCCTGATGTCGGTGCGCGCGCACCCCTGGCTCGCCGACCACGCGGTGGCCGACACGGCGCTGTTCGCCGGCACCGGCTTCCTTGAGCTGGCGATCAGGGCGGCGGACCAGGTCGGCTGCGACCGGGTGGAGGAGCTCACCCTGGCCGCCCCGCTGGTGCTCACCCGGGACGGCGCCGTCGCCGTCCAGGTGGTGGTGAGCGCGTCCGACGAGACGGGCCGCAGGAACATCGCGATCTACGCGCGGCTCGCCGACGCGCCGGACCAGCCCTGGGTACGGCACGCGGCCGGTGTGCTGGGGGTCGGAGCGCGTACGGCGCGGTTCGACACGGCCGTCTGGCCGCCCGAGGGCGCGGCGCCCATCGCGCTGGACGGGCTGTACGACGATCTGGCCGAGGGCGGCGTGGTCTACGGACCCACCTTCAAGGGACTGCGGGCGGCCTGGCAGCGCGACGGGGAGATCTTCGCCGAGGTCGAGGTGCCGGAGGAGGTCGGCGACGTCGGTCTGTTCGGCCTGCATCCCGCGCTGCTGGACGCGGCGCTGCAGCCCGCCTCGTTCATGGATCTGACGGAGCCGGGCCAGGGGCGGCTGCTGTTCTCCTGGAGCGGCGTCTGCCTGCACGCCAACGGCGCTTCGGCGTTGCGGGTGCGGCTGGTCAAGACCGGAGGCGGTTCGGTGTCGCTGGCGGCGGTGGACGCCGAGGGCGCGCCGGTGCTGACGGCGGAGTCGCTGGTGTTCCGGCCGGTGTCCGCGGACCAGATGCTCGCCTCCGGCGGCCAGGGACCGGAGCGGGACGCGCTGTTCACCCTGGAGTGGGTGGTCGCGCCCACGGTCGTCTCTCCGACGGACGCGGTGGCCGGCCTGGACTGTGTCGAGCTGGACTGGTCGGAACCGGGCCGTCCGGAGCTGAGCGAGCTGCGCTGGGCCGAGCCGGGTCAGGCCGAGCCCGGGGCACTGGACCGGGTGCCGGACGTCGTGACCGTCGAGATCGGCTCGCCCGCCGAGGCGGCCGGGGCGGCCGGGGCGTCGGCGGCACGGGAGCTGACCGGCCGGGTGCTGGAACTGCTGAGGCAGTGGCTGGCCGACGACCGGTTCAGCGAGTCGAGGTTGGTGCTGGTCACCCGAGGTGCGGTCGTCGGCGGGGAAGACGAGATCGTCACGGATCCGGCGGCGGCCGCGGTCTGGGGCCTCGTACGCGTCGCGCAGGCCGAGAACCCCGGACGCTTCGTACTGGTCGACGTGGACGAGCGGGAGACCGGGCTGTCGGCACTGCCCGAGGCGCTGGCCTGCGGCGAGCCCCAGATGGCGATCCGCGAACACGTGGTCCGCGTTCCCCGGCTGGTCCGCCTGACCCCGGGTGAGGACGGCGCGCGGCGGCCGGACCTCGAAGGCACCGTTCTGATCACGGGTGGTACGGGCGGTCTGGGAAGCAACCTGGCCCGGCATCTGGTGGCCGAGCACGGGGTCCGGCACCTGCTGCTGACCAGCAGAAGAGGGCTGGACGCTCCGGGCGCGGTGGAGTTGCAGGCGGAGCTGATCGCGCACGGGGTCGAGGTCACCGTCGTCGCCTGCGACCTGGCCGACCGTGACCAGGTGGCGGAACTGCTCGCCGGCGTGCCGGCGGAGCACCCGCTCACCGCGGTCGTCCACACCGCGGGCGTCCGTGACGACGGCATGATCCCGTCGCTGGACGCCCGGCGGCTGGCCAACGTGTTCGGGCCCAAGGTCGACGGCGCCTGGCACCTGCACGAGCTCACCCGGGACCTCGACCTGACCGCCTTCGTCATGTACTCCTCGATGGCCGGGCTGGTCGGCGGCGCGGGACTGGGCGGTTACGCGGCGGCCAACGCCTACCTGGACGCCCTCGCCCAGCACCGCCGGGCCCAGGGCATGGCGGGCCTGTCCCTGGTGTGGGGACCGTGGGCGGCGGACGCAGGCATGGCCGGAGAGCTCTCCGAGACGGACCTCCGCCGGCTGACGGCCGCGGGATTCCAGCTCTTCTCCTTCGCCGAGGGGCTGGCGCTGTTCGACGCGGTCCTGGGCTGCGACACGCCGGTGGTCGCGCCGGTCCGGCTCAACCTGCCGGCGCTGCGGGCGTTCGGTGAGGTACCGCCGCTGCTGCGCTCGCTGGTGCGGGGCACCCGCCGTACGGCGGCGGCCCCGGTGTCGGGCGCGGACGGGGCGCTGCTGCGGCAGCTGGCCGGGCTGCCCCCCGCCGACCGCGGCCGGCTGGTGACCGAGCTGGTCCGAGCCCAGGCCGCCACGGCGCTGGGACACGACTCTCCGCAGATGGTGGAGGTGCGGCGGGAGTTCCGCGAGCTGGGCTTCGACTCCCTCACCGCCGTCGAACTGCGCAACCGGCTCAACGCCGCCACCGGACTGCGGCTGCCCGCCACCCTGGTGTTCGACTACCCGACCCCCGTGGTGCTGGCGGAGTTCCTGCTGGCCGAACTGCTGGGTGAGCACGGTGACGTCGTCGTTCCGACGGCGATCGCGTCGGTGGCCGACGACCCGATCGTGATCGTGTCGATGGCCTGCCGCTATCCGGGTGAGGTGCGCTCTCCCGAGGATCTGTGGCGGCTCGTCACCGAGGGGCGCGACGCCATCTCCCCGCTGCCGGTCGACCGGGGCTGGCAGGTGAACGGCGAGCTGGACTTCCACGGCGGCTTCATGTCCGACGCCGCGGACTTCGACGCCGGGTTCTTCGGGATCTCGCCGCGTGAGGCCCTGGGGATGGACCCGCAGCAGCGCGTCCTGCTGGAAACCACCTGGGAGGCGTTCGAACGCGCCGGAATCGACCCGCTGTCGCTGCGGGGCAGCGACACCGGTGTCTACGTCGGCGCGAGCGGTTCCGGCTACATCCCGTCGGACGAGGCCCGCGGTTTCATGGTGACGGGCCAGGCGGGAAGCGTGACCTCGGGCCGGCTGTCCTACACGCTGGGGCTGGAGGGCCCGGCGGTGACGGTGGACACCGCGTGTTCGTCGTCGCTGGTGGCGATGCACATGGCGGCGCAGGCGCTGCGCTCGGGCGACTGCTCGCTGGCACTGGCCGGCGGTGTGACCGTGGTGGCCACGCCGATGGGGATCGTGGAGTTCAGCGCTCAGGGCGGGCTCGCCGCCGACGGACGCTGCAAGTCCTACTCCGACGCCGCCGACGGCACCAGCTGGGCCGAGGGCGTCGGCATGGTGGTCCTGGAGCGGTTGTCCGACGCGCGACGCAACGGCCACCAGGTCCTGGCCGTCCTGCGGGGTTCCGCGGTGAACCAGGACGGCGCCTCCAACGGTCTGACCGCGCCGAACGGCCCCTCGCAGCAGCGGGTGATCCGCCAGGCCCTGGCCGGTGCCGGCCTGACCCCCGCCGAGGTGGACGCGGTCGAGGGCCACGGCACGGGCACCGCGCTGGGCGACCCGATCGAGGCCCAGGCGCTGCTCGCCACCTACGGCCAGGACCGGCCGGAGGACCGTCCGCTGCTGCTCGGATCACTGAAGTCGAACATCGGTCACACCCAGGCGGCCTCCGGCGTGGCCGGTGTGATCAAGATGGTCATGGCGATGCGGCACGGCGTGCTGCCCAGGACGTTGCACGTGGACGAGCCGTCCTCGCACGTGGACTGGACCTCGGGCGCGATAGAGCTGCTGACCGAGCCGGCCGAGTGGCCCTCGGCCGACCACCCCCGCCGGGCGGCGGTGTCGTCGTTCGGCATCAGCGGCACCAACGCGCACGTGATCATCGAACGGCCGGAAGAGCGGGACGAGAAGTCCGAGGGCACGGAGTCCGAGAACCGCCCGCCCGTGTCGGACGGCGCCGTCCCGGTCCTGGTCTCCGGCCGGTCGGCGGAGGCGCTGCGGGCACAGGCGGAGCGGCTCACGGCGTACGTGGACGACGAGCCCGGTCTGCGTCTCGCCGACGTGGCGTACTCGACGGCCACCACGCGCTCGGCGTTCGAGTACCGGGCGGCCGTGCTGGCCACCGACCTCGAAGGTCTGGGCGCCGGCCTGCGGGCACTGGCGGAAGGCCGGTCCGGTGCGGGCGTGCTGCGGGGGTCGGCCACGGCCGAATCGAAGCCTGCGGTGCTGCTCACCGGTCAGGGCAGCCAGCGCGCCGGGATGGGCAGGGAGCTGTACGACCGGTTCCCGGTGTTCGCCGAGGCGCTGGACGCGGTGATCGCCGAGCTGGACCCGCTGCTTGAGGGGTCGCTGCGGCAGGTGCTGTTCGCCGAGCCGGGGTCGGCGCAGGCGGAGGCGCTGGATCGGACCGGGTGGGCGCAGCCCGCGCTGTTCGCGGTGGAGACGGCGCTGTTCCGGCTCGTCGAGTCGTGGGGAGTCCGCCCCGAGATCATGGCGGGACACTCGATCGGCGAGATCACCGCGGCGCACGTGGCCGGGGTGTTGTCCCTGCCGGACGCCTGCGCGCTGGTGGCGGCGCGCGGCCGGTTGATGCAGGCGCTGCCCGCCGGTGGGGCGATGGTGTCGGTGCGGGCCTCGGAAGAGGAGATCGCCGAGCTGCTGGCCGGGCGTGAGACCGAGGTGTCGATCGCGGCCGTGAACGGCCCGGCGTCCGTGGTGATCTCCGGGGATGAGCGGGCCGTTCTCGAGGTCGTGGCCGCACTGGAGAAGCGGGCGGTCAAGACCCGGAGGCTGCGGGTGTCGCACGCCTTCCACTCGCCGCTGATGGACCCGATGCTGGAGGACTTCCGCGCGCTGGCCCGGACGCTGACCTTCAGCGCGCCACGGATTCCGATCGTCTCCACGGTGACCGGTGAGATGGCCACGGCCGAGCGGCTGTGCTCGCCGGACTACTGGGTGGAGCAGGTGCGGAGCGCGGTGCGCTTCGCCGACGGGGTGCGCACGCTGCACCGGCAGGGTGTCACGGCCTACGTGGAACTCGGGCCGGACGGGGTGCTCACCGCGATGGCCGCCGACACCCTGGCCGAGCTCACCGCCCAGGACTCGCCCGCCCAGCTCTCCGGCGCCGACGCGGTACTCGCGCCGGTGCTCCGCGGCGACCGCGACGAGCAGTCGTCGATCATGACGGCCCTGGCCGAGCTGCACGTGCGCGGAGTGCCGGTGGACTGGCGGGCGGTGCTCCGGGGTGGGCATCGGATCGACCTGCCGACGTACGCGTTCCAGCGTCAGCGGTTCTGGCCCGACGTGGTCGGCTCCCAGCCGGGGAACGTGGCGGCGGCTGGCCTGGCCTCCGCTGGGCACCCGCTGCTGGGCGCCGCGGTCGGTCTGGCCGACTCGGCCGGAGTCCTGCTCACCGGCAGGCTGTCGCTGCGGACGCATCCGTGGCTGGCCGACCACGCGGTGGCCGGAACGGTGATCTTCCCGGGTACCGGGTTCCTCGAGCTGGCGATCCGTGCCGGTGACCAGGTCGGCTGCGACCTGGTCGAGGAGCTCACCCTCACCGCGCCGCTGATGCTGGGCGAGCGGGACGCCGTCGCGGTGCAGGTGTGGGTGGGCGCGGCGGCGGAGTCCGGCCGCCGCAACCTGAGCGTCTACGCCCGCCCGGCCGAGGCCGCCGACGACGAGCCGTGGGTGCGGCACGCCATCGGCGTACTGGCCGTGGCCGACGGCCGCTCTCGCTCGCTCGCCGACATCGCGGCCGGCTTCGACGCGGCGGTGTGGCCGCCGCGTGACGCGACGGCCATCCGGCTGGACGACCTCTACGACCGGTTCGCCGCGGGCGGGTTCCACTACGGGCCGGTGTTCCAGGGACTGGGCGCGGCCTGGCGGGGCACGGACGGCGCGGTGTACGCCGAGGTCGTCCTGCCCGAGCAGGCGCAGTCGAGTGCGGGTTCGTTCGGGATGCATCCCGCGCTGCTGGACGCGGCGCTGCACTCGGTGAGTTTCGTCGGCCTGGACGACTCCGAGAGCGGCCGGATGCCGTTCTCCTGGGGTGAGGTGTGCCTGCACGCCGGTGGCGCGTCGGTGCTGCGGGTGCGGGTGGCCAGGACCGGTGGTGACGCGGTCTCGGTGATCGCGGTGGACGGCGCGGGGGAGCCGGTGCTGTCGGCGCGTTCCCTGGTGCTGCGACCGGTCGCGGCCGACCAACTGACCGTCGGCGGCGGCGACCTGTACCGGGACTCGCTGTTCCAGCTGACCTGGACGGCGTCGTCCGAGACGACGACGGAGGACGGCACCGGGCTCGACCCGGTCGAGCCCGTCCTGGATCTGGCGTCGGATCCGGCGGCGGCGCTGGCGGCGCTGGAGACCGTCCCGGAGACGGTGACCGTCGCGGCCGGTTCCACCGAGCGGGGCGACGTGGTCGCCGGGGTTCACGAGCTGACCGCCGCGGCGCTGGGCCTGCTGCAGGCATGGTCGGCCGACGACCGCTGCCGCCGTTCCCGGCTGGTCTTCGTGACCAGGGGTGCCGTCACGACGAGCGAGGGCGAGACCGTCGCGGACCTGGCGGCCGCCGCGGTGTGGGGGCTGGTGCGGTCGGCCCAGTGGGAGGACCCGGGCCGCTTCGTCCTGGTCGACGTCGACGACGAGCCGTCCTCGTCCGTACTGGCCGGAGTGCTGGCCTCCGGCGAGCCGCAGGCGGCGGTCCGTGAGGGCGGGGTGCGGGTCCCGCGCCTGGCGCGGGTGGCACCGGCCGATGAGGCCGGACAGCCCTGGGACCCGGCCGGCACGGTGCTGATCACCGGTGGTACCGGTGGTCTGGGAGCGCAGTTCGCGCGGCACGTGGTGGCCGAACGCGGGGTGCGGCACCTGCTGCTGACCAGCCGCCGAGGCCTGGACGCGCCCGGTGCGGTGGAGTTGCAGGCGGAGCTGGTCGCGCACGGCGTCGAGGTCACGATCGCGGCGTGCGACATGGCCGACCGTGACGCGGTGGCGGCGCTGCTGGCAGAAGTGCCGGCCGAGCACCCGTTGACCGCGGTGATCCACACCGCCGGTGTGCTGGACGACGGCATGATCACCTCGCTCACGCCGGAGCGGCTGGCAGGAGTGCTGCGGCCGAAGGTGGACGCGGCCTGGCACCTGCACGAGCTGACCCGGGACCTGGACCTGGCGGCGTTCGTGCTGTTCTCCTCGCTGGCCGGGGTGATGGGCAACGCGGGACAGGGCAACTACGCCGCAGCCAACGTCTTCCTGGACGCGCTGGCCCAGCACCGGCGGTCCGAGGGACTGCCCGCGCTCTCGCTGGCCTGGGGCGCCTGGACCCAGGACGTCGGAATGACCAGCACGCTGGACGACACCGACATGCGCAGGATGGCGCGGGCGGGGATGCCGTCGCTGTCGCTGGAGCAGGGCCTGGCCTTGTTCGAGGCCGCCGTCGCGCTTGAGCGGGCGGTGCTGGTTCCCGTCCGGCTGCACCTGCCGTCGCTGCGGACGCAGGGTGACGTGCCGGCGCTGCTGCGCGGTTTGGTACGGGGTGGGCGCCGGTCGGCGGCGTCGGGCTCGGTGGTGGCCGCGACGCTGCTGCAGCGGCTCGCCCCGCTGGGCCTGGCGGAGCGCACCGAGGTCCTGCTGGATCTGGTGCGTACCGAGGTGGCGGTCGTGCTCGGGCACGCGTCGCCGGAGACCGTGGAGGTGCGCAGGGAGTTCCGCGAGCTGGGCTTCGACTCCCTCACCGCCGTCGAACTGCGCAACCGGCTGAACACGGTGAGCGGGCTGCGCCTGCCGGCCACCCTGGTGTTCGACTACCCGACGCCGGCCACGCTGGCGGAGTTCCTGCTGTCCGAACTGCTCGGTGAGGACGCCGACGTGGTCATCCCCGCGTCGGTGGTACCGGTCGCGGACGACCCGATCGTGATCGTGGGCATGGCCTGCCGCTACCCGGGCGGGGTCACCTCTCCGGAGGACCTGTGGCGACTGGTCAGCGAGGGCGGGGACGCGATCACCCCCTTCCCGACGACGCGCGGCTGGAGCCGCGGCTCTCTGGAGGGGAGCACCGAGAGCCGGGCCGTGAACTACGTGGAGGCGGGTGGCTTCCTGCACGAGGCGGGAGAGTTCGATCCCGGCTTCTTCGGGATCTCGCCGCGTGAGGCGCTCGCGATGGACCCCCAGCAGCGGCTGCTGCTGGAGACCACCTGGGAGGCGATCGAGCGCACCGGGATCGACCCGACCTCGCTGCGCGGCAGCCGCACCGGCGTGTTCGCCGGGGTCATGTACCACGACTACGCGACCAGCATGCCGTTCCCGGCGGACGTGGTCGGCTTCATGGGCACCGGCACCGCGGGCAGCGTCGCGACCGGCCGCATCTCCTACACGCTGGGCCTGGAAGGGCCTGCGGTGACGGTGGACACGGCGTGTTCGTCGTCGCTGGTCGCGCTGCACCTGGCCGCGCAGGCGCTGCGCGGCGGTGACTGCTCGCTGGCGCTGGCCGGCGGTGTGACCGTGATGGCCACCCCCAGCCCGTTCATCGACTTCACCGGTCAGGGCGGCCTCGCCGGCGACGGGCGGTGCAAGTCGTACTCGGACGCCGCCGACGGCGCGGGCTGGTCCGAGGGTGTGGGCATGCTGGTGCTGGAGCGGCTGTCGGACGCCCGCCGCAACGGTCACGAGGTGCTCGCGGTGGTGCGGGGTTCTGCGGTGAACCAGGACGGTGCGTCGAATGGTCTGACGGCGCCGAACGGTCCCTCGCAGCGGCGCGTCATCCGTCAGGCGCTCGCCGGGGCGAGGTTGTCGCCGAACGAGGTGGACGCGGTCGAGGGCCACGGGACCGGTACCGTTCTGGGTGACCCGATCGAGGCTCAGGCACTGCTCGCCACCTACGGCAAGGACCGGGACGAGGACCGTCCGCTGCTGCTGGGGTCGATCAAGTCGAACCTCGGTCACACCCAGGCGGCGGCGGGTGCGGCCGGTGTGATCAAGATGATCATGGCGATGCGGCACGGGGTGCTGCCCAGGACGCTGCATGTGGATGAGCCGTCGTCGCATGTGGACTGGGCCTCTGGCTCGGTGGAGTTGCTGACCGAGGCGACGGAGTGGCCGCAGACGGGTCGTCCGCGTCGGGCGGGTGTGTCGTCGTTCGGGATCAGCGGCACCAACGCGCACGTGATCATCGAGCAGCTTGAGGCCGCGACGGTGGCCCGTCCGCAGGACGGTGACGTGCCGCCCGGTGCGGAGACTGAGCCGTCGGCGGTTCCGCTGGTGGTGTCGGGTCGTACGGGTGAGGCGCTGCGGGCCCAGGCGGGGCGACTGGTCTCGCACCTGCAGGGCCGCGATGCCGCGCTGACCGACGTGGCGTTCTCGCTGGTGGGGTCGCGGTCGGTGTTCGAGCACCGTGCGGTGGTGGTCGGTGCCGGTCGTGAGGGGTTGCTGGCGGGGTTGGGTGCGGTGGCTTCGGGTGAGTCGGTGCCCGGTGGTGTGGTGTCCGGTGTGGCGGATGTGGATGGGAAGTCGGTGTGGGTGTTCCCGGGTCAGGGGGCGCAGTGGGTGGGGATGGGTGCGGCTCTGTTGGAGGAGTCGGGGGTGTTCGCGGCTCGGATGGCGGAGTGTGCGGCGGCGTTGGAGCCGTTCGTGGACTGGTCGTTGCTGGATGTGGTCCGGGGTGTGGAGGGTGCGCCGGGGCTGGATCGGGTGGATGTGGTCCAGCCGGTCTCGTTCGCGGTGATGGTGTCGTTGGCGGCGGTGTGGGAGTCGTTGGGGGTTCGTGCGGATGCGGTGGTGGGGCATTCGCAGGGGGAGATCGCGGCGGCGGTGGTGGCCGGTGGCCTGTCGTTGTCCGATGGCGCCCGCGTGGTGGCGTTGCGCAGTCGGTTGATCGGTGAGCGGCTTGCTGGACGTGGGGCGATGGCGTCGGTGGCGCTGCCGGTCGAGCAGGTCGTCGAGCGGGTGGCGGCGTGGGACGGGCGGATCTCGGTGGCGGCGGTGAACGGCCCGAACTCGGTGGTGGTGGCCGGTGAGATCGCAGCCGTCGAGGAACTGGTGGAGCAACTGGGCACTGAAGAGGTGCGGGTGCGGCGGATCGCGGTGGATTACGCCTCGCATTCGGCGCAGGTGGATCTGATCGGCGAAGAACTGGCGCAGGTGCTGGCGGGGGTGGTGCCGCAGTCGGTGCGGGTGCCGATGCTGTCGACGGTGACCGGCCAGTGGCTGGAGGGCCAGGAGCTCGATGGCGGGTACTGGTGTGAGAACCTGCGGCGCACGGTGGGCTTCGCTCCGGCGGTCGGAGAGTTGCTGGAGCAGCGGTATCGGGTGTTTGTCGAGGTGAGTCCGCATCCGGTGCTGACGGTCGGGGTCGGTGAGTGTGTGGACGCGGCCGAGGTGGAGGCTGTGATCGCCGGGACGCTGCGCCGTGACGAGGGCGGCCTGGAGCGGGTGCTGACGTCGGCGGCGGAGCTGTTCGTGCGTGGTGTGACGGTGGACTGGCTGCAGGTGCTGACCGGTGGCCGCAGGGTGGATCTGCCGACGTACGCCTTCCAGCACCAGTGGTTCTGGCCCGAGAGCACCGGTTCCGGTGCGGGGAATGTGGCCGCGGCCGGGCTGGCAGCGACGGATCATCCGCTGCTGGGCGCGGCGATGGGTCTGGCCGATTCCAACGGGGTGGTGTTGACGGGCCGGTTGTCGCTCTCGTCGCATCCGTGGCTCGCCGATCACACGGTGGCCGGGATGGTGATCTTCCCGGGTACCGGGTTCCTTGAGCTGGCGGTGCGGGCCGGTGACCAGGTCGACTGTGACGTGGTGGAGGAGCTGACGCTGGCGGCGCCGCTGGTGCTGGGCGAGGACGACGCGGTCGTGGTGCAGATCGCGGTGGGTGCGCCGGAGGAGAGTGGCCGGCGTGCGGTGAACGTCTATTCCCGGTCGGCGTCGGCCGCCGACGATGTGCCGTGGGTGCGGCACGCCACCGGCACGCTCGCCACGGGCGGGCGGGCCGCCGTGCCGTTCGACGCGTCCGTGTGGCCCCCGCAGGGTGCGACGGCGATCGAGCTGGACGGGCTGTACGACGAACTGGCCACTCGGGGGCTGGGCTACGGTCCGGTGTTCCAGGGGCTGCGGTCCGCGTGGCGGCGCGATGGGGAGATCTTCGCCGAGGTCGCCCTGCCGGAGCAGGCGACCTCGAGTGCGGGTTCGTTCGGGGTGCATCCGGCGCTGCTGGACGCGGCGTTGCACGCGGTGAGCTTCGCAGGTCTCGACGTGGTCGAGGGAGGTTGGCTGCCGTTCTCCTGGGGTGAGGTGAGCCTGCACGCGGGCGGGGCGGCGCTGCTGCGGGTCCGGCTGACCAGGACGGGTGCCGACTCGGTCTCGCTGACGGCGGTGGACCTGGCGGGAGAGCCGGTGCTGTCGGCGCGGTCGTTGATCGTGCGTCCCTTCACCCCCGACCAGCTGGTCGGCGCCGGTGGGGGGCGTGGTGTGGAGCGGGACTCGCTGTTCGGGGTGGACTGGGTCTCGTTGCCGGAGGCGGGGGATGCGGAGCCCAGGGCGGACGTGGTCGAGCTGAGTGGAGAACTCGCCTCGCTGGATTCGGCGCCGGATGTGGTCATGGTCTCGGTGGGGTCGGCCGATGCCGGGGGTGTGGTGGGGTCGACGCACGCGGTGGTCGCGCAGGTCCTGGGGTTGTTGCAGGAGTGGTTGGCCGATGAGCGGTTCGTCGGCTCGCGGTTGGTGTTCGTGACCCGGGGTGCGGTCGAGGCGCGGGATGGTGATGTGGTCGTTGATCTGGCGGCTGCGGCGGTGTGGGGGTTGGTGCGGTCGGCGCAGTGGGAGAATCCGGGCCGGTTCGTGCTGGTCGATGTCGATGTCGATGTCGATGGTGATGGTGGGTTGTCGTCGTCGGTGTTGGCGGGGGTGCTGGTTTCGGGTGAGCCGCAGGTGGCGGTGCGTGAGGGTGGGGTGTTGGTGCCGCGTCTGGTGCGGGTGGCGCCTGCCGAGGAGGTGGGGCGGTCGTGGGATCCGGAGGGGACGGTGTTGATCACTGGTGGTACCGGTGGTCTGGGAGGGAGTCTGGCTCGGCATGTGGTGGCCGAGCGTGGGGTGCGGCATCTGGTGCTGACCAGCCGTCGAGGCTTGGAGGCTCCGGGTGCGGTGGAGTTGCAGGCGGAGTTGATCGCGCATGGGGTCGAGGTCACGGTCGCGGCCTGTGACATGGCCGACCGCGACCAGGTGGCGGCTCTGCTGGCCGGGATCGATGCCGACCATCCGCTGACCGCGGTCATTCACACCGCCGGTGTGCTGGAAGACGCGACGATCCCGTCACTGACCCCGGAGCGGCTGGGCAGGGTCCTGCGGCCCAAGGTCGACGCCGCCTGGCACCTGCACGAACTCACCCGGGAACTGGATCTGGCGGCGTTCATCACCTACTCGTCCCTGTCGGGTGTCATGGGAGCACCCGGCCAGGGCAACTACGCGGCCGCGAACACGTTCCTCAACGCCTTGGCGCAGGCACGCAGGGCCGAAGGGCTGCCCGCGCTCTCACTGGCCTGGGGAGCCTGGACCCAGGACACCGGAATGACCGGCACGCTGAGTGACGCCGACATGCGGCGGATCACCCGTACGGGCATGCCGCCGCTGTCGGTGGAGCAAGGACTGGCACTGTTCGACGCCGCCGGACGGGTGGCCCGGTCGGTGGTGATCCCGCTCCGGTTGGAGCTCGCGGTGCTGCGCGCCCACGGCGAGGTGCCGGCGTTGTTGCGTGGTCTGGTGCGGGGTGGTCGGCGGTCGGCGGCGTCGGGTTCGGTGGTGGCCGCGACGTTGTTGCAGCGGTTGGCTCCGTTGGGGGCGGCCGAGCGGGCCGAGGTGCTGGTGGACCTGGTGCGTGTCGAGGCGGCGATGGTGCTGGGTCATGCCTCGTCCGACATGGTGGAGGTGCGTCGGGAGTTTCGTGAGCTGGGCTTCGACTCCCTGACCGCGGTCGAGTTGCGTAACCGGCTGAACGCGGCGACGGGGCTGCGGTTGCCGTCCACGCTGGTGTTCGACTACCCGACACCGACCGCGCTGGCGGACTTCCTGCTGGCCGAACTGCTCGGCGAGCACGCTGACGCGATCATTCCGGCACCCGTCATGCCGCTGAACGACGATCCGATCGTGATCGTGGGCATGGCCTGCCACTTCCCGGGCGAGGTCGACTCACCGGAGGATCTGTGGCGGCTGGTCTCCGAGGACGGAGATGCGATCTCCGAGTTCCCGACCACGCGAGGCTGGGATCTGGGGGCGCTGTACAACCCGGACCGGGAGAGCCGGGGCACCAGCTATGTGCGCGAGGGTGGCTTCCTGGAGAGTGCCACGCAGTTCGACCCCGGGTTCTTCGGGATCTCGCCGCGTGAGGCGCTGGCGATGGACCCGCAGCAGCGCCTGCTGCTGGAGACGTCGTGGGAGGCGATCGAGCGGACGGGTGTGGACCCGATCTCGTTGCGCGGCAGCCGCACCGGCGTGTTCGCCGGTATCTTCTACCACGACTACGGGATGAGCGCGGAGTTCCCGCCGGAGGCGATGGGCTTCCTCGGTACCGGTACGGCGGGCAGCGTCGCGACCGGTCGGATTTCGTACGCGCTGGGCCTGGAGGGTCCTGCGGTGACGGTGGACACGGCGTGTTCGTCGTCACTGGTGGCCCTGCACATGGCGGCGCAGGCACTGCGCTCGGGTGACTGCGACCTGGCACTGGCCGGTGGCGCGACCGTGATGGCCACCCCGGCGGTGTTCATCGACTTCAGCACCCAGGGAGGGCTGGCAGGCGACGGCCGGTGCAAGTCCTTCGCCGACACCGCGGACGGCACCAGCTACTCCGAGGGTGTGGGCATGCTGGTGCTGGAGCGGCTGTCGGACGCGCGCCGCAACGGTCACCAGGTGCTGGCGGTGGTGCGGGGTTCGGCGGTGAACCAGGACGGTGCGTCCAACGGTCTGACCGCGCCGAACGGTCCTTCTCAGCAGCGGGTGATCCGTCAGGCGCTCGCCGGCGCGGGCTTGTCCTTCACCGAGGTGGACGCGGTCGAGGGCCACGGCACCGGCACCACGCTGGGCGACCCGATCGAGGCGCAGGCGCTGCTGGCGACCTATGGGCAGGATCGGGACGAGGATCGGCCGCTGCTGCTGGGGTCGATCAAGTCGAACCTCGGTCACACGCAGGCGGCGGCCGGTGTGGCGGGTGTGATCAAGATGGTGATGGCTCTGCGGCACGGTGTGCTGCCTCGGACGTTGCACGTGGATGAGCCGTCGTCGCACGTGGACTGGGCCTCGGGTGCGGTGGAGCTGCTGACCGAGCAGGTCGAGTGGCCTCAGACGGGTCGTCCGCGTCGGGCGGGTGTGTCGTCGTTCGGCATCAGCGGCACCAACGCGCACGTGATCATCGAGCAGGGGCCCGAGGCTCCGGCGGTGGCTCCTTCGCAGGACCTGGTACCGGCTGCGGACGTGGTTCCGCTGGTGGTGTCGGGTCGTACGGGTGAGGCGCTGCGGGCCCAGGCCGGGCGGCTCGTGTCGTACCTGGAGGGCGAGCCTGCTCTTGGGCTGACCGATGTGGCGTTCTCGCTGGTGTCGTCGCGGTCGGCGTTCGAGCACCGGGCCGTGGTGGTCGGCGGGGATCTCCTGACAGGGCTGGGGGCGGTGGCTTCGGGTGAGTCGGTGCCCGGTGTGGTGTCCGGTGTGGCGGATGTGGATGGGAAGTCGGTGTGGGTGTTCCCTGGTCAGGGGGCGCAGTGGGTGGGGATGGGTGCGGCTCTGTTGGAGGAGTCGGGGGTGTTCGCGGCGCGGATGGCGGAGTGTGCGGCGGCGTTGGAGCCGTTCGTGGAGTGGTCGTTGCTGGATGTGGTGCGTCAGGTGGAGGGTGCTCCGTCGCTGGATCGGGTGGATGTGGTGCAGCCGACCTCGTTCGCGGTGATGGTGTCGTTGGCGGCGGTGTGGGAGTCGTTGGGGGTTCGTGCGGATGCGGTGGTGGGTCATTCGCAGGGTGAGATCGCGGCGGCGGTGGTGGCCGGTGGGTTGTCGTTGCAGGACGGCGCCCGGGTGGTGGCGTTGCGCAGTCAGGTGATCGGGCGTGGGCTGGCGGGGTTGGGGGCGATGGCGTCGGTTGCGCTCCCGGTCGAGCAGGTCACCGAGCGGGTGGCGGCGTGGGACGGGCGGATCTCGGTGGCGGCGGTCAACGGCCCCAGTTCGGTGGTGGTGGCCGGTGAGGTCGCGGCGGTCGAGGAGTTGGTCGAGCAACTGGGCACTGAAGAGGTGCGGGTGCGGCGGATCGCGGTGGATTACGCCTCGCATTCGGCGCAGGTGGATCTGATCGCCGAAGAGCTGGCCGAGGTCCTGGCGGGGGTGGCGCCGCAGCCGGTGCGGGTGCCGATGCTGTCGACCGTGACGGGTCAGTGGCTGGAAGGGCCGGAGCTGGAGGCCGGGTATTGGTGTGAGAACCTGCGGCGCACGGTGGGCTTCGCTCCGGCGGTCGGGCAGTTGCTGGAGCAGCGGTATCGGGTGTTTGTCGAGGTGAGTCCGCATCCGGTGCTGACGGTCGGTATCGGTGAGTGTGTGGACGCGGCCGAGGTGGAGGCCGTGATCGCCGGGACGCTGCGCCGCGATGAGGGCGGCTTGGAGCGGGTGCTGACGTCGGCCGCGGAGCTGTTCGTGCGCGGCGTGACGGTTGACTGGCAGCAGGTGCTGCCGGGCGGTCGCAGGGTGGATCTGCCGACGTACGCCTTCCAGCACCAGCGGTTCTGGCCGAACGCGCGGCAGAGCGGTGATGCCCGTGTTCTGGGCTTGGCCGCGACGGGTCATCCGCTGCTGGGCGCGGCGGTGGGCCTGGCCGATTCCGACGGTGTGTTGCTGACGGGCCGCTTGTCACTCTCGTCGCAGCAGTGGCTGGCCGACTACGTGGTGGCGGGCTCGGTGCTGGTGCCCGGTTCGGCGTTCGTGGAGCTGGCGGTGCGTGCCGGTGACCAGGTCGGCTGCGAGGTGGTCGAGGAGTTGATCCTGGACGCTCCGCTGGTGCTGGGCGAGGACGACGCGGTCGTGGTCCAGATCGCGGTGGGTGCGCCGGAGGAGACCGGTCGGCGGAGCGTGAGTGTCTACGCCCGTTCGGCGGATGCGGCCGAGGAGGTGCCGTGGGTGCGGCACGCGACCGGCACGTTGGCGACCGGTGCTTCCGAGGTCGTGCCGCTCGACGCGGCGACGTGGCCGCCGGTCGGCGCTACCGAGATCGAGCTGGACGGCTTGTACGAGGAGCTGGCCGAGGACGGTTTCGCCTACGGTCCGGCGTTCCAGGGGTTGCGGGCGGCGTGGCGTCGCGACGGTGAGATCTTCGCCGAGGTGAGGCTGCCCGAGCAGATCGGTGGAGCCGCTTCGTTCGGGGTGCATCCGGCTCTGCTGGACGCGGCGCTGCACGCGGTGACCTTCGCCGGGCTGGAGCCGGTGGAGGGGGGCCGGTTGCCGTCCTCGTGGGAGCGGGTGTGCCTGCACGCGGGTGGGGCGTCGGTGCTGCGGGTGCGGCTGGCCAGGACAGACACGGATGCGGTGTCGCTGCTGGCGGCGGATGTGACGGGTGCGCCGGTGCTGTCGGCGCGGTCGGTGGTGTTGCGGCCGGTCCCGGCCGAGCAGCTGGGGGTCTCCGACGGTCGCGGAGTCAGCCAGGATGCGTTGTTCCGGGTGGAGTGGGGGCTCGCGGGCACTTTGCCGGAGGCCGGTGAGGTGTCGGTGGGGATCCTCGGCCCGGACACGTTGGGTGTCGCCTCCACGCTGCGGGCGGACGGGGAGCCGGGTGGCCTTCCGGTGCACGCGGATCTGTCGTCGCTGGCCGAGGCGGGCCCGGTGCCGGCGGTGGTGCTGGCCGAGGCGGTCTCCGACCCGGCGGTCGGGGTGGTGGAGTCGGCGCATGCGCTCACCGCTCACGTTCTGGATGTGGTGCAGAGCTGGCTGGCCGAGGAGCGGTTCGCCGAGTCGCGGCTGGTGTTCCTCACCCGGGGCGCGGTCGCGGCGGGCGACGGCGAGACGATCACCGATCTGCCGGCTGCGGCGGCGCGAGGGCTGATCCGTAGCGCTCAGTCGGAGAACCCTGGCCGGTTCGGCTTGGTCGACGTGGACGGACAGGAGTCCTTGCCCGGTGTGCTGCCGGGAGTGTTGGTCTCGGGTGAGCCGCAGGTGGCGGTACGCGAGGGTGGGGTGTTGGTGCCGCGTTTGGCGCGGGTGGTGTCCGGTGAGGTTCCGGCAGAGGTTTCCGGTGAGGATGTCGGTCGGGTCTGGGATCCGGAGGGAACCGTTCTGATCACCGGTGGTACCGGTGGTCTGGGTGCGCTGTTCGCGCGGCACGTGGTGGCCGAGCGTGGGGTGCGTCATCTGGTGCTGACCAGCAGAAGAGGGCTGGACGCTCCGGGTGCGGTGGAGTTGCGGGCGGAGTTGATCGCGCACGGTGTCGAGGTCACGATCGCGGCCTGTGACATGGCGGATCGGGACGCGGTGGCGGCTCTGCTGGCGCAGGTGGACGACGAGCACCCGCTGACCGCGGTGATTCACACCGCGGGTGTGCTGGATGACGGCACGATTCCGTCGCTGACGGCCGAGCGGCTGGACGCGGTGCTGCGTCCCAAGGTCGACGCGGCCTGGTATCTGCACGAGCTCACCCGTGACGCGGATCTCGCGGCGTTCGTGGTGTTCTCGTCGATGGCGGGGGTGATGGGCAACGCGGGTCAGGGTAACTACGCGGCGGCGAACGCGTTCCTCGACGCTCTGGCCCGGCAGCGCCGGGCCGAGGGGCTGGCGGGGTTGTCGCTGGCCTGGGGCCTGTGGGCGCAGGAGACCGGGATGACCGGCACGCTGGGCGCGGTCGATCTGCGGCGGATGGCGCGGGCGGGGATGCCGGCGCTCTCGGCCGAGCAGGGGCTCGCGGCGTTCGAGCGGGCGGCGGTGTCGGATCACGCGGCTGTGGTGGCGGCGCGACTGGAGCTGTCGGTCCTGCGCACACTCGCCGAACTGCCGCATCTGATGCGTGGCCTGGTGCGTGCGGGCCGTCGGTCGGCGGTTTCCGTCCTCGCGGGTGGGGATTCGGAGTTGTTGCGGCGGTTGGCGGGGTTGGGTGAGGCCGAGCAGGTTCGGCTGGTGGTGGAGTTGGTGCGGGCGCAGGCGGCGGTGGTGCTGGGGCACGCCTCAGGGGAGGCGGTTCAGCCTGGGCGGGAGTTCCGTGAGCTGGGCTTTGACTCGCTGACGGCGGTGGATCTGCGTAACCGGCTGAATGTCGCCACCGGTCTGCGGTTGCCGGCGACGTTGGTGTTCGACTATCCGACGCCGACCGTGCTGGCGCGGTTCTTGGTGTCGGAGTTGCTGGGCCGCCAGGATCTAACGGCGGTCGGGTCGGGTGTGGTGGCCGGGCCGAGGGTGTCGGTGGCCGATGATCCGATCGTGATCGTGGGGATGAGCTGCCGCTTCCCCGGTGGGGTGAACTCGCCGGAGGGGTTGTGGCGGTTGCTGGTCGAGGGTGAGGACGCGATCTCGCCGGTCCCGGCCGATCGAGGCTGGAATCTGGGGATGTTGTCGGGGACGGGGGTGGATGTCCAGGGTGGGTTCCTGGCGGATGTGGCGGGGTTTGATGCCGGGTTCTTCGGGATCTCGCCGCGTGAGGCGCTGGCGATGGATCCGCAGCAGCGTCTGTTGCTGGAGGGGGTGTGGGAGGCGGTCGAGCGGGCCGGGATCGACCCGCTCTCACTGAAGGGCAGTTCCACCGGGGTGTTCGTGGGCACCAACGGTCAGGACTACATGAGCCTGATGATGAACACCCCGGCAGATGTGGAAGGCCACGCCATCACCGGTATGTCGGCCAGCGTGCTGTCGGGCCGCCTGTCGTACACGCTGGGCCTGGAAGGTCCTGCGGTGACCGTGGACACGGCGTGTTCGTCGTCGCTGGTGGCGATGCACATGGCGGCACAGGCGCTGAGGTCGGGTGAGTGCAGCCTGGCGCTGGCCGGCGGTGCCACGGTGATGACCACCCCGATCGGGTTCATCGGCTTCAGCGCGCAGGGGGGATTGGCCCCCGATGGACGGTGCAAGGCGTTCTCCGACACCGCGGACGGCACCACCTGGTCCGAGGGCCTGGGCATGCTGGTGCTGGAGCGGCTGTCGGACGCCCGCCGCAACGGTCACGAGGTGCTCGCGATCGTTCGCGGATCGGCGATCAACCAGGACGGTGCGTCGAACGGCCTGACGGCGCCGAACGGTCCGTCTCAGCAGCGGGTGATCCGCCAGGCGCTTGCAGGCGCCGGGCTCTCGGCGTCCGAGGTGGACGCGGTGGAGGCGCACGGTACGGGTACCAAGCTGGGTGACCCGATCGAGGCCCAGGCCCTGCTGGCGACCTACGGCAAGGACCGGGACGAGGACAGGCCGCTGCTGCTGGGTGCGATCAAGTCGAACTTCGGTCACACCCAGGCGGCTGCCGGTGTGGCCGGTGTGATCAAGATGGTGCTGGCTCTCCAGCACGGGGTGCTGCCCAGGACGTTGCACGTGGACGAGCCGTCGTCGCATGTGGACTGGGCCTCTGGCTCAGTGGAGTTGCTGACCGAGGCGACGGAGTGGCCGCAGACGGGTCGTCCGCGTCGGGCGGGTGTGTCGTCGTTCGGGATCAGCGGCACCAACGCGCACGTGATCCTTGAGCAGGGGCCGGCAACCCTGCGTATCGAAGCCGAAACGGTGGCGCGGGACGATGCGCCGGCCGCGGGTGCGGATGTGCTGCCGGTGCTGGTGTCGGCTCGTACGGCAGGGGCGTTGCGGACGCAGGCGGATCGGCTGGCCTCGCATGTGGAGGGCCGTCGTGAGGTGGCGCTCACCGATACGGCGTTCTCACTGGTCACGACCCGTCCGGCGTTCGAGCATCGGGCGGTGGTGCTGGCCGATGGTCGTGAGGGTGTGCTGGCCGGGCTGGGGGCGTTGGCCGAGGATCGGCCGGGTGCGGGTGTGGTGCGCGGGGTGGCCGCGGGTGAGCCGCAGCTGGCGGTGCTGTTCACCGGTCAGGGGTCGCAGCGGGCCGGGATGGGCCGGGAGCTGTATGGGCGGTTCCCGGTGTTCGCGGCGGCGTTGGACGCGGTGATCGCCGAGCTGGATCCGCTGCTTGAGGGGTCGTTGCGCGAGGTGCTGTTCGCCGAGCCGGGGGCGGCGGCGGAGGCGCTGGATCAAACGGGCTGGGCGCAGCCTGCGCTGTTCGCGGTGGAGACGGCGCTGTTCCGGCTGGTGTCCTCGTGGGGAATCCGGCCGGACGTGCTGGCGGGCCACTCGGTCGGGGAGATCGTCGCTGCGCATGTGGCGGGGGTGTTGTCGCTGGCCGATGCGTGTGCGTTGGTGGCGGGTCGGGCGCGGTTGATGCAGGCGCTGCCCGAGGGTGGGGCGATGGTGTCGGTGCAGGCCTCTGAGGAGCAGGTCGCAGGGCTGCTCGCCGGACGCGAAGACCAGGTGTCCATCGCGGCGGTGAACGGCCCGTCCTCGGTGGTGATCTCCGGGGCTGAGCAGCCGGCCCTCGACATCGCCGCAGCCCTGGAGGAACGAGGGGTGCGCACGAAGCGGTTGCGGGTGTCGCACGCGTTCCACTCGCCGCTGATGGACCCGATGCTGGAGGACTTCCGCACGTTGGCGAGCAGGCTCACCTACGGGGCGCCGAGGACTCCGATCGTGTCCACGCTCACCGGTGAGCAGGCCACGGCCGAGCAGCTGTGCTCGCCCGACTACTGGGTCGACCAGGTCCGCGGCGCGGTGCGGTTCGCCGATGGCGTGAGCACTCTGCGTGCGCAGGGTGTGCGGGCGTATCTGGAGCTCGGCCCCGACGGGGTGCTCACCGCGATGGCCCAGGACACGCTGACGACCGACCCGGACCCGACTGCCGCGACGTCCGGTTCTGACGTGGAGCCGGACCCGGACGTGGTGCTGGTGCCGGTACTGCGCAGGGACAGAGACGAGCACGAGTCCGTTACCGAGGCGCTGGCCCGTCTGCACGTACACGGGGTGCCGGTGAACTGGCAGACGGTGCTCCCGCGCGGGCGCCGGGTCGATCTGCCGACCTATCCCTTCGAGCACCAGCGGTACTGGCCCGAGGGGGCAGGCTCCTCGGTGGGCAACGTGGCCGCGGCCGGGCTGGCTACAGCCGGACACCCGCTGCTGGGCGCGGCGGTGGGCCTGGCCGATTCCGACGGGGTGCTGCTGACCGGACGCTTGTCGCTCTCGTCGCATCCGTGGCTGGCCGACCACGCGGTGGCCGGAACGGTGATCTTCCCGGGCACAGGTTTCCTGGAGCTGGCGATCCGTGCCGGTGACCAGGTCGGTTGCGACGTGGTCGAGGAGCTCACGCTGGTCGCGCCGCTGGTGCTGGGCGAGAGCGACGCCGTCGCGGTGCAGGTGTGGGTGGGGGCCGCGCAGGAGACGGGCCACCGGAGTGTGAGCGTCTACGCGCGGCCGGCGCAGGCCGCCGACGACGTGCCGTGGGTGCGGCACGCGACCGGCACGCTCGCGACCGGGGCTTCCGAGGTCGCGCCGTTCGACGCGTCCGTGTGGCCCCCGCAGGGGGCGACCGCCATCGAGGTGGGCGGGCTGTACGAAGGGCTCGCCGCGAGCGGGTTCGAGTACGGCCCGGTGTTCCAGGGGCTGCGGGCGGCCTGGCAGGGCGCCGACGGTGAGGTGTTCGCCGAGATCGTCCTGCCCGAGCAGGCGCAGTCGAGTGCGGGTTCGTTCGGGGTGCATCCGGCGCTGCTGGACGCGGCGCTGCACGCGGTGGCCTTCGCCGGGCTGGACGATTCCGAGGGCGGTCGGCTGCCGTTCTCCTGGAGCGAGGTGAGCCTGCACGCCGGTGGCGCGGCGATGCTGCGCATTCGGATGAGCCGGACCGCTGCCGACTCGGCCACGCTGACGGCGGTGGACGCCGCAGGGGAGCCGGTGCTGTCGGCGCGTTCGCTGGTGCTGCGCCCGTTCTCCCCCGGTCAGCTCGCCGCCGCGAGCGGTGACCACGCGACGGAGCGCGACGGGCTGTTCCGGCTGGAGTGGACCGCGCTCTCCGAAGTCACCGCTGCAGACCCGGCGCCGATGGCGATGGTCGGCTTCGCGGCGTTCGAACCGGGTCTCGCGGGTACGTGGGAGTCGGTCCCGGTTCATCGTGACCTGTCGGCGCTGGCCGAGGCGGGCGCGGTGCCGGGTGTGGTGCTGGCCGAGGTCGAGACCTCGTCGACCGCGGACGCGGTGGCATCGGCGCATCAGGTGACGGCCGGGGTGCTGGGGCTGTTGCAGGAGTGGCTGGCCGATGACCGGTTCGCCGAGTCGCGACTGGTGCTCGTCACGCGGGGCGCGGTCGCGGCGGGTGAGGGCGAGGCGGTCACCGATCTGGCGGCCGCGGCGGTGTGGGGTCTGGTGCGCAGCGCGCAGTCGGAGAACCCGGGCCGGTTCGTGCTGGTGGACGTGGACGAGGAGTCGGTGCGACTCGGTGCGCTGAGCGGATTGCTGGCCGGAGTACTGACCTCCGGCGAGCCGCAGGCGGCGGTGCGCGGAGGCGGGGTCTGGGCGCCGAGGTTGGCGTCGCTGACCTCGGGTGCGGGTCTGTTGCCTCCGGTCGGTACGGCGTGGCGGTTGGGCAGCCGGGCCAAGGGCAGCCTGGACGCGCTGGAGCTCATCTCGTACGCGGAGACGGCCGAGCCGCTGCAGGCCGGTCAGGTGCGGGTCGCGGTGCACGCGGCGGGGGTGAACTTCCGCGACCTGCTGGACGGGCTGAACGCACTCGGCTGGTTCCAGGACAAGGTCGGTCAGATGGGTGGCGAGGCCGCGGGCGTGGTGCTTGAGGTCGGCCCCGGCGTCGAGGACCTGCGCCCGGGGGACCGGGTGGTCTGTCTGACCGAAGGCGCGTTCGGCCCGGTGGTCACCAGCGCCCACGTCCTGTCCAAGATCCCCGACGGCATCTCGTTCGAGCAGGCCGCGACGATCCTGGTGACGTTCCTGACGGCCTACTACGGCCTGATGGACCTGGCCAGGCTGCGGGCGGGCGAGCGGCTGCTCGTGCACGCCGGCACCGGTGGCGTGGGTATGGCGGCGATCCAGCTGGCGCAGCGCCTTGGCGTGGAGGTGTTCGCCACCGCGAGTCCGGCCAAGTGGGAGGTACTGCGTTCCCTGGGCATCCCGGACGACCACATCGCCTCCTCCAGGACTTCGGAGTTCGAGGAGCGCTTCCGCGAGGTCTGCGGTGAGCGGGGCATCGACGTGGTGCTCAACTCGCTGACCGGGGATCTCATCGACGCCTCGGCGCGACTGCTGCGTCCCGGGGGCCGGTTCGTGGAGATGGGCAAGCTGGACATCCGCGACCAGGCACAGTTCCCCGGCCTGGAGTACCACTGGTTCGACATGCTGGACGCCGGCGCCGAGCGGCTGCGGCAGATCCTGGTCGAGCTGATGGAGCTGTTCGCGACCGGTGAGCTGCGGCCGTTGCCGGTCACGGCGTGGGACGTGCGCCGGAGCCGTGACGCCTTCCGGTTCATGAGCCAGGCCAGGCACACCGGCAAGATCGTGCTGACCATGCCCCGGCGCTGGGACCCGCAGGGCACGGTGTTGATCACCGGCGGTACGGGTGGTCTGGGCGCGGAGCTGGCCCGGCACCTGGTGGCCGAGCACAAGGTGCGGCACCTGCTGCTGACCAGCCGCCGGGGTCTGGAGGCTCCGGGCGCGGTGGAGCTGCAGGCCGAGCTGATCGCGCACGGCGTCGAGGTCACCGTCGCCGCCTGCGACATGGCCGACCGGGACGCGGTGGCCGACCTGCTGGCCGGGATCGATGCCGATCACCCGCTGACCGCGGTGATCCACGCGGCCGGAATCGTGGACGACGGGGCGATCACCTCGTTGACGCCGGAGCGGGTGGACAACGTGCTGCGGCCGAAGGTCGACGCCGCCTGGCATCTGCACGAGCTCACCCGGGACATGGACCTGGCCGGATTCGTGGTGTTCTCCTCGCTCGCCGGACTGATGGGCAACGCGGGGCAGGGCAACTACGCGGCGGCGAACGCCTGGCTGGACGCGCTGATGGTCCAGCGGCAGGCGCAGGGACTGCCGGGGTTGTCGCTCACCTGGGGACTCTGGGCGCAGGCCACCGGGATGACCGGAGGACTGTCACAGGCCAGCGTGGAGCGGATGGCCGCCGCCGGGATGCCGGCGATGACCACCGAACAGGGACTCGCCCTGTTCGACGCGGCCCTGGGCTCGGACTCACCGCTGGTGGTCCCGGTGCGGTTGAACCTGCCGGCGATGCCCGCTCAGCTGGTGCCGCCGCTGCTGCGCGGCCTGGTGCGCGGCACCCGCCGTACGGCCGCCGCGCTGTCGGCGGCCGGCGGCGGTGGCGCGGGCGAGGCACTGTCGCGGCAGCTGGCCGGCCTGGACCACCCCAAGCAGCTCCAGGTGCTGATCGACCTGGTCCGGGCTCAGGCCGCCGCCGTACTCGGGCACCCGTCGCTGGAGGCGGTGGACGTCCGGCGGGAGTTCCGCGAGCTGGGCTTCGACTCGCTGACCGCGCTTGAGCTGCGCAACCGGCTCAACGGCGCCACCGGGTTGCGGCTGCCCTCCACCCTCGTCTTCGACTACCCCACTCCCACCGTGCTCGGGGAGTACCTGCTCAGCGAAGTGCTCGGCGTGCACGGTGACGCGATTCTCCCGGTGGTCGCCACCTCGGTGACCGACGACCCGATCGTCATCGTCTCGATGGCCTGCCGCTACCCCGGAGGGGTGAGCTCTCCGGAGGATCTGTGGCGACTGGTCGCCGAGGGGCAGGACGCCATCTCCCCGCTGCCACGGGACCGAGGCTGGCAGGCACGCGGTGAACTGGACTTCGACGGTGGATTCCTCGTCGACGCGACCGACTTCGATCCCGGGTTCTTCGGGATCTCGCCGCGTGAGGCGCTGGCGATGGACCCGCAGCAGCGGCTGCTGCTGGAGGCGTCCTGGGAGGCGATCGAGCGAGCGGGGATCGACCCGACCTCGCTGCGCGGCAGCCGTACCGGCGTGTTCGCCGGGGTGATCTACCACGACTACGGGTCGAGCGCCGAGTTCCCGCCGGATGTGATGACCTTCGTCAGCACCGGTAACTCCGGAAGCATCGTCACCGGTCGTGTCGCCTACGCACTGGGTCTGGAGGGCCCGGCGGTGACGGTGGACACGGCGTGTTCGTCGTCGCTGGTGGCGATGCACATGGCGGCGCAGGCGCTGCGCTCGGGTGAGTGCTCGCTGGCACTGGCCGGTGGTGTGACGGTGATGGCCACGCCGGGGGTGTTCATCGACTTCAGCGCCCAGGGCGGACTGGCCGCCGATGGGCGGTGCAAGGCGTTCTCCGACACCGCGGACGGTACGAGTTGGTCCGAGGGCGTGGGTGTCCTGGTGCTGGAGCGGCTGTCGGACGCCCGCCGCAACGGCCACGAGGTGCTCGCGGTGATGCGCGGGTCGGCGATCAACCAGGACGGTGCGTCCAACGGCCTGACCGCACCGAACGGTCCCTCGCAGCAGCGGGTGATCCGTCAGGCACTTGCCGGCGCCGGGCTGACCGCCGCCGAGGTGGACGTCGTGGAGGCGCACGGTACGGGGACGACGCTGGGCGACCCGATCGAGGCGCAGGCGCTGCTGGCCACCTATGGTCAGGACCGGCCGGAGGACCGGCCGGTTCTGCTGGGGTCGATCAAGTCGAACATCGGTCACACCCAGGCCGCGGCCGGTGTGGCGGGTGTGATCAAGATGATCATGGCGATGCGGCACGGGGTGCTGCCCCAGACGCTGCATGTGGACGCGCCGTCTTCGCACGTGGACTGGGCCTCGGGCGCGGTGGAACTGCTGACCGAGGCCAGGGAGTGGCCGGAGGCCGGGCGCCCGTGGCGGGCGGGTGTGTCGTCGTTCGGGATCAGCGGCACCAACGCGCACCTGATCCTTGAGCAGGGACCGGAGGCTCCTGAGGCGGAGTCGCGTGACGAGGATGAGGCCCCGGCCGCGGGTGTGGTGCCGTGGGTGGTGTCGGGCAAGAGCGAGGAGGCACTGCGGGCGCAGGCGGGTCGTCTGGTGTCGTTCGTGGACGCGCGCGACGAGCTGGGCCTGGTGGATACGGCGTTCTCGCTGGTGGGGTCGCGGTCGGTGTTCGAGCACCGTGCGGTGGTGGTCGGTGCGGGTCGTGAGGGGTTGCTGGCGGGGTTGGGTGCGGTGGCTTCGGGTGAGTCGGTGCCCGGTGGTGTGGTGTCCGGTGTGGCGGATGTGGATGGGAAGTCGGTGTGGGTGTTCCCGGGTCAGGGGGCGCAGTGGGTGGGGATGGGTGCGGTTCTGTTGGAGGAGTCGGGGGTGTTCGCGGCGCGGATGGCGGAGTGTGCGGCGGCGTTGGAGCCGTTCGTGGACTGGTCGTTGCTGGATGTGGTGCGTCAGGTGGAGGGTGCTCCGTCGCTGGATCGGGTGGATGTGGTGCAGCCGACCTCGTTCGCGGTGATGGTGTCGTTGGCGGCGGTGTGGGAGTCGTTGGGGGTTCGTGCGGATGCGGTGGTGGGTCATTCGCAGGGTGAGATCGCGGCGGCGGTGGTGGCCGGTGGGTTGTCGTTGCAGGACGGCGCCCGGGTGGTGGCGTTGCGCAGCCGCCTGATCGGTGAGCGGCTTGCTGGACGTGGGGCGATGGCGTCGGTGGCGCTGCCGGTCGAGCGGGTTGAGGCCGCTTTGATCGAGGGGGTGTCGGTGGCGGCGGTCAACGGCCCCAGTTCGGTGGTGGTGGCCGGTGAGGTCGCGGCGGTTGAGGAGCTGGTGGAGCGGTTGGCCACTGAGGGGGTGCGGGTGCGGCGGATCGCGGTGGATTACGCCTCGCATTCGGCGCAGGTGGATCTGATCGCCGAAGAACTGGCCGAGGTCCTGGCGGGGGTGGCGCCGCAGCCGGTGCGGGTGCCGATGCTGTCGACCGTGACCGGTCAGTGGCTGGAAGGGCCGGAGCTGGAGGCCGGGTATTGGTGTGAGAACCTGCGGCGCACGGTGGGCTTCGCTCCGGCGGTCGGGCAGTTGCTGGAGCAGCGGTATCGGGTGTTTGTCGAGGTGAGTCCGCATCCGGTGCTGACGGTCGGGGTCGGTGAGTGTGTGGACGCGGCCGAGGTGGAGGCCGTGATCGCCGGGACGCTGCGCCGTGACGAGGGCGGCTTGGAGCGGGTGCTGACGTCGGCCGCGGAGCTGTTCGTGCGTGGCGTGACGGTTGACTGGCAGCAGGTGCTGACCGGCGGCCGCCGGGTGGATCTGCCGACGTACGCCTTCCAGCACCAGCGGTTCTGGCCGAACGCCAAGCAGAGCGGTGACGCTCATGTGCTGGGCCTGGCCGCGACAAGGCATCCGCTACTGGGTGCGGTGATGCCTCGGGCCGACTCCGATGGAGTGGTGCTGACCGGGCGGTTGTCGTCGGCGTCGCATTCGTGGCTGGCCGACTACGTGGTGGCGGGCTCGGTGGTGGTGCCCGGTTCGGCGTTCGTGGAGTTGGCGGTGCGTGCCGGTGACCAGGTCGGCTGCGAGGCGGTCGAGGAGTTGATCCTGGACGCTCCGCTGGTGCTGGGTGCGGGTGACGCGGTGGCGGTGCAGGTGTGGGTGGGGGCTGCGGAGGAGACCGGTCGGCGGAGTGTGAGCGTCTACGCCCGTTCGGCGGACGCGACCGAGGAGGTGCCGTGGGTACGGCACGCCACCGGCACGCTCGCCATGGGTGCTTCGCCTGCCGAGCCGTTCGACACGGCGGTGTGGCCCCCGGTCGGCGCGACCGCGATCGAGCTGGACGGCTTCTACGAGGAACTGGCCGCGGACGGCTTCGCCTACGGTCCGGCGTTCCAAGGGCTGCGGGCGGCGTGGCGTCGCGACGGTGAGATCTTCGCCGAGGTGAGGCTGCCCGAGCAGGTCAGCGAGGCGGATTCGTTCGGGGTGCATCCGGCGCTGCTGGACGCGGCGCTGCACGTGGTGCCGTTCGCTGGACTGGACGATTCCGAGGCTGCCCGGGTGCCGTTCTCCTGGGGTGAGGTGAGCCTGCACGCGGCCGGGGCATCGGTGCTGCGGGTGCGGCTGGCCAGGACGGGCGGCGAAGCGGTTTCGCTGAACGCGGTGGATGCGACGGGTGCATCGGTGGTGTCGGCCCGGTCGGTGGTGCTGCGGCCGATCTCCACCGAGCATCTGGCGATCTCCGACGGTCGCGGGGCAGAGCAGGACACGCTGTTCCGGCTGGAATGGTCCGCGGCAGGCGGGCTATCCGAAACCGATCGGGTGCCGGTGGCGGTGCTCGGTTCGGACACGCTGGGTGTCGCGGCGGCCTCGCGGGAGGCCGGGGACGTGGTGCCGGTGCATGCGGATCTGCCCGCGCTGGCCGAGGCGGATCCGGTCCCGGCGGTGGTGCTCGCGGAGATGGTCTCCGACCCGGCGGTCGGGGTGGTGGAGTCGGCGCATGCGCTCACCGCTCACGTTCTGGACCTGCTGCAGCGGTGGCTGGCCGAGGAGCGGTTCGCCGAGTCGCGGCTGGTGTTCCTCACCCGGGGCGCGGTCGCGGCAGGCGATGGCGAGCTGGTGGCTGATCTCCCGGCTTCCGGGGTGTGGGGCCTGGTCCGCAGTGCTCAGTCGGAGAACCCGGACCGGTTCGTACTGGTCGACATGGACCGGGATCAGGCATCGTCGGTCCTGCTCGATGTGCTGCCGGGGGCGTTGGTCTCGGGTGAGCCTCAGGTGGCGGTGCGCGGGGGTGAGGTGCTGGTTCCGCGGATGGCGCGGGTGGTGTCCGGCTCTGACGTCGGCGACGAGGCGGGCCAGGCCTGGGATCCGGAGGGAACCGTCCTGATCACCGGTGGTACCGGTGGTCTGGGAGCTTTGTTCGCGCGGCACGTGGTGGCCGAGCGTGGGGTGCGTCATCTGGTGCTGACCAGCAGAAGAGGGCTGGACGCTCCGGGTGCGGTGGAGTTGCAGGCGGAGTTGATCGCACACGGCGTCGAGGTCACCATCGCGGCCTGTGACATGGCGAATCGGGATCAGGTCGTGGGCCTGCTGGCCGGGATCGACGCCGGGCATCCGCTGACCGCGGTGATTCACACTGCGGGTGTGCTGGATGACGGCACGATTCCGTCGCTGACGGCCGAGCGGCTGGACGCGGTGCTGCGGCCGAAGGTGGATGCGGCCTGGTATCTGCACGAGCTCACCCGGGACCTGGACCTGGCCGGATTCGTGGTGTTCTCCTCGTTCGCCGGGGTGATGGGCAACGCGGGTCAGGGTAACTACGCGGCGGCGAACGCGTTCCTCGACGCTCTGGCCCAGCAGCGCCGGGCCGAGGGGCTGGCGGGGCTGTCGCTGGCCTGGGGCATGTGGGCGCAGGAGACCGGGATGACCGGGGGACTCGGGGCGATCGACCTGCGGCGGATGGCGCGGGCGGGGATGCCGGCGCTCTCGGCCGAGCAGGGGCTCGCGGCGTTCGAGTCGGCTACTACGACAGGTCACTCGCCAGTGGTGGTGGCGCGGTTGGATCTCTCGGTGCTGCGTACGGTCCCCGAGGTGCCGCATCTGATGCGTGGCCTGGTGCGTGGAAGCCGCCGCCTGGCGATCTCCACGTCGGCGGGTGGGGATTCGGAGTTGTTGCGGCGGTTGGCGGGGTTGGGTGAGGCCGAGCAGGTTCGGCTGGTGGTGGAGTTGGTGCGGGCGCAGGCGGCGGTGGTGCTGGGGCACGCCTCAGGGGAGGCGGTTCAGCCTGGGCGGGAGTTCCGTGAGCTGGGCTTTGACTCGCTGACGGCGGTGGATCTGCGTAACCGGCTGAATGTCGCCACCGGTCTGCGGTTGCCGGCGACGTTGGTGTTCGACTATCCGACGCCGACCGTGCTGGCGCGGTTCTTGGTGTCGGAGTTGCTGGGTCGCCAGGAGGTGGTGGTCGGGTCGGGTGTGGTGGCCGGGCCGAGGGTGTCGGTGGCCGATGATCCGATCGTGATCGTGGGGATGAGCTGTCGCTTCCCCGGTGGGGTGAACTCGCCGGAGGGGTTGTGGCGGTTGCTGGTCGAGGGTGAGGACGCGATCTCGCCGGTCCCGGCCGATCGAGGCTGGGACCTGGGGATGTTGTCGGGGACGGGGGTGGATGTTCAGGGTGGGTTCCTGGCGGATGTGGCGGGGTTTGATGCCGGGTTCTTCGGGATCTCGCCGCGTGAGGCGCTGGCGATGGATCCGCAGCAGCGTCTGTTGCTGGAGGGGGTGTGGGAGGCGGTCGAGCGGGCCGGGATCGACCCGCTCTCGCTCAAGGGCAGCCACACCGGCGTCTTCGTAGGAAGCAACAGCCAGGACTACACGAGCCTGATCATAAGTACGCAGACGGACGTGCAAGGCCATGGCGTCACCGGCCTCTCGGCCAGCGTGCTGTCGGGCCGCCTGTCCTACATGCTGGGCCTGGAGGGGCCGGCGATGACCGTGGACACCGCGTGCTCGTCGTCGCTGGTGGCGCTGCATCTGGCGGCGCAGGCGCTGCGGCAGGGTGAGTGCTCGCTCGCGCTGGCCGGTGGTACGACGGTGATGGCGTCACCGTTGGGGTTCATCGGCTTCAACGCGCAGGGCGGGATAGCGGCCGACGGGCGATCCAAGGCGTTCTCCGACAGCGCGGACGGCACCGGCTGGTCCGAGGGTGTGGGCATGCTGGTGCTGGAGCGGCTGTCGGATGCCCGCCGCAACGGGCACGAGGTGCTCGCGGTGGTGCGGGGTTCTGCGGTGAACCAGGACGGTGCGTCGAACGGGTTGACGGCGCCGAACGGTCCGTCTCAGCAGCGGGTGATCCGCCAGGCGCTTGCAGGCGCCGGGCTCTCGGCGTCCGAGGTGGACGCGGTGGAGGCGCACGGTACGGGTACCAAGCTGGGTGACCCGATCGAGGCCCAGGCCCTGCTGGCGACCTACGGCAAGGACCGGGACGAGGACAGGCCGCTGCTGCTGGGCGCGATCAAGTCGAACCTGGGTCACACCCAGGCGGCGGCGGGCGTGGCCGGTGTGATCAAGATGGTGCTCGCGATGCGGCACGGTGTGCTGCCTCGGACGTTGCACGTGGATGAGCCGTCGTCGCATGTGGACTGGTCGGCGGGTGCGGTGGAGTTGCTGACCGAGGCGACGGAGTGGCCGCAGACGGGTCGTCCGCGTCGGGCGGGTGTGTCGTCGTTCGGGATCAGCGGCACCAACGCGCACGTGATCCTCGAACAGGGGCCGGAAGCGCCGGGGGGAGAGGACGCTTCGCCGGACCGGGTGCCGGTTGCGGGTGTGGTGCCGGTGCCGGTGTCGGCGAAGACGGGGCAGGCGTTGCGGGCGCAGGCCGGGCAACTGCTGTCCCTCCTGGAGGGTGAGCCCGGTCTCGGGTTGGCCGATGTGGCGTTCTCGCTGGTGGCGACGCGGTCGGCGTTCGAGCATCGGGCGGTGGTGCTGGCCGATGGTCGTGAGGGTGTGCTGGCCGGGCTGGGGGCGTTGGCCGGGGACCTGCCGGGTGCGGGTGTGGTGCGCGGGGTGGCCGCGGGTGAGCCGCAGCTGGCGTTCCTGTTCACCGGTCAGGGGTCGCAGCGGGCCGGGATGGGCCGGGAGCTGTATGAGCGGTTCCCGGTGTTCGCGACCGCGTTGGATGCCGTGGTCGCCGAGCTGGATCCGCTGCTTGAGGGGTCGTTGCGCGAGGTGCTGTTCGCCGAGCCGGGGTCGGCGCAGGCGGAGGCGCTGGACCAGACAGGGTGGGCGCAGCCGGCGCTGTTCGCGGTGGAGACGGCGCTGTTCCGGCTGGTGTCCTCGTGGGGAATCCGGCCGGACGTGCTGGCCGGTCACTCGGTCGGGGAGCTCGCCGCGGCTCATGTGGCGGGGGTGTTGTCGCTGGCCGATGCGTGTGCGTTGGTGGCGGGCCGGGCGCGGTTGATGCAGGCGCTGCCCGCCGGTGGGGCGATGGTGGCGGTGCAGGCCTCCGAGGAGCAGGTCGCCAAGCTGCTCGCCGGACGCGAAGACCAGGTGTCCATCGCGGCCGTCAACGGTCCGACCTCGGTGGTGATCTCCGGTACCGAAGAGGCGGTGCTGGAAGTGACCGCCGCTCTGCGGGAACGGGAGATCAGGACGAAGCAGCTGCGGGTGTCGCACGCGTTCCATTCGCCGCTGATGGACCCGATGCTGGAGGACTTCCGCACGTTGGCGAGCAGGCTCACCTACGGGGCGCCGAGGACCCCGATCGTGTCGACCCTGACCGGACAGGCGGCGACAGCCGAGCAGTTGTGCTCGCCGGACTACTGGGTGGAGCAGGTCCGCGGCGCGGTCCGTTTCGCCGACGGCATCCGCACGTTGCAGGCGCAGGGGGTGCGGGCGTATCTGGAGCTGGGCCCCGACGGGGTGCTCACCGCGATGGCCCAGGACACGCTGACGGCCGACCCGGAGGCACAGGCGCACGAGTTGCCCACGGTGCTGGTGCCGGTGCTGCGCAAGGGTCGGGACGAGCACGCGGCGTCCATGGCGGCGCTGGCCGAGCTGCATGTGCACGGGGTGCCGGTGGACTGGCGCTCGGTGCTGCCGGGTGGTCGCCGGGTCGATCTGCCGACCTATCCCTTCGAGCACCAGCGGTTCTGGCCCGAGGGCAGTGCGGGTGCGGGGAATGTGGCGGCGGCGGGACTGGCCGCGACGGATCATCCGCTGCTGGGCGCCGCGGTCGGGCTGGCCGACTCCGATGGGGTGGTGCTGACGGGTCGGTTGTCGCTCTCGTCGCATCCGTGGCTGGCCGACCACGTGGTGGCGGGCTCGGCGGTGGTGCCGGGTTCGGTGTTCGTGGAGCTGGCGGTGCGTGCCGGTGACCAGGTCGGCTGCGAGGCGGTCGAGGAGCTGACCCTGATCACGCCGCTGGTGCTGGGCGAGCGGGACACGATCGCGATGCAGGTGTCGGTGGGGGCTCCGCAGGAGTCGGGCCGCCGGAGCGTGAGTGTGTACGCCCGTTCGGCGGAGGCGGCCGAGGAAGTGGCGTGGACGCGGTACGCGACCGGGACGCTCGCGACCGAAGTAGCGGAGGTCGCGCCATTTGACGCGTCCGTCTGGCCTCCGCAGGGGGCGACCGCCATCGAGGTGGACGGGCTGTACGAGGAGCTGGCCGAGGACGGCTTCGCCTACGGGCCGGTGTTCCAGGGGCTGCGGGAGGTCTGGCGTGGTGCCGAGGGCGAGGTGTTCGCCGAGGTGGCGCTGCCGGAGCAGGCGGTGTCGAGTGCGGCTTCGTTCGGGGTGCATCCGGCTCTGCTGGACGCGGCGCTGCACGCGGTGACCTTCGCCGGGCTGGAGCCGGTGGAGGGGGGCCGGTTGCCGTCCTCGTGGGAGCGGGTGTGCCTGCACGCGGGTGGGGCGTCGGTGCTGCGGGTGCGGCTGGCCAGGACGGGCCCGGATGCGGTGTCGCTGAGCGCGGTGGATGCCGCCGGTGGTCCGGTGGTGTCGGTGCGCAACGTGGTGTTGCGGCCGGTCGAGGTCGAGCGGCTCAGGGTTTCCGATGGTGTCGGAGCGGGCTGGGAGTCGTTGTTCGGGGTGGAGTGGACGCCCGCGGGTGCTGCGGCGGAGGTCGACGGAATGTCGGTGGCGGTACTCGGTGCGGATGCGCTGGGTGTGGCTCCGGCGTTGCGGGAGGCCGGGGATGCGGTGGCGGTGCATGCGGACCTGCCCGCGCTGGTGGAGGCGGGTCCGGTGCCGGCGGTGGTGCTCGCGGAGGTGGTCTCCGAGTCGGCGGCCGGGATGGTGGAGTCGGCGCATGCGCTGACCGCCCACGTTCTGGACCTGCTGCAGGGTTGGCTGGCCGATGACCGGTTCGCCGAGTCGCGGCTGGTGTTCCTCACCCGGGGCGCGGTCGCGGCGGGTGACAGCGAAGTGGTCACCGATCCGGCGGCCGCGGCGGTGTGGGGTCTGGTGCGCAGCGCGCAGTCGGAGAACCCGGGCCGGTTCCTGTTGGTCGACGTGGACGAGGAATCCCCGCTGTCGGTGCTGCCGGGGAGGTTGGTGTCCGAAGAGCCGCAGACGGCGGTGCGCGGGGGCGAGGTGCGGGTTCCGCGCCTGGCACGGGTACTGCCCGGGGATGTCGTGGCAGAGGCGTTCGGTGACGACTCCGGTGAGGATGCCGGCCGGGTCTGGGATCCGGAGGGAACCGTCCTGATCACCGGTGGTACCGGTGGTCTGGGTGCGCTGTTCGCGCGGCACGTGGTGGCCGAGCGTGGCGTACGTCATCTGCTGCTGACCAGCCGCCGGGGCCTTGACGCTCCGGGGGCGGTGGAGCTGCAGGCCGAGCTGATCGCGCACGGAGTCGAGGTCACGGTCGCCGCCTGCGACATGGCCGACCGGGACGCGGTGGCGGCCCTGCTGGCGCAGGTGAACGGCGAGCACCCGCTGACCGCGGTGATCCACACCGCGGGTGTGCTGGCCGACGGCACGATTCCGTCGTTGACGGCGGAGGGCCTGGGGGCGGTGCTGCGTCCCAAGGTCGACGCCGCCTGGCATCTGCACGAGCTCACCCAGGACCTGGACCTGGCCGGATTCGTGATGTTCTCCTCGTTCGCCGGTGTGCTGGGAGCGCCTGGTCAGGGCAACTACGCGGCGGGCAACGTGTTCCTGGACGCGCTGGCTCAGGTGCGCCGGGCCGAAGGACTGGCGGGGCTGTCGTTGGCGTGGGGCGCGTGGGCTCAGGACGCGGGAATGACCGGCACACTGGGCGAGATCGAGATGCGGCGGATCAACCGGACAGGGATGCCGGCGCTCTCGGCCGAGCAGGGGCTCGCGGCGTTCGAGGCCGCGGTCGAGTCGGGCCGGGCGGCGGTGGCGCCGGTACGGCTGGAGCTGTCGGCGCTGCGGGCGATGGGCGAGGTGCCGCATCTGATGCGGGGCCTGGTCCGCGCTGGGCGTCGCTCGGCGGTCTCGGTCCTCGCGGGCGGTGAAGCGGAGCTGGTGAAGCGGCTCGCCGGCCTGGAGCACACCGAGCAGGTCCGGCTCATGACGGACCTGGTGTGCACGCAGGCGGCGGTGGTGCTGGGACACGAGTCGCTGGACGCGATCCAGCCGGGACGAGAGTTCCGCGAACTGGGCTTCGACTCCCTCACCACCGTGGAACTGCGCAACCGGCTCAATGCGGCCACTGGACTGCGACTGCCCGCCACCCTCATCTTCGACTACCCGACCCCGGCCAGCCTCGCCGAACACCTCCTGGAGGAGATCGCGCCCGGAGCGAACAAGGCCACGGAGTTGTCGTTGCTGGCCGATCTCAACCGGTTCGAGACCGCTCTTTCCGGCACCGCGCTCGACGATCTCGCCCGGAACGGCATCGTCACCCGGCTGCGGCAGCTGCTGGCGAAGATGAGCGAGAGCAGCACGGAAACTAGTGAAATCGCTGTCGCCGACGTGCTCAACTCGGCGAGTACCAAGGACATCCTCGGTTTCATCGAAAACGAACTGGGTCGCCTCAAGGACCTGTGATGTCCCGGCTCATACGCGAATAGCCTGGAGGGCTTCTCCCATGTCGGAAGACCTGAAGCTCGTTGACTACCTGAAGTCGGTCGCCACCGATCTGCACGAGACCCGCCGACGGCTCGAAGAGGTGGAGTCGGGCAAGCGTGAGCCGATCGCCATCGTGTCGATGTCATGCCGCTTTCCAGGTGGAGTCGCCTCTCCTGAGGATTTGTGGCGGTTGCTGGCCGAGGGTGAGGACGCGATCTCGCCGGTCCCGGCCGATCGGGGCTGGGACCTGGGGATGTCGTCGGAGCTGGGATCCGACGGCGCGGGTGGCGAGGTCCAGGGCGGGTTCCTGTCGGATGTGGCGGGGTTCGACGCGGGGTTCTTCGGGATCTCGCCGCGTGAGGCGCTCGCGATGGATCCGCAGCAGCGGTTGCTGCTGGAGACGACGTGGGAGGCGGTCGAGCGGGCCGGGATCGACCCGGCCTCGCTGAAGGGCAGTTCCACCGGGGTGTTCGTGGGCACCAACGGCCAGGACTACATGAACCTGATCATGAGCACCCGGGTGGATCTTCAGGGCCATGGCGTCACCGGTCTGGGAGCCAGCGTGCTGTCGGGCCGCCTGTCCTACACCCTGGGCCTGGAAGGTCCCGCGGTGACGGTGGACACCGCGTGTTCGTCGTCGCTGGTGACACTGCACCTCGCGGTACAGGCGCTGCGGTCGGGGGAGTGCTCGCTCGCGCTGGCCGGCGGTATCACGGTGATGACGTCGCCGATGGTGTTCGTCGGCTTCAGCGCGCAGGGCGGGATGGCGCCCGATGGCCGGTGCAAGGCGTTCTCCGACAGCGCGGACGGCACCAGCTGGTCCGAGGGTGTGGGCATGCTGGTGCTGGAGCGGTTGTCGGACGCGCGCCGCAACGGCCACCAGGTGCTGGCGGTGGTGCGGGGTTCCGCGGTGAACCAGGACGGCGCGTCGAATGGGTTGACCGCGCCGAACGGCCCTTCGCAGCGGCGGGTGATTCGTCAGGCGCTGGCCGGGGCGGGGCTCTCGGTGTCCGAGGTGGACGCGGTCGAGGCGCACGGCACCGGCACGGTCCTGGGTGACCCGATCGAGGCGCAGGCGCTGCTCGCGACGTACGGCCAGGACCGGGACGAGGGTCGTCCGCTGCTGCTGGGGGGGATCAAGTCGAACCTCGGCCACACCCAGGCCGCTGCCGGTGTGGCCGGTGTGATCAAGATGGTGCTCGCGATGCGGCACGGGGTGCTGCCCAAGACGCTGCACGTGGACGCGCCGTCCTCGCACGTGGACTGGTCGGCGGGCGCGGTGGAACTGCTGACCGAGTCGGCCGAGTGGCCGAAGACAGGTCGTCCGCGCCGGGCGGGTGTGTCGTCGTTCGGGGTCAGCGGTACGAACGCGCACGTGATTCTCGAGCAGGGGCCGGAAGCGCCGGAGGGAGAAGGCGCTCCGCAGGCACGGACGCCGGCCGCCGACGTGGTTCCGCTGCTGGTGTCGGGTCGTACGGGTGAGGCGTTGCGGGCGCAGGCCGAGCGGCTGGTCTCGCATGTGGAGGGCCATCGTGAGGTGGCGCTGGTGGATACGGCGTTCTCGCTGGTGGTGTCGCGGTCGGTGTTCGAGCACCGTGCGGTGGTGGTGGGTGAGGATCGCAAGGGTTTGCTGGCGGGGTTGGGTGCGGTGGCTTCGGGTGAGCCCACGGCGGGTGTGGTGTCCGGGGTGGCCGATGTGGTGGGGAAGTCGGTGTGGGTGTTCCCTGGTCAGGGGGCGCAGTGGGTGGGGATGGGTGCGCGGTTGTTGGAGGAGTCGGCGGTGTTCGCCGGGCGGATGACTGAGTGTGCGGCGGCGTTGGAGCCGTTCGTGGAGTGGTCGTTGCTGGATGTGGTGCGGGGGGTGGAGGGTGCGCCGGGGTTGGATCGGGTGGATGTGGTGCAGCCGGTGTCGTTCGCGGTGATGGTGTCGTTGGCGGCGGTGTGGGAGTCGCTGGGTGTTCGTGCGGACGCGGTGGTGGGTCATTCGCAGGGGGAGATCGCGGCGGCGGTGGTGGCCGGTGGCCTGTCGTTGTCCGATGGCGCCCGCGTGGTGGCGCTGCGGAGCCGGTTGATCGGTGAGCGGCTTGCTGGACGTGGGGCGATGGCGTCGGTGGCGCTGCCGGTCGAGCGGGTCGAGGCCGCCTTGATCGAGGGGGTGTCGGTGGCGGCGGTCAACGGCCCGAGCTCGGTGGTGGTGGCCGGTGAGGTCGCGGCGGTCGAGGAGCTGGTCGAGCGGTTGTCGGCTGAGAATGTTCGGGTGCGGCGGATCGCGGTGGATTACGCCTCGCATTCGGCGCAGGTGGATCTGATCGCCGAAGAGCTGGCCGGGGTGCTGGCGGGGGTGGCGCCGCAGCCGGTGCGGGTGCCGATGCTGTCGACCGTGACCGGTCAGTGGCTGGAAGGGCCGGAGCTGGAGGCCGGGTATTGGTGTGAGAACCTGCGGCGCACAGTGGCTTTCGCTCCGGTGATCGGAGAGTTGCTGGAGCAGCGGTATCGGGTGTTCGTCGAGGTGAGTCCGCATCCGGTGCTGACGGTCGGCATCGGTGAGTGCGTGGACGAGACCGATGCCACCACCGTGATCGCCGGGACGTTGCGCCGCGATGAGGGTGGCCTGGAGCGGGTGCTGGTCTCGGCGGCGGAGCTGTTCGTGCGTGGTGTGACGGTGGACTGGCTGCAGGTGCTGACCGGTGGCCGCAGGGTGGATCTGCCCACCTACGCCTTCCAACATCAGGGGTTCTGGCCCGAGGGAACGGGATCCGGGGCCGGAAACGTGGCCGCGGCGGGGCTGGCAGCGACGGATCATCCGCTGCTGGGCGCGGCGGTGGGCCTGGCCGACTCGGATGGGGTGCTGCTGACCGGACGGTTGTCGTTGCGTTCACATCCGTGGCTGCTCGATCACGCGGTGGCCGGAATGGTGTTCTTCCCCGGCACCGGTTTCCTGGAGCTGGCGGTGCGTGCCGGTGACCAGGTCGGGTGTGATCTGGTGGAGGAGCTCACCCTGGTCGCACCGTTGGTGCTGGGTGAGAACGACGCCGTCGCGGTGCAGGTGTGGGTGGGTGCGGCTCAGGAGTCGGGTCGCCGGAGCGTGAACGTGTACGCCCGTTCGGCGGACGCGGCCGAGGAGGTGCCGTGGGTGCGGCACGCGACCGGCACGCTCGCCACGGGTGGCCGGGCCGTCGTGCCGTTCGACACGGCGGTGTGGCCGCCGGCCGGTGCGACCGCGATCGGGCTGGACGGTTTCTATGACCGGCTGGCCGAGGGGTTGCTCGCGTACGGCCCGGTGTTCCAAGGGTTGCGGGCGGCCTGGTGGGGCGAGGGGGGCGAGGTGTTCGCCGAGGTCGCCCTGCCCGAGCAGGCGCTGTCGGGTGCGGATGCGTTCGGGGTGCACCCGGCGTTGCTGGACGCGGCGTTGCACGCCTCGACGTTCGCCGGACTGGACGACGAGGTGGGGACGCGGTTGCCGTTCTCCTGGGCAGAGGTGAGCCTGCACGCCACCGGGGCGGCGATGCTGCGCGTGCGGCTGAGCCGGACCGCTGCCGACTCGGTGTCGCTGGTCGCGGTGGACGTTGCCGGGGAGCCGGTGCTGTCGGCGCGCTCGCTGGTGCTGCGCCCGTTCACGCCCGACCAACTCGCCGCCGCCGATGGCGGGCAGGCGACGGCGGGGAACGGGTTGTTCCGGTTGGACTGGGCTCCGCTGCCGGAGCTTTCCATGGTCGATGTGGTGCCGGTGGCAGTGGTCGGTTTTGCGGGGTGCGAGCCCGACCCGCTGGGCTTTGCCGAAGTACGGAAGTCAGCCGACCAGCCGGTCGCGGTTCACCGTGATCTGTCGGCACTGACCGAGGCGGGGCCGGTGCCCGAGGTGGTGCTGGCCGAGGTCTGGGTCGATCAGGCCGGGGACGAGGCGATCTCGGCGCATGCGGTGACGGCCGGGGTGCTGGGCCTGCTGCAGGAGTGGCTGGCCGATGAGCGGTGTGCCGATTCGCGACTGGTGCTCGTCACGCGGGGCGCCGTGGCCGTGAGCGAGAGCGAGGCGATCACCGACCTGGCGGCCGCGACGGTGTGGGGCCTGATGCGGTCGGCGCAGTCGGAGAATCCGGGCAGGTTCGTGCTGGTCGACCTGGATGATCAGGATTCCTCGCTCGCTGCTTTGCGCGACGTACTGCTCGCGATGCCGACACTGGATGAGCCGCAGGTGGCGGTGCGTGAGGGTGGGGTGCGGGTGCCGAGGTTGGCGTCGCTGACCTCGGGTGCGGGCCTGTTGCCTCCGGTCGGTACGGCGTGGCGGTTGGGCAGCCGGGCCAAGGGCAGCCTGGACGCGTTGGAGTTGCTGCCGTTCCCGCAGGCGAGCGAGCCGCTGGAGGCCGGTCAGGTTCGGATGGCGGTGCGCGCGGCGGGGGTGAACTTCCGTGACCTGCTGGACGGGTTGAACGCGCTGGGGTGGTTCCAGGACAAGGTCGGCCTGATGGGCAGTGAGGTCGCCGGGGTGGTCCTCGAGGTCGGTCCCGGCGTCGAGGACCTGCGTCCGGGGGATCGGGTGATGGGTCTGGCCGATGGCGGGTTCGGACCGGTGGTCGTCGCCGAAGCCGTGATCTTGGTGAAGATTCCCGATTACTGCTCGTTCGAGCAGGCCGCGACGATCCCGGTGGCGTTCCTCACCACCTACTACGGGCTGATGGAACTGGCCGGCCTGCGGGAAGGCGAGCGGCTGCTGGTGCACGCGGGCACCGGTGGGACCGGGATGGCGGCGATCCAGCTGGCGCAGCGGCTCGGGGTCGAGGTGTTCGCCACGGCCAGTCCGGCGAAGTGGGACGTGCTGCGGTCGATGGGCATCCCCGACGATCACATCGCCTCCTCGCGCACCCTGGAGTTCGAGGAGCGCTTCCGCGCGGTGTGCGGTGAGCGGGGCGTCGACGTGGTGCTCAACTCGTTGACGGGTGAGTTCATCGACGCCTCGGCGCGACTGCTGCGCCCCGGGGGCCGGTTCATCGAATTGGGCAAACTCGACATCCGCGACCAGGAGAGCTTCCCGGGATTGAAATATCACTGGTTCGACGTGGCGGATGCCGGGCCGGAGCGGCTGCGGCAGATGCTGGGCGAGCTGGTGAAGCTGTTCGCGGCGGGTGAGTTGCGGCCGTTGCCGGTGACGGCGTGGGACGTGCGGCGGGGCCGGGAGGCGTTCCGGTTCATGAGCCAGGCCAGGCACACCGGCAAGCTCGTGCTGACGATGCCCCGGGTCTGGGACCCGGAGGGCACGGTGTTGATCACTGGTGGGACGGGCGGTCTGGGCGCGGAGGTCGCCCGGCATCTGGTGGCCGAGCACGGGATGCGGCATCTGCTGCTGGTCAGCCGCCGGGGTCTGGAGGCTCCGGGTGCGGTGGAGCTGCAGGCCGAGCTGATCGCGCACGGGGTCGAGGTCACCGTCGCCGCGTGCGACATGGCCGACCGGGACGCGGTCGCGGCGCTGCTGGCCGGGGTTCCGGAGGAGCACCCGCTGACGGCGGTGATCCACACCGCCGGTGTGCTGGACGACGGGACGATCACCTCGTTGACATCGGAGCGGCTGGACACCGTGCTGCGGCCGAAGATCGACGCCGCCTGGCACCTGCACGAGCTCACTCAGGGCATGGAACTGGCAGGGTTCGTGGTGTTCTCCTCGTTCGCCGGGGTGATGGGCAACGCGGGTCAGGGTAACTACGCGGCGGCGAACGCCTGGCTGGATGCGTTGACGGCGCGGCGCCGGGCGCAGGGACTGCCGGGGCTGTCGCTGGCCTGGGGTTTGTGGGCGCAGGCCACCGGGATGACCGGGGCCATGTCGCAGGCCGACGTACAGCGAATCACCTCGGCCGGGCTGCCGCTGATCACCACCGAGCAGGGTATGGCGCTGTTGGACGCGGCCCTGGGGTCGGACGCACCGCTGGTGCTTCCGGTCCTGCTGAACCTGCCGGCGATGCCCGCTCAGCTGGTGCCGCCGCTGCTGCGCGGCCTGGTGCGCGGCACCCGCCGTACGGCGGCGGTGGCGCGTGCGGCCGATGAGGGAGCGTTGGTGCGGCAGTTGGCCGGGCTGACGCAGACCGACCGGACCCGGTTCATGACCGACCTGGTCCGCGGTCAGGCCGCTGCGGTCCTCGGACACTCCGACTCCACGGCGGTGGACGTCAGGCGGGAGTTCCGCGAGCTGGGCTTCGACTCGCTGACCGCGATCGAACTGCGCAACCGCCTCAACGTGGCCACCGGGTTGCGGCTGCCCTCCACCCTCGTCTTCGACTACCCCACCCCCACCGCGCTGGGTGAGTATCTGCTGAGCGAGGTGCTCGGCGCGCACGGCGACGCCATCCTGCCGGTGGCCACGGTCTCGGTCGGGGACGACCCGATCGTCATCGTCTCGATGGCCTGCCGCTACCCCGGAGAGGTGAGCTCTCCGGAGGATCTGTGGCGGCTGGTCGTCGAGGGGCAGGACGTGATGACCCCGCTGCCGGCCGGTCGCGGATGGGAAGGGTTCAGCGCTCTGGGCCTGAAGGGCGGGTTCGTTTCCGACGCCCCTGGGTTCGACGCGGAGTTCTTCCGGATCTCACCGCGTGAGGCGCTCGCGATGGACCCGCAGCAGCGGCTGCTGCTGGAGACGGCCTGGGAGGTCCTCGAACGCGCGGGCATCGACCCGGACTCGTTGCGCGGCAGCGAGACCGGCGTCTTCATCGGCGCCTCCGGCTCGGGCTACACGCCCGGGGAGGAGTCTCTCGGTTACATCATGACCGGCCTGATGGGTAGCGTGGCCTCTGGCCGGATCTCCTACACCTTCGGGCTGGAGGGTCCGGCGGTGACGGTGGACACCGCCTGCTCCTCGTCGCTGGTGACCATCCACATGGCGGCACAGGCCCTGCGCAACGGGGAGTGCTCGTTGGCCCTCGCCGGCGGTGTGACGGTGATGACGACCCTCGCGGCGTTCGCGGAGTTCGGTGAGCAGGGCGGCCTGGCGCAGGATGCCCGCTGCAAGGCGTTCTCCGACTCGGCGGACGGCATCGGATGGTCCGAGGGCGTCGGCCTGGTGATGCTGGAGCGGCTGTCGGACGCCCAGCGCAACGGCCACCAGGTGCTGGCGGTGGTGCGGGGTTCCGCGGTGAACCAGGACGGCGCGTCGAATGGGTTGACCGCGCCGAACGGCCCTTCGCAGCGGCGGGTGATCCGTCAGGCGCTTGCCGTCGCCGGGCTGTCTCCCTCCGAGGTGGACGTGGTCGAGGCGCATGGCACGGGGACGACGCTGGGTGACCCGATCGAGGCGCAGGCGCTGCTGGCGACGTACGGCCAGGACCGGCCGGAGGAGCGACCGATCCTGCTGGGGTCGATCAAGTCGAATCTCGGTCACGCGCAGTCGGCGGCGGGTGTGGCGAGCGTGATCAAGATGGTGATGGCTCTCCAGCACGGGGTGCTGCCCAAGACGTTGCACGTGGACGAGCCGTCGTCGCATGTGGACTGGGCCTCGGGTGCGGTGGAGCTGCTGACCGAGACGATGGACTGGCCGGACATGGGTCGTCCGCGTCGGGCGGGGGTGTCGTCGTTCGGGATCAGCGGCACCAACGCACACATGATTTTGGAGCAGGGGCCGCAGGTCGCGGAGCCGGAGGCCGGTGATACCGGTTCGGCCGTGGGTGTGGTGCCGTGGGTGGTGTCGGGCAAGAGCGAGGAGGCACTGCGGGCGCAGGCGGGTCGCCTGGTGTCGTTCGTGGACGCGCGCGACGAGCTGGGCCTGGTGGATACGGCGTTCTCGCTGGTGGGGTCGCGGTCGGTGTTCGAGCACCGCGCGGTGGTGGTCGGCGGGGAGCGTGTGGGGCTGCTGGCGGGGTTGGGTGCGCTGAGCGTGGGTGAGTCGGCGCCCGGGGTGGTGCGGGGTGTCGCCGATGTGGATGGCCGGATGGTGTGGGTGTTCCCTGGTCAGGGGGCGCAGTGGGTGGGGATGGGTGCGGCTCTGTTGGAGGAGTCGGGGGTGTTCGCGGCGCGGATGGCGGAGTGTGCGGCGGCGTTGGAGCCGTTCGTGGAGTGGTCGTTGCTGGATGTGGTGCGGGGGGTGGAGGGTGCGCCGGGGTTGGATCGGGTGGATGTGGTTCAGCCGGTGTCGTTCGCGGTGATGGTGTCGTTGGCGGCGGTGTGGGAGTCGTTGGGGGTTCGTGCGGATGCGGTGGTGGGTCATTCGCAGGGTGAGATCGCGGCGGCGGTGGTGGCCGGTGGCCTGTCGTTGTCCGATGGCGCCCGCGTGGTGGCGTTGCGGAGCCGGTTGATCGGTGAGCGGCTTGCTGGACGTGGGGCGATGGCGTCGGTGGCGCTGCCGGTGGAGCAGGTCACCGAGCGGGTGGCGGCGTGGGACGGGCGGATCTCGGTGGCGGCGGTGAACGGCCCCAGTTCGGTGGTGGTGGCCGGTGAGGTCGCGGCGGTCGAGGAGCTGGTCGAAAGCCTTTCCGCTGAGAATGTTCGGGTGCGGCGGATCGCGGTGGATTACGCCTCGCATTCGGCGCAGGTGGATCTGATCGCCGAGGAGCTGGCCGGGGTTCTGGCGGGGGTGGCGCCGCAGTCGGTGCGGGTGCCGATGCTGTCGACCGTGACGGGTCAGTGGCTGGAAGGGCCGGAGCTGGAGGCCGGGTATTGGTGTGAGAACCTGCGGCGCACGGTGGGCTTCGCTCCGGCGGTCGGGCAGTTGCTGGAGCAGCGGTATCGGGTGTTCGTCGAGGTGAGTCCGCATCCGGTGCTGACGGTCGGGGTCGGTGAGTGCGTGGACGCGGCCGAGGTGGAGGCTGTGATCGCCGGGACGCTGCGTCGTGACGAGGGTGGCCTGGAGCGGGTGCTGGTCTCGGCGGCGGAGCTGTTCGTGCGTGGTGTGACGGTGGACTGGTTGCAGGTGCTGACCGGTGGCCGCAGGGTGGATCTGCCCACCTACGCCTTCCAGCACCAGCGGTTCTGGCCGAACGCCAAGCAGAGCGGTGACGCTCATGTGCTGGGCCTGGCCGCGACGGGTCATCCGCTGCTGGGCGCGGCGGTGGGCCTGGCCGATTCCGACGGTGTGTTGTTGACGGGCCGCTTGTCGCTCTCGTCGCATCCGTGGCTGGCCGATCATGTGGTGGCCGGGATGGTGTTCTTCCCGGGGACCGGGTTCGTGGAGCTGGCGGTGCGGGCCGGTGACCAGGTCGGCTGCGAGGTGGTCGAGGAGTTGATCCTGGACGCTCCGCTGGTGCTGGGCGAGGACGACGCGGTCGTGGTCCAGATCGCGGTGGGTGCGCCGGAGGAGACCGGTCGGCGGAGCGTGAGTGTCTACGCCCGTTCGGCGAACGCGACCGAGGAGGTGCCGTGGGTACGGCACGCCACCGGCACGCTCGCCACAGGCGGGCGGGCCGCGGTGCCGTTCGACACGGCGGTGTGGCCGCCGGCCGACGCGACCGCGATCGAGCTGGACGGCCTCTATGACCAGCTGGCCGAAGGGTTGCTCACCTACGGTCCGGTGTTCCAGGGATTGCGGGCGGCCTGGCGGGGTGCCGATGGCGCGGTGTTCGCCGAGGTGGCGCTGCCGGAGGAGGCACAGTCGGACGCGGGTTCGTTCGGGGTGCATCCGGCGCTGCTGGACGCGGCGTTGCACGCGGTGAGTTTCGCCGGGCTGGACGCCGCGGCGGGTACGCGCTTGCCGTTCTCCTGGGACGAGGTGTGCCTGCACGCGAGTGGGGCGACCCTGCTGAGGGTGCGACTGGCCAAGGTGGGCGAGGACGCGGTGTCGCTGAGCGCGGTGGACTTCGCCGGGGAGCCGGTGGTGTCGGCGCGTTCCCTGGTGCTGCGCCCGGTCTCGGCCGACCAGCTCGTCGCCGTCGGTAGCACCCCGGCGGTGGAGCGGGACGCGTTGTTCGGCCTGGAGTGGACGCCCTCGGCTCAGATGCCGGTATCCGACGCCGAACCGGACGTGGTCGAACTCGCCGGAGAGGCCCTTTCTGACCTGGCCCTGCTGGATTCGGTGCCGGATGTGGTCATGGTCTCGGTGGGGTCGGCCGATGCCGAGGACGTGGTGGAGTCGACGCACGCGGTGGTCGCGCAGGTCCTGGGGTTGTTGCAGGAGTGGTTGGCCGATGGGCGGTTCGTCGGTTCGCGGTTGGTGTTCGTGACTCGGGGTGCGGTCGAGGCGCGGGATGGTGATGTGGTCGTTGATCTGGCGGCTGCGGCGGTGTGGGGGTTGGTGCGGTCGGCGCAGTGGGAGAATCCGGGCCGGTTCGTGCTGGTCGATGTCGATGTCGATGTCGATGGTGATGGTGATGGTGGGTTGTCGTCGTCGGTGTTGGCGGGGGTGCTGGTTTCGGGTGAGCCGCAGGTGGTGGTGCGTGAGGGTGGGGTGTTGGTGCCGCGTTTGGTGCGGGTGGCGCCTGCTGAGGAGGTGGGGCGGTCGTGGGATCCGGAGGGGACGGTGTTGATCACTGGTGGTACCGGTGGTCTGGGAGGGAGTCTGGCTCGGCATGTGGTGGC
>NZ_JBEZEL010000020.1:0-198511 GCF_040648855.1 Streptosporangium sp. NPDC049078
TCATCCGCAAGATCGGCCACGGCATCTACACCGCGACCACGGCTTCGCCCGGCCCCTTGCCAGCAGGCCAGAAACCCTAACTACCCGGCCTTGGGCGCTCGCCCCGAAGTGTGGACGCCGATTGTTGTGCGGCGAGCAGCACCTTATCGGGGGTCTACTGCTCGTAGTCGATCGGGCTAAGGTGGCCGAGGGTGAAATGCCTCCTGTGGGTGCTGCATTTGGTGATCCACTTGAAATATGTCCCCGACCGCCAAATGTGGCTGATCTCTGGATCGCATTGAACATCCGCCGTACAAATCATGATCTTTCCGATAGGAAGGCGTCGTGACCAACGATCAGCGGCACGGCAGTCGATGGCAGGACTGCTCGCGTGTGACCCGTCCCGTAGAGATCCTGGTGAGTGCCCTGGTGGTCGGAGCGGGATTCGGCGCGGCAACCTCCCTCGTGAACGCTCTCTCTCACAGCTACGCCGACCTTGAAAGCCGTGCCTACACCACCAGCGGGTGGTCAATCGCGGAAATCATGAGCGTGCTGCTCGATGTGGAGGCTGGTCGGGTGGTGCTTTTGGCCGATCCGGGTGTGGGCGGGCACGGTTCAATCTTTTGATCCATAGGTCCCCAAACGATCTTCAGAGCCGTCCGGACTCGTTCACCAGGCAGGTCGCTGAAGGCCACATCGTCCGCAGCGCTCCGCCAACGTTCATGATTGTCCAGTCCGGTGGCTCCCAGGGCGGCTCCCAGTCGCTCGGCGATCAACCACCATGATCGCTGATCCAGGGTGCGGAACAAACCCTGGATCAGCGATCGCCCCCGACCACGTACGACGTTCGACCACGCAGTGGCGATCGTAGGGCTGCGTCTGTGCGGCGGCGTGACCATGGGCGGGCCGCGAGGTACGGGCGGCTTGGCCTGTGAAAATAGGAGGCGGCAGGCAGGAGGCCAACGTCAGGATGGTCGCTCTGTGCCCGATATGAAAGGAACTGAGCGACCATGCCTAGCGCCATCACTTTGATCCGCTCCGCTTCTCTGTCCGACATCGCCGAGTACGCTTACGCAGCCACGGCGCCTGCCGAGTCGCGACTCATCTTCCTCGCCGGAGCGTGTCCCCTGAACGAGGACGGCTCGACGGCAGCGATTGGGGACTACGCGGGCCAAGCAGCGAAAGCCATCGAGAACATGCGGGCGGCTCTCACTGCCTCCGGCGCATCGTTGCAGGACGTCATCAGCACAAGGGTTCTCGTCGCGTCCACCCGGCGGGAGGATTTGGTGGCTGCCTGGCAGGTGGTCCGGGACTCGTTCGGTGACCATGACGTACCGAGCACCTTGATGGGAGTCACCGTGCTTGGTTACGACGGCCAGCTCGTTGAAATCGAAGCCGTCGCCGCCGTACTCGACTCCTGAGCAGTAAGGCCCTGTCTGGGCAGCGGCGGCGTGACCATGGGCGGATCGCATGGTCCGGGCGGCGCGGCCGGCGTACGGCGACGGTCCGAAGTCCTGCCCGCGCGCCGAGACCGGCCCCAGGCCGCATGCCCGGCGCGCGACGGGCACGCCGTCTGTGACGGGTCTTTCCTCATCAGGACGATCAAAGGCTCTGCCGTACGGCTACCGAAGTCGAGAGTCGAGATCATGCCGCCGAGTTCGGGCCGTTGCCGTCACAGTGCTGCTGTCACCCCGTGTCGCTACTTGGGCTCAAAGAGCAAGTAGTCGATCTTTCCGTCAGTCCCTACGGAGATCTTCGTGTCATATTTCTGTCCCAGGGGAATGGATGTCAGCCCAATCAGCACTGTCGGTTTGGTGCTGCTCAGTTCATCCACTGTCAGCTCTGTCAGCCCCTGGGCGATCTCATTGAATCTCTGCGGAGGAATTTCCTTGAGGAAATCTTGACTTAGGTGCTCCTTCAGCTCGCCCTCGGCAATCGGAGCGCGATTCACAGCATCCAGATACCACCGCATCTGTTTGCCGACTGGGCTGTCGGGGATCACAATCCCCTTGCTGCCATCAGCACTCGCGCATCCTGTCAGAAGGACGGCGAGCAGGACGAAAAGACCAGCCAATGCCCGGGACGGTCGCACCCATGACTCCTTGTTATCAAATACTTAGGGCGACATACTACCAATCAATCCTGTCCGGAACATGAACACCTTCTACTACTGGTCACTCCTCCCCCTTCCCTGATGGCTGCCAAAATCGGCGACCTGCGGATTAAAAGAGGTCGATTCAATCAAGGTCTGAGGCTCTGACCTGCGGGCACGGTGTCCGTGGACGTTCGCTGAGTTCCGGCGTCGTTCACCCTCTTGGCTGTACTTATGGCTGTACAGCCAAGGCTTCCTCAATGGCCTGATCGCCTCCTTTCAGGACTATCCCGGCCATGATCAGTGACTCGGAACTTGGTCTCAACCGGTGCTGGACGGGTGTGGATATGAGCCGCCATGTGCCTCTGTTGCGGTACTACCGGACCATCGAAGATCAAAGTAGTTGCACAGCAGGGAGCCAACGGCACATGATCAGAAACATGCTTGGCCTGCCTGACCCCTTGCCTGTGTTCTTCGACTGCGGTTGCTCGAACATCTACTACTGCCCGCGAGCTGGTGAAGTCGAGTGCCCTCGACACAGTGGTTTCGATGTTTGCTGCGACGCGCTTGAGCAGCACATCTCGATTCGTTCCACTACCGGCCATCAGGAGACTCCATGACGGAGGGAGAGAAAGAAGTACCCGTAGGCCAGGCCCTGAATGGTCTCAACGTCTACTCGCTTCCCGAAGGATGGACCGCTCTGAGCGCGATAGTTCTCGTGAAGTGCTTTGATGAGGAAGGTCACTCCTCATGGGCCTTCAGGACCACGGATGGGCTGAGCGATGAGGAACTTCTTGGTGCCCTGACTGTCCGAACCGATCTCCTCCGCCGCAAGTTATATGACGCGTACACCAGTGACGACGATGATGAATAAGATCAGGTGCTCTTCCAGCGGCAACATCAGCTTGGGAATCATCTACTGAGCTTGCTGCCCCGAGCTGGGAAAACAGGGGTGCAGGTCAGGGCGGGTCGAGTCCCCGTGAGTCCCCGTGAGTGACCGTGGTTCCCCGCCTGTTCTGGCACGCATCTGGCACGGGAAACTCGCTCGTCGCCCATCACTTGACGGCAGCCTGATTGCTCTGCCTCTGATAGCCGATCTTGTCGGTGGCGGAGTCTATGCTTCCCGCCCATGACCAGAGATGAAACTCCTGTCGTGCAGATCAAACAGATGGATGTGGAGGTGGATTACAGCCAGGTTTATCTCGTGGATGAGGGGTGTGACGCGGCCGGCCAGTTTGATGACGTGCCAAGCCCCCCTGTGGGGATCATCCGAGTGGAGACAGGCAGGGCCCTCCTGTTTGTAGGCCCTCAGTGGGGAACGGTGGAGTTCACAGTGGCTGTTGCCGATCGGGATCCGGGCGCTGACCTCGATGGCTACGAAGACATCGTCGAGATCAGCTACGAGTCCCCATCGGGCCGGCTTTCGCTGCAGGAGTGGGGAGGAGGGAGGACGTATCCTCTTCCTCCGCTGTCCGCCGGTCCCGGAACATATCGTTTGCGATACCACGTTAGAGGTATGGACGAAGAAATCGCGATCGAAATAGGCGATCACTACTTTCTGCAAATCTGGCCTGAGCCGCCATACGATCCTGCCGTGCTCAAATCTACGAGTTTATCATTTGAATACTGGCTGAACTCTGAACGATCTAGTCAAGCTGGCACGGAATAGAGTGATCTGCATTATCAGCTTGGGAAGTCTCTATCATGATTGGTCGCTGAGCTGGGAAGACGCTGACCTGGGGGAGTGCTCCGAGTACCCGTGGTTCCCCGTGAGTCCTCCTTGATCACCCTCCTGACGGGCACGCAACGGGCACGTCGCCCGGCCCGGGACTGCTTCCGACAGGAGCGGGTCACCGGAGGTTGGGAGGTCGTCATCTGCCTTGGAATGGTGCTGGACGAATGAGGTGTGAGCGGTCATGTGCCGCCGGTGCAGCACTCAGCGATTGTTGATCAACTTCAGAAGGTACGGTGTCGCCTCCTTAAGTGAGGGGAAGCAGTCATCCGCCTTGGCCAGCTCACGAGGAGTGTGAGTAGTGGCCACAGCGATCACCGTGCATCCCGCTGCCTTCCCAGCGGCTACCCCGTGGGGGCATCCTCGATCACGATGCAGTCGTTCGGATCAGTCAGGAGAAGTTCAGCCGCCTTGAGATAGCCCTCGGGATGAGGCTTAGAACGTGTGACGTTCTCGCCGTAAATCTGCACCGAGGGCAACGGAAGCGCGGCAAGCCGGAAGCGCCGGTGAACAGGGGCTTGGCTGCCCGAAGTAACCAATGCCCAAGGATGCCGCTCCAGCTTGCCCAGCAGGCTTACAGCCCCCGATGCTGCCGGGAAGGCATCACCTTCCATGGCCATCAGTTGGTTCAACACCTTGCGCTCGACGGTGGGATCGAGATCAGGGGCGACATCGCGGACGGTGTCCTCAGGCCGACGGCCGTGAGTGAGGCTCCACACCAGGTTTCTGTCCAGCCCGCGCATGTCCGACCAGGCATCCCAGATCCGTCGGTGCGTTGCGCTGGAGTCGAGTAACACCCCGTCGACATCGAACAACAGCGCCTTGATCGCCATAAGCCAGAGGATGCCACAGATGGCCGGGTACGGCGGCGCTTGACGCCGGGACCGTGCGCTGGAGCGTCAGTTGATGCAGCTCACCGGCAAAGGGCTTGTCTTCACCGAACCCAAGTCGGCGGCGGGCAAGCGGAGGGTGGTGATCCCCGATCTGATCATCGAGGACTTGCGGGCGCATGTGAAGGACTTCACCCAGGACGGCGAACAAAGGGCTGATCTTCGCGGGGCCGGATGACGGTCCACTCCGGAACACCAACTTCAATCGCCGCGTCTGGACTTAGGCGCTCATAGACGCGGGCCTTCCAAAGATCCACTTTCACGACCTGCGGCACACCGGAAACACACTCGCCGCGAACGCCGGGGCGTCGATCCGAGAGCTGATGGAGCGTATGGGGCACTCCAGCACGCGGGCCGCGATGGTCTATCAACACTCGACGTACGAGCGGCAGCGGGAGCTCGACGGTCTCGCCCGTGGGGCACTTGGGAAGGGATCGGGCACGCAACGGGCACGGGAGCGAAAGAAGGCCGAATGAAGATCAAAGCCCAGGTTACGGCAACCATGCCTGACCTGGGCTTTTTCGTGTCCGAGAGGGAGTGGAGCCTAGGAGATTCGAACTCCTGACATCCTGCTTGCAAACAACGTTAGGCTCCTTGCGTGACCTGCATATATGCGTATTTATGCAGGTCAACCGGGACATACTAATCGGTGTTGATCATGCTTGTTGGGGGGTGGCTCCTCCCAAATTCCTCCCACGCCTCCCAGCCGCCGGGCCCGCGATCGGATCCATCCGAAATCGGTATAACCGAACGACCGCTTGCTCTCGCGTTCTGTCGGCGCCGCTGGCTACGATCGAAAGGCTTCGATCCACAGGCCCCCGCTTCACCGCGGGGGCCTGCCGCGTTGACCGCCCCCACGCACTCCCGCCCCGGCGGCTGAGTCAAGCGTGCGCCAGCTCGGCGGCGAGCACCACCACCTCGTCCCGCCCCGCCTGCCCGCCCAGCTGTTGCCGGGCCGCAGTCAGCAAATCGAACGCATCACCGCGCCGGTTCAGCGCCGCGTGAGCCGCGGCGACAGCAGGCGGCACCTCGAGAGGCGCCCGAGGATGAACGAGGCGAGCCGGACCGCCCAGGCCGCGGCGGACCCGGGCTCCGCGCAGAACCTCCCGGACAGCTGCGATCGCGGCGTCCCGCTCCTCCGACGTCACCGGCGGCTCGTCAGCGGCCGGCGGCTGCTCCGGCGTGACGGGCGGCGGTTGGGTCTGGCGGGCGGCGTAGGAGGCGGCTCGTTCAGCGTTGCCGCGGACCCGGTTGAGGTAGTCGGGGAGGTCTCCGCGCGCAGCGATCGCCCTGAAGTAGCCAGCCGGGTTCTCGATCTTGACCTTGCTCGCTTTTGTGATCTCCCTGATGACTTCTCTCATCTCGTCCTCGGTGACGCCAGCCGGGGCGAGGGCCTCCAGGACGACGCGCTCGTGGCTGAGGAGAGATGAGGAGTTCTCCTGAGGGGATTGAGGAGAAGGGTGCCCCGCTCGGGGCACCTTCGGGACCAGGCGGGGCACCTTCACGCCGGAAGCTGCCCCATCTGGGGCAGCTTCCGGACCAGGCGGGGCAGCTTCATCTTCCAAGCTGCCCTGATTGGGCGACCTTCCGGGGGCAGCTTCATCCAGGAAGCTGCCCTGATCAGGGCAGCTTGGAAGGTCCTCCAGGTGGGGCACCACGAACTCGGACATCTCGCGCCCATTGCAGGCGTACATCACCCGGCCTCGCTTATCACGCACGGGTTCACCGTCCTTGCCGCGGATCGGCTCGCGCATCTCGATGCCGTTCTTGGCCAGCTTCGTCAGCACCTTGCCGAGTTGCTTGCTGTCGGCGTAGCCGGTGCGGCGCAGGATGATGGCGCGGGTCTGGCTGCCGTAGGCGCGGCGGGTCTGCTCGTTGGCTTGGTCGGCGATCTCGAGGGCGACCAGCCGCTCTCCTGAGGAGAGGGCGGCGGGGAGGCGGTCGGCGAGCCAGCGACGCAGTTCGTACCCCATCAGATCCCGCTGTTTCGGCGGGCGAGAGTACGTGCAGGGGCAGCGTGTATCGTGCCCATGGGTCTCCTCCTGGTAGTGCAGGTGGTGATCAAGGGCTCGCCCGGTGTTCCACCACCGAGCGAGCCCGCCGTGTTTCAGAGATCCTGCACCCGGAACAGCTGCCAGCGCAGACCGTCACCCGGTGCGGGTGACCTACTCGAAGGAGCTGGCCTTAACCGCCGACAGGAACGTGCGCCACCCACCCGGGGTGATGTGGAGCTCGCCGCCCGCGCGGTTCTTGGTGTCGCGTATGAGGGCGCCGCCATCTGGCAGGTCCGCCACTTCCACGCAGTTGTCGCCGCTGCCGCCAGAGAGCGTGCTCTTGCGCCAGACGAGCTGAGGCTGGTTGCTTCGATCCATCCTCGCCTACCTCTGCTGTAGTTGTTTGGCCAGGGACTCCATGAACTTCAGCGACTCCTCCGGGGAGAGGGACCGCGACTGCACATGGCTGTAGACGACGTTATACCTGTGTAGGACGGGCGCCTCCTCCAGATACAGAGCATCTGTTTCGGTCTCGACGTAGACGATGCTCGGGTCAAGATCGCTTTCGAAGTCGAGGATGACGAACGAACCCATGAGGGCGGCGTGGGCTCCGGCATCGAAGGGGAGTACTTGGACGGCGACGTTGGGCTGCTCGGCGACCTTGACGATGTGGAGCAGCTGCTCGGCCATGACCTCTGGCCCGCCGACGACGCGACGCAGCGCGGCCTCGTCGATGACGGCCCAGAACTGTGGCGGACTGTCTCGGTTCAGTACCCCTTGGCGAGCGAGGCGCGCCTGGACGCGGCGGTTGACGTCGTTCTCCAGGTGTGCGCCTTCGATGATCGCGTGAGCGTACCGTTCGGTTTGCAGAAGCCCCGGGATACAAGCGATCTCGTAGGTCTGGATGACGGCAGCTCCGGCCTCGAAGTCGGGGAAGGACCCGCGGAACACGTCCTGGTAGTCGGCCCACCAGCCGCGTTGGCGTGATTCGCGGGCGAGGGTGAGCAGGCCTTCGCGTTGACGCTCGTCGGTGACTCCGTAGAGGTCGAGGAGCATGCGGATGTCGTTCGGGTCGGGGCGGACCCATTTGTTGCGTTCGATGCGGTGGACCTTGGTTTGGTCCCATTCCAGCCGCTTGGCTGCGTCCTTGGGTTCCATACCTGCGGCGATGCGCAGTTTTTGGAGGGCCGCGGACAGTCGGCGCCGTTTGACTGTGGGGCTGGACGTCACGTTGCCATCTCCTCAAAAGTGGAGTTTCCGCACAAAATAGACATTTTGCTTATGTGAACTTACCTCTTGCATTTTACTTGAGAGCGCGTGAGTATGTCAGCAGGCCCTCGGCGATTACCGCAAGTGAGGCAAGGATGACGCACAAGCAGGACGACGCCAAGGCGTCGGACAATGAGTTCTCCCGATGGGAGATCAGGGGGACCGGTGCCGGCCACCGCCCCTACTGGGCTATCCGCAACGACCGGCCGACCACAGCTCAGATCAAGGCCGGGGCGCGACTGTACGTCGACGGCGACACGCCCGCCGCGCTGGCCGAGCGCCTGCGCGCCGAGGAGCAGCTGTTGGCGGAGGTCACGCCATGACGCTACTCATCGTCCTGAGCGGGCGGCCAGTCCTCCTTCGGGCGCACGAACGTCGCAACGCCGTGCTCAGCGCGGACATAGCCCTCGTTGACCAGTTGCACGACCACCTTGCGGATCGTGTTTTTGGCGACCTGGAATTCCTGGTGCAGCTGGTTGAGGCTGGGGATGGGGTAGCGCGGCTTGTACTCGCCGTCCCGGATGCGGTGGCGCAGCTCGTCGGCGACCTGCTTCCATCTCGCCCGGTCCGTCGCCCAGACGATCTCGCCCCCCACCTTTTTGATCATGGTGGAGACGGTAGAGCTTCATGCCACTGCCTGCCTAAGCAGGGAAGTGCAGGCAGAAGTCTGCTACAGCATGCAACAGCATGGCACAGTAACGATCATGCTTCCTCGCCGGGCCCCCGCCCGGACGAGGTGAAAGACGGGTGCGGCCGCCCCTCGCGATGGGTCTGCGGTCGCACCCCCAGTGTGCACCCCCGGCCGAAACCCGGCCAGCGGATGCACCAGCCGCCTCCGGCCACACCCATCCGGGTAGGGCGTGGCCGGAGGCTCCGATCGGCGGGAACCCCATGAGCGCCGACATCAAGGACCTCGACGAGCTCGCCGCGGAGTTTCCGGGCTGGACGATCTGGCGCAGCGACACCGGGCGCTGGTGGGCCACCCGCCACGAGCCGATCAGCACCGCCGAGGAGCACGCCGACGTCCACCGCATGGTCGACGCCGACACCCTTGACGAGTTGTCCCCGCTCCTCGCCGACCAGGAACAGCGCGCCGCGAAAGTCGAAGCGTCGTGACCCTCCACACGGAACCGACCGCATCCGAACGGCGCGCCGCACTGGAGTTCACCTACCCCGGGTGGACGATCCTGCGCCTGCGCGCCACCAACCGGTGGTACGCCAGCCGCACGTCCCCGCTCAGCGACAACCAGCGCGCCGCCGGCGTCGTCGCAGGTTTCACCTGCGACACCTACGACGAGTTCACCGCCGCGCTCGCCGAGCAGGCCGAACTGGTCGACCGGTGCGGAGGCTACCGCCCATGATCCCCCGGCCGCCCCTGCCCGTGAGGTGGTGGCAGCCGGTGCAACACCCAGGGCGCGGATTGGGCATCCGCCCCTCGGGTGGTGGACCTGTCCTCCGTCAGGGCCACCACAGTCCGGCACCCCGCCGGACCGGACCCCGCCCCCTGTCCACCCGACCAGGAGGCGGGGTCCACCATCCGACCTTCAAGGAGAGCGCGTGACCGTTTTCCAGCCCGGCGATGTCGTCGTCTCGACCGACACGGGCCACATGTGGTGGGTGCACGGCCACAGCGGCATGGAACTGCACCTCACCAGCAGCACCGGGGTGTGCGCATCCATCCCTGACGCCGAGCAGCGCCACGGGCAGCTGATCCTTCACTGCCGCCCCTCCGACCACCAGCCCGTCAGGAGTAGCAGTGAGCGCCGCTGACCGCCTCCCGCAGATCGAGTACGGGGTGCGGTGGACACCCAGCACTGGCGCGGAACGCGTCGAGACCAGCCCCATCAGCAAGGAACACGCCGCGGTCCTCGCCGGGAAGCTCCGATACGGGCAGTGGCTGTTCTGCTTCCCCGAGGACGCTGATGTCGTCTACCGGCTGCCCGGCGGGCCGTGGCGAACCAGCCGCTTCCTGATCAGGGTGCAGCAGACCCTCTCCTGGGGGCGACGGTTCCGCTTCGACCAAGGAGCCGACCTCACCCTCTGAACGCAGAAGACCCCCGCCCGACTGGCATCGGGCGAGGGTCCTCTACCTGGCACGAAGCCCCAACATGACTGGAGCGCCGAACCATGCAGAACCGTAGCCGTACAGCCATACCCGCGTCACCTCCGGGTCCGGACCCGGACAACATCCCCCTCCTGCACAGCCGCACCCTCAAGGCCGCTTCCCGCCAGCCGTCCGGCGAGCAGCCCTCCGGCTGGCCGGACGCCATCCCCGGCGCCTCCTGCCGTGCCCTCTACCAGGAGCAGACCAGGAAGGGCGGCCGGTGATGGAATTCCACGTCATCCTCACCCTCTCCCTGCCGGTCGGCGATGCATCACGGAACACCACGATCATCCGGACCGTCGCCGCCAACCCGGGCAGCACCCGGGACGGCCTGCGGCCCACCGTGCTCAAGGCGGTGAAGGGCCGATGAGCAAGAAGCTGTCGACGATCGCTGACCAGGCGCACAAGTTCCTGACCGCGGCCGACGAGAGGGACTGCTGGACCAGCCAGTACGACGGGGGGCCGAACTACTCCAACGGGTTCCGCGCGCTGCGCGACGCCCAGATCGGCACGGGGTGCGCGGTCCTGGCCCTCAGCGAAGAGGTCGCCAAGCTCCGCGAGGGCCTGGCCGACGTCGCCGACATCCGGGCCGAGGTCGCCGATGTGGCCGCCGCGGTGCGGGAGCTGGCCGACGCGATCCGCGCCCAGCAGCCTCGCCGCCGCTGGTTCTCCCGGAAGGGGGCCAGCTGATGATCGCCCTGATCGTCGCCGCGCACGACGTCGTCGTCCGCGCCGCCGCCTGGCGGGCGAGCCGCGACCTCAACCGGCTCAACGACGTGGTCCAGATGTGGGCCGTCGTCCCCGCCAACTGGTGCACCCACCCTGGCTGCCCGCGCTGCTACAGCGGTGGTGCCCGATGACACCGGCCCAGCAGCTGGCCCGCGATCTGGCCCTCCTCAACGCCCTCGACTCCGCCGACCTCCTCGCGGAGACCGCCCGCGCCGAGCGTGCCGAAGCCCTCGGTGGCGAGACCGCCAATGACAAGACGTACCGGGCCGCGCTGGAGAAGCTCGCCCCCTGACTCAGCGATCCCGGACCGCGACTCAACCGCGGTCCGGGACCTTGCTTCCGCACCACCAATAGCAGAGAAGGACCGTGATGGAGAACGCTATGGACGTGGCCAAGGTCACGTCAGAGGACCATGTCGAGGACCGTGCGGCCGTCGTATTGGACCACCCCGAGCAGGCCGGTCCGCGGTCGTCCCGCTGGGGTCGCTTCACCGCTCGACTGCGCCGCGCTGACCGCCCGGCCGCGACTCCAGTCACGATCGCCCCCGCGCCGCCTGAGCCCCACCCCGAGCCGGTTGCAGCACCCACCCGGATCACCTCCGCGCCGGTGATCCAGAGCGCCGCCGCCCGCCGGATCGCGTTCGTCCTCGCCGTACTTCTGGCCGTCGTCATCGGCGTTGCGTTCCGTGGTTCTTGGACGGCGCACTCGGACGGCGCGAAGGCTGCTCACTTCGACGACTGGGGTGCGTGGCTGTACCCGTTCGCCCCCGACGGATTGATCGTTCTGGCTCTGGTGGGGGCGGTCGTGCTGCGACACCAGCGCGGCCCCCGGATCTACTGCCTGGGCGTGGTGGCGCTGTTCACCGTGACGTCCTATGTGGTCAACCACCTGCACGGCCTGGGCAAATTCGAGATGGTCGGGGAGTCGGATGTCCTGAAGACAGCGTTGGATCCCTGGGTTGTGGGGTTGATCGCCCTGCAGTTGGTCGGCGCCATCGCGTTCGGTTCGCACATCCTGATGCACGTCTTCCGGCACCTGTTCCCGGAGGCGCTCGACATCCACAGCGAGGCGCCTACGGCCAACCTGGCGGTGACTCACCGTGACGTTGAGCTGGTGGCCACCCCCGCCGGATCAGTCGAAATGTCCGATCCGGCGCCGGTCCGGAACGAGCCCGAGGCGCCCGAGGTTGACGGCTACGAGTTCGCGAAGCTCCTCTACGCGGCGTGCCTCGACGGAGGGGTGAAGCTCTCCCAGGAGAAGCTCGGCACCCTCGCCCGGATCAGCAAGCGGAAGGCGGGCTACGCCCGAGTCGACGTCGACAACGAGCGCGCCGCAGCCGAGGAGTCCGAGCCTGAGGACAACGACTTCCCCGGTGTGCTCGGAGGGCGTTCGATCGATCGTGAGGAGTTTCTCCGGACCGGCGCGCAGGTGCGGGTCAACGGGCACGGCCCGGCGGGTGGTGCGTGATGACCGTCGAGACTCTCGCCGCACTCGCCACGTTCGCCGCTGTCAGTTTCACTCTCCTCGCCGCGCACAGCTTCGGCGACCACTGGGTGCAGACGCACCGCCAGGCGTGCGCCAAGGGAGCCCCGACCCGGGCGGGCCGCGCGGCCTGCGCCCGGCACGTCGCCACCCTGACCATCACCAAGGCGGTCGCCCTCGGCCTGGTCATGCTCGTCACCGGCCTGAGGCTGGACGCCCCCTGGCTGGCCGCCGGGCTGCTCGGCGACGCGGCCTCGCACTACTGGGCCGACCGCCGCACCACCCTCGCCAAGCTGGCCGAGCGGATCGGCAAGGGCGGCTTCTACCGGATGGGCGAAGGCCTCGCCTCAGGCGCCTACGCCCTCGACCAGTCCTGGCACCACCTGTGGCTCTTCCTTACCGCCCTGATCATCGCTGGAGGTGGGACATGACCACCGACAAGCCGGCCGAAGCGCCGGATGTTGCTGTGTCCGAGCCGGAACCCGACCGATGGCAGCCAGTCGAGCAGCCCGACGTGGCCGAGCACGACAACGGCCTTACACAACCCGCGCAGCCCTCCGGGGAGGACAAGCAGGAGGCTGGCACCCCGGCGGGGCAGCTCGCCGTCGGTGCCGCCTCCGTCCTCACCCTGGGAGGCTTCGGCCTTTACCAAGCCCTCGGCGCTCTCGGCCTGCTGGCCGGCGCCGGGGGCACTGTGGCGTGTGCGGGAGGCTACGGGTACTGGCGGTGGCGTCAGACGCACCCCCGCCGGGACCGGTCACGCCGCGACCGCGGAGTACGGTCCACCCATCACAGCCCCGCGGGCGGATGGTCCGGGCGGAAGATGACGTTCGGCTCCCCCTCTGGCCGGTCGACGCGCACCTCGACGAGCTCCCGCATGCCGCCGCTCGGCAACCGGTCCGGGCGGGCAGGCCGTCACCTGTTCACCGGCGGCCAGCCGCCGTCTGGCCGCACCCCTGGCGCGTTCCGCCCCAACCCCAAGCAGCCCGCCAGTGGTCCGCGAGGAGCCGACAGAAGCCGTCATCAAGCCCCTGGAGCCGCTCGCTCCGCAGCCCAGCAGCTGGCAACCGCCGGGCGCACGATCCGCCGCCGAACCACCTCCCCCCGTCTGGACGCTCACACCGCCCACCTGGCCCACCAGGCTGGACGGTACGCGCGCACCGCCCGGCAGCACCTCACCCGGGCCGGGCAAGCGATCCGCCGGAGGGCCGCAACCCCGCACCTCGACCAGCGCGCCGCTGACGCCGCTCGGCGGGCAGGCCGCTGGGTCGACCGGCGCACCGGGCAGCGGGCCAGCACCGCCTGGGCCGCAGCCCTCACTGGTGGCCGCCGCGCCGCGGTCGCTGCCCTGCGGCAGCGCTACCGCCGGTGGGACGCCGAGGTGGTCGCCGCCCTCGTCTCCGGGTGGGCGTGGCTCACCCGCCGCTGGCGGACCTCGCCCTCACCCCCAGACGCCACGCCGCAACCCGCTCCCGACACCACCCTCACCCTCAACCAGACCCACCCCCAACCGGCAACCCCCGCCTCACCGCCCGCACCGCTCGTCCCCGGAAGGACAACCCCCGTGAGCTCATTCACCCTCCTCCAGGCCGCCATCGAACTGCCCGGCGCCGCCGCCGCCTACCACAGCGACGACATGATGGACGTCGACGCCCACCTGGCCAGCCTCGACGAGGTCACCGGCGCCGTCGCCACCGGATTCCGCATCTGGGCCGACCGGCTCCGCGCCGAATACCCCCTCCACGACGACGTCGTTGAACGCCTCGAAGAGATGTACAGCTCCTTCGCCAAGATCGGCGCTCAAGGGCAGGAGGTCTCCGAGGTCTTCAAGGTCCGCCACAAGGACGACATCGCCCGCCGGGTGACGCCGCGCGTCGGCGAACGCAAGTGGAACGTCCAGTAACCCAGCCGCACCTGCATGAAAGGGGGCCCGGTGGGCGCCACCACCACATCTCGGCCGCGCGCCGACTGGTCGCTCAAACCCCGCGGACCGGTCAACGCCGCAGGCATGGGCGCCCTCGGCCTGGCCACCCTGTCGCTCGGCGCTGGGGAGATCGCCGGGCTGTCCCCCTGGTGGGCGGTCGGCCTCACCTCCGCGGGCATCACCGCGACCCTCCTGTCCGGGTCCGGCACGGACCAGCGGTCCCTGTGGTATCGGCTTGGCTGCTGGGCCGGGGCGGGCGGCTGGCTGACCTGGACCATGACCACTGGTCTTGGCCAGGTCGAAGCGTGGCCGACCCTGGGTATCGGCGCTCTGATGGCCGGCCTGCTGGCGGGGTGGGGCAACCAGCCTCCCCTGCCGGGACCAGCTGCTCAGCGCGCTGAGCGGCGGGCCAGCACCGCGATGGTGCCGCGCCGTCACCTCGCCCTAGCCGAAGACTGGGTCGATCGAGTCCGCCGTGTCTGCAAAGTCCGCGTCGACGTCGCCGAGGTGCGGGACTGGCCGACGAAAGCCGGGTTCTCCCTGCTGCTGCGCCTACCGCCGGGCGGGGTGACCATCGGCCGCCTCGACGGGCACCGTGAAGGGCTCGCCGCGGACGCCGACCTGCTGGATGGGTGCGGGGTGGAGTTCACCAGTGCGGGCCGCCGCGGCTCGGTGTGGATGCATGTCGCCACCGTCAACCACCTCGCGTTGGACCTCGACCACCCCGGCGACTACAGTCCCCGCTCCGTGCTGGACGGCATCGTGCTGGGCAAGCATCGTGATGCCAGCCCTATGCGGGTGCAGGTGCGAGAGCCGCGCATCATCGTGGTCGGCACCACCGGATCCGGTAAGACCGGCACCTTGCACACCATCACCGTTGAGCTGGGAGTGTGTGTCGACAACCTCACCTGGCAGCTCGACCTCAACGGTGGAGGTGTTTCCCAGGCGTGGCTGGCGCCTTGGCTGGCTGGGCAGGTGGAGCGGCCCGCGGTCGACTGGGCTGCTCCGTGCCCGGAGGAGGCGCTGCTGGTCTCACACGCCCACAAGGTCATCGCCAAGGAGCGCAAGACTGCGTACAGCAAGCGGCGGATGGAAGCCAACTCGCAACTGCTGCCCGTCGACAAGGACGTGCCGCAGATCACCGAAATGCTGGACGAGGGGTTCGAGGTGCTGTCGCAGACGATCCGCGACCCGATCCAGGCGGCGATCCGCGACAACCTGGAAGAGTCCGCGCGGATCGGCCGTAACGAAGCCTGCCAGGTGCTGGTGTCGGCGCTGCGCTCCACCAGCAACACGCTGTCGACCGACCTGCTGGCCTTGTTCCACAACCGGATCATCATGGCGGGCGGCGCACAGAAAGAGATCGACTACTTCTACGACTACGACCGCGGCCCGAAGGTAGAAGACCTCGCCGGGCCTGGTAGCGGCTTCGTTCGCCTGTTCGGCCGCCAGGAGATTCGCGCGTGGCGGTGCTTCAAGATGGAACCGGGCCGCGACATCCGTCCGGCGTCCCTGGCGATCTCCGCGATGCGCCCGGACCTGGACGCCCCCAGCGCGGCGGCGGCGGGTTGGGCGTACGCCACCCGCCACTCCCGGATGCGGTGGCTGTTTTCCACCCCCGAAGACCGGGTGCACCTGGAACGGCCCGAGCCAATCGAGTTACCAGGCGTCGCCGACAGCCGCGGCAAGCCCATCATCTGGGATCCGGCGCTCACTCACCCCGCCGCAGGCGATGCGACCAGCGGCGGGGAGATGGAACCGCGGCCTCCAGTGCAGCCCCCAGCCCCCCGGGAAGCGGCGGGGGCATATCTGAAGCTGCTGAAGGGCGGGTCGACGTCGGGGTGGGCGGACCCGGCAGCGCTGGTCGCGGCGGCTCGCGCGGAGCGAATCGCGTCCGGGGAAGCCCCGATGCCCGCCCAGCCCGCGCCATCGGGTCCGGTGCGCGTCGAGCAGGTCCACGAGATCCGCGGCGCCGAGACTCCTCTGCCGGAGCTTCTCCGCCGGGCGCTGGCACTGCCGTGGGAAGACGGGCGCCTGCACAGCGAGGTGATGGCCCCCGCACTGGGCATGACCGAGCACGAACTGGCCGCACTGCTCGGCCAGCTGGGTGTGACCCGGCCGCCCAACGCGTTCGAACGGAACGGCAAACGACGCCGCGGCTACGAACGCCAGCATCTCCTCGACGCGGCCGACGCGATCCGCCGCGGCGACCTGGAGGTGCCGCCCGAGGTGGCTGACTGGCCGGCGGCGTGACCCCCACAACCCCCACGTGGGACTCCCACGTGGCACCCCCACACCCCCACAACCCCCACACGGCACCCCCACACCCGCTTGAACTGCGGAAACAAAGTCATGTGGGGGTGTGGGGGTCCCCCGAGACACCCCCCTTCCCTGGGGTTTGAGAGCCCTCAACCCCCTCCCCGCGGCCCCGGCAACGGGGTCCCACATCCGAGGAGATTCGTATGCCCAGGTGTGACAACAAGAGCGTCGGCGTCCTCATCGGCAACAGCGCTGGCCAGTGGCTGATGTTCGACCGCGCCACGTTCCCGCCCGGCGTCGCCGGAGCCGCCGGACACGTCGACGGCCACAGCGGGGTGATCGACGCCGCCCGCGCCGAGGTCGCCGAAGAGCTCGGCCTGACCGTGGCCCGCCTGAGTCTGGTGTGCGCCGAGTGGAGGCGTAACCGGTGCCGCCGCATCCCTGGCCCGCTCGGTGTGGGGCACTGGTGGAGCGTCTACCGGGCTGAGGTGAGCGGCGAGTTGGCGCCGTCTGCCCGGGAGACCCGGAACGTGCGCTGGGTCGCGGCGGATGAGCTGCAGGTGTTGACCGACCGCACCGCGGCCTACGCGGCGGGGAGGGTGTCGGCGGTCGAGTTCGCCGCCGAGCCGGGGATCGAGCCGGTGTGGGTGGCGTGGCTGGTGGCCGCTGGGCTCGTCACAGCGACGCTGGAGGATCTGGAGCGGATCGACCGGGCGGCCCGACAACCGCAGGCCACGACCCGCGTGTAGTGGCCTTTCTGGCGCCCCTGCCCTTCGGGGTGGGGGCGTCGTCGTGTCTGCTGGACAATGACCCAATGACCCGATCCGATGCGCGATACCACGTAACCCTGCAGAAGGAAGACGGCGATGAAGTGGCCTCCTTCCCCACCTACGACCTGCCTACCCAGGGACTTCTGTACGACCTGGACGGTAAGAGGTGGTCGGACCTAGACGGAACACGGTGGCGAGTGGCAGAGGTCGCACTGACGGTTCGATCCGACGATCAGCCCCCGACAGCCGCTGACTGCCGAGTTGTGCTTGATGCCCGCTGGAATCCCGAGACCGAACGCTGGGAGAAGGTCACCTGAGTGTCCGCGCGGTAGCCGCACAGCGCGAATGGAGCCCCCGCCCAGTCCGGAGACCGAGCGGGGGCGTTGCTGTGTCTGCCTGCGGACGATCAGCGGGCGGGTGAGCATGGCGGCATGGATTCCGAGTGGAACGCTGCCATCCGCGCCCTGGCCCGCTTCGACGCCGATGCTGCCCGTGCTCGGCTCCACCTCGCCGCGGGCGGGACCGAGGAAGAAGCGGCGGAGATCATGCGGGGCGAGGCGGCCGAGGCAGGGCGACCCCAGCGGTAACGCCAATGGTGGCCTCATCACCTAACCCAAGCGTGCATCTTGACGATGCGCATCGTAACAATGCATACTTAGGTTATGGACACCACCGCAGCCGCCACCCAGGCCAGCGTCACCGTCGCCACCATCCGCACCTGGTGCCGCAAAGGCGTCATCGCCGCCCTCAAGGTCAGCGGCCGGTGGGTCATCGAAGCCGCATCCCTCGCCCGCCGTATCGCCCTGGGAGCCAAGACCGTGACCATCACCCCCATCAGCCGCGACGAGTTCGAAGCCGCTGTCGCCAACCTCGGCATCCGCCACCCCTTCATGGACGCCCGCTGCCTCGGCGAGTACCGGGCATTTAAGGCCACCGGCGAGTACTACATCGATGGCGAGTACGACCGCCTCATGGTCGCCAGGGGCAAGGCGCTCGCCCAGGAAGGGTGGACGCCGCCGCAGCCCCGCCCGCAGCAGGGACACCGAGGAGACTTCGCCCACCGCGAGATGTCCGCGCTGACGGGCCTGTCCTCCCGCGCATCCCGCGACGAGTGCCACTACTGCGGCCTCGACCCCCGCACCTGCGACTGCATCTAGGACACCCCATGGCCACCGTGAAAATCAAAATCCGCACAACCCGCACCCAGGACGGCAAACGCGTCATCGCCCCCTACGACGAAGTGGACCTGGGCGAGCTGTCGCCGCGTGCCCGCGCGCTCGCCGAAGCCATCTCGCACTGCGCCGACGCCGTCGCGGACACGATCCGTCTGCGCTCCGACAAGCGCATCCGTGACACCCAGCCGAATTGGGAGCACTACTTCACCCCCGAGCAGGCCGACCAACCCCTCACGATGGACTGGGCTCGCTGGGACAAGTACACCGCCGACTCCCCAATGCCCGCCGTCGAGTGGCTGGAGCGGCAGGCGGCAAAGATCCCGCCCGGCTGGCGGATCGTTGGCGCCACCCGCTCCAGCCTCGGCGGGGAGCCACTCGTACAGGTGGAGGACTCCAGCACGCTGATGACCGCCGAGCAGGTCTCCGCCTACCTAGCCATCCACGGCCGACACATGACCGCCGCGTCATGGCGGTCCAAAGCGCACCCGTCCAAGCAACTGGCGCCTCCCCCCACGGATCGGGTGGGGCGTACGCCGCTGTGGGAGCAGTCTGACGTGGACGCCTGGCTGAACCGGTAGCCGTACAACGCGAAGAGCCCTCGCCCTGTTCTGGGCGGGGGTTTTCTGCTGCCTCATGCCGTCCTGTTATGCCTGGTAACCCGTGGGGTTCCTGAGGCGTCCCAAGGGGTGTCCCGGCTCCGGCGAGGGGAGCCGGGACCCAGACGTCAGCGCAGCGCGGCGGCGAGCTCCCTCACCCCGGACACCTGCGGATGCATGAGGGTGAGATCATCCGCTATCTTCCAGATTTTGGGCCGGTCCCGTACCTCGCCGGGCGCCTCGCCCAACGCCTCCCGAAGCGCGTGCGCTGTCTCCTCCGGCCGGCCACGCATCCACCAGGCCCGCGCCAGGTCGGTGTGCAACCGTCCTCGCCGCTCCGGCGTCGGGTACATGTCCGGGCGGAGATCCTTACCCACCTGCAGCGCCGCACCAGCGTCACCGAGCGAGTAGAAAATGTTCATCCGGTACATCCGCGTGAACGGCTCGGCTTCCGGTTTGCCCGTCAGCGCGGTCAGACGGGCGGCGGCCCGCTCAGCCTCCGCGAGCCTCGAAAACGCCTCCTCCCGATCGTCCGCCTGACTCGCCGTGTAGGCCGAAGTACACATCAGCCGCAGGTACGTGCCCAACTGTGGCGCTTTGCGGAGCCCCATGACCGCCAAGGTGTCGGCGGCCCGCTCCACTACCTTCGTGGCCGCGTCATGCTGCCCGGTGGTGCGGAGCATCATGCCCATTGCGCGGGCGGACGCGCCCTGAGCTACCGCGTCCTCGGAGCGTTGCGCGTACAGCACCCCATGGTCGGCGGTGCGGAGCGCCGTGTCCTTGCGGCCCACCTTGTTCAACACGTCGGTGGCGAGGTTGTAGCAAGCAGACAACGTTGCCCACCCCGCCGGGGTGTCCATCCTCTTGGCGGCGTCGAGAGCAGCCGACAGCAGGCCAGGAAACGAGGCCAGCAGAGGCACGAGCGAGCTGATATCGAACTGGCCCCGCGCCGCCTGGAGGCGCCGCTGAACTTCGGCGAGCGCCGCGGGGCGGCTGGATTCGACAGGCACAGCAAGAGCAGCTTCAAGGTCCAGCAGCAGATGCAGCGGGACAACGACCCCCGCCACTCCCGCCGCTTTGATCAACGTTCGGCGTTCCATGGGATCCTCTTTCTCATCGTCGCTGGATTTCTTATTGCGGCGTTTCGGTGTCGGTAATCCCAGGCGTTCAGCGGAAACCCCGTACAACCGGCACAAAACGTCGCAATACACGGCACCCGGTTTTCCTTGGCCATGCTCCCATTTGCACAACATCGCCGTGTTGACGTCTGGCCTTTCCAGCCCGTCTTCGGCGTACAGGGCTGCGATCTCCTCGATCGTGCGAGCGCGGCTCCACCCGTGTGCCAGACGCCATGCCTCCAGCGGCAGCATCCCGGGAACCTGGTTGAGGATTTCGGCGCATATATTCGGCGCTTTCATCCCGTGGTTCCTGCATGTGAGGCTGACACTTTTGGCCTGCCTCAAAAGCGCGGCTCGTTGTGCTCGCTCAACACCCATCGCGACCCTCCGGCGCAACAACCTGCAATCGACAGTAACCCAAACGTCACCTCGAACATTGTCAGCTGACAATGTTCAGCCGCTGCTGGCATTGATGACGGCCACCACCGCGCCGCACCCTGAAGCCCGCACGCCAAACCAAGCAAGACACGTCCCCCATTCCTGTGGCTGACCGCCCCCTAGTCGGCCAAGGTGAACACGAACGGCGCCACCCCGGCGCCCCACCATCAGGAGACCCCATGAAGCACCTCATCACCCGGGTTTGGCGTGCCCTGGCAGGCCCACTCCAATGGCGCATCCTGTGGGTCCGCCACGCCAAGTTCATGATCGGCGTCACCGGCATCGTCCGTGACTCAGACGGCAACGTGCTTCTCCTTCGGCACCGGCTATGGCCGGAAGGCCGCCAGTGGGGTCTGCCCACCGGCTACGCCAACAAGGGGGAGCGCTTCGAGGACACCATCGTCCGCGAAGTACGCGAAGAAACCGGCCTGCACGTGCAGGTCGGCCGCCTTGCCCACCTCAAGAGCGGCTACCAGCTGCGGGTCGAGGTCGCGTACGAAGCCGTAGTCACCGGCGGAACCATGAACGTCGACTCAATGGAGATCCTGGAGGCGAGATGGTTCACACCGCACGATCTGCCCGACGGCATCCAGGAGTCGCATCGGCTCCTGATCCACAACAAGCCCGAGTAGCCGACCTTGGGCTCCTGACCCCCAACGAACACCTCGTCGGCTCGCCCGCCGACCGTGCGGCGCTCACCGAAATCCTCGCCGCGCGGCGAGCATCGGCCGGCCTCGACCAGGCGCACCCGGGCGTCGTCTTCTCGCTGCTGCCCTGGGTGCTGGCCGACCTCGGCAGCGACGCCCTGGAGGTCTTCTACACCGGCGCCGCGATCCTCGCTGACCGGTACGAGACGCTGGGCCTGCACCGGCTCCTGCCGACCGACCGGGTATGGGTTGGTGTTCGCTCCACCCGGGCCAACGTTTTCGGCGGCTTCCACTACGCCGATCAGGGGTACCGGCACCTGCAGATGGGGGCCGTGGTCACCCGCTACGGACGCCTGGACCGTACCGCGGAGGCTCCGGGGCTGGTCGCGTTGGACCTGCTGCGCGCCTACGCCCACGACTGCTTGCACTACGGCTCCTACCGCGAGTACCGGGTGCGGGACGGCGAGGTGTACCGGGTGCGGTATGGCCTCAACATCCGCAGCTTGGACGGCTGTACCTACTCGGCGCCCGACCCTGCCGGCACGGTTTCGACGCGGAACCTGGGGGTGGTGATGGAGGGCGCCACCGACCGGGAGGCGTCGGCTATCGCCCGGCAGGCGGCGCAGCGGCTCGGCATCGCCGAGCCGACTGGGGTGGATCGCTTCGCGTTCCGCGACGTCACCGGCCGCCTCGCCGGCGACGACCTGGCTCACCTGCCCGCGCAGCAGGCGCCTGCCGAACAGCGGACCGCCAGCAGGCAGGACTTCCTGGCGGCGCTGGCCGCCTACGGCCGCGGCGTGAACAACCCCTACCGCGCTTTCCTGGCCGACATCGGCGGCAGCGACGCCGATGGCCTGCATGACGTCATCGTGTCCACGATGATCAGCGGATGTTTGGCCCCACTGTCGGCTTGGCTCGACCAGCGGCACGGTCTGGGAGCGTTCGCCGCCCTGTTCCGCGCTGCGTCCTACTGCGGGCCCGAGCCGGACACCAGCATGTGAAGCGAAAGAGCCCCCGCCGTCCGAAGACGGCGGGGGCTCCTCGCGCGCTCTCGACCGGATTTGAACCGGCGTTTCCGCCAGGGGTGCCGCTTGCCCCGAAGGGCGGGCCTCGATCCCTACTCCCGGCGGCGTCCTGGGCCACTGGACAACGAGAGCACCCCGCCGCTGTACCGCCCTGTAAGCGGGTGCCACGGCGTCCCGTGGCAGAAGCGGGCCCGGATTACCAGGAGATCAGGCTATCGCTGCGACATCGGCAGGTCCGGGCGCGGCTCATGCCGCGCCTTGTACCCCGCCACCGCCGCGATCGCCGTCGGAAGCAGCGGCGCCACCAGCGCCTGCACCCAGCCCGGCAGGAAATCGATCAACGACAGATCACCCTTGACCATCTCCAGGACCAGGAGCAGCGCCGCGGAGGCGAGGTAGATGCCGACCGTCATGGCCTTCACCTTCGCCTCGACCGGCTTGCTCGTCGTGATGGGATCTCCATGCATGCGCCCCTCCTCAGGGACAGCCCGCCGGTGCGGCGGGACGTTCAGGGGGCGAACTATTTCCAGTTCGGAAACAGTTCGCCGGGGATCAGTACGTCTCATCAGCAGCTGCAGCAGCGCCGCCTCGATCACGGCAGGATGAGCTTCGCCCACGTCTTCGGGCCGATCTCCCCATCCACCACCAGCTTCTTCGCCTTCTGAAACTCGCGGACCCGCCTGTCCATCGGCTCGCCGAACGTCATGTCATCCACCCCGGTGGCCAGCGGATACCCGCGGGCGTCCAGCAGCTTGAACGCCGTCTTGATGTGCGGCCGGTTGCCGGCCTTCTTCTCGGCGCCCTTCACCAGCAGCGGCAGCTTGTCCACGAGTTCCTCCAGCAGATCCTTCTTGGCGCCGTACGGCGGATTCCAGAACCCGGCGATGACACCGTGGGCTCGCACCCTGCGCTTGCACGCATCACCGGTGTTGCCCTCGATCGTCTGCACCCGGCCGTCGGGCAGCACCCGCTCGACGACGCCGACGTGGTCGATGTACGGGATCGAGTCGGCGCCGCCCCAGTCGAAAAACACGACCGCGCCCGGCTCCGCGAACGCCCGAATGTTCGCCAGCGTCCCGGCGTACCAGAGGCCCAGATCCTGGCCGTCGTAGGCGTGCCACACGGTGTAAGCGCGGTCGCCCTTGGGCAGCACCGCGGCAGCGTTGCCGGACTCGCGGGCCCACCGGGTGATCGACATGTTGCACCACGGGGCGCGCAGAAACTCCTCGCCGTGGCGGGCCGCGTAGTCGCGTGTGACGGCGTTCGGCCGCCCCGCCATGCCCAGGGTGCGGCGGGCGGCGGCGAGCATCGCAGACGCGCTCATGTCACCTCACCCCCGTCGCCCTCGTAGATGCCGGTCGCCTCGTTCAGCACGTAGCCCAGTCCGGCCAGCACCTGCTCCTCGTCGGACTCGGTGGCCCCCCACTCCTGGGTGTCCACGTGCTCGGCGACGAGCTCCGCCTCCGTCTTCTTCGTCACAACCCCTCCTCGCGTCGCCGGCGCTCCTTACGCCACGTCTGAACAATGATCTTGATGCGCCACGCCAGCACAAACGGCATCCCAGCAAACGCCGCCAACCGCACCACCTGAAACCAATCACCCTCCGGAATGACCAGCCGCAACGACCACAAGGTCAACGACAACGCCAGCACCGCCTCGAACGTGAACACATGCCGGCCACTGCCCGTCTTCCACCAGCGGGCCAGCAGCTGATGCACCACGACGCACGCCACCGCGAGCAGCGTCGTCACCCAGATCAGCACCGACCCGGCCAGCCGAATCTCCTCAACCACCAGACCCCCCGTACGCCTCATCCATGATCCGGTCGAAGCCGTTCTCCTCCCGCAGCCAGCGCAGACGGCGGGCCAGCGACCAGGTGCCGCGCGCTGATTCCCGGGCGCGCCGCTGCTCAGCGTCCGCGCGCCGCTTCGACTCCTCCACGAGTCGAGTGGCCTCGTCGATGTCCGGCCGGTCATCTTCTGGTCGGGTCATTGCTTCGCCTCAAGTTGTCGCGCCCGGATCTCCGTCAGCAGCGCCGCCGCAACCTGCGCCCCCTCCGTCGACGCGGCCAGCGCGGCGCCGACTTCCTCGGCGTGCGCGCGCCGCGTCGTCTCGTGCGCGTCCCTCTCCGCCTCGAACAGGCGCCGCCACGCCTCAGCGTCCCGCTCCGCGTCCGCGACCCGTTCGTCGCGGTCTTTTTCCGCCTGGGCGATGCGCGCGTCCCGGTCTTCGCGGAGGTCCTGCACGTGGGAGCGGGGCACCAGTAGGCCCTTGTAGACCATCGTGAAGACGGAAACAATGACGCCGAGGGCGATGACGACCAGGGAGCCCTGCGCCCAGGGAATCGCCGCGAACTCCACTCAGCCGCCTCTCAGGTACGGCTCACGCCGAAGTAGGAAGTGTCAGGCGGGAGTTGGCCGGATCCGGCCACCAGTAACCCGGGAAGGCGGGGCGAGCGTCACACACGCACCCCTCAGAAACGCGGAGACACCATGAACCACCCGCCGCAAGGACCCCAGCAGCCGCACGGCCAGCCGCCGGTCTACGTCAACGTCAACCAAACCGTGCAGCAACACACCCACATCGGCGGCGGCGGACGCATCCGGGTGCGGTGGACCTTCTGGGAGATCATGCTGGTGCTCTTCACCTGCGGCCTCGCCTGGCCCTACGTGTGGGCACGCCACCGCCGCATACGCCGAGCACACCGCCGCTGGTGAATCAGCCGCCCGCCTCAACCGGGCGTGCAGACGCGCGCAGGTCAGCGGCCTCCTGCTGCGCCTTCCGCAACGCGGCCCGCAACAGCACGTTGTCGTAGATGGCGGCGTCCAGCCGCACCCGGTACTCCTGCACGACCTCGCCCGGGTCGACGGTCTGCTGCTCTTCCATCATGCGGTCGTCCTCTTCGTGTAGTAGCGGTACGGGCCGTCCCCGTGAACGTCCACCTCGGTGCGGCGCGGCTCCACCAACAGCGACGGCACATCAGCGCGGATCGCCTTGACCAGCCACCAGACGCGGCACCCAGCAGGGCCGACGACGACGAACCGGCCATCACGCGGATAGGTCGCCGCGGCCTCGCCTGGTTTGTCGTGACAGGTCAGCAGCACAGCACGGCCCTCAACGGCGGTGAGCGCCTCGAAGTAGGCGGGCAGTTCCACCACCGCCTGGCCGTCCTCGCCGAGCGTCGCGGCACCCCAGTATTCGACGCCGTTGTGCGGCGACTCGGTGGTGGCATGCACGAGATGCCGGGTGTCGTCGAGCGGGTGGTCGATGATGAACGTTTTAACGACGAAGTTCGTGTCATTCCGAACGAACTGGATGTCGCTGCCATTCCAGAAGCAGCGGAAAAACCCATCCCCAGGACCCGACTGTGCCTTGAAGTTCAAGCCCCCTGTATTACTGCTCAGACCTGCTCCGCGCACATCGATGCTGCCGTCAGCCATAAACTTCAAGCCCGCAAACTCGGTGTTGGAGCCAGTGACCAAACCAACGTAGTTACTGCCGCCAGGCGCGATGTTCAGCATAAACTTGCGGTCACCGGAAGTGACGCTACCGATTTGCAGCGCATCAGAAGAAGCCACAAACGACGTAATGTAATGGTAGTTGGATGCGTCCTCGTAGAAACGAATCTCCGCGTCCCCCGCGAGCAGAGGGTTGATGACCAGGCGCTTCATACCTGAATTAGTGCTACTGGAGATGCGGCCCACAACATCAACGTTTCCGGTCGCCGCATTCAGGATGAACGTTGCGTAGCCGCTTGAGTTGAAGCCCCATAGTCCGAGCGTGTCGAGCTCGATGCGTGCACCGGAGGTGGCCGAGCGCAAGATGAACCCGCCAGACGCGGCGCTGATGTTGACCGTTTCGACGCCGCCGCTGTTGACCGCGCGAAATCCGGCGCTGTCGAGCTCCACCCGCGCCCCTGACGTATCCGAGCGCAGCACGAACGACCCATTGGGGTCGAGCGCCACCGTGTTGACGCCGCCGCTGTCGTACAGACGCAGGCCGCTGATCGTGCTCAAATCTACCCGCGCCCCGGACGTGCCGGACCGCATGAAGAACACGCCGTCCCCGCCCTGGATGCCGACGGTTTGCACGCCGCCGGCGTTCCAGGCGCCGAGGCCGCCTGCGTTGACCTCGACCCGGGCGCCGGAGGCGGCCGTCCTCAGTGTGAAGGTGCCGTCGTTGAGCAGACTGACGAGTTCGGTGCCGCCGCTGTTGTAGCCGTGTAGTCCGGTGGCGTTGAGCTCCACCCTCTGACCCGACGATGCGGTGCGGATGCTGGCGCCGATCAGCCAGTTCGACGAGATGGTGCCCGCGGTCACCTTGGTGACGGTGAGATCCGAAATGTGTGCGGAGTCGACCAGCAAGGCGGTCGCGCTCGCGGCGGCCGACGCATCTGACCGGTTGCCGGCCTCGTCCACCGCGACCACCCGCACCCACCGGGTGGTCGTCTCCTCCACCTCCACCGTGCCCACCGCGGCGATCTGCGCCTGCATCATCCCCGCATTCGCGGCGATCTTCCCCAGCACAGTGGTCTCGTCCGCGGTGAACCCCGAGGTGTCGCCGACATGCACCTCAAGATGGTCGAGGTCGAGCTCCAAGTTGAAGGTGCCGCCGGTCGCCTTGCCCAGCTCATGACGCACCTGCAGGGCCAGCGAGGATCCGGCCACCGTCGGCGCGGCCGGCGTGCTGGGCGGGATCGTGTCCGGGTGCGCGGTCGCCGACTCGGTGGCCGACCAGGCGCCTGCGTTGCCGGACAGGTCGACGGCGCGGATCTGAAAGTCGTATAGCACGCCGGGGCTGAGGTCGCCGATGACGGCTTGGGTGTCGTCCCACGCGGCGTACGCCATCCGCCAGCTGGCGGCCGGGCTGACGTCGTATCTGATTTCGAAGTGGTCGCCGTCGAGGATCGTGGACCCGTCCACGTTGAGCGGCGTGTCCCAGAACAGCAGGATGTTCGCCCGCGTCCCGCCGAGCGCATCCAGGTAGACGCCAGTCTGGAACGGCAGCACCCAGCTGACCTCGCCGGGCACGGTGGCGTCCGGGGTCGGACGCGGACCCACCGGTTCGGTGCCGGAGTTGGTGAGGGCCCGGTTCAGCTCGCCCACGACCACGCTGGTGGCGCCGCTCTCCCACACCATGTACGGGGTGAGGTCGAGCCAGGCGCCGTCCTGGTGGCGGTAGGCGACCGTCATCCCCTCCGCCACCGGCCATGACGCCTCGACGGCGCGCAGCCGGATCGGGTTGATCCGCTGCCCCCGGTACTGGATTTCGTTGCCGGTGTCGTAGAGGCCTGCGTCGGGGTCGTACACCCACACCCAGTCGCCGGGCACGAAGGACCCGCGGATGTCGTAGTCCTTCGCCGATAGGCGCATGGCGTTGCGGGTGCCGCTGAACCTGTTGAGTTGCAGCTGGGCGCGTGCCTGGGCGTTACCTGTCGCCGTCCCGGACTCGCTGACCAAGCGGGTGCGTTTCACCGCGCTGCCCCGCAGGTCGAGGTACGGGTTCGTGATGATGTTGACCCCGGCCGTGGCCACCGACGCGCCCTCGCCCTCGGCGAGCAGCACCACCCGCGACGTCCAGTCCTCAACGTCCCGGGCGAGCGCCATGTCCCCGGGGAGTCCGGTCACCGTCATGTCGGGGCCTGCGGCGCCGTGGCGGGCGATGACGCAGGTGGGGGTGGTGCGGAACATGTTGGCGGATGGTCCGGCGTCCAACGTGGCGTTGCCGTTGACGCGCCAGTCGCAGTCCTTCGTCGAGCAGATGTAGTCGATCGCCTTGCGTTTGCTCACCCATTGGTGGCGGCCGGTGTAGGTGCCGGGCGCGCTGTACAGGGTGCCCTCGACCACCGCGGTTGACGAGCCGAGGATGGCTCGGATGGCGTTGGGGAAGGTTTGCCCGATGATCTCGACCGGGGACTCCAGAACTTCGCCCTTGTCGTCGCTGTCGCCCAACCAGACGGCCATGCTCTGGCCTTTGATCACCTTGCGCTGGTCGAGTTCGCGGCCGGTGAGGACGCCGACGTAGCGGGCCATGGTGAGGAGCTCGTCGTTGTACTCGGCGGCGTTGATTCGCCCGGCGACGATGGCGATGTGGCCGAAGAAGCCGAGCCGGTCGAGGATCTCGCGCGGCGTCTCCTCCGACAGGGTGACGCTCCAGGAGCCGAGCCCCATCAGCACCTCGGTAACAGCCACCCGCTCACCTCCTCACGACGCCGGTCGTCTCCGGCAGAACGCCGATGTACTGGTCTCGCAGGTGCGTCGCCTGGTCACCGGACACCGCGCTGGAGCCGCCCGCGACCGTGCCGAGGTAAAAGTCCATCGCCGTCGCCGAGGTCTTCACGAGCCCGCCGTTGGCGTGCGGATCGAAGTTGCGAGCGGACCCGGCGGTCACCCGATTGCCATCGGCGTCGTTGGTCGAGCGCACCACATACGACGTGCCGTCCGTCAACGACTCCGCCGACGCCAGATAGACCGACAGGGTGCCGGAGTCGCCCCGCTGCAGATACCCCTCCACGAAGCGGGAACCCCGCCGCAGAGTGAGATCCAGAACAGCGCGGCCCACCGGAGACCGGTGCTCAACCAGTCGGACAATGCACTGCTCAGGGTCGTTGCGCAGCACCGTCGCCGACTCGAACCGCTCCACCAACGTTGACCCCACCGAAACCCACCACGCCCGCGGCCGCCACACCCCACCCGCGAACGACGCCACCTCGAGAGACCCGCCCGCCAGCAGAGGCCGCACCCGCACCAGGCCGTTCGACAACTCCCAGCCGTCGACCGCCACCCGGTAACCGGCCCCTACCCGCTCGAACCCGGCCGACAGAATCCGGGCCCGCCCCCGCATGTAGTCGCCGGCCGGACACCCCCACCGTGGCGACACCCCGGCAGGCAGCCCGCGGTAGACCGTGATGAGCCCGTCGGTGGTGGCCCGCGTCATCGTGCTCGGCAGCGTGGAGCCGGTGTGGTAGGCGTAGTGGCCGGGCGGCGGCGCATGCCACCGCTCCCCCGACAGGCTGAAATCGTTCGCGCGCCGCGCCCCGGTCAGCCTCGACTCCAGATCAACATCGGAGTCCGCGCCGTGCCGCCGCAGGCTCAGCTTCCACGTCACCCACGCCAGCCGTTGCGCGAACCGGTCGGTGTAGTCGGCGGAAGCGTTGGTGATCGTGTAGTAGCCGTCCCGCTCCGACTTCTCCGACCATCTAACCGGCACCAGCGCACCCACCAGACCGAGGGCGCCCTCCATACGTTCAAGCAGCTCCGCCCGGGAGATGAGCGGGGTGACCTCTTTGCCCTCCACGCTCATCGACCGGCCGTCACCGGACGCGGTCTCCGACAGGCTGAACGTCTCACGCAAGTTCAGCCGCCCCAAGACGAGGTCGCTCACGCGTACACCTCCCGGTCCAGGTCCCGCAGCCCGTCACGCAACTGCACCAGCAGAGTCCGGTAGGCGTCCGGCCTGGCCGGATCCAACACGCCTTCCACACGCATCACCAGGTCGCCCTGAATCGTCACCCCGCCACCAGCCCCCGCCCCCGCAGCAGCTGTAATGCCGCCCGCCGCGGTGGCGCTGAACGCGGCACCGGCCGGCGCGACGTCGGGCACCGAGAACGCGGAGGCGACTCCGGCCATCCGCTCGGTTGCTGCTGCGACCATCGGCTCTCCGGCGTCCATTCCGACCGCCAGACCAGCAGGCAACTCCTTGCCGAGGGCGGCGAAAACCTTCGACGGGGAGGCGATGCCGAGCAGGCGGCGCAACCAGTCGATCAGCCCAGTGAACAGGCCGCCGACCGCGCCGACGAACCAGTTCCAGGCGCCGACGATCCCATTCCACAACCCAATGATCATGTTGTGGCCGACGCTTCCGAGCGACCCGCCGAGGCTGCCGAAAATGTTCATGATCGAGCCGGGCAGGCCGCGTAGCCAGTTGAGCAGGTCGTTCGCCCGGCCGATCGCCGCGTCCTTCATCTGGTTAAACCAGTCGCCGACCCGGCCCGCCAACTGGCTGATGCTGGAGACGGCGTCCATGATCTTGCCGGGGAGTCCTTGCACCCAGCTGACCAGGTCGCCCGCCAGCTTGATCGCCCGGTCTTTCATGTCGCCGAACCAGGCGGCGACCTTGCCGGGGATGGCCTTGAGGCCTTCGATCGCATCCATGATCCACTTGACGGCTTTGTCGAACCAGTCCTTCAGCGCGTTCGCCAGGTCGGGGATGATCGAGTGTCCAACCAGGACGTCGTACAGGTATTCGAAGAAGGCGACGACCTGGTCCACGACCCACTTGAAGCGCTCCGCCAACCACTCGATCGCCGGACTAATCGCCGAAATGATCATCGCGGCGAGGTCAACCACCCACTTGATCAACTGGGCCAGCGCCGGGATCACGTACTGCAAAACCGTTGCCACCAGCTCGACCAGCACCTGCACCAGCGGCAGCAACGCGACGATCAGATCGGCGGCGACCTGCACGATCGGCATGATCGCGGTCAGCAGCTCGCCGAACGCCTCCACGATCGTCACGACGATCGGCACCAGCGTCTGAATCAGCGTGGTCAGCACCGGCAGCACCGCCGAGATCAGCGGCGCGAACGCCACCAGCAGCTGGGCGACGATGCCGACGATCGGCGTTATCGCAGGCAGCAGCGACACGAACGCCTGCAGCAGGGTGACCAGACTCGGCGCCACCGCGGTCAGCGCCGCCAGCAGCGCGGTGCCGACCTGCTGCACCACCTGGGTAACGATCGGGATCAGCGGGGTGATCGCGGCCACCAGCATGGTGATCGCCTGCACCAGAATCTGACCCAGCTGCGCCGCCACCTGGGCGACCAGGGCGACGAGCGGGGTGATGACCGGGATCAGACTGGTCAGCATGGTCGCGATCTGCATGATGAACGGCGTCAGCGCGGTGACCGCCTGCACCAGCACCCCGCCCAGCACCGCGGCGAGCTGTGACAGCGGAGCCAGCAGCGGCAGCAACGCGGTCACCAAGGCCGCGAACACCTGCAGCAGCGGACCACCAATCGCCGTCACCAGCTGCACCACGATCGGAATCAACGGCAAGATCGCCGGTAGGAGGGCGCCCACCAGCGCCTGCACCAGCTGGGCGACCACCGGCAGCAGCGGAACGATCGCCTTGGCCAGCTGCAGCCACGCCTGAATCAAGGCGCCGCCGAGCACGGAGACGACCTGGCCCACGACGGGCATCAGCGACGTCAGCGCGGGCAGCAGCGCCTGATTCCACTGCACCAAGACGGCGCCGATCGCCGGGATCAGCGGGGTAACAGCGGCAGCGATCTGCGTGAAAGCGCTCGCGGCGGCGGAGGCGAGCGGGGTGAGCAGCGGCGCCAGCTGCTTGAGGGCATCGCCGAGCGTGGTCGCCACCAGAACGGCGAGGTTGCCGAGGACCGGCAGGACAGGGGCGATGGCGGCGATGAGCTGGCTAAACGCGGTCAGAATGGTGCCGCCGACCTCGGCGGCGATCTGCGCGAGCGCGGGAATCAGCGGGGTGATCGCCGGGAGCAGCGTGTTGACGAGGGTCGCGGCGACGCTGGCGAGGACCGGCAGCAGCGGGGTGAGCGCCAGCACGCCCTGGCCGACCGCCGCCGCGAGCGCGGACAGGGAAGGGAGAACCGCCTGCACACCTTGGGCGAGGCTCGTGGCGATGACGGCGACCAGCTGGCCGAGGACGGGCAGCAGCGGCGACACCGCTTGCAGGACACCAGCGATCGCGGCAGCGACCGGGCCCAGAGCAGGCGCCAGGGCGCCGACCGCAGTGCCGATGCTTTGGACAACGGCGGTGATCCCTGGCAGCAGCGCCACAAAGGCTTGGCCAACCGCGTCGAACAAGGGGGCGATCCGCGCCAGGGTGACGCTGATCGCCGCCCCGAGCGCCCCGAGAGCGGGGGCGATCGCCGTGATCGCCGACCCGACACCCTGCACCAGGGCGGTCAGACCCGGGGCGACCGCTGCCAGGGCGGCCACGATGCCCTGCACCGCGGACACCAGCACCGGCGCGAACGCGGTAGCGAGCTGGGCGACGATCGGCGCCAGCACGCCGATGCCTGAGGCGATGGCGGTGATGACCGGGATGAGGGCTTGGCCGACCTGCGCCAACGACTGGAAAATTGTGACCAACGTTTGCTGGCCTTGCGCCGAGTCCACCCACCGGTGTGCGGCGTCGACCAGCTGGCCGAGCACGCCGAGCGCGTTGTTGCCGGCGGTTTCCATGGCGCGGCCGATGCCGACGACGAGGCCGCCCACGTCGGCGAGGATCGCGCCCAGCTGCTTGAGGACGGCCAGGGCGCCGTCCATCCACGCCAGCGCCTGACCGGAGGCAGCGGCGTGGAACAGGAACCGGCCGAACCGCTCCGCGGCGTCCGCGATGCCCGGCACCAGATTCGCGACCCAGGCGGCGCCGACCACACCCAGGTCACGGAACCCGGCCAGCAGCGGCTGCAGGGCGGGCAGGAAGGAGGTGACGGCGTCGCGCAGCGACATGAACACCGACTGGACGGCCCAGATCGTTTCGCCCTGACGCACGAAGTCCAGCAGCTCGGCGGCACCCTGCCCGAACGCGGCAGCCGCACCCACCATGCCGCCCTGCACCGCGTTGATCGCAGGCAGCAGACTCCACATCTGGCCGACCAGCGGCCCGAACAGGGCGTCTTGGACGGCGGTTTTGATGCCGGCGAACGCGGGCGCCATCTGGAACAGCTCGTACGCCACCTCGGCCGCGGCGGCGCCGAGGTCTTTGGTGCTCTCCAGGAACTTCTCAAGGTCGCCGGACAGGGCGGCGGCGAACGCGTCGCCGACGCCGGACAGCGCGAGCTTGAGAGTGCTCATCGCAGCGACGTTGAGCAGCACCGCCCCCGGCAATGCGGCGATCGCCCCCGCCGCAGGAGCGAGCGCGGCGACCAGGCCCGCCACGCTGGCGGTTGCGGACGCCGCGGCGACGGCCAGCGCTGACAGGCCACCAGCGGCGGCGCCGATCGTGCCGAGCGCCGACACCAAACGGCCGACCGCGCCGGTCACATGGCCGAACCCGCCGACCAGGCCGCCCAACCGGGGGGTGATCAGGTCGAAAACGCGGGCGGCGATGTCGCCGAGGCCGCCGATCCGGTCCCGGAAGCCGTCGCTGAAGCCGTCGCCGGCGCTTTCACCGAGGCGCCGTCCTTCACGCGACACGCGGGGCCGCTCTGCGGCGAGGACTCCAGGATCAGCGTGCGCTGACCGGCGGAACCCGTCGGTGAAGCCGTCGCCAGCGCCTTCGCCCAAGCCGTGGCCTTCACGCACGAATTTGCCGCGCTCGTCGCGCAGTCGGCCGCTGCTGTCTCGGGTGAGGCGGCGCCCGAACTCGTCGGTGAAGCCGTCCCCGGCCGCACCGCCGAGGCCTTCCCCTTCTCGAACGAAGTTGCCGCGCTCGTCGCGCAGCCGCCCCTGAGCGTCGCGGGAGAAGGACCGGCCGAAGTCGTCGCCCGCTTTGCTTCCGGCGTCGTCGAACCCTCGGCGGACGTCGTCCTTAACGGATCCGGTGTCGGCGCGGACGCGGACGAACGCCTCAGCGAGGGCAGCCAACTCGACCCCCTCGCCTTGCGTTATGCAGTTATCCGGCCATGAGCTGGGCGATCACCCGTCTGCGCTCTTCTCGGTCCTGACGAACCGGAGCAGCGGGCGTGAACAAGTCGTCGAAGTCGACATGCGGATCCGGTTGAACCTGCTGCTTGTCGACGCCGGCCAGCGTGAAGAGCGCTGTGGTGCGCTGCAGGTCGGCCCGCCACTCGATCCACAGGGCATGCAGCACGTCGAGCAGATCGGGGAAGGGCAGGTCACTCAGCCGTAGGACACCAGCTGCGTCTCCGGCTCCGCCTGCACCGGCACCTGCTCGACGGTGGCCCGCGAGAAGGAAACGACCGTCGCAGTAGCCGGGTCGTTCGGCGGCCCATCGGAGGAGTCCGAGGGCCTGCTGGTAGGGCGGTTACCGGCCTCCGACATGAGGTCACTGATGATGGCCAGCAGCGTCTCGTCGTCCGTGCCGTGTTTGCGGCAGTGGCTGCGGAACCTCCGGTAGGTGGTTTCGCCGAGCACCATCAGGAAGACTTCCGCGATGATGGAGGCGCCCTCCGGGCTTTGCGAGTCGACGCCCATCGCGGCCAGGCGGGCGAACTCCGACAGGTCGATGAGGCTGACGGAGCCCTCGTTTTCGAAGACGACGCCGTCGAGTTCGAAGGAGAAGTCGAACCCCTCGCCGGTGCTTTTCTTGCGGCCGGGCGAGGTGTAGGAGCGTCGGGCCATCAGGCAGCCCTCGCGACGTCGAGGATTGCCTTGAACGCCTTGGCTGCGGCGGGCTTCTCCAGCTTGAAGGAGCAGCTGATGGTGGCCTTGGAGGCGCCCTTCTGGCGTGACATTTCCATGCCGCCGACCTGCAGGCATTTGCGGTACACCCAGCGTTCGGTGGCGTCCTCGGACTCCCAGCCGAGCATCGTCCTGGTTTCTTCCCCGAGGTCTGGCGGTTCGAAGGTGACGATGCCGCTGCCTGCGGTGATGGTGCCGCCGTTGAGTGCGGTCTTCAGGTTGCGGGCGGTGATCTCGGCGAGGGCGAAGTCGAGGTTCATCTCGCGGCTGGTGAGGGCGACCGCGATGGGGTCGAGCTCCTCGGCGACCTCGACGTTCTCGCTGTCCACGGAGTAGTTGAACGTGCTGCCCTCGGCGGTGTAGCCGAGCGGAATCCATGAGGCGGAGACCGACGCCCACGGGGTGGTGAGGTCGGTGGGCTCGGTCGTGCCGAGCACCGCGATGTACAGCTTGCCGGGGCCGAGCGCGAGCGCTCCCGGGTTTCCACGCGCCATCAGGCGTCACCTTCCTTGCTGCTGGTGGCCTGGCCGGGCGCGGTCTCAGGCTCGATCTGGGGGGCGGCGGGCGGGCGAACCTTGTCGGCCCAGCCGTACTTCTCGACGTGCTCGGCCGGGACGCGGTCGCCGACGTTGAAGGCGCGGCTGAACTGGTCGTCAATGAACAGGGGGGCAGCGGCGATGTAGTACGGCGGGCCGGGCTCACCCGTGGCGGTCTGCGCCTCGACCGTCGACGTAGCGGACGCGTCGTCGGCCAGGGCAACCTCCCTGACGGACTGCGGGCCAAGCGGCTTGTCTTCCTTCGCCGGGGTGGAGGAGGGCTCCTTGCGGCTCATCAGGCGACCTTGAAGACGCCGACACTCAGGTCGGTGACCGCGCTGTAGGTGATGGACGCCTGCCCGTCCGCGCCCGCGTACCGGCGGCCCAGCGGAATCTTCCACCGCTCCCCGGCGGGAACAGTGAAGGGCCGGTCGGCGATGGCGAGCCCATCGACGGTGCCCGGCGTCACGAGGGTCACGGTCTTCGACGCGTCGTCCTCGTTGAGCACCTCCAAGAACACGCCGTCGCCGGGGGTTGCGGTGTCGCCGCCTCCCGCGGCGGAGGTGAGGACGGATGCTGAGCCGCCGGGCACCAGCACCTGTGTGGTCAATGCCGCCATGGGTTCCTCCAGGTCAGGCGAGTTTTAAAGGGGTCAGAGCAAGAAGAAGGAGGCATCCACGACGTAGTGGTACTGCTCCCGGTCGGAGTCGTGGTTGTCGACCAGCAGCGGCCCGGCGAGGTCGTCGGCGACCAGACACCGTGTGTCGCCCATGGCCGCTGGGGTGCCGCGCAGCGCGTCGACGGCGTTGGCGTAGGCGACGGCGGCGATCTCCGCTGCTTCGTCGGTGCCGGCGAAGATGGACGCTGAGATGCGGGGGCTGTCGATGGTGTCCTCGGCGACCAGATCCCCGGTGGCGCGGCCGATGCGGGACAGCAGGGCGTAGGCGCCGTGGCCGGGTGAGCGGGGGTGCTGGCGGAAAGCGCCGAGCGCGAGGGGGCGTCCGGCGCCGACGAGGGTGTCGAGGCTGTTGATCCAGTTCCGCACTGCGGTGACGGCGACGACGTACGCCATCAGGCGCCTCGCAGGTCTTCGAGCGCGGGCCGCAAATGTGGTTGAGCGCTGGTGCCGGGGTGGTTGACCTTGCGGGCGAACCGGACCTTGCCGTCGGAGCCAACCCAGCGCAGCCAGCCGCCCGGCTTCTTCGGCCGGATCACATGCGGACGCGTTCCGACCTCCATGAACAGGCCGTACGGCTCCCCCTGCGGAGTGCGGGCTGGGGAGGCGATATCGACGTACAGGCCGAGCGCGTCCCGCCCCATCTGCCACCCGATCTTGGAGCGGAGGTAGCCGGACGGCCGGCCACCGGACCCGCGGGGCGAAACCGGCGCCCGTCGTTTCGCGCCTTGCGTGACGATCTCCCCGTAGCGGGCCAAACGGCGGCCGACCGGCCCGTCCGCGCCGTGCAGCAGGTCGTCGAGCTCGGCCTCGTTGAAGCGGATGTCGATCCCGCGCCCGCCAGCAGCCACCGGGCACCTCCTCTACAGGGGGTAGTCGCCGGGCCAGGTGGGGGCGGGCATGCTCCACACCGGGAGCAGAGACCCCTCGGAGCCGGGCGAGCCTGCGTCGCTGACCGCCTCCACGAGCCGCAGCAGCGCGTCTTTGGCGCGCTGGTCGAGGCGCTCGGATACGTCGACGTCGGCGTCCCGGTCGGGGTAGGCGAGTTCGATGTCGGCGGCGGCGCGCAGCGCGGCGGCTTTCTGCGCGAGCACCCGCAGGTAGGTCGGGGTATCGGGGACGCGGCCGGCGACAGCGCCGAGCACCTCCGACACTGCGGAGTCGATGAACCGGGCCGCCTGCTCCCCAGTCGGGGTGGTCGAGGCGTTGAACGTCATCGACAGGGTGTCGTCGCCGGGCGTCGCGTCGCTCGACCGGGTGCGGGTGGGAATGTGGTCGGCGACTTCTTCCAGGCTCGGCGCCCACGGCTCAGCCACGATCCCCTCCTATTCGGTTGTGGTGGTCTGGCCCGGGACGGAAGAGGTGCCCCGGGCCAGACCACGTCTTACTGCTGACCGGATTTGAGGAAGCGGCCCTGCAGCTCCTTGAGGGTGAGCGCGTCCAGCTCGGCCCGGTCGCCGCCCTGGGCGACGCCGTGGTCGACGAGCTCCGCCTTCGACGAGCGCGCGGTGAGCTTCTGCTCCGGCTCCTCGGCGGGCGGCTTCGGCTCGGCCGACGCGGCGACCTCCTTGATCAGCCCGACCGACAGCAGGTGCTTGATCCGGTCTGCGGGCACCCCCGGCGGCAGCACCGCGTGCTGGTGCAGCATGACGAGCTGCGCGCCCTGAGGGGTGTCGATCGGGAGGTTCGCGATGCACGCCCCGACCACCTGATACGTCTTCGACATGCGACGACTCCTAGTCGATCGTGTTCGTGATCCGGATACCGGCGCCCGGCTCCTGCACGACCGGCACGGTGATACGCCGCCCCCACAGGTCCCACGCGTCGTTCTGCGCGATCCGCGCCGACTGCACCTGGACGGCCATCTCGTCGACCGTGTAGCCGGGGTCGACCTCGGACTCGTCGGCCATGCCGCCGAGCTCCCGGCTGTCGAGGATCCACACGTCGTCGGTCGGCAGCCGGGACGCCGGAGCCTCCACGACGACCAGTCCGGCGATCCTCTCGATCTGGCCGCCGTAGACGGGGTTGTCCGTGGACTCTCGGCGCCGCACCGCGGCGACCTTCTCGTCGCTGGCCATGAGCGCGTACTTGGTGCTGGACATGAGGATCGTGTCCGGCATGTACCCCATGTCCAGGTCGGCGATCTTGGCTTTGGCGACCTCGATCGAGCGGAGGATCTGCGGGTTGTTGCCGTTCCAGGCGCCTCCGTAGGTGTCGGCGTCGACGGTGGCGGTGACGGCGGAGGCGACGGCGGCGATCGCCACCGAGTCCACCTTGCTGATGATCGTGTTGACGACCTTGCGCAGCGACCGGTCCACCTCGTCGCCGGGCCGCGCCTGCCGCTTGATCCGCTCATCCGTCATGCGGGTCGACTGCCCCCACTTGGTGACGGCGGCCAGGGCGGCAACGCCTTCGGCGGTGACCGCGCGCGGATACTCCGAGCCGGGGGCGACGCCCTCGACGGGCCGCGCGTTCAGGATGGGCTCGGACACCTCGTAGAGGACGGCGCCGCCCGCGCTGCGGAACCGCTGGGTGAGGATCCGGTCGGCGACGAACCGCATGTTCGCGATGGTGCGCAGGCGGCGGCGGATCAGGGTCGGCGACTGCAGCATCCGGTGGATGGTCAGCAGATCGCCGGACAGGGTGGGGGCCCCCGGGGGGTTGACGGGCATCGTTCAATTCCTCTCGGGGTTACCAGGCCATCCAGCGGACGCTGTTGGTGTCGGTTCCGGTGGTGAGGGCGACGCCGACTGCGGACCGGGCGGCGTTGATGTCTCCGGCCGCGTTTCCGGACGCGGCGGCGAGCGCCTTGATCTTGCCGGTGGCGCCGGTCTGCAGCTGCCCGCCGGCGGTGATGTCGCCGTCGGCGACGGTTTCGTGGATGACGCCGCGCGGGTAGAAGGCGACCCTGCCTCCGGAGGGGGCGTCTCCGGCGGCGACGCCGATGTAGTTGGCGGCTCCGGCGGCGGCGGGGGCGACGGTGCCGGAGCCGGAGACCGCGAGCAGCTGGCCGCCGGTGACGGCGCCGGAGGTGGTCAGGGTGGCGACGCTGCCGGGCAGGAAGATCGGAAGGTAGTCGGACACCGGATCAGGCCTTTCCGGGGACGGGGGTGGAGAAGAAGCGGTCGAACTCGTCGTCGTCGCTGGCGGGTTCGCCGCCGGGCTCGCCGATGTCCGTCATGGGGACCAGGCCGTCGGCGAGGCTCGCGAGGAGCTGCTTGGTGCCGTCGGGGTCGGCCTCCCACGCCTTGGCGTAGTGCTCGCGGCGGGCGGGCGGGAACTTGCCGGCCTTCACGGCGTCGTCGAGGGCCCGGTCGCGGGCCTCGGTACGCTGCTGGGCGCGGGCGGCGACGCCTTCGGCTGCCTGCCGCTCCAGCTGGGCGAGGCGCTCGCTGTCGACCAGGACGGCTCCGTCGGGGATCGCAGCGGCGACCGGCTCAGCTGACTTGGCGGGGTCGGTGAGCTCAGCGATGGTCTCGTCGAGCTTCGCCAGGATGGTGGCCTCGTCAGCGTCAGCCGGGAGGCTGAGCCGCTCACGCAGGCCCTCGTCCAGAGTGGGCATGAGCGCCCCTCCTTCGGGTGTGATGGTGGGCCCCGCGGCCGGCTCGACCGGGGGAGACTGTGGGGGGGCCGGGATGACCTCCGGCGTGGGCGGCGCCTCGGGCGGCACCACGATGGGCGGAGCGTCCGGGTCCGCGGGGGTGGCCGGGGTCGGCGCCGCAGGCTGAGACGGCGGCGGAGGCTGCGGGGTGGAGGCTTCCGGCCGGGACTCGTCGCGCGACCTGTACCGGATCACCCGCTCCTCCCCGGCGGAGGCGGCGACCGTGGGGGCGTCGTCGTAGCGGACCACCACCCGCACCGGGTCGCCGAACGCGACCGCGTCCTCGCCGTCGCCGTCGCCGATCATCACCGGAACGCGGGAGCGGCTGCCGGTGGCGTCGTCGATCGCGATGATCTGCATCGGGTCCAGCTCGATCGCTTCGATCCAGATGTCCCAGCCGCGGCCAAAATCGCTGCTGTAGAAGGCGCGGCGGACGTCTTCGGTGGTGACCCCGGCCGCTATCTGGGGTGCGCGGGGGTTGGGCACGGGATCCTCCCGGGTGGCGTGGACGGTGACGGCGATCGACTCACCCGAGACGGGCGGCGGTGTGGAGGCGGCGACGCCGTACAACGCGGCGACGTCCTGCAGTGACTGGAGGGTGCCGATACCGGGGGCGGCGACGCCGAGCAGCGCGACCGCGGTGATGACGAACGGGTGCAGGTGCCCCATCTGGCAGCGATGGTCGAACTGACCCTCAATCGACCGGTCGGGGTAGGCGGACGCGATGATCGGGCCGAGCCAGCCGGGCATGCCCGCGTAGTCGCCGACGAGGGTGCGGCCCGCTTCAGCGACGGCCATGTTGCTGATGTAGCCGACTGCGGGGAGCCCGTCCCAGCGCAGCCCCTGCTCGTCGGGGTCGGCTTCCAGGTGGCCGAGCTTGAGCACCGGCCGGCGGACGGCCGGGCAGTCGAGGGCGGCGACGGCGGAGGCGAGGTCGTTGGTGCTGAACGTCACTGGGCCGGTGGACAGGTTCCAGGTGCCGGTGTGCATCAGTTCGACGTTCGCGATTTTCGCGAGCGGCGGCGGTGTGGGCACGGCGAGGTCCGGCACGGGTCACCTCCGCGAGGCGTTGAGGGGTCAGTTCCAGACGGTGGCGACGATGCCGCGGCAGCGCAGGCGTCCGTCGCAGTCGATGTAGCCGCCTGTGATGTAGGTGGCCTTGGCTTCTGCCAGGTCAGCGAACTCCTGGCCGTCGATCTCCGAACATTTCGGGCATGTGTTCTGGTCGAGTACTTCGCTCGCGTAGTACGTCGCCTCCGGCGCCACGTCGAGGACGGCGAACCGGCCGTCCGACTGCGCTGCGCTGAGGGCTCCGCCGAGCTGCTCGCGCAGGAACGCATCCGACAGGCTGGCGAGATGGTCGACCACCGCGGCGGCGACGTCCTCCCCCGACGCGTCCGGTGTGGCCCGGCGGATCGCCTCCCGGGCCCCGGCTCCGGCGAGCTGGGAGGCGAGCAGGGCGCCCAGTGCGCGGGCCAGGTCGAGCAGGTGGGACTCGTTGACGGGCGGCTGGTCGACGTCCACCCCCTGGGAGGCGGCTTCGGCGACCATCTGGGCGGCCGACTTCTCCGCCACCGCGACCATCGCCGCGCCCAGCAGCTGGATTGCCGCACCCGGGTCGAGCACCAGGCGGGCGAGTGCGGTGAGGTCTCCGCCGGTGATGATGTCGCGGATCTGCTCGGCTAGCTCGTCACGCCAGGTGGCGGAGACGCCTGCCCAGTCGGCGAGCAGCCCACCGAGGGCGTCGGACCAGACGGCTTGGATGGCGTCCGGGTCCATCCCCGAGTCGGCTTCGACGAGCGTCAACTGCCGATGCCCGCCGTCCTCCGATCCGGCGGCCCGCACCGACCGGGGCCGCGGCTTCCGGCGACGGGCCTGCACCGGCACTGGCTCCGGAGGGGGTGGTGGTGGGGTGGTGCGTTGTGGGAGCCGCCAGGCGGCGCGCACGTACGCTTCCAGGTCCGGGTCTGGGGTGATCGCTCCGGAGGAGATGAGCTGTTCCAGCGCCTGGGCGTTGACTTCGTGCCGGTCGCCGACGTCGGTGGCGACGATTTTCGGCGCGGGTTCGTCTTCGCCCCAGTTCAGGTCCACCGAGGGGATGACGGCGCCGAGGGTGGCGGCGTCGGCGATCTCGTCAGCGACCGCCTGCAACGACACGAAGAACAGCTCCAGCATGGTGTCGCCGAGCGCGCGGCTACCGTTGCGGGTTTCGCCGAGATCGAGCAGGCCCGTCAGCGCGCTGCGGCTCATCTGCTGGTCCAGATACCTCACGAACTCCATGGCGTCCGGCACCGACCCAGTCATGCCGGTGATCGCCAGGCGGAAGCCCGGCGGCAGGCCGACACCCGCGCTGTCTCCGGCGCGCATGGCGGAGGCGAGCCGCTGCGCTTCGGTCACCTGGCCCGGGGTCGCTCCGGGCGGGGCTTCCACCGACGGAACGCCCATCCCGAAGCGGCGGATGCTGGTGGCGTGCACCCTCCACAACTCATGCTTGATCAGCCACGGTCCGTACGCGGGGCGCAGGATGCTGCGGCCCGTCCAGGTGGCGCCCTCCCGCTCGTGCGCGTACCACAGCAGCCGATCCGCAGGGATGGGGCCGCCTACGGCGTGCTCCTGGCTGATGGACTTCAGGGTGCCGTCGCGGTTGACGTCGAGGGCGCGGATCGTGTGCGGCAGCCGCTCCCCCAGATTGATCAGACGGGCCTGACCATTCCGGATTTCGTAGCGGCGCTCGAACGGCATGTGCCCGTACACCAGGCTCAGCAGGGCAAGGCGCAGATGGTCAGCCCACCGCACCCCGCGGCGCCGCGCCGGGCCGGGCATCGTGCCAGCGTCCAGGACGGGCAGGCCGAGGTCGTCAGCGACGAGCTGGGCGACCTCGTCGCGGCAGCCGGTCGGATCGACGGCCCACGTCGCGCGGCGAATCGGCAGGGTGTACGCGGCGAGGATGGCGGCCAGCTGCGGGTCGTGGCGCATCCGCGCGTACGTCTGCACCGACGTGGGCCACATGAGATCCGGGATGATCTCCAGCAGATCCGTGTACAGGTGCCCGTAGTGGCCGCCGTCGAGGACACCGATATCCCGGGTGGGGGCGCTGACCATCACGAACCCCCTGCTCTCAATAGTTGACGCTCATGAAATCGACGCCAGCGGATCCGCCGGTCGCCGCCGCGTACGCCTGGCCGATCACCCCGTCATCCGAACCGCCCCGACCAGGCAGCGGCGCAGACTCCGCAGGCAGCCAGTGCGCTCCCGCCACCCGGGCCGCGTAGGCGACCACGTCCACACAGTCGTCGTGCGTCCCGTTCGGGAATGCCAGCAGCTCATCCCGCCAATCGGCCACCTCAGGCATCCGATCCTGCGACGGCAGCCACAACCTGCCGGAGTCCGCGCGCGCAGTCGCCGGAAGGGCTCGGGTGATCTTGTCGGCGTCGGCGTGCAACTCCTGCACCGGCACCCCAGCCTGAGCCGCCTCGTACACCAAGGTCGTGCCGAACATGCGCGACTCGACGAACACCACGTCCGCCGACCAGCGTTCCCGCAACCCCCGCACCGCGGGCCAGTGGCCGGCCGGGTCGAGGCGCTCCCGGATGCCGTCGAGCATGACCAGGTCCCCAGCCGGGCCGATCGCCCACACCGCGGCCGCCGTGTAGTCCGCCGACGTTTTCACGCTCGCGGCGAGGTCGACGGTGAGGAACTTCCAGCAGTCACGCAGGTCAACGATGCGGTCGCCGAGCCGTAGCCGCTGCTCGCCGCCCGACACCCAGTGGCGCAGGCCAGCCCGTTTGAACAGGCCGCCGTCGGCTGGCTGGGGGCGCTGCTGGTAGAGGGCAGCCCATACGTACTCGCCGACGTCGCGGCGGATCGCGGCCCAGTCTCGCTCTCCGCGCGCTGAGATCATCGGTTCGCCGATCTGGCGGCCGAGCGGATCGTCTGGCGATTCGGCGACAGCGGGGATCGAGACGACACGCCATCGGCCAGGGTCTTGGGCCAGGAGTCGTCCGCCGAGGTCCGCGTCGTGCCATCTCGTTTGGATGATCACCACGCGGGAGCCTGGGCCGAGACGGGGTACGGCTACCGCCTGCCAGAACCGCCAGGCTCGCTCCCGGTAAGCGGCGGACTGCGCCTGTTCAAGATCTTTAAGCGGGTCGTCGACGAGGAGCAGATCCACAGCACGTCCGGTTAGGGACCCCGCCACGCCGCAACAGTAAACGCCGCCGCGGTGCCCCTCGATCTGCCATCGGCCCGCGGCCCGGGAGTCGGCGCGCAGGCGCAGGCCAAGGTCGATGGTGTCGTCGGAGCCGTCGTAGGTCTGGGTGTCCAGCTTGATGTCGCTACCCCACCGGCGGGCTATCTCGTCGGCGTAGGAGACGATCGCGATCCGCGTGTCCGGGTTGTTGACCAGCATCCATTCGGCGAAACGGTGCGAAACCCGGACAGACTTGCCCTCTTGTGGGCTCATGAACACCATGAGGCGGTCTACCTCGCCGTCAGCGACGGCGACGAGCTCGCGGTCGATGAGGTCCAGCGCCGGAGTCTGCACGGTGGTGGGGTCGAGGGCTTGGGCGAGGTCGCCGGGGGTGGCCCACCGTCGGGTGCGAGGCTGGAACTGGGCGGCGGCGATCTTCCACGGGGATGGCGCGGTCACAGTCACGGCGGCCCTCCCCTGTCATGCGATGCGCAGCAGCCAGCCCCAGGCACCCGCCTGGATGGTGATGGTTCCGGCGCCGGAGTCGCGGGCGAACTGCGGCACCAGCAGTCCCCCGCTGGCGCCAACCTCCACCGACCCGTCGAGCCGCCACGGCGTCGCCGTGTTGGCCGCGATCACGTAGGCGGGCGTGTTCGTCGCGGCGAACGCGTTGGTGCAGCCGTTGTGCCAGGTGTCCGCGCCGACTCCGACGTGCAGATGGTGGTTGACGATCACACCGGAGGCGCCCAGGGACGGGCCGTTGATGGCGGCGGCGATGTAGCAGCCGGTCGCCGAGCTGCTGTAGGTGCCGGAAAACTCGAACACGTAGACGCCGCCCGCGACCACCGGTAGGCCCAGGCCGGTCATGTCGGCGAGCGTCGTGGTGGTGTTGGTCAGCGCGCTGGCGACGCGGCCGGTGACGATGTCCAGGACGCGCAGAGCGGCACCGTCGGAGGTGCGGGCTGCTGGGCCGGACGCGAGCCCGCCCAGCGCGGTGAAACCCGCCTCAGGCGTGTCCAGGACGGCTTCGGCGAGCAGCGCCGGAGTCAGGAACTGCGTCATCAGCCGACCGCCCACGCGTACCCGTAGGAGCCGATCTGGAGGGTGACCGCGGAGGAGGCGACCTCGGACCGCATGCGCAGCTGCAGGGTGCCGCTCGCAGAGACGTGCACGTGGCCCCATACCTCCCACGGCATGCGGGTGCCGGTCGAGCTGGCGGTGCCGAGGATGGCTGTGTTGTACGCCGAGACTGCTCCGAGCATGGGGATGGCGTTGGTGTGCGCCATGAAAATGTTGCACATCAGGCCGTCAGAGCCGAGGGTCGGCCCGTTGACCGCCAACCCCAGCCCCGTTGTGGACGCGGCGCTGACGTACTGGCCGGAAAACCTGAACAGATACCGTCGCCCGGCTTGGACGGCGAGACCAAGGCCGGTGGCGTCGCTGAGCGCGGTGGCGTTCGACGCGACCGTGGATGTCAGCCGGACCGGGGCCGGACCGGCAGCCAGGAGGCGCTCCACCCCAGCGGAGTCCTCGGTGTACAGCAGGTCGCCGGACCGGGCCGACAGCGCGGTGTAGCCGGATGGCGGGCTGGGTGGGCTGGCCTGCTGAAGCAGCTGCAGCGCGGTCAGGTGGGTGGACATCAGCCCTGCACGACGACCCTGTATTGGCCGCTGGTGGGTGCGGTCGCGAAGTTCAACCTCACGGTGTTGGTGTCGGTGCGGGACACATCGCAGATCACCGTCTCCCGGGAGCCGGAGTTGACGAACACCTCCACCGACACGTCGTAGGTGCCGAGGTTGTGGCTGATGTCGATCTGCGTGTTCGACCCGTCGCCCACGTTCGCCGCCACATGCCGGGACACCACAGCCGTGTCGACCGCCACCGCGTCCGCAGCCACCGAGATGCCGGTGCCCGCGCCGACGGCCAGAACCCCGGTGGTGTGCGTCAACCCGGCGCCCGCCACGCTGGCCGACAGGGCGACGTCATCGGCGTTCACCGTGATACCGGTGCCCGCGCCGACGGCGAGCGCGGAACCAGCGCCGCCGGTCAGACCGGCGCCGGCCGCGGCGGCGGCGATGCGCACCGTGTCGGAGGAGACCTCCAGGCCCGCCCCGACGGACACGTTGAACGTTCCGGCCGGGCTCTCGCTCAAACCGTCACCGGCGGTGTAGGAGGAGCCTCCTCCGCCGAGCTGTGACCAGGTCAGCGGGTCGGTGCCGACGGTCGCGGTGTCGGCGGTCTGGATGTACACCCGGTCGGCGTTGACGGTGCCGGAGGTGACGGTGACGGCGACGCCCTTGCCGTCGGAGCCGCTGGCCATGTCGACCGCCCTGGTGGGGGCGCCGGAGGCGGCGACGACGTAGATGCCGTTCTCGGCGCCGGACGACTGGTCCTTGATGAGGATGCGGTCGCCGGTGGCGAGGGTGACGCCGTCGACGACGTCGCCGTTCTCGAACCCGCTGGCCAGGGTCGCATTCGTGGTGGTGGCTGCGCGGACGCTCTGCTTCCAGTTCAGGCCTCTGGCGACCTGGTCGACGTACGCCTTGGTGGCCGCGTCGCTGGCTGAGGACGGGTCTGCCAGGGAGACGATCCGCTGGTTGTCGAGGTCGAGGCCGTTGAGGACCTTGCGCGTCATGCTGTGCTGCCCCTTATCCGATGATGGCTTTGCCGGAGAACGGCGCAGCGAAAGTGATCACAGTCGTGTGGACGTCGGCCCAGACGACGTCGGTGAGAACCTCAGAACCGTCGTCGGCGAGCACCGACACATGCGCATACCGGCCCAGGTTGTGGACGATGGTCCACGTCGCAGCGGGTATTCCGGCCCGGTCGTAGACAAAGATGTCGCCGCCCGCCGGACCCGGCGGCCCCTGCGGTCCGGTCGGGCCTGGAGCGCCTGCCGGGCCGGGCGGCCCTGCTGGGGGTGAGACGCGGATGGTGCGCTGGCCGGGCGGCGGGCTGACCTGGACGATGCGGATGCCGATCACCGGGTGACCTCCGGTTCAACCTCGACGGTGCCAGCCAGGAGGCGATACACCTGGTCGACGTCGCCGGGGTCGTACAGCTCCAGGTCCCAGACGCCGCCCCGGTCGAGGGCTGCGGTGGTGGTGGCGGGGATGCGCAGGGTGATGGTGCCGGCGTCGTGGTCGACGGCGAGGTGCTCGGTGAGGTCGAGGATGACGGCCAGGGCGAGTGGTTCGGCGCGAACCTGGGCGCGGGCCTGCCAGGTGGCGGGGATGGGCCACACCGCCTCGTCGTTGACGATTTCGTAGCGCTCCTCAAACGTGGCGCCTTGCTCGATGACGAGGCGGTGGAAGGCGGCCACGACTCCCCCTTCTAGCTGGCGTAGACGGTGCCGGGTTGAAGCACGGGGATTTCCGGGGCGGCGGTGATGCGCACCCACACCTGGTAGAGGATCCCTTTCGTCAAGGGCAGCTGGGTGCTGGGGCCGACGAGGATCATCGCCTTGGTCGCACCGTCCTCGACGATCCACTCCGCGGGCAGCCAGTCGTCGGGCCCCGGGTCTTGGCCTGCCGGGAGCAGCGCCATGTGCACCAGGAAGTCGGGCAGGTCAGCGGATCCGCCGACTCCCGCTTTCACATACTCCTTGGAGATCGCCGGGATGGTGATGGACGGGCCCACCGTGCACCTCCCTTCTCGGTCAGGTGGTTGGCGGGGTGGAGGACCAGGCGCGGCGCAGCGGCAGCGCGACCGCGTGCCGGTCTTTCACCTCGACCACCGTCAGCGAGTCGACAGCGGCGCCGGTGTCGGCGAGCTCGGGGAAGAACACTTCGCTGACGGACAGCTCGTCGACGGCGGACGCGGTGTCAGCGAGCGGCACGGCCGCGGAGACGGTGAGCGCTTCGGCGGCGGACGCGGACTCGGCGAGGGGTGCGGCGACGCCGTCCACCGTCAGCGCGTCGACGGCGGTGCCGGTGTCTTCGAAGGCGACCGGTTGGCCGTTGAACATCGTGTCCGCGGCAGCGCCGGCGTCGGCGAGCTGCACGGTTGCCGACACGGTGAGAGCGTCGGCGGCGGACGCGGTGTCGGTGAGGGCGATCTGCCGGGTGACGGTCAGCGTGTCCGCGGCGGATGCGGTGTCGGTGAGCGGCACCGTCGCCGACGTTGATAGGGCGTCTGAGGCGGCGCCGGTGTCGGTGAGGGGGATGGTGGTGGCGAGGGCGGGGTCTGTGTCGGTGGCCGCGCCGGTGCCGCCGGTCAAGGTTTGGCTGTTGCCGGAGTCGTCGGTCGTGCTGGGGGTCGCGAACCGGTAGTAGGCGCGCAGGTTCGAGGTGCGGACCGGCGCGAACTGGGCGGCTTCCGCCTCCATCTCCGCCTGCGACAGGGCGGCGGTCCAGATTTTGAATCCGGCAAGCGACCCGTTCCACCACGTGGTGTCGGAGGCGCCGACCCGCAAGGTGGCGATGTTGACGCTGCCGGTGCCGCTGCCCCAGGTGGAGGTGGTGAAGCTGCCGCCCTCAGGTTTGGAGACGCGGCGGCCGGAGGAGCCGCTGACCGCGATGCCGACGAAGTACCAGGTGTTGGTGCTGACCGACATGGAGCCGAGAGGGCCGGAGGCGTCGTCGGCGACGACGTTCAGCGAGAAGCCGTCGAAGGTGCCGGACAGGCGCGCGTAGTTGGTGCCGTCGCCGTTGTGGACGTGCCAGACGGTGCGCAGTGAGGGGGCTATGGCGGCTTTGACCCAGCAGCAGACGGTGAACGCGGATTGGACGCCCCAGCCGGTGGCTCTGCTGTAGGCCTCTCCGGATGCGTCGAATCTGACCGACATGGCCGCCTCGCCTCCTGCTGTCGGGGCTGCAGGTCAGACCAAAGAGAGATCATTTAGGAGAACGTGACAGCGGCCGATGCCGCCCACGTCTGCCCGTTCGCCTTCGTCCCTTGGGCGATGCCGGCCTTGTGGTTCCAGAAGCAGGCGGCGACCGTGGTGCTGTCTGCGGTGGCGCCGATGTCCATGCCGAATTCGTTCCACGCCCAGTTCGCCTCCGACGGCCCGAACGTGGTGGCGAACGACAGGCTGCGGGTGCCGAGGGTGCCCGCACCGGTCACCAGCTTGTACAGCTTGTTCGTCACCGCGTTGAGGGCGGTGTCGGTGTAGGTCTCGGTGGTGTTGCTGTCGCCTACGCCGATGCGGGTGTGGGTGGCGGTCATCGCCTGCGTGCCGCCCTGGTTGGTGAGCAAACTCATCAACCTGGTCCATCCGGCGTTCGTCACCAGGTTGCCGAGCACTTCGGACACCTTGTACGGCTCGACGCCGAGCCGGGCGAAGTCCTCCGCGGTCGGCGACAGCAGTCCGGACTTGCGCTGTACCCATGCGGTTTGGTCGGCGTCCCACCTGTGGACTGTCCAGCGGGTGGTGGCCTGGGCCGTGTCGACGGCGGTGGCGGTCATGGCACCCTCCAAGCAGGTCGGGGCGGGGAAGCGGGGTGAGGGGTTCAGGCGGCGGTGCGGAACGACTCGCGCAGGCGGGCTCGGAGCTCGTCGCGGGCCTCGGGGGTGGCGGGGACTTCTTCGCCGCGGTGGATGCAGCCGTCGATGGTGGCGAGGTCAGCGAAGTCGTAGGCCTTTTCGCGGCCGAGCCGGCCGATCTGGCGGGCGGCGTAGCGTTGCGCCCATTTCCGGATGGTGGCGGGGGTTCTACGGAGTCGCTGGCCGCCGGTTTTGGCGGTGACGGGTTCCAGGGGGGTCATGTCACCCCCTGGATATGCGAAATGCCCTCACCGTGGTGAGGGCATACGTGTCTCGCCTGCGCGAAGTGTGACACGTCGGGGCCGCGAAGGTCAATCTGCTGTCATATCGGGGGGTTGTTCCAGGTCGCGGCGTTGCGGCAGTCGATGGTCAGCTCGGGTTGCCCGCTGGCGCGCCGAGCGCGGGGAACCGGGCGGCGAGCTGGAGCTGCTGCTCGGGTGTCAACCGGATGGCGAGGAGTGCGCGAGGAATGAGGATGACGTCGCCGCTGGGGCATGGGAGGACGTCGACGGGGAGGCGCTGGGTGTCGAGCATGGTGCGCTCATTCTCCCAGGTGGTTGGCGCTACTTCGTGCTCTCGCTGGCAGCCGTCATCTTGGCGTAGTCGGGGTGCTGGTCGTAGTCCTTCGCGAACTGGCGGAGGATCTGCTCCTTCATGGCCCGCGCGGCGTCCGCCTGTTCTGCCGTCCATCGACCGAACGGGTCGGGCCAGGAAGCGAGGATTCGCTGCTTGGTTTCGATGTCGCGGAGTGTGCGGGCGGCGTAGTCCTGGACTCCGCTGAGGCTGGAGAAGTTCACGTCGGCGTCAGCATCGCGGTGCTCTTTGTCCCAGCGGGCGCTCAGGAAGGCTTTCAGGTCATCCATTCGCGGTTCCCTTTCGTGCTTTCGGTCCTCTGGGGAGGGCTTCCACGCCTCGCACGCGCAGCTCTTTGCGGATGGTGACTGCCGTGGGGAATGAGCGGGCGGCGAGGGTGTCGGCGGTGTCTACGCCGTTCTTCACCCGTTGGGCGCATAGGTCGAAGAAGGCTGCGCGGTCTTCGTCTGCCTTCTTCTGAGAGCGCTGGCACTGTTCGCTGGCTGCGGCTACGGGGTCGGGTTCAGTCATACGAAAGATGGTAGCGAAACCCTCTTGCGAATTAAAGGGGATCGGTGCATGATGAATTCGTAAGCAAGTTACGAAACACCGGAGCGAAACTCTGGGGAGGGAGCACAAGATGGCCAGCATCCAGGTCACCACCCGCGAAGCCGCAGCCGCCCACCGCGTCTCCCTCCGCACCGCCCAGCGCTGGGCCGCCTCGGGCAAGCTCAACGCCGCCAAGAACGAGGCCGGCCGCTGGGTCATCACCCTCAACGCCAACCTCGCCGACTTCAAGCCCGCCGCCATCGACAAGGCCCGCGAACTCATCGAGTCCGGCGGCATCCTCCCCACCAGCCGCCCCGGCATCTACACCGCCGTCAGCTCGGACGGCGCCGTCACCTACCTCGTGCACCGGTGCGGCTGCTCCTGCCCAGCCGGCGCCCGCGGCAAGCACCTCTGCTACCACCGGGCCGCGGCCGCCATCCTCGCCGCCGCTGTCCCCGCGCACCGCGCTGCCTGACCTCCACCCAATCCCCCTCTCCGAGGAGAAACCATGAGCCGCACCATCGAGATCCTCGCCGCCCAGACCGACCAGGACTTGGAGGACTTCGCGTCCTTCCTCACCCCGCAGCAGCAGACGCGGTTCTGGGAGCGGATCGCTGCCGAGCGCAGTACACAGAAGCCCGCCGTCTGACCTCCGCGCGTCGGCCCCCGCCAGTTCTTTGGTGGGGGCTTTCGCATGTCACCAGGGCGGCTCAGGCTGGTAGTGCTGTAGTGCCTCGTTGAAGCTGGCGTCCATGGCCTGCACGTCCATGATGATCATCTGCCCATCGGTGACGATGGGGCTGGCGATGACGGTGAGGATGTGGTTCCACCCGGCGGCCTCGATCGCCTCACGAACCCAAGGTGCGTCGGCGGGTGAACAGGCGAGGGTGCGTTTACTGTCGCCTTCGATCTGCGCCCAGAACTTCAGGTCGGCCATCAGGTCGCTCACGGCCGCCATTCCTCCCGGTAGTCGTCGTGGTCGGCGTACGGCAGGGCGAGCACTTCCAGAAGTCGGTCGGCGGCAGGGTTGTGGTGGCCCCACTCCCCTTCAATCATGCCGTCCATGCCCTGGATGTCCGGGAACAGATCATCGAGGAGCTTCCGCTTGGCTGCGACCTCACGGAATACGCGGTTCGGGTCGTGGCGGACGATGTGCTCGATGTCGTACGCCGGGAAGGCGGGGTTGGTATACGTCTCAGCGATGAGCACAGCCCGCGAATTGCTGACCTGCTGCGGGTAGCCGCGCGGCGCAGTCCAGGTCCACGGTCCTCTCGTGGCAGCGACAGCGACCATCTCGTCCTCCTCAATGCGGGCGCGGATGAATTCGACCAGCTCATTCACGTCCGGCTCTGGCGAGTTGCGCGTCCCGGCACGGCCCGCACACCGGGATCTGCCGCCGTCCAACCGTGGGTGAGACGCGGACGAGTTCGTCGACGGCGTCGTGCTCGCACACGTTCACCTGGTCGCGGTGGGCGGCGACGCACAGGCAGTGGCAGGACGGCGGATCCGGCTCCAGCTCGCCGCGCTCGGCGGCCTCGATGTAGGCGCGGCCCTCGGGGCTGTTGGCGAAGTCGACGAGCTGCCGCCAGCCGGGCGACTCGGCGAACGCTTGGACGGTGCGGATCATCTGCTCGGCGACGGGGCGGACCGCTTCGGTGAACGCCTGCATGCTCGCGGTGATCCGCTCGGCGAGCACGCGGGCTGCTGCCGGGTTGGCCTGGAAGGCGCGGGTGATCGCTGCCAGGTCGGGCTGCTTCCGCTCCTCAGCGGTCCACACCATGGCGTCGGCGCTGCCGTACCAGGTGATGACGTCGTCGATGTGGGCGAGGGTGTCGTCAGGGGTGGGCATGGCGTGCCATCTCCTCGTCGGCGAGCGCTGCCAGCGCGGCAGCGGCGGCGGATAGTTCAGCGAGTTTGTCGGCGGGCAGTTTCGCGACCGCGCGCTGGGCGGCGGCGAGGTCGCCCCGGTAAATCCATCCCATGGCTTCCTGCGCGGTGAGGATGTGGCCGGTGTGAGTGAATGCCTCGGCGGCTTTCTCGGCGGCGGCGCGGAGGTCTTTCGCCCACTGCGGCTCGTCACCCGTCACCGGGTCTCCAGTCTCTTGATGCCTGCGGTGAAGTTGACGCGGGCGCGGATACGGGACTCGCCGGGCACTCCGGCGCGCATCGCTTCCTGCACGAACGCGGCCAACTCGTCGAGCGTCATGCCCTGCTTGCCATCCTCGGCGACGGCGGCGACAGTGCGGGTGATGGTCACGGCGCGCCCCTCCTTGCCTCCCGTCGGGAGGGTGATCCTGCTGAGCCTCGCAACCGCGGCCGGCGGGCGGGTTCTTTGGCGACCGGCTCAGACGCCTTGGTGTCGGAACGGGGCGCAGGCTGAGGGGGTGCCGGACTGTCAGCGGCGATGAGGGTCGACTTAAAGCCGAGACCGAATCGTCCGATTTTCCCTCCTCCCAGTGCTGCTGATTCGTAGACGACCTCGTCATTCGGGTCGGTCATGATGCGTGAGCCTCCTGCTCCTCGGCCTGCTCGGCGAACTCCCGGTCATGCTCAACCTGCGACATCAGCGTCCCGCAGGTACCGCACTTGTAATAGCCATCGTCCTCCAACCGCATCTTCCGCTCCGAGCATCGACGGCAACGCACCGGAGACCGGCGCGAGACGGCGTCGCTCTTCGTTAGAGCACGAAGACGCCGCTGCCACGCCAACGTGGCGAAGCCGAACGCGTCACTGGCGGGGTGGGCGAGGATCGCGTCGAGCTCGTCGCGCAGGTAGGAGATGGCGAGGCGGCGGGCGTGACCGTTACGGGCCCGTTGGGGGCGGGGCTGGTGGTTGCGGAATTCCCGCCAGTTGTCTTCGACGTCGACGAGGGCGCCGTACAGCTCGTCCAACGTGTCGGTGATGGGGCTGGGTGAGGGGGCGCTGGTTTTGAGGTGGAGTCCGGTTTTGCCGTAGCGGGCGCCGGCGTCCCGGTGGCCGTCCACCGTCGCCTGCGCCAGTGAGGCGAGGTCGTCGAGGTCGTCGAGCGCTTGCCGGATCATGCGGGTACAGCGGCCGCACCATACGGGGTCGCCGTAGTGAGCACGGATGGTGACGGGCTCCGGCGGGACGGGCGCGGCCGGATAGAGCAGGGGGATTCGCCAGGCGGCGAGCAGGGCGGGGCGGGCGGCGAGCGCCTCCTCGTAGACAGTGAGGGCCTGGTCGTAGGCGTCGACGGCGTCCCTGTAGGGCTTCGAGCACGGTCCGATGCAGGTGTGCGGGTGGTACGGCAAGGTCATCCCCCTGTGGTCGTGGCGGGCTGGTCGAGGCGGGCGCGGGTCACCGCGACCCCGCGCCGTTGTTGCGGTTGTCGAGGACGCGCTGCCATGCGGCGGCGGCTTCCTCCCATTTCTGAGCTGCGTGATCCCAGAGGTCGGCGGCGCTGCCGGATGATGCGGTCGGTGAGGCGCTGCCGTGGTAAGCGGCGTTGAACTGGGCTTGGAGTTCGGCCATGCGGGCCTGCCACTCCGGTGTGTGTTGGATGCCGCGTGCCCGTTCGGCGTTGTACTGGGCGAGGGTGTCGAACTCGGGGCGCCAGCGCGGGTCTGGCCGGTGGCGGTGAAGCCAGGCGGGGAAGCGGATCATGGCTGGGCCTCCGTCCCGTTGAGGGCTGCGCGGAGGTCCTCGACGATGGACGCGGCCCAGGCCCGGGTGGCGGGGTCGGGGCTGGTGTTGGCGCCGTGGTTGTAGACGTCGGCGAGTTGCCGGATCCGGTTGATGATCTGCTGTGCGTCGGCGAGTTCGTGGAGTGCGGCGCCGTGGTCCTGCTGCTGGCACCGGATCACGGCGGCGCCGTCGTTGAAGATCTGCTCGACCTTGGCGAGGCGTTCGTCGGCGGTGGCCTGGTTCCACCGGTGGATCCACTGCGCGGGGGTGAGCTGAACGCCTTCGGGGGCGGGGTTCGGGGATTCGCCGGCGCGGAGCCGGGCGACCTCGGCCTCGGCCGCCTGCGCCCGCTCGTTCATCTCATCGCAGGAAGTCCTGACCTCCCCCAGCTTCACGCCCAGCTGGCGGCAGGTTTCCATCCACCGGTCCCGCTGCTCCTCGCGCTGCATGCAGCCAGAGCAGACGTCTTTCTCGGCGTTGATTCGGAGCTGGGTGACCTCTTCGCGGAGCTGCGTGTTGTCCTTGCGGAGGGTTTCGGCGTTCCGCCCGTCGAGGCGCAGCTGCTCCAGTTCGGCGGTGGGAATGAGCGTGTGATCCGTGGCAGGCGGCTGGCCGGGAATGATGCGGGTGATGTGGCGGCCGCGCTCGTCGACGGCGTGGACTTCGATGTCGTCGGCCCGGTCGGGCAGCGGTAGGGCGTTGGGCGGGAAGCTGACGCCGACCATGCGGGTTGCCCCGGCGGGCAGGTGGCCGGAGCCTTCCCGCCCGTCGGGGAGCCGCAGCCTGCACGGGGCGTCCTCGTTCGGTGGTGTGAACGGGTGGAAGGTGAGGTCGGCCCACCAGCGGCGGGTGACGAAGCCGTTGACGGCTTCGCTTTCGACGCCGATGCGGACGGTGATGTGGAGTTCGTTGCCGCCGATGATGAGGGTGGCGGGACCGGTGTAGCCGAAGCTGGTCATGGTCACCCCCAGTAGGAGCAGAGGACCCATGCGGGCTGCTCCTGCGTCGGCGTGATCCCCAGCACGGTCAGGGCCGTACGGAGTCCGTGGTCCCAGCCGTGCTCGGTGGGCTCGTCCATCAGGGCGGGCAGGTTGAGGATCTCGACGTCGCCCCGGGAGACGGTGATGACCTTCGCGGCGAGGACGTACATCGGGTAGTCGTCCTTGCAGTACGTCTCGATCTTGATGCCGAGACGGGTTTCGGCTTCCTTCTTGCGGTCCCAGTAGCCGTTGTCCGGCGCCCATTCCTCCGCGAATCCGACGGACTCAAGCAGGCGCTTCTCGGCCTGGTCGGCGAAAGTGTCGTCGGCCTCGTCGTCGTACCAGTCGAGTACGGGTTCGCCGTATTCGCCGACCTCGCGGAACTTCCATTCGTCGCCGCAGCCGAGGTCGTAGCCGTAGGCGAGGATCGCGTCGGTTGAGGTGCCCATGGTTAGGTCTCCTTCGTGGCGGTGGGTTCGGGCATCGGGACGACTTCCGCGTCGGGCGCCAGTTCCAGTCCGGCGGCGGTGAGGAAGTCGGTGAGGGTGATGTGGCTGTCGCCGTCGTCGCCGTGTTCGAAGTAGGCGACGGCGCCGTCCGGCGCGGTGGCCCACGTTTCGTGATCAGCGGTGTCGTAGGTGTCGACGGTGCCCCGCCCAGACCGGAACCGCAGGTAGTAGTAGCGGCCGACGGCATCCCACGCGTTCCACTGGGAGGGCAGGGACGGGCAGGTCTGGACGACCTTGGTGAGGGTGACGGTCACGACGCGGCCCCGATCTTCCGTGCGGTGGCGGCGGCTTCCCGGTACGGGCAGTGACCTCCGGCGTGGTCGACGTCGGGGTGCGGGCAGAGGGCTTCGATCGCCTCCGCGATCCGCTCGACCAGGGCGGGCTCGCCAGCGTCGGTCGGCGGCGGTCGGTGCGCCGGGGTGTCCTTGCGCGGGTTGGGGCGGACGACGAGTTCAGCGCCACGCTTGAGCCGCACCAGGACGGCATCTTCGACCCATGCGACATCAGCCCAGCTGAGGCCGCGCGGCGGCAGGGCGAGGACCGCGGCGGCGTACGGGCGGGAGCGTGGCGCGGCGCCTACGGCCAGCGGGTATGTCTCGGCCGGGTCGAGGCCGTGTTCGGCGATCAGTTCGGCGGCGAGGGTGCGGGCAGCCGACGAGCTGTGGGCGATCACAAGGGTCCGCTTGGGCGTGCCCGTGCCCTTCGTTCTGTCGGCGGTGATCCGTTCGGTGACGGTGAAGTGTTGGGGCAGGATGCGGCGGAGCCCGTCGGCCTGGTCGATGATCATGGTGGGGTGTTCGTGGAGGCCCACGAGAGTGCCCGTCCAGGAGCCGCCGTTGATGGTGCCGACGACTTCGACGGTTTTACCGAGAAGCGGGATCAGGTCGGGGCGGTTCATCGGGGTACCTCGTTTCCGGCAGGGGTGGCGGGGTCGCTGATGTGGTTGCGCACCCCTGTGGCGCCCGTGGCGGGCCGTACAGGGTGTTGCGGGTGTCTAGGGTCAGGGGTAGGCGGAGAAACGCTCACAGCGGCGCGTGGCGTGTGCCGGGCGGGGTCGCACCGCCAGGACGCGGACCAGCATTCGCCGTCGCCGCCCACGATCCGGCCCGCGCACACCGGGCAGCCGCCGCACGGCACCCGAGGCGGATCGAACCACGGGTTACACCGCCAACAGCGCGGCCCGTCGCACAGTTCGCACTGGCCGACCGGCTGGCCGCAACCACACCGCGGGGCGACGACCATGCCGTGCTCGGCGAGCGCGGCCAGCACCGCCTCCGTGATGGCGATCCGGCCGGTGAGCGGGATCCAGTGACCGGACGCCGACAAGGCCCGGGAAGCGGCGTTGTGGACGACTGCGCGGGTCCGCTGCTCAGGCGTCACGGCCAGCCTCCTGCGACAGCGCTCTGCAGATGGCCACGTACCAGAAGACCGTCCCGAGCAGCATGTAAGCGGCGACTTCGGCCCACTGCTGGATGAGTGCGAACCGGGTAGCGACATCGATCAGCAGCCAGGCGAGGTTCGCGACGAGCCCAGCCACGGTTAAGGGCACGGCTACGCGCATGCGGGAGCGGAGGTCGTCACCCATCGCTCTTCGCCTCCTGCTGGGCGATCTGCTCGGACAGCTCCATGTCCCGGCGGCCCGCGGTGTAGCCCGCTTCGAAGCCTTCGCGGCGCACCCCGTCGAGGATCTGCCGCCACACGTAGACGCGTTCGTGCGGGTCGGAATCTGCCAGGGCGGCCAGCTTCCTCAGCACGGCTTCAAGGTCAGCCATCAGGTCTCCTTCGGGTAGGTGGCGAGGGCGATGTGGGCGGCGCGTTCCAGCCCGCCCCGGTAGGTGAGCTGCTGGCGGGCGGGAGCCGCGTACTCTCCGCGCGCAGCTTCGGCGCGGAGGATGCGGGCCAAGTCTGCGGCGATCAACGGCGCCGCAGCCTCCACAGCAGCCCGCGCGAGGTCCTCGTCGTTCTCCATCCACGTCCCGAACTCGGGCTGGCCAGACCACAAGCGGCGGGAAAGCGCGTCAGCGGCGGCACGCACGGCGTCTTCGGGGATGCTCATGCCCGGCACCCTCGGCATCCGCCCCGGCAATGACCGTGCTCGCATGCCGTGGCTCGGTCGCGGGTGGGGTGGCTGACGGGGTTGTCGTCATCTCGTCGTACGACCTCGCGGGAGCAGGCCGGGCAGATCGTGCGCGGGCGGCGGACCGGTAGGCCGAGGTGCGGGAGCGCAGCCTCCAACGCGATGCGGGCGTCGCAGGGGAAGCAACGCTCCATGTACGGGTCGGTGCGGAGGTGCTCGCAGTCGTGGGCGTCGAGCATCGCCTCAGCGGCGGCTTTCACAGCGGCGTCGGGGATATCAGCCATGCCGTTCACCCCCGCTGGTGATCTTCCGCAGGAGTTCGGCCACGTCCTCCGGCCCCGACTCGTAGGCGTTCACCTCAACCCCGCACGGGCACACCCCGCGCACACTGACGGCGTCCTCCCAGGTGTGCTCACTCCACCGGGCGCCATCACTGCCCGACACGTCCACCGCGGCAGGCCGGAATCCGTGCTCGTAGTGCTCCGCCGTCAACGCCTGGGTGACACGGGCGATGAACTCCTGCTCCCACGACGGCGCGATGGGGTTCTCCATGTCAGCCACGGCCCGCCTCCAGCTTGTCGGCGTGCCCGATGACCTGCTCAGCCAGAACCGCCAGCTCAGCCACCTCCGGCGCCGGATACGGCAGCCCGCCAGCCCGCCCGATCGCGGCCCGCAACTGCTCACCCGCCGCGCGAATCCCGCCGGACGCGGCGGTCAGCCAGAGGCGGGAAATGTCCCGGCACCCGTCGACGGTGTCGTGGTCGGTCCGGGCCGCCGCCCGCGCCCGGCCCAGGATGACCGGCAGACGGGCCGTCAACGCCTCCGCCTCCGCCCAGCGGTCTTCCACCGGCCACCGGGCAGCCCCACGGCCGGAGACGGCGGACCGGATGAGGGAGCGGATCTGCCGGCACAACTCCTCAACCAGGTCCAGGTCACGCTCCCGGCCAGCCGGGCACCCGTCCAACGTCGGATCGGAGGCGTACACGTCGGCCGCGGCCCGGCACGTGTCAGCGATCGTGGCGAGCAGGGGCACGCCGCGGGCCGGCACGTTGTGGGCGGCCTGGTCGGCGCTGGCAGCGTGGCGGAGGAACGCGGCGGTGCGAGGTTCGCGGTTCACCGCTCACCTCCGGCGACCGCCTCAATCTGAGCGGGCACGATCTGCTCCACCCAGCCCGGCCATGACCGGCGGATTGTGTCGGCCTCGGGCTGATCCCCAAGCACACCCAGCACCCGGGCTAGGTGCGCATCCAATGCGCCGCGGATGACATCGGCGAGCATTGCGCCCTGCTGCTCCTGCAGCCGCACCTGCCGCTCAGCGACACCGTCAGCGTGGTCGAGTCCTATGAGGCGGGCCCGCCGCTCCATGATCCGCAACACCCGGTCCACCGCCTGGACGTCACCGCGCATCGCCTGCGCCCACATCGCGACCTGCAGCCGGTCGAGCCGGTCCAACTCCAGATCCCGCAGCTCCGCGGCCGGCTCCTGCAAGGTGCGGATCAGCGCCCGCTTGAACGCCTTGTGTGCGGCGCCACGGTCGGCGTAGTTGAGTTGTTCGGCGATCGCGTCGAACGTGACGCCGGCACGGCGCAGCTCGAGCACCTTCCGTTCCCGTTGAATGGTGTCGTCGGTGGGAACGAATTTCCGGTTGGCCACAGCGCTACTCCTGGGTGAAGTCGACGGGTTGGCCGGTGGCTTCGTTGATGGGCTGGGTGCCGGTGAGCAGTTGGAAACGGCGGCAGATGACATCGACGTAGCCGGGGCTGATCTCGGTGCCGTACGCGACGCGGTTCTCGGTGTGGGCGGCGACGAGGGTGGTGCCGGATCCCATGAACGGGTCGAACACGACGTCGCCTTCATCGCTGTAGGCGCGGATGAACCACGCCGGCAGCGGAACAGGGAACATAGCGCTGTGGCCTAACCCTCTGTCGGCAGACGCAGCGATTTGCATGACGTTCGAAGGGCGCGCGAGCCCTTCCGAGAACTCTCTCCCAGCCGAAGTCCCAAGGAAGCCTGAGCCTGTCGTTGACTTCGGGTTATCGGCCGCATATTCGAAAGCCTCGCTGCTCGGCACAGCATTAGCCATGGCGTTGAACTTGACCTTCCTGGAAAGCGTGAAGTGGAAAATCGGTTCCCATGCGTCTTTGAACCGGTTTTGCCAGCCACCAGGGACGCCGTTCTTCGTGTCGACCCAGCACAATTCGTCGACGAATAGCCAGCCCCATTGACGTACGTGTGCGATCGTCAGGTCCTTGACGTACAGGTGCCGCTGTCCGTCCTCGCAGTGCTCCTTGATGTTGACGAACCAGGAGCCGTCCACCGCGAGGTGCGCGCGGACGCCGGCCTGCACAGCGTCGAACCAGTCGGCGTACTCGTCCGGCGGGATCGGCTTGAACCCGGAGGACTCGTCGTAGGTGCGCTGGGAGGCGTATGGCGGCGATGTGAACGCCATGTTGATGCTCGCGCCAGCGAGAAGCCGGTCGAGGACCTTCGGGTCGCGGCAGTCGCCGCAGATGATGCGATGCGGGCCGAGCAGCCAGACGTCGCCCGGCTTCGTCACCACCTGCGCGGGCGGCTCAGGCACCTCGTCGCGATCCTCATCCGCGGGGTTGCCTCCGAGACCACCAACGGCCTGGCGCAGCGACTCCTCGAGTTCGTCGAGGTCGACGCGGGTGTAACCGGTGCCGTCGAGATCGCCGCCGAGGGCGTCGAGAAGGTCCGCGAGAGCAGCGTTGTCGTACGCCCCGAGTTCGGGGGTGCGATTGTCAGCGAGGTTGATGCGGCGAGCGGTGTCGTCGTCGCATCGGACGATCTCGCAGCGCGCGGTTAGCTCCCATGCCGCCTGGTTGCGGCAGACGCCGCAGGGCTGTTCGACGTCGCCGATCTTGGCGGTTTGACCGCAGTCACCAGGGCCATGGGCGGTGAATGCCTGCATGGTGTGGTTGCCTGCCAGCACGATCAGCGGGCCGTTTTCGATCTCCCGCACGACGAGGGATCGGTACTGAGTGTTACGGCGGAGGCTGGCCAGGATGGCGTTGACGTCTCCGCGTTTCGCGTTTCCGGGAAACGGGGTGAGTGCGTCGAGGGGGATGTCGGCGGTGCGGTGGTAGGTGGTTTCGGGGGTGTTGTGTGTCGTGGCTCGTTCTGTGTCGTGGCGGCTGGTCATGATGCGTCTCCGTGGATGTGAGGGCCTGTAGTTGCCCGTGAGGCTCGCGGAACAGCGGGGGTCCCCTGGGATTCCAGGGAGGCGTGTGCGTCGCTCTGCGTTGATCTGAGGCCCGCCTGAGGGGTGCGGAGCACGTACGGTCGCCCGCACTGCCCGCTGCGCACCGGCTCGACGGATAGGGCGCTGTGCCAGTGGACGCGATCACACCAGGGGCAGGTGACTGCGACGAGCCGGTCGCCGGCGGGGCGCGCGGTGGCCGAGCGGGTGATGAGGCACACCTCGACGGGGCCGCCGCCGGGCATGCAGACGACCGAGCACGGCGAGCAGAGGCCGTCGTCTTCGTCCCGGCCGCAGACGAGGCAGCGGGGGTTGCAGACGCCGCGCAACGGGGCGGGCAGGTCGAGGGTGTGGAAGCGGTTCGGCTTCCGGAGCGGCGGTGGGGCGGCCTGGGCGGGGACGGCGGGCTCAGGGAGTGCCCAGAGGGCGTCCTGCTCCGGCAGGACCGGGGTGCGGGTCACGACGGGCCGCCGGGCGAAGTGAGGGCACGGATGTGGTCGCCGAGGTCGCCGACGACGATCCGGGCGCGGGCCTCATCCAAGCCGAGCGGGCCGATCAGGTGGCGGCGGTAAGCCGCGTCGAGGGTGGTGGCGGCGAGCACGGTCAGCACGTTGGAGGCATGGTCGCGGGCATCAGCGGGGCTCCACTGGCCGACCTGCTCGCCAGCGATGTCGACGCGCAGGAAGCCACGGCCGCTGGTGGCGATGCCAGGGATCAGGCGCAGCGGCGCGGTCGCCCCGTCGTTGAGGGGCGGCCGGTCGACTCGGAGAGCGGAGATGGTGTGGCCGGCGGCGTGGAGGTCGACGCCGGCGGCGACGAGTTGCCGGAGGACGGCGGCGTCGTGCTCGGCGTAGGTGGCGGCCGCGACGACCTCGGCGGCGTAGGCGAGGCCTGCAGGCCGGTCGAGGATGCGGGCGGTGTCGTCGTTGTAGTGGATGGCGGCGGCGTAGGTGCCGTTGGGGAGTGGGTCGGATTGCACCCAGATGGTGGGGGGCTTCGGCGTGGTCATGATTCTTCTTCCTGAAGCTTGCTGGTGATCTCATCGGCGAGGGCGTCGCATTCGGCCCGCAGGTCTTCGGGCAGTTCGGCGAGCACCTTCCGCGCGTGCGCATCCGTCCGGGTCGTCGAGTAGGCGACCACCACACAGCCCGCGGTACGGCGGGCGAGACTGCCGCCAGGAGCTGCGTCGGCGAGGAGGCGGGCTCGGTCGGCGACGGCCGGGTTGGGGGTCATGGCTTCTCGCCGTGCTCGAAACGGGCAGAGCGGGCCTTGGCGTAGGCGGCCCATTCGGCGGGCCACAGGCTGTGCTCGCGGCGGACGTGTGCGTCGAAGCGCCAGAAGTCGGGGTGGTCGTTCATCGAGGCGAAGTCGTCGTCTTCGGTTCCGACGATGAGGCCAGGTGCAACCCACCCGCTGATCTCGCTGGTTCCGGGGCGGGTTTTCACACCCTGGTAGCCGGCTTCGATGATGTCGCCGTTGAACCAGACGGGGTGCTGGGTGAGCATGCCGGGCTTGGCGCCTTCCCAGCCGTACTTGTTGGGGTGGCTGACGATGGCGTGGTGCCACACCTCCCAGCCGCGGTCGACGCGGGGCAGGTTGCCGAGTAGGAGGAGCCTCCATGCGCCGACGGCTTTGGGCAGGCCGTAGGTGGCGGATGCGGCGTAGGCGAGGAGGCGGAGGTCGGTGGCGGCGCGGTCGCCTTTGACTTCGACCCATACGTCGAGGTCTTCGAGGTAGAAGTCGGGCAGGTAGGGGCGTCGGTCGTGGTCGGGGCCGATGAGGTAGCCCTCGGGTTCGTACTGCCAGCGGATGCCAAGGTTGTCGAAGAGGACGGCGTGGCGGGCTTCCAAGCGGGACCGAAACCAGCAGCCGGCGTAGCGGGTGGGAATGGCTTTAATGATCATGTTTTGGGTCCGTTCGGGGGTCGCATGTCCCCACGCCTGTCCCCCTGTCCCCTCCTCTATAGGGAGGGGACAGGGGACAGGTACTGGCCGGGGACAGGTGGGGACAGGTAGGGGTGCAGGTCTGACCTGGGGTTTTGTGTTGTCAGGGGACAGGTGGGGACAGTCAAGGGGACAGGTAAAAACGGGATAGTGACGGGGACAGACAATTCGAGTCATTCCGGACACAATTCGAACGCTCATGAGGCCACCTTCTGGGCCGCCTTCAACGCCGCGACGATCTCCGAAATCGCCTCGGTTTTTCCGGGCAGCGACACCCGGTTTTCGCGCGCCCATTTCTTCAGCGCTTCGCGGCCCATGCCGCCGGGAACCCCTCGCATCACAAGATCGTCAACGTAGGTTTGGATCTTCAACCGGTGCGCGTCAGCCGTCGACGAATCCGTCAGCTCATGCCGGGTACGGCCAGGCAGCCACGCCCCGCCCCGCTCCTTCTCACCCCGCCGGGTCACGTGGAAGACCTCTTCGCCGAGGCCGGTCCGCGTGTGGGTGCGCAGCATCTTCAACCGGGTGGTGACCGTCTCGACGCTTTCGGAGTAGCCGCGCGCTTCGTCGTAGGCGGTGAGCTCCCACACGTGGTCGACGTCCTGGGTTTTCGCCGACGACCCGCGGCTGCCCTTCTCGGTGTCCTTGCCGAAGTGGTCCAGGCGGACGCTGGCGATGCCCTGCCCCTTCAGCGGGGCGTGGATGCGGCTGTACAGGTCCAGCCAGGTGTCGGAGTCGTTTTCCTTGCCGGAGATGTAGCGGCTGACGGTGTCGAAGATGACGACGTCGCGTGGCCGCTCGGCGACGATCGCGAGCAGTTCGGCGGCGGCGGACTCGGAGGTGTTGAGGGCGCCGGAGAAGCGGGGGAACAGCCGGTAGTCGAACCGCTCGTGCAGCACGTCGAGGTCGTCGGGGGTGGCGCCGAACGCGGTGAGCCGGGTGACGATGTCGCGGAGGCTGTTTTCGCGGTCGAAGTACAGGACGTTGATCGGTTCGCGGCGGATGTCGCCGAGGCAGGGGCGGCCGGTGATGGCGCACCAGATCCAGTGCAGGGTGAAGATGCTTTTGCCGACCTTGCCGTCGCCGACGAGGGCAGCCTGCTGGCCGCGTTCCATGAACCGGCCGGGTAGCCAGTCGATTTCGGAGAAGTCGGTGGCGAACGCGTCTTTCCAGTCGATGCGGGGGAAGCGGTCCTCATCCGCGGTGGGCCGGTTGGGGGCGAGGTCGTCGGCGGCCTTGAGGAGGCGTTCGCCGAGGGCACGTAGCCGGTCGGGCCCGTCGTCGGGGTCGAGGGTTTGCAGTTCCTGGATGGTGCGGTCGGCCTGGTAGATGCTTTCGCGGTTGCGCCAGTGCCGCACGATGATGCGCGCGTGGTAGGCGGGGTCTCCGGCGGTGAGCGCGGCGCGGTCGAGGGTGAGGAGGTATTTGTGTCCTCCGGCTTGGCCGAGTGTTTTGGCGCGGTGCAGGTAGTCCTTGACGGCGACGGTGTCGGTGGGGGCGTCCTGGTCGAAGAGGTCGAGGATCGCGGCGTAGACGATCTGGTGTTGGGGGCGCCAGAAGGCACGCGGTTCGGGGAGTGCGGCGCGGATGTGCCCGACGATGTAGGGCACGGTCATGCAGGTGCCGAGGACCGCTTGCTCGGCTTCGAGGTCCCAGATCGTTTCTGGCTCGGTGGTCAACCGGTCCCCCATGGTGCTTGTGCTGGTTGGTGGTCAGGGTCGGGGCGGGGCCGGTCTTCGGAGACCACCTCCGGGCGTGCGGAGTAGAGCTCTTGGCGAGCTGTGTTGTGGTGTCTTGTCGGCTGGTTGCCGATTCTGTGTCTGCACACGATCATAGTCAGTGTGCAGACACAGGGCTACTCCGTGCGGGCTGGTGTGCATACACGCCCGGCTACGATGTGCGACGTGAGCGACTCGACCGATACCCACACGCCCCGGCACGCGATCCGGGTCGAGGAGGATCTGTGGGCGGAGTTCGGCCGGCTGGTCGGCGCCCGGAACCGCTCCCAGGTGATCCGTGACTTCATTCGCTGGTTTGTGCGCGAGCGCGGCGCGACTCTGCCGGCCCGCCCTGGGGATGTCGCTTTCGAGCGTTCCGACGAGGGGCTGCAGCAGAGAAGAATCCTGAAGGACGCGCGGAACACGCTCGCCCATTCGCCTGATCCGCCGGTCCGTACTTTCGACGAGGCGGAGGGGTTGACTCCGACGGAGCTGCAGCTCCTTTTTCTCGTCGCTGGGGATGTTCCGGACGAGGGGCTGGCCACCTTCTTGCAGGCGAGTCTGAGGACGACCAGGACGCAGGTCAGGAAGTTGGCGGAGAAGGTTCAGGCGGCTGGTGGAGTGAAGCTGTGGGTTCCGAAGCTTCCGGGTGAGTTCGCCCCGCCTGCGCGTTGAGCCCTGGTTCAGAACAGCCCGTCCTGCATCGTCTCCCCGTGCGGTTCTTCCACGACGGGTCCGGCTTTCGCCGCGTTGGCCCGGTGTCGTGGCGCGCAGCGGTCGCACGACAGGGCGCTGTACAAAGTCAGGCGTGGTCTGCGCCCGGTGATGATGAGGGTGGCGGGGCGTCGGCAGGTGGAGCAGCTGCTGACCCAGCCCATCGGCGTCTCCGTGGTGTTCCGGGGTGTTCCGGATCGTTCCGGCGTTCACGCGGTTACCTCCACGACGTCGATCCCGGCTGCGGCGGCTTGCCGCATGCAGTCGCGGGTGCCGGTGCTGGCGCCTTCGGGGAAGGCGACGCATTCGTCGGCGCCGGCGGCGACCATTTCGCCGTTGCGGATGGGGCCGGCGGCGCGACGGTAGGTGGGCCAGTCGGCGGGGTGTGGTTCGTCGGGGACTTGGCGGGCGAGGCACCACAGGTGGGTGAGCCAGTCGGCGGAGACATCCGGCCGGTTGCCGTGTTCGTCTTCGTCGGGGTAGCAGGCGCCGTGGACGACGATCATGTCCGGGTGTGCGGCCAGGCGCTTGTCGAGGGTGTCCCAGATCAGGGTTTTGCCGGTGTGGTTGCGGGATCCGGTTTCGAGGAGGCGGTGGGCCGAGCCTTTTCCTTTCCGGAGTCGCTGTTCGCGGTCTTTCTGCGCCTGCACTGTTCGTTTTGCCGCTTCCTGGATCGTCGGTGAGGCGCGTTTCTTGCCGGTGGCGATGTTGCGGGCGTCGGTGACCCAGGAGTCGGCGGTGGTGTTGTAGGCGTTGTAGGGCCGCCAGGAGGGGCACGATCCGCAGAGGCAGCGTGCGGGTGGGCAGTAGGCGGTGGCGCCGGGTTCGGGTTGGCCGGCGAGGGCTGCGGGGGTGTGGTGGGGGCAGCGGTTGCCTGCGATGTAGAGGCGGATGTTGGTGGTGGAGTCGCAGTGGCGGTGTTCGTCGCTGATCCAATGGCGGCAGGCCCGGCCGCGGGTGGCGGCCGGGCTGGTGGTGGGGGTGGGGTCAGGCATCGGCCGCCTCCTGGTTGAGGCGGGCGCGGATGTAGCGGCGGACGATGCCGGGCTGGTTGCGGACGGGTTTGGATTCGGAGTCCTCCCAGACGTCGGTGCCGTGGTGGAGGAGGGTGGCCCAGGCTTCGATGTCGTCGGGGTCGCCGATGAGGCGGATGTCGGTCCAGCCTTGGCCGGCGGGTGCGGGGCCGTAGCGGTTACTCATGGGGTTCCGCCTTGGTCCAGGTGCGGTGTGCGGCGTTCTGGAGTTGTTGGAGGGCGGCGCGGACCTGCGGCAGGGTGATGGTCGTCGTCGGGCTGTCGAGGGCGTTGAGGATGTCGTGGAGGCCGACGACGTAGGTGGCGCGGACTTTCTCGAGGCGGGCCTCGGTGCGCTGGGTGCGCCACTTCTCCTGGGTGGCCTGTGTGCAGCGGGGGCAGGTGTCGCGGTGGCGTTCGCAGGTGAGCTCGATGTTTGTCCAGGTGCGGCGGGTGTTCTCCCGCTCGAAGCGCAGGTATTCCTCGTGGGTGGCGAGCTTGCTGCGGACCATGCCGAGGGCTGCGCGGAGGCCTCCGGCGCGCTGGTGTGCCTGCCAGTAGGGGGAGCCGGAGCGCGGGGTGCCGTCGGGGTCGCGGAGGTACTCGTCTTCGGCGAAGTCCGGGGTTTCGTCGGCGACCGCTGCTTCGAGTTCGGCAACGAGGCCTCCGAAGAGGAGCTCGCGCATGCCTTTCGGGTCAGCGGGCTCGGCGGGTGGCGTGACCTCGCCGAGGTCGAAGAGGGCGTCAGCCACGGCCGGCCTCCCGCTGGTTGGTGTCGAGGACGGCGCGGATGCAGGTGCGTTCGATGTCGTGGATGACTCCGGCCATGTACTGCTTGCCGCGGGGGGTGAGCGGCACGGTGGTCTTGAGGGCGGTGACCCCGTTGATGCCGGTCCACTCGTAGTCGTCGGGGTGGATGCCGACGCTGAATTCCAGGCGTGGGGCGCGGCCTTCGTCGCAGAGGGCTTGGTAGTCGCGGCGGGCTTGCCGCCAGGCGCGGACGTCGGCGATGAAGCGCTGCAGGGCGCGGAGGCGGCGGGTCACGGGGCGGCCTCCGCCCCGCTGTGGTCGCCTTGGAACGCCTGGGCGAGGTCGTTGAGGGCGGTGATGAGTCCGTCGGGGATGGCGCCTTCTACGGCGATGTGGGCGGTGGTGCCGTTGTCGAGGACGGTGGTGGTGAGGGTGAGGGGTGGCTCCTGCTCCACCCCGGGTTGCGTGAGGTAGGCGGGGACGGGCGGCAGGGTGCTGCGGAGCGCGGGGTCCTGGTGGGCTTCGTCGTAGGCGCGGGCTTGGTCTTCGAGCCATTCGATGGCGGGGTCAAGCACCGGGAGCCTCCCCTGCGGACTCCTGGGCGGCCTGGGCGGCTTCCTGCGCTTCGAGGACGGCGTAGTACTCGCTGAGCTTCACCCGCTGCCAGAGGCTCAGGTCGACCTCGCGCTCGTGGATGGGCGCGCTCCAGGTGACGTACAGGGCACCGCCCATCTCGTCGACTCTGCACGTCAGCAGCGCCGGTTCGGCGGCGGCGAAGGTCTGGCTGGGCATGCCCTTGAGGGCGCGCGGGTCAGGGCGCCGCATGGCGTCCAGGCGGGCGCCGATCGCCTTGCCCTGCTTGGTGGAGCGGCGGGGCATGAGGTAGCCCGTGCGCTGGTCGTAGCGCCAGTGCTCGGGGATGTCGCCGTCGCGGGAAACGCCGAGGACTTGGCCGGTGACGGCGTCATACCAGATTTTCCGGCCGCCGACGCCGAGGGTTTCCATGAGGGCTTCGACCTTGGGCTGCCACTCTTCGATCGCGGCGAGTGTCGTGTGCAGGGTGGCGAGGATGTCGGGGTTGGTGGTGCGGTAGACGGTGAGGTTGCGGCTCATCAGGCGTTCACCGCCGCGTACGCGTCGTCGAGCGTCTGGGTGCTGGCGCCGCGGATGTCGGCGAGCACCTGGTGCAGTTGGTCGGGGCTGGCGAGCACCTCGCGCGCCTTCGACCCTTCGGCGGGTCCGACGATGCCGCGCTGCTCCAGCTGGTCCATGAGCCGGCCTGCGGTGGCGAAGCCGACGCGGGTCTTGCGTTGCAGCATGGAGGTGGAGCCGAACTGGGTGGACACGACGAGTTCGGCGGCCTGGGCGAGGAGTTCGACGTCGTCCCCCGCGGCGGGCTCCGGCGCGGCGGGGCTGCGGAACAGCACCTCCTCCGCCTCAGCGTCTCCGTCGTCGGCGAGTTCGTCCGGCCACGGGCTGCCCGCGACGGCTTCGCCGGCGTCGAGGTGTCCGACGGGCATGAGCACCCCGATGACCCGGTGCTCCACCTGGATGAGGATCGGGTCGACGGGTTCGGGGCCGACGTGGACGGTGAGGACTTCGCCGGGGCCGGTGGCCTTGGCCCACCGGGCGAGGTAAGTGGGGGTGAGGGCGAGGAGCGGCGCCGCGGGGGCGGGTGCGCGTTCGACGACGGGGCGGATGAGTCTGCGCCAGCCTCTGAGGGGGCCGTGGCCGCGCCCGTGCAACACGAGCCGGGTGCCGTCCTCCGACGTAACGGTGAGGCCGAGAGACTGCACGGTGTCGCCGCGCGGGCTGGCCGGCACGGGGACCTTGTCGATGAGCAGCTGGAGCTGTGGGTCCAGCTTCTTCGTGTGCTTGAACAGCTTCAACATGGCGACGGCGTCGTCTCGGCTGATGGCCACCGCGGCGTCGTCGGCGGCCTCGTCGAGTTCGTGTCGGGCGGCGGCGAGGGTGTACCGGTCGGTGGCGACCGCGTACAGGACGTCACTGCGGACTTCGAGGAGGACGACGTTCAGCTCTGGCGTCTCCGGGTCGGTGCCGGCGTGCGGCAAGACCGGATTCAACAGTTCGTGCAGGTCGCGGGTTGTGAGGTCGATGCGGCTCATCGGCTACTCCGAAAGGGGAAGGGGCCCGGCGCGTGGCCGGGCCCGCGGGGCGGCAGGGTCAGGAGAGGCGGAGGGCCATGACGAGGTAGCGGTAGGCGGGGGTGTCGCCTCCGTCGGCGGGGACGATGAGGGCGGGGCGGGCGCCGGTGGTCATGCCGATGCGGGCCCGGCCGACGACCCCGTTGAGGCCGTCGAGCAGGAACCGGGGTTGGAAGGCGATCTCCATCGGCGCGCCGTCGAGTTCGGCGGCCACCGTCTCCGCGCCGCGGCCGGTGTCGCCTCCGCCGGCCTGGACGAGGACTTCGCCGTCGGTCCAGGAGAGGCGGACGGCGGTGTGGCGTTCGGCCACCAGGAAGACGCGTTTGACGGCGGCGGCGAGCGCCTGGGCGTCGACGCCAGCCCAGATGGTGAAGTCGCTGAGCTGGAGGCGGGCGTTGTAGTCGATGAACTTCTCGTCGATGAGCCGAACCGTGGTGGTGCGTCCGCTGCCGGTGAAGGCGGCGAGCCCGTCGGTGAGGCCGACGCTGACCGGTCCGGCGGGCAGGCTTTTGGCGATGTCGGCGAGGGTGCGGCCGGGGATCATCACGCCGGTGTCGACGAAGGTGTGGGATTCCCAGGCGAGGGGGGTGGCGGCGATGCGGTAGCGGTCGGTGGCGGCGAGGGTGATCTGCTGGTTGGTGAGGTCGACGCGGATGCAGTCGAGCATGGGCAGCTTGTCGTCGTGCGCGGTGGCGGGGGCGACTTGGGCGACGGCGGCGGCGAACGCGTGGCCGTCGACGGCGCCGACGGTTTCGGGCACGTCGGGGAGGGTGGGGTAGTCGTCGGCGGGCATGGTGAGCAGCACGAACTCAGCAGACCCGCAGGTGATGGTGATCTCGGCGCCGGACAGGGTGAGGGTGACGGGCTGCTTGGGCAGCGACTTGACGACCTCGGCGAGCACGCGGCCGGGCAGCAGTACCTTGCCGGGTTCGGCGACGTCGGCGCTGATGCTGACGCGGCGGCTGGTGTCGTAGTCGAAGGCGCTGATGGTGAGCTCGCCGCCGTCGGCTTCGAGGAGGAGTCCGGTGAGGACGGGGACGGCGGGCCGGTTGGTGAGGGCGTGGGCGGCCCAGGCGACACCCTCGGCGAGGACGTCGTGGGGAATGGTGAGCTTCATGCGGCGGCGTCCTTCAGGTCGAAGAGGGCGAGCTGCCCCTCGGCCGGCACAACGGCGGCCGCGGTGCGGGGTGTGGGGAGGTAGCGGAACGAGGGCAGGCAGAAGTGGTCTTTCATCCACGCCTGCGCGCTCGCCTTGTCGTGCGGCCCGGCCCCGTCTTCCTGGGTGAGGGAGGCGCCGCAGTGGCAGGTGACGTTCCAGGAGAAGCAGCTCTCGCATAGGCCGTCTCCGCTGCCGGGGTTGAGCCATCCTGCGCCTTCGACCGGGTTGGAAGTTTCGGCGGCGAGGGTGGGGCAGTTGGCGCGCACGTGGTCGCCGGTCGTGCCGGGCCACCATGGGCGGATCCAGTCGGTCATGGTCATCGGTTCGCCTCCTGGCGGGTGGTGAGGCCGAGCATGTCCAGCAGTTCAGCGACGGTGTCCGGGGTGAAGCGGCGGCGGGCGGCGACGGCCCGGACCTGTTCTGCGGCGGCCTGCTGTTCGGCGGCGGTGAGGGGCTGCACGGCCATGCCGGCTTGGTTGCCGCGGTCCCGGGTTTTGCGGGGGCGGCGGCGGGCTGCTTGGACGAGGGCGTCGTTGAAGCGCATCTCGCGTTGGAGCATCCATTCGGAGTCGTGGTAGCGCAGGGAGTCGGAGTGGCTCATGCGGCGGCGCTCCCGTCCTTGGCTCGGAGGGCACTACCTCTGCGGTCTTGCTGGCAGTACGTGCACAACCCGTGCCGGCCGCCCGGGCGGCCCCGGTTGATCGCGTACTCGGCGAGCGGCTTGGTCTGCCCGCAGTCCGGGCACCGCTTGTAGAGGTCGTCTCCCGCAGGCGGACGGCCCCGCCCGCGCGCCTCGCCGAAGCTGGGGGTGGCGTCGGGGTCGTCGATGGTGTCGTCGTCCCAGCAGGCCAACACCACCCAGCCGTGCGCGGCGGCATGCTTGAGCGCCTTGGCTACGGAGATCCGCTCAGCGGTGGTGGTGGTTGGCGGCTGCTGCTTCCACAGTTCTTCGCACAGGGCGGTGACCGCGTCTGCGGTGGCCGGGTAAACCGCTGTGATGCCGGCTCTGGCGATTTTCGCGACGTTGACGTGGCTCATGCCGAGCCGGTCGGCGATGGTCCGTAGTGACCAGCCGATGGCGACGAGGGCTTGGAGGCGTCGGCGGGTGCCGGTTGCGTTGATGGTGCGGGTGGGGGCGAGGTTGGCGGGCACGGCTTGGACGGCGAGGAGTTTGCGTTCCACGTCAGGGCGGATGCGCTGGAGTGGTGGCCGGTTGTTGTGGGGTTCGCCGTAGAGGAGGCGGCAGATGACGCTGCGGGGGACGTCGGCGAGTTCTGCGATGCGGTAGGTGCCGATGCGGTAGGCCATGAGCGTGCGGACGTGGGTGCGGGCGGGTTCTGCGTCGGTGTAGGGGTGCCATTGGCCGTAGGCGATGAGCTTGTTGCGGCGGTTGGCGTAGGCGCGGTCGGCTTGGCGGCGAGCCGCGGTCGTGGAGCTGCTCATGCCGCCACCTGCTCGGCGGGGGCGGCGGGGATGAGGTCGAGGGTGTAGCCGAGCGCTGCCAGGTACGGCTGCAGCGTCGTCAGCCTCACCCCTCCTCGCCGCATCTGGCGCTCACGGCTCTCCAGGGTGCTGGGCGTGCAGTGGATCCGCTCACGGACCACAGCCAGGGACACGCCAGCGCGGCGGCGAAGCTCACCCAGATGCGGGAGGGCATCAAGCGCGTCGCAGATGACGACCTGTCCTCGTCGTATGACGAGGCGTTTGTCGACCAGGCGAGCGTAGGCGGCGATGTGGTGGACGCGTGGGCTGCCCACTCCTCTCTCCCACCTGCTGAGCGTGTTGACGCAGACGCCGAGTTCGGCGGCGATGTGCTCTTGGAAAAGGTCGCGGTCCTCGCGGAACTGGCGGAGTCGTTGGGGGATGGTGAGGGTCAGCACGACGCCACCGCCTGCGGCCAGGCCACCTTGGCGAGCGCCTCCCGATTCAGGGCGGGCACGGCGACGAGCGGGTGGCCGGCCGCGTCCATGCCCATCGCGTGCAGCACGAACGCGTCGGCGACGTCGTTGCCGTCGATGTCGGCCAGGTGCCCGTAGCGGCGGACGACGGCGGCGAGCACAGCGTCCTTGCCCGCGTTGCCTTTGCCGGTGGCGTACTTGGCGCGGGCGGTCGGGGACACTTCGGCGACGGGGATGCCGAGATAGCGGAGCCGGTCGACGACGAGCCACCACAGGCCGGACCGGTCGTGGGTGGATCCGCCGGGCGTGTTGTAGGCGGGTTGTTCGATGACGACGAGGTCGGCTTGTTCGACGTCGAGGACTTCGGAGGCGGCGACGAGGTCTTCGACGGTGTTGGCGATCTGCCGAAGCCGCACCCATCTCGTGGAGAGGTTGTCGTCGCGCTTGCCTTTGCTGGTGATGCGTTGGATCCAGCCGGGGCCGGCGGCGCCAGTGGAGGCGAGGCTGACGTCGATGCCGACGATGCGGGGCGGGGTGCCCTCCGCCGGGCCCTGTGGGGCTACGGCGACGGCGTGGATGGCGGTCATGTGTGGGTCTCCGTGACGGCGGTGGGAGCCCTCACGGGCTCGGCGGGTGTGGTGAGGGTGAGGCCTGCGGCGGCGACTCCGGCGGCGAGCGCTACTCCTGCGGCGAGGGCGGGGATGTAGGGCGGGTGGCCGAGGGCTGCGGCTGCGATGGCGGCGACGACGGCGCCGAAGCTGATGGCTGTGAGGAGTGGGATCACGGTGTCCGCCTCCTCGAGCGCCTGGCGGTGCGGTGGCGGATTCGCTCGAGTGCGTCGGCGACGGGGATTCGGTCGGCGGAGCGCAGGCGGGTGCGGAGAGCAGCCTCGACGGCCGGGTCGGGCTCAAGTTCGCCGATGGCGACGAGGACCTGCCGGGCGATGTCGAGGCCGACCCCGGCGAGCAGCAGGGTGGCGATGATGAGGTCGTTCATCAGTCCCACGGCCTTTCGCTCTTGGGTGCGGGTGCGGGGCGTTGGAGGCCGCGCCGGTGGTGGCGGAGGTCGATGACGAGCAGGGCGACGAGGACGGCTGCGATGGTGGTGAGGGTGAGGGCGCCGATGATGCGGAGGATGAGGTCCAGGACGTCAGCCACGGTCGGCCTCCCCTGCGGGCTCGGGCTGGAGCACGGCGAGTACCTCGCAGGCCGGGCAGTCCTCGGCGTGCTCGGCGGGCCGCTGCTGGCAGGGGCTGAGCTGCTCCTGGTGGCCGGGGCGTTCCCGGCAGGCGGAGGAGTCGGGGTCGTGCTCGACCGACAGGGTGGCCCGCTCCAGGGCGTGGCGGAGGCGGTCGCGTTCGGCTTCGGCCTTCTCGCGCGCCTCATGCGGCGTCAGCCCGCCCACCCGCTGCACGGTGAACGCGTACCGCTCGACCTCGCCCGCAGCCTTCACGGTGAGCGTGATCGGCGTCTCCGTGTAGTTCGGGGCGTCGCCCAGGATCTGCTTCGCCTGCTCGACCATGGCGACGACCAGCTCGTGCGGCGGCTCCATGTCGACGGCGTGGCCGCCGGGTCCGGTGGTGAGGCTGCGCAGCCCGGTCTGGTCGGCGAGGTTCTCGACGTGCTGCTGGACGGCGTTTTGCGCGGCTTCGAGGAGGTCGTCGACGTCGACGCTGGGGCTGCCGTGGTCTGCGGCGCGGCGGATGATGGACTCGACGGCCTCCCACTTCGCGGCGTCCACCCGGGCGGCGGCCAGCTGCTTGGTGGCCTGGGCGGCGCGGTGGTCGGCGGCGTACTCCCGGTCGAGGTGCCCGGCGCAGCCTTGGCAGGTGGTGTGCCAGGTGATGCGGTTCTCGTAGTCGGCGACCTGGGCGAGCAGGTCCGGCACGTCGCGGCGGGAGTGTGCGATCCACTCGCCGAGCGCTTTCTCCTCGTCGTCGGATCCGTCCTCACCCCAGACCGTGGCGACAAGCTCGGCCTCGCGGCCGTCGGCGGGGAAGACGTGGACCGCGTCGCTGCCGTCGTAGCGCCAGTCGCCAGCGGCGCTGTGCTTGACGAGTGCCTGGTGTCGGGCGTGGATCTCGGCGCGCCGTTCGGCGGTGAGCGGCGGGTTGGGGTTGTTCATGGGTTCTCCGTAGGGTTCGGGGTGAGCCCCGCCCGATAGCTGCGGGCGGGGCTTCACGGCGTTCAAGGGGCGGGGTGCGCGGCAGCAGGTGCGATCGGGAAGCACCACACGCTCTGGCCGGTGGGCAGGACCAGCTCCCACGGGCCGCGCAGCAGGCCGTAGGCGGCCCAGTCGCAGCCGCGCTCCTCGCCCTGCGGCCGGAGGATGCGACCGATGCACTCCTGGCCGAGGACAGTGGAGGCCAGCACCTCCTGGCCGTCGTGGCCCTTGCGGGGGTAGTTGGTGAGCGCGATGGAGATGTCGAGGCCGGTGGCGATGTCGGAGCAGCGGGGGCATCGGAACGCCCACTTCCTCCAGTCGTCGCCGAAGCGGTCGCACAGCTCGGCGACGAGTTCGGCCTGGGTCAGCTTGCGGTGCTCAGCCACGGTGCTCACCGCCGTCCTTCGCAGCCTCGGCGTCCCGGCGCGCCTTCTCCTCGATGGCGGCCCGGTGCGCGGTGATCAGCGCGATGGCTTCCTCGTCGGTGACGCCGACGGCGCGCAGCGACGGGCACGGCCAGTACACGTTGTCGTCCGGGTCATCGGCGTCGTCTGGCGTGCAGTGCAGGCAGATGAACCCGCCGAAGATCAGCTCTTCCCGCTCGTGCAGGCTGATCAGCTCGGCGCGGTAGCCGCGAAGTTGCTTCACCTCGGCGAGGAGGCGGATCGCTTCGTCCTTCAGCCGGATCGGGTCGGTGTCGACCAGCTCGTCAAGCTGCTCAGCGGTGATCGCGGCCATCAGGCGGCACCACCGTTCAGGGAGGCGGCGAGAGCGTCGATCTTGGCGACCTTCGCGCGACTCTGCGCCTCGTACTCGGCGGCGTACGAGTCAGATCGGCCAGCCCACACCTCCACCGACTCCTGCTCGCTCTGGCGGACCTCCTCCAGCGCCTTGAGGACGGCCTCACGAGTCGCCCACGACTCATCGAGGACCGGCGTGGTTCCGCCGTACAGGCATTCGTTGACGTAGCCGTACACGCTGGTGACGCTGATGTGCGCCGACCGGTCGTAGAACGCGGCCTTGTAGAAGATGGAGCAGCGCTGACGGCCCTGCTCGTCGACGATGTACGACCACATGGCGTGGTCGGAGCCCTCCTTCTTCCATCGGGCGGGCAGGTCGGCGTAGCGGAACAGCTTGTCGCCGGGGACCGGGTCGCCGAGGGTGAAGCCGAGCGCCCTCAGATCGTCCTCGGAGCCGCCGTTGAGGTCGGCCGGGATGACGGCGGAGCTGACCAGCTCCAGCTGTCCCTGCTTCTCCTGCCGCTCGATCGCGGCAGACGGTCCGCCGGGGCCCATGGCGTCGGCCAGGAGCAGGAGGGGGTCGGTTTTGCTGGTGTCGCGGGGGCTGCTCATCGGGTGGTCCTCTCGTGGTGGGGCTGGTACGGGTGGAAGAAAGCCGCGCGGCGCAGCGCGGCGAGAGTGCGGCAGGTCGACAGCCACCGGCGGGACAGGCAGGCGGCGGCACGGCGGCGAACAGCGGGCCGGAATCGCAGCCACTGGGCGGCCAGCACCAGCAGCCAGACGGCTGCGTGCAGCAGGTGCGCGGTCACCGGGCCTCCCGGCGGGCGAGCATCCGAGCCTTGATCAGATGCTGGGCGGGGGCGACGTAGCGGTGCCAGCGTGCGGTGTCGTGCCAGCGCTGGAAGTGGGTGCGCTGGTCGATGCCGCACCAGTGGCAGCCGCTGGGTGGGGTCTCGGTCACGACGCGTCCAAGATCGGGGCGTCGAACACCCGGGTCGGCGCCGGATCGTCGTCCGACGGCGGCGGGCAGGCGGCGGCGGTGCCGCCCTGCACCAGGTGCACCGGCCCGTTCTGGCCCGGGTACACCAGATGCCTGCACCCCTTCGGGCACGGCACCCCGAAAGGAGCCACCCCCTGGGGAAGGTTGGTGGCCGGGGTCGCAGGCACCAGCTCCGGAGCCGGATCGGGCTCCTCGCCCAGGACGGGGAACGTCGTCGTCTCCCCCGGCGCCGCCGGACGCTCCACCGGCTCCGGCCCCAAACCATCCACGATCCGCCGGTCAGCCTCCGTCTCCAGCACCCGAGCCGCCGTCGACCACGCCGACGCAACCGCCCGCGCATACGCCGCGTCATCCGCCCAATCCCGCAGACCCGACCCGTAGTCGATGGCGATCTGCGGCCGCCCATCCCGGACGGTCAGCTCACCGGTGCGCGGCCACCCCAGCAGGTGAGCTGTCGTCGTCTCCCGCTCGCTCATGCGCTCTGCTCCTTCACCGTGAGGGTGGTGACCGTCACCTGCACGCCGTCCATGCGAGCCGTCGCGGTCAGCCGGCCCGGCACCGTCCGCTGCGGCGTCAACCCCAGCGCCCGCACCCACAGCAGGTGGGTGCCGCGCGGGTCCGCGATCGCCGGGCTGATGTCCGCCCGGAGCCCGCACCCGGCCGCTGTCACGGTCCACGGCACGGCCGGCAGACCCTGCTCGGCGCCGCGGGCCAGCACCTCGGCGAGGCGCTCGACGGCGAGCTGCTGGAATCTGGTCTGCGAAGCCGGGCTGAGAACCCGGCCGGTAGTCTGTGCTTGCACTTCGATCTCCTCGGGGAGGGCCGCCCCGGGCCGGACACCACCAGCCCGGGGCAGCATCGTTTTCAGGGGGTCGGCGGGGCCTGGATCGGCCAGTCGCCAGAAATCACCGCGTTCACGTCCTGCTTCTCGCCCGCCTTCGGACTCCGCAGGTACTCCTGGTAGGAGGCCGCCTGCTCACGCGCCCACCGCTGCTGGGAGGCGAACAGCGTCGGCAGGTCCACCGCGAGGGCGTCGAACAGGTACCGCTCATCCCGACGCCCCGACTGGATCCGTGGCCGGGCCTCGCACGGCATGTGCGCGATCTGACCCATCCGCCACGCCACCCGCGCCGCGATCAACGCGTCATATCGGGCGCCGTGCGCCTCCTCATCCACCCAGGCGACACCGAACACCGCGGCGGTCGTCTTCAGCTGGTGTGCGCCCTGTTCGGGCGACACCCGCCTCCTCCACCGATCCAGGAATTTGGAGATCACGTACGTGTCGATCGCCAGCAGGCGGCTGCCGGACCGCGCCGTCATCTCCGCCAGCGACGGCAGCTCATACCGGGCCAACTCCCGGCTGAGAACCGTGAGGTCGTAGCTGATGTTCTGCCCGACGAGCGGGACGCCCTCGTTGACGGCGTCGGCCACCGCGTTCGCGACAATCCACACCCCGGCGTCGGCCGGGGTGCCGTGCTCGCGCAGATGCTCGGTAGTGAAGCCGTGAATCTTCGTAGCCTCGGCCGGCACCTCGACGCCCGGGTCGATGAGCAGCGGCTCCCGGTCGATGGGCTCCAGGCCGCCGCCGACGTAGCCGACGTACGCTTCGACGATCCGCGCCTCCTGCGGATTCGCCGAAGTACTCTCAAGATCGAATGGAGCAAGTCGTCCGAGATGCCAAGCCATCAGGCCACCGCCTTCGTGTCGCGACGGTTGTGCCGCTGTTCGGTGTAGGTGGCCCACTTGCAGTTCTCCGGCGAGTAGGGGCCGTCGTTGTCGATCCGCTCGATGGTCATCCGGACGGCGGGCCGACTGCCCATGTCGGCGTAGAAGTTCGCGAAGTCGAGCCAGGCCTCGGCCACAGTGATGCCACGGCCGCCGTAGTCGGCATAGCGCGGCGCGTTGGGGTTCGTGGTGCGCTGGACGATCTGGCTCCACACCCAGTACTCGGGCGTCTCCGCCATGCCGTGCCGGTAGCGCCCGTTTCCCGCCCCCTTCTTCAGGCAGCCACAGGACCGGGTGCGCCCCCACTTACTCATGCGGATGGGCTTCTCGGTCCCGCAGTCGCAGCGGCACTGGATGTACTTCTCGCCGGGGTTCCGCTGCTGGATCACGGCGAGGCGCTCGTACCGCTCGCCGACCTTGAGGGTGCGCGGGGCCGGCATCAGGTGTCCGTCCCAGCGGACGAGATGTCACTGCGGGTGCAGGAGCAGGTCGCGCCCTGGCCGGTGCGCAGATCGCAGGCCGACCAGTGCTTCGCCAGCTCGGCCGCGTTCTCCGGCAGGCCGTCGACGAGCGCCAGGTAGAGCGGCGTCGACTTCAGCCACGCCTCCGGGTCGGCGTCCCGCTCCTCCTGGGCGTCGTCCAGCTCCCGCTCGAGCGCTTCCTGCGCCATTTCACCCATCGGCGCGAACACGGCGACGTCGGGGCCCGGCACCGGGTGTCCGGTCTCGTCAGGGATCAGGGTGGGTGCCGTGGTGCCGTAGATGAACGCGAGCTCACCCATCCCGTAGCGCCACGCCAGCGGCTTCGCCTGCCTGAGCAGCCACTGGGAGGCGTTGTGCCGCCAGGTGATGTCCATGTCGGTGATCGGCAGGGCGGGCTTGCCGTTGGGCACCCAGGTTTCGCCCTGGTCCAGGTATTTGAACCAGGCCAGCGACTCACGCATCGGGTCGGTGTCGCTCACGGAGTCACCTCGCCGAGCGCCTTGTACATCTCGGCCGCGTCGCCGGGGGTGACGATGCCCTTGCGCTGCCACTCGTCGACCAGGCCGATGGCGTTGTCGACCCGGCTTCGGCTGACCTGCGCGGTGTTGTTCGACACGCCGATCGCCTTCGCCCAGTCGGTGACCTGCTGGTCATCACCCACCAGCGGCAGCACCGCCTGGAGGGCGACCGCCGCGGCGTGCGCGGCGGCGAAGTGGGCCTGGGCGCGGCTGATGAGCGCGGCGTGCACGGCCGGGTGCATCTCTTCGCCGCCCCGGGTGATCGGGGTCGGGCCGTCGGGGCTGCGGACGAACGACGCGTCGCTGAGCAGCCGCTCGCCCTCGCGGTAGTGGTCCGGGCCGCGCATCACAGCTCACCCGCCTTCAGCTTCTTCAGGAACTCGTCGAGCTGCGCCTCCGACGCATCCCCCGGCAAGACGCCCCCCATCACCTGAGCGAACGCCGTGTTCAACTCGGTGGTGGTGCCGGGCCAGACGGCTTCGATCTGCTGCCACAGCACATCCGCCTCCGACGGAGGCTCCGCCGAAACCCCGGCGGGCGGGGTCTGCCCGGCAGCGGTTGCCGAGGCGTTCTTCAGGCGGGCGCCGATCGCCTTCATCTCAGCTGCCTGCGCGTCCGACGCCGAAACCCCGGACGCGCCCGCCTCATCCCAGATGACCTTGAACTCGGCGAAGGTGGTCGCCGCCCGCGCCCGCACCAGGAAGTCCTCCGGGGTCGGGCCGCCGGAGGGCTGCCCGACTTCCGCCGTCGACGCCGTCGAACCTGCGTCCTCCGCCATCGGCGCCCCACGCGACGACAGGATCTCCTCCACCGTCACCTGCGACGACTCCTCGACCAGCGGCGCCGAGCTCATACCGTCGAGCTCCTCGGCGGCGTACGGCATCGCGTACAGCACGTCGGAGGCGATCAGCCGGCAGATCTCGCCGGTGGCGCGGGCCACGAGCATCGTCTGCGGCTGCTTCTTCCACTCCGCCTTGCCGGTCAGCGCCATCTGCTCCGCGCGGGCGATGGTCCAGGTGACCTCCTGCCACTCCGGCTCCCCGGCCCGTCGGCCGCGCATGACGCACAGCTCCGGGGTGGACTTCACCAGCTGCACCGAATGCCCGTGGGACTGGACCAGGCCGCGCATCGCGTGCGCCCGCAAACCGGGGGTGCCCTGGATGACGTCGATCGAGCGGAGCGTCGCCATCACCGGCAGGCCGAGCTCCTGCCCGGCGAGGATCGCCGCGGTGAGGTCCTCGACCTTGCCGCGCAAGGTGGCCGGAACGAACGCGGTCCGGGCCAGGCTCGCGGCGATGTTCGCCGCCTCCTGAAGCTCGCGGGCGAACACCATCAGCTCGCTGTCCTGCGCGTCGACCGGCGCCATCGCCGCGGGCATGCGGGCGGGCAGGTTCTCCGGGTGGCTGTTCTGGGTGGCGATCGTCATGAAAGCTCCTCGGTGTGGCGGTACTCGGCCCACGCAGGCGGGCTGATGAGCGTGATCTCGTCGCTGTAGCCGGGCCAGTAGTCGGCGTCGACGCAGTCGCGGTAGATCTCCAGGGCGCGCCGGTTGCGCTCTTCGGCGATGCGGCGGGTGCGCTCGTCGAGCTGGACGACGGTGACCAGGTACGGCGCGGTTTTCTGCTGGAAGACGAACACGAACGCCGCGGCGTCGTCGGCGAGGCCGAGCGCGCGGGCTCCGGCCCGGTACCAGGCGTCTTGCTGGTGGTAGCCGTGGTCGAAGACGGCGCGCTGGATGTTGGCGGGTGATGCGGACTGGCAGGTTTTGTAGTCGGGGATGATCAGACGCCGCCCGGTGGGGGTGGGCAACCAGTCGAGGCGGGCCCGGCACCAGACGCCGGTGTCGTCGTCCTGCCAGATGAGGGTTTGTTCGGGGTGGCCGTAGGCGCCGTCGAACAGGTGGCCGGCGACCCGGTGCTGGCGGATGGCGTCGGCCATGGCGTGCACCTGCTCGTATTCGGCGCGCTTGAGCGGGACTGCTCCAGCCTCGCGGGCCTCGGCGACCTTGCCCTTCGCCTCCTTGGTGTCCCATCGCTCGTAGTCGACGAGCCGCAGCTCGGGGCCGGAGCCGAGCACCAGTTTGTGAGCGGCGGTGCCGATGTCCCAGCACTTTTTGGGGGCGGGCGGGTTGAGCTGTTCGTGGCGGAAGATCGCGGGGCAGTTGGGGGGGAGGAGTCGGCGGGCGCCGGTGCTGGACAGGGATCGGCCGGGGACGGGGTCGGCGTGGTATTCGTGCTCGGGGATGTCGTAGACGCCGGGGCCGGTGATGGCGGCAGACGTTTCGGTGGTGGCGGTCACCGGCTGCCGTCCTTGCGGTAGGCGAGGGCGAGCTGGCATGAGGACGTCAGGAGCTCGTCCGGCGTCCGTACGGCGAGGCCTTTCGGCCCGCCCTCCAGCGGCGCCATCACGAGGTCGGTGTTCCCGTCGCCGCAGCTGAGCTGCGCGAACCAGAGTGGGCTGAACGGGTTCTCTTCCGTCCACACGTCGCCGGGCTGCGGCGGCCAGTGCCGGGGCGGCAGGCCGGCCACCTCGCGGGCGCGGGCGGCGACGTACGGCTGGATGTAGCCCTCGGCTTCCATGTTGTCGAGGACGGCGAGCACCTTGACGATGCGGTCGTCCTGCTCGACGGGGTCCTCACCGCCGGTGGAGGCGTGTTCGATCGCGGCCTGGGGCGGCATGTCGAACACGTCGCCGTGCTCGTCCGCGATCTGAAGGTGGACCGACGAGCGGTTGACGACGCGGACGCCTTTGATGGTGATGTTGATGAGGTCGCCGGGGTTGACCGTCACAGCTCCTCCTCGTGGTCGTCGTCGGTGTCGTGCAGGTGGCTGTCGTAGTCGGCCTGGGAGTCGCGGAACTCGCGCTCCTCTGCCGGGGTGAGCTCCGGCTCGTCGGGCCCGGTCACGTCGCCCTCCCGGTGTCGTAGGGCTGGGGTCCGGCGTGTTCGACGGGGCGGATCGCGGCGGTCCACGTGGTCTCGTCGTCCTCGGGGATGCGGGTCTCCTCCCACGCGGCGAGTTCGGCGCGGGACACCCGCGGCTGGCGGCGGAACAGGGCCATCACGCGGCCCTCCGCTCCGCGCGACGGCGCTGCACCTCGACGGCCTGCGGGTCCGGCAACCCCAGCTCCGCCAGGGCCGCCTCGAACTGCGGCCACCAGAACAAGGGGCGGCCCGCCACGTGTGTGACCGCGAGTTCGGCGAGTGAGCGGTGCCGGTCCAGCCAGTTGCTGACTGCCGGGTGGTTGACTCCGGCGCGGTCGGCGATCTGGGCGGGGCAGACGAGGTGCTCTCGGATGAGCTGATTGACGTCGTCGGGCACGGTGAACGGGGCGGTCACGACGCACCGTCCTTCGGCGTCCCGGCGGCGGCCTTCCACGCCACCCAGTCCTCCCTGGGCAGGCCTCCGTCTCCGGAGTCGTTGATGGCGTCGTTCAGCGCCGTCGCGGCGGCCAGGGCGAGCGTCGCGTGCAGGACGCCCATCTCCTGGCAGTGCTTGGCCTGGCGCCGGATGAGGTGCACACCTGGCGTGTCGCCGTCCTCGTCGTGAGCGGCGACGAACTCCTCGAACAGGCGCTCGGCCTGCTCGGCGAGGCGCTCACCCTCGCGGTAGTGGTCGGGGCCGTTCATCGGCAGTCTCCGCAGGTGGTGGTGGTCAGAAAGTTGATGTGGCCGGACGGGCACACCCACGTCGACGGGGTCGACGGCGGCAGCCACGGCAGCGACGGGGAACGACGGCGGGTCATGAGGCACCGCCCGACCGCTCGGTGCGGCACTGCGGGCAGAAGTGGGTTCCGCGCCGGGAGCCCTTACCGCGCGGCGGCGGCACGTCCCACCCGGCGTGGCCTGCGGCCCTGCTGGTGTTGTCCGCGAACCGGCTGATCCAGTCGCTGTTCGGCTCGAACTCGGCGGCGCATCCGTCGCCGTCGCACCGCACCCGGAAGATCGGTCGCTGCGCCTCGTAGGCGGTCATGAGGCACCGCCCTGCTCGGCAGCCGCAGCCGCCAACTCCACCGCGTCGTCGAGCAGGGCGACCGCCTCGGCGTAACCGGCCGCCGGATACTTAGACACCTGCCTGCGGAGCTGCTCCGCCCGCCACGCCAAGGTCAGCGACGACCCGACCCCGTCTTCGAGCACCCGCTCCAAGACTGCGTCGAGGACCACCGCCCGCCGGTCCAGAATCCGGCGACGCACCAACTCGTCCTCATACGTCGCACCACCCGGCAGAGCGATGACCTCGCGGATCGCGGACAGCAGGGCCCGGACATCGGCGGCGGGGAAGGTCGGCTCAGCCATGGGTCACCGCCGCGTCGTCGCGGGTGTACGCCTGCACCGGCTCGTCGGCGTCGAACACCCAGCAGGAGCTGTACGACCACACCTCGCGGCGCCCCTCCACGAGCGTCTCCTCGCGGGTGGGCGGGTTCAGGTGGGTGATCAGCACGTCCGTCTGACCGCCCGGCCGGCGCAGGTAATCCCCCACCTCCAGGTCAGCGGCGACGTGGATGATGCGCAGCGGGGCGGGGGCGGGCTTCGGCGGGTTCCAGTGCTTCGCCACGTAGGCGCGCAGCTCCTCTTCGGAGCGCACCACCAGCGGCGGGGGTGAGACGATGGTCATCGAGACCCTTGTCCTTTCAACGTTTCGGATGAGGCGATCAGCGAGGCTCGGCCGGTGGGCGGTCGGGCCTCGTGGCATGTCAGGAGCCGCGGCGGTCGCGGATCGGGCGAGGCGTCAGGTCCGCGAACCCGGCCCCCCGCAGCGGCGACGCGGACGTCTGCCGGGGGCGGCGCTGCCTCGGCGGAGGCGGCGGGGGAGCTGCTTCGCGGCGGCGCCGGGTGGCGGGGTGGGTGATCAGCTCGTCGATCTCGGCGACGTCTTCGGGAGAGAAGCGCAGCTTGCCGAGCACTTTGCGGCTGGGCCACGCGCCGGACGCGGCGTTGCGGTGGATGCCGTGCACCGAGTCGAGGCCATAGCGGGCGGCGAGTTCCTCGGGGGTGAGGTACTTGTCGGGGATCGGCTTGCTCATCGCGCGGTTCCGCAGTTGCGGCAGGTGTTGCGGAAGTCCTCGTTCTTGGTGTTGCACCCGCAGGTCCACATGGGGGGCTTCGGCGGGTTGGGGAGGTCCAGCTGGATGCGGAGGTGGATGCCGAGGCGCGCCTTCATGCGCTCACCCGGGCGTCTTCGTCGGCCAGCAGGTCGGTGCGGTCGCATTCGAAGACGCGGGCCATGGCGTTGACCAGCTTGAATCCGGCTTTGGCGTGGCCGAGTTCGATGTTGCGGATGGTGTCGGGGTGCCTCTTGAGGCCTTCGCGTTCGATGAGGGCGTCGACCAGCTCGTCAACCGTGAGGTCGGCGGCCTCGCGTCGTTCACGGATTTTTCTTCCGTCGGCTTTGGTGACTTGCATAGACCACAGATTAATACAGATCTGCACAGACGACTAGAGCGTTCCGCTGTAGATCTGTGATGATCTGCGCAGATTTCTGTGCTGGCAACTCCGCTACGGCCGCCTTACCTGCGGCTTGACTGTGTGGACCTGTGCAGATCTGTGCATCATGATTGCTGGCGTGACCCCAGACCCGGCGGACAATCACAAGCGCCTCGCCTCCGCGATGAGCGCGCGACGCGAAGAACTCCACATGACGTGGGTGAAGGTCGCGGAAAGCGCCGGCATCACAACCGAGACGCTGCGAGCCATCAGGCATGGCGACAACTCGCCGAGCACGCTCACCAAGCGCGGCATCGAGGCTGCACTCCAGTGGGAGCCGGGCAGCATTGACATGGTCCTGTCAGGCGGTGAGCCGACTCCGACCCGACGAGATGCGGTCGCGGCCCCCGAGACCGTTATTGCGCGCGCGGGCATCCCCGCCCCGGCCCCGGCGCAGGCTTCAACGCCGGAACGGGTGGAGGCGGTTGGGGTGGCTCAGGTGGATGCGATCTTGGCCGCGTTGCGGGCGGAGCTGCGGGAAGCTCGTGACGAGGCTCAGCGGCGTGACGAGGAGCAGAAGGCGGCGCTGGCGGAGATGGCCGCTGAAATTCGGGCACTTCGGGAGAATCGCGGCGCTTAGGGTCGCATGGCGGCGTTTCTTTTCAATCTGTCATTTACATACTGACAGGTCGCTTCCGGTAACAGGACTGTTACAAACAGTGCCCTGGTATAGACCCCGGCCGAAACTAGGCGTGAGGTGGACAAACACCATCGCGAGGGAAAGAACAACCACCGAGCAATTTGGAGGTGGACGTGACGTCCCACACCAGCGCCACCGACGACACCGACGCCGAACTGATCGAACAGCTCAAAGAAAGAGCGCTCGCCGCCATCGCACGCTGCGGAAACCGTGCGGTAGCCGCGTACGCGCGCACGGCTGGGAAGGAATACGACGCAACCCAAAATGACATATCTGAAATCCGAAACACCACGCCGGCCGCCCTCGTCGCGGCAATGCGCGCACCCGTGGGGACACAACAGCTGATCAGATTAAGTGTGCACGGCAAAAGGAGACGAGTCGTGATCAATCCCATCGGGAAAGCGGCACCAGACCGAGAACGGGAGGTATGGAGACAAATCGTTGACTTCGCGCGCACGGAGGCAGCGTGAAGATCAACGGATTTCAGCGCCACCCATTCGACCCCGCGATCGCCGCAATCGTGGACGAAGAACCCACCGGCGAACACCCGCTCGTCGTCGTCAACGCAAACCAGCCCCGCGGAAACGCAATCCGAGCAATCCGCACAATCCGGCTGCAAAGTTTGGCGTGGCTACCAGGACTGCTGCATCTGCTGGAACCCCTGCGGCGAACCCCGGCAGAGCCCATGATGATGGCGGTAGTCGCCGCCGCCACCTTCGGCAGCCTCACCATGACCCCGGTGCCGGCCCCGCCCGCCCCGCCGTTGCCTCCCGCGCACGTCTACGTCGACGACCGCCGCCCTCTGGTGCGCGTCGTCCGCCCCCGGCCTGTCCCGGCGCGAGCCCGCGCCGCGACCGAAAGGAGCACCGCCCGCCCCCGGCCAATTCGCCCGCCGACCCGGCCAACGGTCACTTCGCGGGCACACCCCACCCCGACGCCCACGCCAGTGGCCGAACCGTCACAGATCATGGTCATCAGCCCCGCCTCGTGACGGAACCGGCCCACCGGCACGACACGAAATGGAACGAAGCAACGTATGGCCTACCCAGAAAAGCGCGGCGACGGGCCGACCCCGTGGCGCGTGAAGTACATGACCCCGAGCGGTGAAAGGTCCCGCTCGGGGTTCGCGACGGAGCAAGCCGCCAAGGACTGGGGTCTCCTCCAGGAGGCGGAGATCCGCGCGAAGAAGTGGAACGACCCCCGCAAGGGCGACCTGCTCTTGCAGGACTGGGTGGCGCAGTGGAACAACAGCCAGGACCTGGCCGAGACCACGGAGGAAAACTACGCCTACCACCTGCGCACCCACATCCTGCCCGCCTTCGGCAAGCGTTCGTTGTCCTCCCTGGACACGCTCGAGATCGAGGCGTGGCAGCGCGACATCCGTAAACGCAAGTACGCGGCGAGCTCGGCGAAGAAGGCGCGGTCGCTGCTGTCGACGATCCTCGACGATGCGGTGACCGCCAAGCTGATCACGACGAACCCTGCGCACACGCGGCGGCGCCGCGGCCGGCAGGACATCCACGCGACGTCGTCGGAGGAGTCGCTGTGGTGCACCCCGAACCAGGCGCTGACCATCGCCGAGCGGATTGCGCTGCTGGCGGGCCGGTGGGATGAGGCGCTGATGTTCCTGCTGGCCGCCTACACCGGGATGCGGTTCGGTGAGGTCCGCGGTCTCGAGCGGCAGTACGCGTGGCTCGGCGCGGTCCGGGTGGAGTGGCAGCTGCGCGAGGTCAACGGCGTGTTCCTGCAGGCGCCGCCGAAGCACAACGGCCGGCGGACGATCCCATTGCCGCCGTTCCTTGCTGACCTGATGTCGGATCAGCTGCGCCGCACCGCGTCGAGCAGGTGCGAGTGCAAGGACCACCAGGGCGACTACCTGTTCCGGCCGCAGGGCAAGCTGGAGCATCACAGCCGGACCGGATTCGCGAATCAGTGGTTCAGGCCAGCCGCCGACGGACGACTGGTGGCGAAGGGAGGGCGGCAGCGGTCGCGGGTCATGGTGGACGAGGCGGGCCGGTATGTGCCGCGGCGGCGCGGTGAGACGTTGGAGCGGACGGCGACGCGGGCGGTGGCAACGTGGTGCCCGGTCGTGGAGGGGCTGACATTCCATGACGCCAAGCACGGACACAAGACGTGGATGATCGGTGACGGGATTCCGGAGGTGGCTCAGTTCGAGCGGCTCGGCCATCGGATGGGCGGGATCCGCGGCGTCTACTCACACGTGGATCCGGTGTTTCGTCAGCAGATCCTGGACGCGCTTCAGGCGCGGTGGGAGAAGTCGTTGGAGTGGCGGGCCCGATTCGGGCCTTCGCGGGTGCCCGAATTGCAGGCTCTTCTGGAGCCCCAGCTTCGCCCGTGGAAGTTGATCTCCCAAATTCCTCCCACTCGGGGAGCGAAGATCATTTCCATCGGGCGGGGCCTGGCCGTTTAGCCTGGTCAGAGGGCTGGATTTGGGTGGAGCCTAGGAGATTCGAACTCCTGACATCCTGCTTGCAAAGCAGGCGCTCTGCCAACTGAGCTAAGGCCCCGAGATCCAAGCGGGTACCTGAGAGGGGACCTGCTTCAGTCGTACACGGTAGCAACAGGAGCCGCTCCGACGCCAATTGGATTGGCAGGACGCCGGCATGTCGTACCGAGCGAAACAACCGGAAGTCGTGGGGTCCCAGGGCACGGGACCGGCCTCGGCCATGAACCCGTCGGGCGGTATGGGCTTGAGCCGGAGCGAGGCAGTGCGTCGGGTACGTCGTGGACGGCACGGCGACCCCTGGGACCGGGGAAAGGATGGGGTCGCCGTGCCCGTTCGTCAGAAGTGGCCGATGGTGACCGAGCTGGAGGTGAGTGCCCAGCGGTGGAGGACGGTCGTTTCGGCCTCGTGCATCTGGGTTTTCAACCCCTCCAGGGTGCGGTCGCAGATGATGAGGGGTTCGGGGGTGGGCCAGGTGGCGATGGCGTGGAAGAGGCGGCTTCCGGTGCCGTAGAGCACCGACCAGCCTGGGCGGGTGGCCTGCAGCATCGCGGCCTCGGCGCGGGCCTCGTGATCCCAGGTGTAGCGCGGGACCGCGATGACGGCCTGGCCGTCGCGGTGACGGCCCCGGGCAGCGGACAGGCAGCGGCGGATCATGAGATCACCTGCCCGGCCTGCTCCCGCTCCGGTACCTTCCGTGCCACCTGTTCGTGTGCTGCCTCCTCCACCTCGCGGGCGAAGGTCTCCTGGCGGTCGGTCTCGGTCCGCAACGCCTCCAGGTCGTCGGCGTCGACGGTCCGCTCGGCCCCGACATGGGTGGCCACCTCGGAAAAGGGCCGTTCGCGGCTGGCCCACAGCCGTCCGGCGTCGCTGAGGATCAGCCGCCAGCCGGGAATCGTCGTGGGACTACTGGTGGGCTCTGGGTGGGTGGAACTACCATCTGTCACTGATTGGACCTCGATCCGATCAAAGGCCCGCCCGGTCGTTCGCAGCGTGGGGCGGGCCTGCCTCATGAAATGGAGGGGTTCGCCGTACCGGCCAGGTGACCGGCACGAAGATGGGGTGACCGCTGAGCGGTTCGGTGCGCAGGTGGTTCTTCGCCTCGGACGGGACACGAGGCGATGCCGGGAGCCCAGCCCAGACGGCCTGGTAGGAGCGGTCCCTGACGGCGACGCCGGACGCGGGCTACAGAGCCTCCGCCGAAGCGACGACACCGGTACGAGCCGTTCGGCGGACGCACTCCGCTCAGGACGACGCTGCTCGGGGATCGGCGGCATTCCCTCGATGGATCGCTGAGCGGGGATCACGGCGGCCGGGGCCACAGGGGCGGGCTCGAAGCACGGCAGGGAACGGTCTCCGGTACGACGAACCCGCAGCCGGATATCCGTCAGGTCGCCGGAAGGCTGGACGTACTCGTGATCGGCGGGCCGATCAGGGCAGCCGTGCGCGTAGGGGGCATGCCCACAGGTCGCACACCCCATCGGCATCGGCGGCACCTCGGCGAAGCAGCCGCAGCCACTCATCATGGCCCGGTCGAGAACCGGGGCACTAGGGTTAGGCATCGGGTCAGGACTACCTTCCTGATCAAGGGCCCGTTCAGTCGTTGCAGCGCTGGACGGGCTCGTTTTTGATCTTACTTCACTACCCTTAACAACTATGAAGTATGAACATCTGTTGTCGTCAGTTCTTTACAGCTATTCATGGTGGGTATCTCGGGGCAATAAGAGATGTCTACGGTGATCAAGTGACGATAGCGTGGCGCGCAAACCAGCCGAAATGGGTACAGATCGCCAATGTGATCAAGGATCGCATTCGTAACGGCACCTACGTAGTCGACGAACCCGTCGCCAGCGAACACCTGATCGTCCAGGAGTTCGGCGTATCCCGGCCGACGGCTCGCAAGGTGCTGGTGCGCCTTCGCGGGGAAGGCGTCGTCTACGCCGTCCGAGGTTTGGGAACGTTTGCGCGATCTCCCGACGATTGGGAGCCAGCCGAAGATTGAGGTCTTCGGCGCATAGACACAAGCAGCCATTTGTTCGATTTTGTCACCAAGCCATCACTCTCCGCCCCGGACCACAGAAGCATCATGCAGTCACACTGTGCAGCAAAGCAACTGCTGTACGTATAGTTTTTTCGCCAAATCCCCAGCACACTGAACAGCACGACGAAGAGCCTGCGGTTCGGCATCACCGCTTGGGCCATGAACTGCGACGGCCAGTGCACGGAGATGCACATTCGCCCGTGGGAGGAGCGGTCAAAGGCTGATCCCTGTTCGGCCCTGTTTTCTCCGCCGTCGAGCCGGACTACTTTCCCGTCAGCGGGACGCGGCGGCCAAGGGTGCTTCGGCGGGAACGCCGCCAAGGAGGCCGGGCAGGCATGTGATGGAGTCGAGGATGTGGGTGGCTCCGCCGTTGAGGAGGCGTTCCCTGCTGTGGACTCCGGTCATGATGCCGACGACCATCGTCGCGCCGGCCCGGCGGCCGCTGAGCATCTCGCTCTCGGAGTCACCGACGACGGCGACCTGGCGTACGTCCTCGATGCCGAGGCGCATGACCGCGTTGAGGATCATGTCGGGCATGGGGCGTCCTCGTCCGGCGTCTTCCGGGCACAGGGCGAGGTCGAGCCTGTCGGACCAGCTCAGGACGCTCAGCACGCGGCTGAGGGTGACGCGGCTGAAGCCGGTGGTGAGGCAGATCTTGACGTCGGCGTCGCGGAGCCTGTCGAGTGCCCCGACGATCCCGGGGAGCGGGGCCAGGCCCGCGCGTGCGATGGCGCCCTCGTAGGAGCGCTCGAAGGTCAGGTTGGCCGCCTGGGCCTGGGCTTCGTTGTCCGGGAAGATGCCTCGGAAGACGTCGATGGTGGGACATCCCCGGGACCGGTGCACGTGCACCATGGCACGAGCGTACGCACCGGTCCCGGGCACGATGCCCTGAGTGGCGATCGCCTCGGCGAACGCCCGCTCGACCATGGCGACATCACCGATCGTGGTGCCTGCCAGATCCAGGCAGACAAGCCTGATGGGTGTTATTCCATCTTGGGCAAGGACCATGAAAGCACCCGAATCGGTAGCCGCGTATGTCAGTTTTCGCTGCCGGTGGCTTCGGTCCACAGGTCGAGCTCGGCGCGGTCGGCCTGCACCTTGCGCCAGACCAGCAGCCCCCCGAGGGCGACGAGCGCCAGAACGAGCAACTTCTTCACGGTGTGACCCCACTTCTTGAGAAGTCTCACCTGCCGGGGTGAGACAACGCCCGGTTCGAACGGTTCCCTGCAGCCTAGCAAGGGATCGGGCGGTGATCCGGTCCGTACGACAGGCCCAGGGCCGATCTACACCAACCGGGTGATTTTCAGCATCATGCCGTACGGAACGCGTTCCGACGATCACGATCTACCGTGAGTCTTGTCGCGAAACCGTCCTGGTTCTCACGATAACCCCGGTGAAGCGGCCACTTTACCCGCCCGGAGGTTCCGGTCCTCGGCCGCCCGGGAATGGTAGCGCCCGCCACGGGAACGACCAGCGCGTTCACCCGCTCCGGACCGATTACCCGGAGCGCGAATGACACAAACCCGCTCGGCATGGGGCGTTACAGGCGACGACACGCCCGGGGAGGTTCAGGTGTTTTCGACGAGATCGGCGTAGTCGGGGTGGCGGTCGATCCACTCCCGTACGAACCAGCAGAGGGGGACGACCTTCGCGTTCTCCGCACGGGCCGCGTCCAGTGCCGTTTGGACGAGTGCGGCGCCGATCCCCTGGCCCTCGTACTCCGGCTGGACCTTGGTGTGGGGATAGACGATGACACCATCGCGCCGGATGAGGTCCAGCCGTCCGGCCGGCCTGCCGTCCACCTCGGCCACGAAGGAATCGCCGCCGGGAGAGAGCTTGACGTCCGCCTGCATGGGGGTCCTCCTTCGCCGGGCCGCCATACGGTCGTACGGCGGTCTCTTGGTCAGCCGTTCCCGCGTGGCGTTCATTCCCGGCCCCGACTTACCCTCGCCAGAACAGGACATTCATCTTGAAAAGCCGAATTTCCGCATAAGGGAGATCTGTCGTGGAAAGCAGTCGAACGGACACCGCAGATCATTGATCTCGCGAGCCGGGGTTCGTCGGCGACGGTCCCCACCCCACGCGCTCCGGATCGTCGAACCGTGCGACCGGACGGCGGTGCCGACCGCGGGTCCTGGCACCGTAACCACAGTGGGATAACGCCTGGTTGCTCCTCAGTTGTACCGTAAGGGTTCTCTAGAGGAATTCGGAGGATCGTACGCTGAGAGTGACCGAATCGGCCCTTGCCCCGGCTCTCGGGGCGATCATGCTCTCCCATTCCGATACGGGCATCACGCCCGGCTGCCGTCTCTCGGCCGTGCTCTCCTCCCACCAACCGTCTGCAGAGGTATATCCGTGAGCGCTACCGTCCGCGTGACCGACGTGTCCGACCCCGCCGCGCAGGAGACGCTTCTCCTCGCGCTGGCCGGCGAACTGGACTACAGCAACGCCGAGCGCTTCCACCACGACCTGCAGGACGCCATCGGTGAGAGCAGGGGCGACCTCGTCATCGACCTGACCGAGCTGACCTTCTGCGACTCCACGGGGATCCAGAGTTTCCTGAAGACCCGTCAGACCGTCCAGGACCGCGGCGGCAACATCGTCCTGACCAACCTGCATCCCCGCCTGGAGAGGCTCTTCCACCTGACCGGCCTCGCCCAGGCCTTCGGCATCCAGCCCACCGTGGCCGACGCGCTCAAGGCCCTGCGACCGAGTCAGCCGTCGTAACCGATCCCGGCCCCGCCCGGCCGCCGCTCGCCGAGAGCACGACCGAGCGAACATCTGTTGGTCCCGACGGTCGTAAGTTGGCAATGAGCGGGCAGGTGTCTAGCATCGTGTAACTCGTCAGCAACGCCCTGATTCTGGAGCAAGTCGGCGCGCCCCCCGGTGACTGCCAGATAAGGCGATCTCAAGGGGGTGTCGTGACCGGCGACCACGGCCAGCACTGGCCGATCGACGAGGACCTCAGCGGTCTGCGGGAGCGTCTCCAATATCACGCCGTTCAGGCAGGCATGCGGGGCGAACGGTTGGACGACCTCCTCCTCGTCACCAACGAGGCGGTCATCAACATCCTGGAGCACGGCGGCGGCAAGGGCACGCTGGCCATCTGGCAGAACGAGACCCACCTGACCGTCGACGTCACCGACACCCTGGGGCTCCTGACCACCCGGTTCGTTCCCAGCGAACGTCCCACGGGGACGGTCCGCGGGTTCGGCCTGTGGCTGATGAACCAGCTGTGCGACGAGTTCGCCATCGACCAGACGGAGCAGGGGTCACGCGTCCGCCTGCGCATGCGCCTCGTCCCTCCGGCGGAGGGGAACGGGGCCGGTGATCCGGCCGACTCCGCGCGGTCCCCCGTCACCTCCGGCGCCACCGACTCCGGGCGGTCCACTCCCATCTCCGGCGCCACCGACTCCGCGCGGTTCACTTCCACCCCCAGCACCATGGACCACGTACGGACCGGCCCCATCTCCAGCGCCGCCGATCCCGGCCGGGGTGTCTCCGATCCCGTACGGGACGATCCAGGCCAGGACGAACTCCAGGTCTCGCTCTAGGGGCTCCGGGTCTCGTTCCAAGAGTTCCGGTCCCGTGCCAAAAGAACTCGGAGAATTTCCGAAACGCCGTTCAGGGGCGGTCTTCGCGGTCCGGCGGCCGCGGCGAAGGGATCACCTGTCGCGCCGCCCCCGGCCCGCCCCTTCTTCGTACGCAATCCTTGACCGTCATCTGGCGGGAGATCGACGTACCGGACAAATGCCCGCGATATGATTATTTGGCCAGGTCAGCGCCTTAATAGGTGACCTCGCGGAGAAAACATCCGCGATGCCCGCAGGGCTTTTCCGGAACACCGGCCTCCCCCTGGAAAGCGAAACCAGGAAACCGACACCACTCCCACGTCGTCCCGGCCCCTCCTGGGCCTTCCGGAGCGGCCTTCAGGAGCGGCCTTCAGGAGCGGCCTTCCGGAGTTCACCGCGCCTCCGGCGGCGCGCGAAGCCACCCGCCCCGGTCAACACCCGCCGGAACGATGCCGAGACCGCCACCTCAGAAGTCGCCCCCGTTCTCCCGGTTCTCTCCGTCTCACTCAGCCGTACGCAGGTTCGGAAGGGATGGTCGATATGAGGGTTGTCGTCGATCTGGCGCGGTGCCAGGGATACGCGCAGTGTGCCTTCCTGGCCCCGGACACGTTCCGGATGCAGGGCGAGGAGGCGCTCATGTTCCACTCCAGCCCGGACGAGACGCAGCGGGAAGCGGTCCTGCGCGCGGCGGCCGCCTGCCCGGTCCAGGCGATCCTCGTCGACCTGCTGGACACCGTCGCGATCCCGCCCGTGACCGCGGCGACGGCCGCGACGAGCGGAACGAGAACGGTGTGACCGGCGGGCGGAGCGGGGAGACGTTCCCGCACGACGGCCGCATCGTCATCGTCGGCGCCTCCCTCGCGGGACTGCGGGCCGCCGAAGCGCTCCGCGACGAGGGCTTCACCGGCTCGCTCACCCTCGTCGGCGACGAGGTGTGCGAACCCTACGACCGGCCTCCGCTGTCCAAGCAGGTCCTGACGGGCTGGGTGCCCGCGAACGGCACCGCGCTACCGCGGCGCCGTGAGATCGACGCGAACTGGCTGCTCGGCGTGCCCGCCTCCGGGCTGGACCTCGCGGGCAAGCGGGTGGACCTCGCGGACGGACGTGAGGTCCCCTTCGACAGGTTGCTGATCGCCACCGGCGTGCGCGCCAGGCCCTGGGCCGACGAGTCCGAGGCGGCTCTGGACGGCGTGTTCGTGGTACGCACGCGCGAAGACTCGGGCCGCCTGTGGGAGCGGCTCGCCGCCGGGCCCGGCCGGGTGCTCGTCGTCGGGGCCGGTTTCGCCGGTTCCGAGATCGCCTCGGTGTGCCGTGGGCTCGACATACCGGTGACCGTCGCCGAGAGCGCCGAGGCCCCGCTGGTGGGAGCCCTGGGAGGCATGGTCGGCTCGATCGCCGCGAACCTCCAGCGTGCCCACGGCGTCGACCTGCGCTGCGGCGTCAAGGTCACGCGGCTGGAGGGGGACGAACGGGGACGGGTGCGCCGCGCCCACTTCTCCGACGGCGACACGGTCGACGCCGACGTGGTGGTGGTCGCCCTCGGCGGCGTGCGCAACACCGAGTGGCTGCGGGACTCCGGGCTGGCCGCCGGTGTCTGGGGCGTGGCCTGCGACTCGGGCTGCCGTGCGTTCGACGTCAACGGCCTCGTCACCGACGACGTCTTCGTCGCCGGGGACGTGGCACGCTGCCCGCACCCGGTTTACGAGTATCGATTCCTGTCGCTGGAACACTGGGTCAACGCGGTGGAACAGGCCCAGGTCGCGGCCCACAACATGGTGAGTTCACCGACCGACCGCTGGCCGCACCTGTCCATGCCGGCGTTCTGGTCGACGCAGTTCGGCGTCAACATCAAGTCCGTCGGTGTCCCCGTCCTGTCGGACGAGGTCGTCGTGACGCAGGGATCGGTGGAGGAGCACCGTTTCGTCGCCGCGTACGGTTACCGCGGCCGGGTCACCGCGGCGGTCAGCTTCGACAACGCCAAGTGGCTCGACCACTACCGGCACCTGATCGAGACGGCGGCCCCGTTCCCGCCCTCCTGTCCCACCCCCGACCAGCCCGCCGACATGAAGCCCGTGCCCGCCCACTTCCCCGACCGGGAGATCATCACCCACGGGGCGACGGTGGTGGTCACCGGCTACGAGCCGAGTGAGCGGCGCGTGGCGTTCGCGCGACCGGGCGGTTGATCCGTTGAACCGGGCCGTCGACCTGTCCTGCCGGACGGCTCACCCGTTCGAACCGGCCGACCCGCCCGGTCGGAAGGCCGCCCCCGTCGACCCGCCCGGCCGGATGACGGACCCGTTCGAACCGATCCGGCCGGGGCGGCGGGAACCGGCGACACCCTAGGAGAAGCGGTCATGACAGTCACCCATCCGTCCAGCGTCTTCCAGCGCATCCTCGACCACTCCAGCCGGGCCGATCCGTACCCGCTCTACGCCGAGCTGCGCAAAACCCCGGTGGCCCGGCAGGAGGACGGTGGTTACATCGTCAGCACCTACCGGGAGATCACCGCACTGCTGCACAACCCGCATCTCAGCTCCGACACCGACAATCTCGACAACCCCGGGCCCGCCGCCGCCGGCCGCGAGGACCCACCGGCGTTCATCGGCCTCGACCCGCCGCGCCACGACCGGCTGCGCCGCATGGCGATGCGGTACTTCGGCCCCCCGCACTCGCCCAGGCTGGTGGACGACATGCGTCCCGACCTGAAGGCGATCGTCACGAACCTGATCGACAACCTGGTGACCAAGGACGAGATCGACATCGTCGACGACTTCGCCTACCCCTTCCCCGTCACCGTGATCTGCCACCTGCTCGGCGTACCCCGCGAGGACGAGCCGCGGTTCCACGGGTGGGTCGAGGCGATCGTCGCGGTGCTCGACTTCAACCCCGCGACGGACCCCGAGGAACGCGTGCGGGAGGGCATCCAGGCCCGCAAGGACCTCAGGGCCTACCTCGCCGAACTCCTGGAGAGCCGTCGTGGCCGGCCTCCGGGCGACGACCTGCTCTCCCGGCTGGCCAACGACGAGGGACCCGACGGGCGCATGACGGACGAGGAGATCGTCAGCACCGCGAACCTGCTGCTCATCGCGGGCCACGAGACGACCGTCAACCTGATCACCAACGGCGTGCTGACGCTGCTGCGCCACCCCGACGTGCTGGAACGCCTGCGCCGCGAGCCCGAAATGATCATTCGGACGGTCGAGGAACTGCTGCGCTACGAACCTCCGGTGCATCTCATCCCCTGGCGGGCCGCCTACAGCGACCTCACCGTCGCGGACACCGTCATCCCGAAGGGCTCGCAGATCACGCTCGTGCTCGCCTCCGGCAACCGCGATCCCTCCTGCTTCCGTGACCCCGACCGGTTCGATCCCGACCGGCGGGACAACCAGCACCTCGGCTTCGGCGGGGGCGTCCACCTGTGCTTCGGCGCTCCACTGGCCCGGCTGGAGACGCAGATCGCGCTGACCGAACTCGTGCGCAACCTGGAGAACCCTCGGCTCGCCGCCGATCCGCCCCCGTACCGGCAGAGCGCGGTCCTGCGCGGCCCGCGCCACCTCCTCGTCAGGCAGGGATGACGGACGGTACGGTCGTCCCTCTCCGACAGAGGTCACCTCAAGCAGGAGTCACCTCAAGCAGAGGTCACCGCGGCCCGGGTCACGCCACGCCCCCGGGTCCGGGCGGGAGGGCCCGCGTCACCGGGTCCGCCGAGGGGAGAGCCCGCGCGTCACCGGGTCCACATCCCGATCCGCACCGGCACCCCGGGGGAGGCGTGCAGTACGGGAGCGTGATCGGGTGCGTCGAGACCGCCCGCCTGGAGCAGGTCCTGGTCCAGATGGACCAGTCGGGCGTGGCGCAACGGCCAGTCGGGGTGCTCGACCTGGGCGGTGACCGTTTTACCGGCGATCGTGGTGAAAAGCCGATAGCGGGCGGTCAGGAAGTGCGCCAGTTCGTCACGCTCGGGCTCGGTGAACGGCGGGCCGTGCTCCACGATCGCGTCGCACCGCGCCCCCACCGGCCCCGGCAGGCGTCTCCGGCAACGGTAGCCGCGCCGCTCGCCGACGGCACTCACCGCCATCCGGGACCAGAAGTACGGCAATCCGTACCCGACTCGCGCGCCGAGCACCGCGAGCAGGCGCCCGGCGTCCAGCGAGAGGAACCAGATGCCGTCACGCCCCTGCTCGTCCCGTACGTAGGTACGCACGTTCGTCTCGGGAAACCGCGACAGCCACGGCAGGGCGGGCACGCCCGGTGCCCGCACGTCCTCCATCAGAAAGGTGGTGAGGCCGACCCAGGCCGTGCCGTCGAAGGTCTCGGCCGTGAGTCCGGGAGGCAGCAGCCGTTGGATCACGGCGGGTGGGTACCGCCAGTGCATGAAGGTCATCTCGGACCAGCGGTGGTACATGACCGGGTGGGACAGGTGAGGGGACGGCGGAGCCTGCATGATCCGCTCCTTCTCTGGTGGTGGCGGTGCCCGGGCGAGGATGTCCGCCACTTATCTTGGCCATGACGCCGGGTGTCGTCCCCGGCGACATCCGTCTCGACGTAAACAAGGCCAGACTTCCAACGAAACAGATTCCCGAACAGAGCCGAAGGGGCCAATTCGTGATCTTCATCGCCGTCAAGTTCACCGTCCGTCCCGAGCGAGCCGACGAGTGGCTCGCACTCGTCGACGACTTCACCCGGGCCACCCGTGACGAGCCGGGAAACATCTTCTTCGAATGGTCCAGGAGCGTCGACACACCCGACCAGTTCGTTCTCCTGGAGGCGTTCGCCTCGTCCGCCGCCGGTGCGGCGCACGTGGGATCGGAGCACTTCAAGACCGCCATGACCTGGATGCCCGATGTGGTGGCGACGACACCGGAGATCATCAATGTCGAGGTGCCCGGCGAGGGCTGGTCGCGGATGGCGGAGGTGACGCCCCGGGCGAGCCAGGACCATCCGTAGGGAAATTATTGGTTCGCCTTCCGCTCTCCCACGCCCCTCGGATGGATTTGTCGCGCCAAAAGGGTAGGGCAGGCCGGACACGAGGGGAGAGAGAACATGGGTGATCATCAGACAGTGCCCGAACTGATGGGTGAGAACGACGTGGTGGATCTGCTGCTGGCCCAGCACGCGTTGATCCGCGACCTGTTCGACGAGGTGAAGAAGGCCTCGCCGAGCGAGCGGCCGGAGGCGTTCCAGCGCCTGGTGCGGCTGCTGGCGGTGCACGAGACCGCCGAGGAGGAGATCGTCCACCCGTACGCGCGCCACAAGATCGAGGACGGTGACGCGGTGGTGGACGACCGGCTGGCCGAGGAGAACGAGGCCAAGCAACTGCTCATGGAGATGGACAAGGCCGGCGCCGACGATCCGCGGTTCGCGGAGAACCTGGCGGTGCTACGGGCGGCGGTGACGGCCCACGCCCGCAGCGAGGAGCGCTACGAGTTCACCCGGCTGCGCGCCGAGACCAACGCCGCCGAGCGCCGGGCCATGGCGGTGGGGGTGAAGGCGGCCGAGGCGATGGCTCCGACCCACCCGCATCCCGGGGTGGAGTCGGCGACCAAGAACCTGCTGGTGGGCACACCGGTCGCGATGATGGACCGGGCCCGTGACGTGATCCGCCAGGCCATGGGCAAACAGGGCTGAACGGGTCGTCGCCCCGGCCCGCGTTCCCCGATCGGGGAGCGCGGGCCGCACGCGTGGAGCGAGATCTCACCCCTGGGTGCCGGATGCCGGAGCCCCCTCCCCGGCTCCGGCACCCGGCACCCGGCACCCGGCACCCGGGACTACACCGGTCGACGCGCAGGACGGCGTCTCGCCCGGGTCCACCAGCGACTCGTAGTGACGTGCTCCTCCTTGATCAGCCCGATCTCCTTGGACGCCTACGTGCGCGACTTCTCCGTCCGGGTGGCCTCCGACTGCGTGGCCCACATCCATCCCGACCTCGCCGACGCGTCACTGCGGATGATGGAGCGCAACATGCGCGCCGAACTCCTTCCCGCCGAACGCTGCCCGGGATGACCCTCGGCTCGACGCACCCCGCACCGGCTCCGGCGCCCGCCGACCGCTGTCACCTGGGATGACGGTGTTCACCCTGATCGCTCCTCCCTTCGGCCGCGACTCTCCTCACGGCTTGCACCGCCGGGAGGTTAGCTCGGTAAAGATGAGGGCATCAGGGACATATGGTACGGGTGTTCGATAAGTCGATATACGGCCACATATCTACAGACGGCGGCATGCACATCGGGACCCATTCATCCACCAGGCCGGAGAGCCCGCCGCGCGGCCTCGCGGGGAGAGACCCCTCGGGAACCTGAAGCTCCACCGGTCCATCACCCCCCCTTCCACCCGCAGCCTTTCGCCGACACGGGAGATCGTGATGCAGCTTCCCACGCCTCGGGGTCCCCTTACCGCCGCGCTCTTCGAACGGCTGAGGCGTCCGCCCCACCCCTTCGACCCACCGCCGGCACCGGCCGAAACTCCCGCCATCGCCGACGAGGATCTCCAGCTGGCGCTCTTCACCTGCTACGAGCTGCACTACCGGGGCTTCGAGGAGGTGGACGAGGAGTGGGAATGGGAACCGTCGCTGCTGGCGATGAGGAAGGTGCTGGAGCGACGGTTGGAGAACGGTCTCGCGCGAGCCGTACCCCGCCCGCCGTGCCCACCGGACGTGCCCGTGCGACGTGCCCTGGCCGAACTGGTGACCGCCGACGACGGCCCCTCCCTGTCGGCCTTCCTCGCCCGGCGAGCCGATCTGGAGCAGTTCCGCGAGTTCGTCACGCACCGGTCGATCTACCACCTCAAGGAGGCCGATCCGCACACCTGGGCGATCCCCCGGCTGGACGGCCGCCCCAAGGCCGCACTGGTGGAGATCCAGGCGGACGAGTACGGCGGCGGGCGCGTCGAGAAGATGCATTCCGAGCTGTTTCGGGCCACCATGCGCGGGCTGGGCCTGGACGACTCCTACGGCGCCTACCTCGACCGGGTCCCGGCGATCACACTGGCGATCTCCAACACCATGTCGCTCTTCGGTCTTCACCGACGCCACCTCGGGGCGCTGCTCGGCCACCTGGCGGCGTTCGAGATGACCTCCTCGGCCCCCAACCGCCGCTACTCCACCGGACTGCGCAGGCTGGGCGGCGACGAGGCCGCGAGGCGCTTCTACGACGAGCACGTACAGGCGGACGCCGTCCACGAGCAGATCGCCGCGCACGACATGTGCGGCGGCTTCGTCCGCGAGCACCCCTCGCGGGCCGGCGACGTCCTGTACGGAGCGGCCTGCGCCCTCACCCTCGATCGGCTCTTCGCCGAGCACGTCATGGATCACTGGCGGTGCGGTGCCTCCTCACTGCGCGAGACGAACGTGATGGCGGAGAGCCGCTGACGAACCCCGACACGGAGACGGACCCCGACATGGACCCCGATGTGGCCCTCGATATGAACCCCGGCGTGGACCCCGGCGTGGACCCCGGCGTGGACTACGTGCTGCCGCTGCGCTGGAGTGACGACGCCGGTCTTGAGGAGTTCACCGCCTACCTGCGCCGGCTGCGCCCGCTCGTCCGCGTCATCGTCGTCGACGGCTCACCCGCCGCGCTGTTCGCCCGGCACGCCGCCCGCTGGGAGGGCCTCGCGCTGCACGTACGGCCCGACGGTGACCTCGACTTCGCCAACGGCAAGGTCAACGGGGTGATCACCGGGTTGCGCCTGGCCCGCGCGGAGCACGTGGTCATCGCCGACGACGACGTCCGCTACGGCGAGGGCGAACTGGCCAGGATCGACGCCCTGCTGAGGAACGCCGACCTGGTACGCCCGCAGAACCACTTCGATCCGATGCCCTGGCACGCCCGCTGGGACACCGCCCGCACCCTGCTCAACCGCGGTTTCGGCGCCGACTATCCCGGCACGTTCGGGGTGCGCCGCTCGACCTTCCTCGCGATGGGCGGCTACGACGGGGACGTCCTGTTCGAAAACCTTGAGCTGATCCGCACCGTCCGCGCCCACGGAGGCCGGGAGGATCGCCCGCTCGATCTCTACGTTCGCCGCCTGCCGCCCGATCCGCGCCATTTCTGGTCCCAGCGGGTTCGCCAGGCCTATGACGACCTCGCGCAGCCGGCCAGGATGGCGTTCTTTCTCGCCATCGCACCCGCTCTCGCCGTCGCGCTGCTACGACGGCGCCCCGGACCGGCCCTGGCCGGGGCCGGGCTGGCGGTGGGCCTGGCCGAGATCGGTCGTCGCCGCGCGGGCGGGCCACAGGTCTTTCCCTTCACCGCCGCGCTGTTCGCCCCGGTATGGCTGCTGGAACGGGCCGTCTGCAGCTGGCTCGCCCTCGCGACCCGATTTCTGCGCGGCGGCGTCTTCTACGCCGGACGCCGGATACCGGCCGCCGCCCACCCGCCCCGCCTGCTCAGAAGGCGCGCTCGGACGCGTGCTCAGAGGCGCGCTCGGACACCTGCTCAGACGTCTACCCAGACTCAGACGTGTGCTCAGACTCAGAGGTCTGCTCAGGCCGCCGCGTCCGGCTCGCTCGCGGCCCGGAAACCGGCCCGCTTGTGCGAGCCGTCGCAGAACGGCTTGGAAGCGGACAGGCCACAACGGCACAGCGCCACCGTCGTCCGGCCGGGATCGATGACGGCCCCGTCCTGAGTGAGCAGGGTGAACGGCCCTCGGATCAGCAGCGGCCCGTCCTCACAGGAGGTCACCGTGACCGAATCATCCATTTTTGAGCGCATATCGCCCCTGTGCCCACCGCGCCCCGGAGAAAACGCCGGTTCCGCGCCCTGACGGACCCGCCCCCGTTCCATCGATTTACCCGCCCATTGCTCAGCAGACCGTACACATACCGCTCGCGGCCTCGTCAGCGGGGGACGTAGCAGTAGTTCGAACTGTTCTTGAAACGGTGGACGGCCTTCGGCTCGTCGAACCGCCACCGGCAGCCGGCGTCACGTTTGGCCTGGGTCAGATACATGGTCCGGTCTCCCTTCCGCATGACGCAGTACGCCCCCGGCGTGGGAGTTTTCCGGTATTCCACCCACTCCCAGCCGATCGTCCTGCAGTATTCGGTGAAATGGCCGGGACCGAGCTCGACGAGCCGCGTCGGTTCGGGCGACGAGCGTACGGGGCGCGAGTCTCCGCTCGAAGGTTCGGTGCCGACGGAGGGTTCGCGGGAGGGCTGGGGCACCGCCGGTTTCGTCGCGGGGCGGCTGCTCGCGACGGGGTCGGACACCGATGATGTGGGAACCGCCTCCGGAGAGACGGTCCCCACACCGATGGAGGCCCAGATGGGGCCCGCGACGTCCCTCGGCGTTCCTGTCCCACCGCTCGTTTCTGCCTCCCCGATCGTTCCTGTCCCACCGCTCGTTTCCGACTCGTCGATCGTTCCTGTCCCACCGGTCGGCGCCGACGAGGTCCGCGGCCCGCCGGCCACCGGCACGGTCGAGTCCCCGACGGGCACCAGAGCGACGAAGGCCCCGGCGACTCCCACGACGACCACGGCGGCGGCTACCGCGAGGACCGTCGTACGCCTCTTCCCGCGCCTTTTGAGCGTGTCCGGGTCCGTGGCGGCGCCCATGACGCCGGAAGCATCCGCTCCGCCCGGCGAACCCGCCACTCCGCCCGGCAAATCCACCGCTCCGCTCGGCGAACCCACCGCTCCGCCCCCGCTCGGGAGACTCGACTCCCTATCCCTGACCGGCGAGCCACCTCCGCCGTTCCCGCCCGGCGAACCGGGCGTCCCATCTCGGACCGGTGATCGCGAAGCGCCGTCTCCCGTGGGGGCGTCCGGTCGGTCGACGGCGGAGGTCTCCCGTGAGTCGACGGGAGCGGCCCCGTTTCCGCGCACCAGCCGATCGAGGATCTGCTGCGCCGTGGGCCTTCGGCCGGGGTCCTTGGCGAGGCACGCGGCGAGCAGGTCCCGCAGCGGTGTCTCGATCCCGTCGAGGTCGGGATCGAGGTTCACGATCCTGTTGATGATCACGGGGATGGCGTCGTCGCCGAACGGCGGACGGCCCGTCGCCGCGAAGGCGATGGTGGAGGCCCAGGCGAACACGTCCAGGGCGAGACCGGGCCGACCGGCGCTCAGTTGCTCGGGTGCCATGTAGGCGGGCGTTCCCACGACCCTGCTGGTCACCGCACCGGTCACCGCGAGGTCCCGGGCGATGCCGAAGTCGATGACCCGGGGCCCGTCCGGGCCGATCAGCACGTTCTGCGGCTTGAAATCCCGATGGACGATTCCGGCGTCGTGCAGGGCGACCAGTGCGGTGGCCGTACCGATGGCCAGGCGCTCCAGGGCGCTGCCCGAGCGCGGCCCCTCCTCGGTCACCACCTCCTGGAGCGAACGGCCAGGGACGTACTCGCTCACGATGTACGGGTGGTTTCCCCAGATGCCGAAATCCAGCACCTGTGCCGTACAAAAACGGGCGACCCGTTTCGCGACTTTCAGCTCACGTTCGAAGTCATCACGGACGGCGCTGTCCCTGCCGAGCCGGATATGGAAGAGCTTTACGGCAACAGGAGTGCCGGAATCCGCCTCACCCAGATAGACGACGCCCTGCCCGCCCTCCCCGATCCTCCGGACAATGCGATAGGCGCTGATTCGTGAAGGCTCCCCGGACTGCATGGGTTGATCGTCCGTCATGCACCCTCCCCCGGATATGAACTGTTCGACGCGAATGTCCACCGGTCGGCGAGCCGCCGGCCGGACCACACCCCGAAGACGGTGGCAGGGGCGGGCACGTCCACGGCCGGGCTCGCACGGATCGAGGTCGATGCGAGATCGTCCGGCACGTCAGGAAACATGGCCGAATCCCGAGTTTCGGCCTCAATGTCCCCGCACGGATCCATAACTCAAGTCATCATAGGATCGACATTATGCACGTACAACAATTTTCAACATATCGCCGCACCACTGAGATTGCATCTCATATAAATCCCCCGGCCATGCGACCGTGACACTCGTGCGGAATTCCCCGAACAGAGAATGACATCCCATGGGGAACGGCATGGCCGCACCGCTTCCTTCCATCCGGCGGAGATTCACCAAACCGCACGCCCGAGCTCGGACACCGTGGCCCGCATTCGCCCGGCGCACGGGCCTTCACCTCGCACCCGACGGCCGCGTTCCCGATATCCCGGGCATCCCCCGGCACCCCACGGCATACCAAGATCCCGGGACATCCCAGGATCTCCCAGGGCATCCCTGACCGGCGCCAACGGCCCCCGGACGATGTCAACGGTGTTCTCGACGAGCACCGTCGAAACCGCGGTCCGCGTGGCACCGGTCTTCAGGACGACCGCCTCGCCGTCGCGCCCGACGCCGACCGGGCCCTAACGGCCGATCACTAGCCGACCGCCTTCTCCAACTGGGCCTTCGTCATCTTCGAACGCCCCTTGACGTTGCGGCGCTTGGCCTCGGCGTACAGCTGGTCCCGCGTCCGGCCACCCGCACCCGAGTGCGAACGCAGCCCGCCGCGCCGGGAGGAGGAGATGTCCTGGGTCGAGGTACGGCTCGCGGTCCGCGACTCACCGGCCCTCGCCCGCTCCTTGTTCACCGTGCGGGCCGCGATCTCGGTCGCCCGCTTCTCGCTCTCGCCGCGCTCGCGTGCGCTCTCCTTGATGTGCTTGTACTGTCGTTCCCGCTTGGGACTCGATCCCCGAGGCATGACGATCCCCTTTCCTTGATCCTTTCGTCGTTCGTGCCCTTGTCCGGTCCGTGCCCCAACGCCTTCCGGACATGCGGGCACCGGCCGAATTCGGCTCGCCACCACCGCTGGACCTTCCGGGCACGAGGAGCCGGACTGCGTCCGCTGATCGGCGCACCCGCCGCCGGACCCCCGGATCACGAAGCGGGTGTCGACAAACAAGCCAATTGAGTTATATGTCAGCTTTTGTGGTGGTTTGACGCTGGTCGGGGTAGGGGAGCAGCAGGAAAGATGACCGACGGCACCACCGGCCGGGAGGAGGGTCATGAGGAAACCGCCGAACGCCCGGCTGATCGTCTCCTGCATCGCTTTCGTCATCCTGCTGGCGCTCACTCTCGGGGCCGGGATCTCCCAGAGGTGGCCGCTCTTCCTGGCGGGCATCGCGCTGACCGCGCTGGCCGCCGCCTACGCGCTGGTCACCGGGGAGTGGCTGGCGACCCTGCGCAGGGGCGGTCCCACCAGGTCCGGACCCCGGCGCCACTGAGCTCCGACGACCGGCGGCCGACGGGAGGACACCCGGATCCCACGGGAACCCCGGGACGACCGGCCGGCCCGGAGCAGACCGGCGAGGTGGGCGAGAGACGGGGTGAGAGCGGTCGGCCGCCTGTATCCCGACCAAGGGGGGATGACCGATGACTTCGACGACCGTTGCCGACTATGTGCTGGAACGCCTGCGCGAGTGGGGGGTCCAGAGGATTTTCGGCTATCCGGGCGACGGCATCAACGGCCTGCTCGCCGCGTGGGGACGGGCCGGGGACCGGCCGGTGTTCGTCCAGGCGCGGCACGAGGAGATGAGCGCGTTCGAGGCGGTCGGCTATGCCAAGTTCGGCAGGCGCCTCGGGGTCTGCGCGGCGACCTCGGGACCGGGCGCGATCCACCTGCTCAACGGTCTCTACGACGCCAAGCTCGACCACGTCCCGGTGCTCGCGATCGTCGGCCAGACCAACCGCAGCGCGATGGGCGGCTCCTACCAGCAGGAGGTCGACCTCCTCTCGCTCTACAAGGACGTGGCCGGCGAGTACGTGCAGATGGTCACCGTGCCCGAGCAACTGCCGAACGTGCTGGACCGGGCGATCCGCGTGGCACTTGCCGAGCGGGCCCCGACCGCGATCATCCTGCCCGCCGACGTACAGGAACTCGAGTACACCCCGCCGGGCCACGAGTTCAAGATGGTGCCCTCCAGCCTGGGCATCGACTGGCCGAAGATCTTTCCTGACGACGCGGCGCTCCACTACGCCGCCGACCTGCTCAACGCCGGTGAGAGAGTCGCGATCCTGGCCGGTTCCGGCGCTCGAAGTGCCCGTGCGGAGCTCATGGAGGTCGCCGAACTGCTGGGGGCGGGCGTGGCCAAGGCACTGCTGGGCAAGGACGTGCTCTCGGACGAGCTGCCGTACGTGACCGGCTCCATCGGGCTGCTGGGCACCCGGCCGAGCTACGAGATGATGAAGGGCTGCGACACGCTGCTCACCGTCGGCTCCAGCTTCCCCTACACCCAGTTCCTGCCGGACCTGGACCAGGCGCGGGCGGTGCAGATCGACATCGACCCCAAGCTGATCGGCATGCGCTACCCGTACGAGGTGAACCTGGTCGGCGACGCCGCGACCACCCTGCGGGCCCTCATCCCGCTGCTGAAACCCAAGCAGGACCGCTCCTGGCGCGAGAGCATCGAGGCCGGCGTCGAGCGATGGTGGGAGACCATGCGGATGGAGGCGATGGTCGAGGCCAAGCCGGTCAATCCGATGCGCCTGTTCCACGAACTGTCCCCGCTGCTGCCCGCCGACGCGATCGTCACCGCCGACTCCGGCTCGGCCGCCAACTGGTACGCCCGCAACCTGCGCTTCCGTGACGGCGTGCGTGGTTCGCTGTCGGGCACGCTGGCCACCATGGGGCCGGGCGTGCCGTACGGGATCGGCGCCAAGTTCGCCCACCCGGACCGCCCGGTGATCGTGTTCGCCGGTGACGGGGCGATGCAGATGAACGGCCTGGCCGAGCTGATCACCGTCAAGCACTACTGGCGCGACTGGTCCGACCCGCGGCTGATCGTCGCGGTGCTGCACAACAACGACCTCAACCAGGTCACCTGGGAGATGCGCGCCATGCAGGGTTCGCCCAAGTTCCCCCAGTCGCAGACCCTGCCGGACGTGGACTACGCCGCCTTCGCCGCGAGCCTGGGCATGGGGGCGTTCACCGTCGACAGCCCCGAACAGGTCGCGCCGGCCTGGGAACGTGCGCTGGGTGCCGACCGGCCCGTCCTCCTGGACGTGTACGTCGATCCTGACGTGCCTCCGATCCCGCCGCACGCGACCTTCGAGCAGATGAAGGACTCCGCCGAGGCGCTTCTTCGGGGTGACGAGAACCGTTGGGGCGTCCTGCGGGAGGGGATCAGGACCAAGATGCAGGAGTTCCTGCCGCACCGCGACGGCGGCGGGTGAGCGGCCCGTGACCGGCCCGCTCGTCGATGCGGTCGAGGCGAGCGCCTACACCGTCCCGACGGACGCGCCCGAGGCCGACGGGACGCTGGCCTGGGACTCGACCACGATCGTGCTGGCGCGGGTGCGGGCCGGTGGCGGCACCGGACTTGGCTGGACGTACGGGCCGGCCGCCTGCGCCGCCGTGATCGGCGACCGGCTCGCCCCGGCGGTGCGGGGCCGCGCGGCGCTGGACATCACCGGCGCCTGGCAGGCCATGGTCCGCGCGGTGCGCAACGACGGCAGGCAGGGGGTGGCCGGGTACGCGCTCTCCGCCGTGGACGTGGCACTGTGGGACCTCAAGGCCCGCCTGCTGGACCTGCCGTTGCACCGGCTCATCGGCGCGGCCCGCGAGGAGGTCCCGGTCTACGGCAGCGGCGGCTTCACCACCTACGACGACGGCGCGCTCACCCGCCAGCTCGCCCACTGGACCCAGGAACGGCGGATCCCCCGCGTGAAGATCAAGATCGGGGAGTCCTGGGGCGCGAACCCGGGTCGCGACCTGGAGCGGATGCGCCTGTCCAGGAAGATCGTGGGTGCGGACGTCGAGCTGTTCGTGGACGCCAACGGCGGCTACACCGTCAAGCAGGCCGTCCGGGTGATGGGGGAGGCGGCCGGGCTGGATGTGCGCTGGCTGGAGGAGCCCGTCTCCTCCGACGACCTCGACGGGCTGCGCGAGGTCCGCGCCGCCGTGTCGCCCGAGGTCACCGCCGGGGAGTACGGCGGTGACCTCACCTATTTCCGGCGGATGTGCCAGGCGAGGGCGGTGGACTGCCTGCAGGCCGACGTGTCGCGCTGCGGCGGGATCAGCGAGTGGCTGCGGGTCGCCGCCGTCGCCGCCTCGTACGGCCTGCAGCTGTCCGGACACTGCGCGCCGCACCTGCACGCGCACGCCGCCGCGGCCGTTCCCAACCTGCGCCACCTGGAGTGGTTCCACGACCACGCGCGGATCGAGACGATGTTCTTCGACGGGACCCTCGACCCGGACGACGGGCTGTTGCGGCTTCGCCGGGACGCGCCGGGACACGGGCTGAGCCTGCGCGACGCCGACGCCGAACCGTACCGGGTCGGCTGACGGCGTCCGCCCGGTGTCCGACCAGGTATGGCTTTCAGCGGCGGTAAGGTCCGAGGGCACACCCCGATCCCGGCGGAAACGAAAAAACTCCACGCCGGAAAATTACCTTTTTTCACCCTAATGTGAATTAGGTCGGGTATGTAGCGATTTGTGTCCCTTTATCGCAACCTCAGAACCCGGGTGGACGGGGAGGTGCGATGCGACGAGGGGTCGCTCGCCGCCTACGCCCACGATTCCTCGAACTACCGCCAGACCCCGTCCGTGGTCGTGGTGCCCCGCACCGTGGAGGCCGGGGCCGAGGCCGTGCGCGTCTGCCACGAGCACCGGACGCCGGTGCACTCCCGGGGCGGGGGAACCAGCCTGGCCGGGCAGTGCTGCAACGAGGGCGTGGTGATCGACTGGTCGAAGTACTGCACGCGACTGCTGTCGGTGGACGGCGAGCGGGCCCTGGTCGAGCCCGGCGTCTGCCTGGACGACCTCAACGCCGAACTCGCCGACCGGCACCTGATGGTCGGCCCCAAGCCCTCCACCCACGACACCTGCACCATCGGCGGGATGATCGGCAACAACTCGTGCGGCGCCTCGGCACAGGCGTACGGGAAGATGGCCGACTCGGTGATCCGGCTGGAGGTGCTCACCTACGACGGCCTGCGGATGTGGGTGGGGGAGACCTCCGAGGAGGAGTACGAGCGCATCCTCACGCTGGGCGGGCGCCGGGCGGAGATCTACCGGGCGATGCGAAGGTTGCGCGACGAGAACCTCGCGCTGATCCGGACCCGCTACCCGAAGATCCCGCGCCGCGTCTCGGGCTACAACCTGGACTCGCTGCTGCCGGAGAACGGCTTCAACGTGGCCCGCGCGCTGGTGGGCAGCGAGTCGACGCTGATCACGGTGCTGCACGCGGAGATCGGACTCTTCCCGGTGCCCCGGTTCCAGTCGCTGGCGGTGCTGGGCTACCCCGACATCGCCACGGCGGGCGACGCGGTGCCGAAGATCGTGAAGCACCGGCCGCTGGCGCTGGAGGGGCTCGACCACGAACTGATGGACCTGGCCAGGGTCGAACACGTCGCCGGGCTGGAGGTACTGGACAGGCTGCCAGAAGGGTCGGGGTGGCTGATGGTGCGGTTCGGCGGCGACACCCGCGAGGAGGCCGACGAGCGGGCCAGGAGGCTGCTCGGCGAGGCCGCGGGCGCGCACACCACCTATCTGGACGACCCCGCGGAAGAGGAGCGGGTGTGGAGGATCCGCGAGGCCGGGCTGGGCGTGACCGCCTACCCACCCGACAATCCCGACACCCACGAGGGCTGGGAGGACGCGGCCGTCCCGCCGGAGCGGCTCGGCGACTACCTGCGCGACTTCCAGGCGCTGCTGAACCGCTTCGGCTACCACAACTCCTCTCTCTACGGGCATTTCGGGCAGGGGTGTGTGCACACCCGGATACCGTTCGACCTGGACGACCCCGAGGGAGTGGCGAAGTATCGCGGATTCGCGCAGGACGCCGCGCGCCTCGTCGCCTCCTACGGCGGATCGCTGTCCGGCGAGCACGGCGACGGGCAGTCACGGGGCGAGCTGCTGCCGATCATGTTCGGCCCCGAGGTCGTCGGACTGTTCGGTGTCTTCAAGCGGATCTGGGACCCGGAAGGGCGGATGAACCCCGGCAAGATCGTCGATCCGTACCGGCTGGACGAGAACCTCGACCACCTGGACTATCACCCCGCCGAGCCGAAGACGTACTTCGACTACCCGGACGACCACCACCGGTTCACCCACGCCGCCGCCCGCTGCGTCGGCGTCGGCAAGTGCCGCTCCGACTCCGGCGGGGTGATGTGCCCCAGCTACCGGGTCACCCGGGAGGAGCGGCACAGCACCCGGGGCCGGGCCCGCATCCTGATGGAGATGATGCGCGGCGAGACGGTCACCGGCGGCTGGCGCTCCAGGGCGGTGCACGACGCGCTCGACCTGTGTCTGTCCTGCAAGGGCTGCCGAGGTGAGTGCCCGGTGCACGTGGACATGGCCACCTACAAGGCCGAGTTCCTCTCCCATCACTACCGGGGACGGCCACGGCCGGTCGCGCACTACTCGATGGGCTGGCTGCCCCTGTGGGCCAGGATCGCCGCCCTCGCGCCCGGAGCGGTCAACGCGCTCACCCACACGCCCGGCCTGAGCGGGCTGGTCCGGCTCGCCGGAGGTGTCGACCGGCGTCGCGAACTGCCGCGCTTCGCCGCCGAGCGCTTCACCGACTGGTTCCGCGACCGGCCGCCACGAGATCTCGACGGGGGCGAGCCGGTCGTACTGTGGCCGGACACCTTCACCGACAACTTCCGTCCCGGCGCGGCCGTGGCGGCGACGCGCCTGCTGGAGGCGCACGGCTACCGGGTCGAGGTGCCGCCGGTGCCGCTGTGCTGCGGGCTCACCTGGATCTCCACCGGCCAGCTCGGCACCGCCAGGCGCGTGCTGCGCCGGACCGCGGCGGCGCTCGCCCCCCGGCTGCGGCGGGGGATGCGGGTCGTCGGGCTGGAGCCGAGTTGCGCCGCCGTCCTGCGCTCCGACGCGCCCGAACTGCTGCCCGGCGACCCGGACGTGGAACTGCTCGGCCGCCGGATCAGGTCGCTGTCGGAGATGCTGCTCGACCGGGCACAGGTCGCCCCGCCGCCGGGTACCGGAGTGCGCGCGCTCGCCCAGCCGCACTGCCACCAGCACGCCATCTGGGGCTTCGAGGCCGACACCAGGCTGCTGGAGCGCGTCGGGATCCAGGTCGAGGTGCTGGACGTGGGCTGCTGCGGGCTCGCGGGCAACTTCGGCTTCGAGCGCGGCCACCACGAGATCTCGACCGGCGTGGCCGAGCTGGGACTGTGGCCCGCCGTGCGGGCGGCGGACGAGGGAACCAGGATTCTCGCCGACGGCTTCTCCTGCCGTACCCAGATCGAGTCCGGCACCCACGCGAAACCGGTTCATCTGGCCGAACTCCTCGCCGAGGTGCTGTTGCGGTCGCCACCGGCCCCCGCGCACCGGCAGCAGGAACGGGTGCGCTCGGGCGCCCGCTGAACCGTCTCGCCGACCCCGGCCTCCCGTCGCGTATCCGACGGAGGGAAAGCGGGCCGTGAGCGCCCTGCCCCCAGACAGGGGAGTCCGATTCCATGCGGCCCTGACACGCCGAGAAGGGAGGCCGACTCCATGACGAGCGAGGACACCGTGGGTTTCGCTCCGCAGGTGCTTCGGCAGTACGCCTTTCTCGCCGACGGGTACCGCGGTGCCCTCATCGGTCCGCGCGGGGACATCTGCTGGCTGTGCGTGCCGCGATGGGATTCCGACGCCGTGTTCACGAACCTGCTCGGCGGCCGCGGCGTGTACGCCGTCACACCCGTCGACGCGCGGTTCGTGTGGGGCGGGTTCTACGAGGACGGCTCGCTGATCTGGCACAGCCGGTGGGTGACCTCGCACGGCATCGTCGAGTGCCGCGAGGCCCTCGCCTTCCCCGCCGATCCGGAACGTGCCGTGCTGCTGCGCCGGATACGGGCCGTGGACGGCCCCGCCCGGGTGACGGTGATCCTCGATCCGCGGGCGGGTTTCGGCAGGCGGTCCCTGCGCGAACCGCACCGCGAGTCGGGAGTCTGGACCGGGCGCACCGGCGACCTCCATCTGCGCTGGACGGGTGCCGAACACGCCGGCCGAGGAGCGGGGGGAGAGCTACGCGCCGACCTGCGGGTGCCCGAGGGAGGGCATCACGACCTCGTGCTGGAGCTGGCCTGCCGGCCGTTCGACGTGGCGCCCGTCGATCCGGTGACGGCATGGCGCACCACCGAACAGTCGTGGCTCGTCACCGACCCCTCCCTGCGGGGGTACGTCGCCCACCGCGACGCCGTACACGCCCACACGGTGCTGCGGGGCATGACGACACCGGGCGGCGGCATGGTCGCCGCGGCCACCACCTCGTTGCCCGAGCGCGCCGAGGCAGGCCGCGACTACGACTACCGCTACACCTGGATCCGCGATCAGTGTTACGCGGGCCGCGCGGCGGCGGTCGCCGGTCTCGACGATCTGCTGGACGCGGCGGTCGCGTTCGTCACCGCACGGCTGCTCGCCGACGGCCCTCATCTGGCCCCCGCCTACACCACCGGCGGCGACCGGGTGCCCGAGGAGCGCCCGCTGCCGTTCCTGCCCGGCTACCCGGGGTCGTCGGTCAGGGTGGGCAACCGGGTGACCGGGCAGTTCCAGCTGGACGCGTTCGGCGAGGCGCTGCTGCTCCTCGCCACCGCCGCGCGCCGGGATCGGCTGGACATCGACTCCTGGAACGCCCTGGAGAGCGCGCTCGACACCATCGCACGACGGTGGCGGGAGCCGGACTCGGGAATCTGGGAGTTGCCCCCGCGGCAGTGGGTGCACTCCAAGCTGATCTGCGTCGCCGGGCTGAAGGCGGCGGCCGACGTCGCCCCGGCCAGGCAGGCCGCTCGCTGGAGCACCCTCGCCGATACCGTCCTGGCCCACACCGCACGGCACGGACTCCACCCGTCCGGCCGCTGGCAGCGCGCTTTCGACGATCGACGAGTGGACGCGGCCCTGCTCATCCCGGCCGTCCGCGGCGCCCTCGCGCCGGATGATCCGCGGACCGTCGCCACGCGTGCGGCCGTACACACCGACCTCGAACGTGACGGTTACCTCTACCGCTTCCGGCAGGACGAGCGGCCTCTCGGCGAGGCGGAGGGTGCCTTCGTGATGTGCGGGCTGATGGCCGCGCTCGCCGCCTACCAGAGCGGAGACGAGGTCGAGGCGGTCCGCTGGTTCGAGCGCAACCGTGCCGCGTGCGGCTCACCGGGCCTGTACACCGAGGAGTACGACATCGGGCAGCGGCAGTCGCGCGGCAATCTGCCCCAGGCGTTCGTGCACGCACTGCTGCTGGAGTCGGCGGTGACACTCTCGGCGCGGGGAACCGGGCTAAGCGGTGCGCGTACCCTCCCGTGACGCGGCCGGCGTCACGACCTGCCGCTGTCGCGCAGTCCGGCCAGGCTCCAGGCGAGGGCGACCCCCGCGTCGGAGAGCGCGACATGGCGCCAGCGGTCGTCGACCACCCCGAGCGCCACGGCGGTGCCCGCGTGCACCAGGTCGATCACGGCGCCACCGGCGAGCACCGACCGGCTGGGGCGAAGGCCCGACCAGGCCGCCTGGCCCAGCTGCCTGGCCCCCAGCAGACGGGCGACGACCTTCGCCCCGCGACTCCTTCTCCCCCCGAGGACGCGGAGCACCTGCGAGGGCGCCAGCAGCAGTGCCAGCCCCCATGCCGCGCGCGTGACCTCGATCGCCCGCACCGGTGGCATCGACCGCTCCTCGAACGGCCCGCGCCACCTCGTTCCCTTCGCCGTACGCCCGTGCGCCCATGCCAGGGCGCCCAGCCCCGCCGTCAGGGCCGAGGCCCCCGCGAGCAGTCCGTGATGCTGGGAGGCCCAGAGCTGAGGGCTGCGCGTTATCGCCCTGTGGTCGAAGGAGCCGTGCGCCCCCTCGTCGGTACCGGGTTCCTCGTCGGCCGGACGCCACAGGTTGGGAGAGGTCCGGTGGGTCACCTCGGTGGTCTGCTGGGAGGCGTAGCCCGTCCAGGCCAGGTATCGGTCCAGGAGGCCGGGGATCACCGCGTTGGCGAGGAGCGTCGCCGCGGTCGAGACTCCCACCCAGTATTCGCGCCGCCGCGGGTGCTCCGCCGCGTACAGGATGGCGTCGGCCGGGATCTCGGGCTCGTAGATCGGGGGAACGGGCTGGGGATGGCCGGGCAGGCGCGACAGCACCCAGTCGAACTGCGGCGTGTTGACCGCCGGCATCTGCACCATGGTGACCCGTACACCGCTTTTGTCGTGCAGCAACTCGCAGCGCAGCGACTCGTTGAATCCCTGGATGGCGTGCTTGGCTCCGCAGTACACGCTCTGCAGCGGAATCCCGCGGTACGCCAGTGCCGAGCCGACCTGGACGACCACACCGTGATCGCGGGGAAGCATCCGCTTCAACGCGGCGCGCGTGCCGTTGACGAAGCCGAGATAGGTGACCTCGGTCGCGCGGCGGAACTCCTCGGGTGTGATCTGCGTGAAGGGGGCGAACACCGACGCGAAGGCGACGTTCACCCACACGTCGATGGGACCGAGTTCGTCCTCTGTCCGCTCCGCGGCGGCGTCGATCTGATCGTGATCGGCGGTGTCGGCCTCGATGACCAGCGCCTTTCCGCCCGCCTCACGCACCTCACGCGCGGCCCCCTCCAGGCCGTCGGCACCTCGGGCGATCAGCGCCACCGCATCGCCCCGGGCGGCGAAACGGCGGGCGGTGGCCCTGCCGATACCCGCGCTGGCTCCGGTGATCACTACGACGCGTCGTCCATCTCGTGTTGTCATGGCTCGACTCCCATCGTGCAGAGTCGATTTACCCTGACAAAAACGACATAACACGCCAAAAGGGTTAATGTTCTCGTGGTCGACGCGCCCCCTGAGGTGGCGCGCCCGGAGATACGGCGTCACCGGCGCACGGGGAGAGGCCGCCGTGATCGCGCGCGTCGACGTCGAGGTTGGCCGGTGTCACCGGCGTGCGGGGAGAGGCCGATGGCCGTCCGTGGGCCGACGAGCCGGAGTACGCGCTCATCGGCCCACGAGGCCACCGCCTCGCCCCGAGCGTTCCCGTCAGGTGATGTCGATCGCGGTGGGGAAGCGTTCCCAGACCCGGTGCTGCCCCAGCAGCCGCACGACCTCCCCGAGCACGCCGTCGCCGCTCTCGCCGACGAGCACGCCGGGTGCCGCGGTGTCGATCCCCGCGGCGGTGAGCGCCCGCTCGGCGTCTCCCCAGCCACCGAGCGGCTTGGCATGGCGGAACGCCTCGCCGAGCATCAGCAGCACCCGCGGGTCGATTCCCGCGGCGAGCGTGCCGGTGCCCGCCTTGGCGTCCCGGGCGCCGTAGGCGTCCTTGCCCGGTGCGGGCGCACCGGCCAGCAGCAGGGCGTCGAACTCCACCGACCGGGCGGTGGCGAAGGTGCGCTGCACGGTGACGGGATCGCCTCCGTCCGCTCCGAGCACTCCACCCGCCGGGGCGACGACCAGCGGCACCATGCCGCCGTCCAGGATCGCCTGGCGAACGGCGCGCACCGTCTCCAGGCCGCTGTTCTCACCGACGACGATGCCGACGATCCGGCCGGTGGTGGGCCAGGTCCGACCGAGCTGGGAGAGCGCGGGGCTGGGCTCGACCGGAGCCGACGGCCCCGTCGGCTCCGGCACGGGGAGACCCAGTCCCGCGGCCACCTGCGCGCACAGGTACGAGTCGATCTCGGCGAGCACCCGCAGGGTGCGCTCCTTGATCGGCTGCTCGTAGACCTTGCCGAGCTCGAAGGTGTACGCGGAGATGACGTGCTCGCGCTCGACCGGGGTGAGGCTCAGCCAGAACTGGCGGGGCTGGCTGAAGTGGTCGGCGAACGACGCCGGAGCCTCGCGCACCTTCCGGCCCGCGACCTGCACCGGCCTCTCCACGTAACCCCCCTGCTGCTGCCCCGCGAAGAAGGGGCAGCCGCCGTCGAGGGAGTTGGGCTTGTAGGGGGCGACGCCCGCGTGCACCGCCGTCTGGTGCAGGCCGTCACGCAGCATGTCGTTCACCGGGGCGTGCGGGCGGTTGATCGGGATCTGCGCGAAGTTGGGGCCGCCCAACCGGCTGATCTGGGTGTCCAGGTACGAGAACAGGCGCCCCGCGAGCAGCGGGTCGTCGGTGATGTCGATACCGGGTACCAGGTGACCCGGGTGGAAGGCGACCTGCTCGGTCTCGGCGAAGTAGTTGGTCGGGTTGGCGTTGAGGGTGAGCAGGCCGATCGGCTGAACCGGCGCCAGCTCCTCGGGAACGATCTTCGTCGGATCCAGCAGGTCGATGCCCTCGAAGGTCTGCTCGGGAGTGTCGGGGAACGCCTGGATACCCAGCTCCCACTGCGGGTGGGCGCCCGCCTCGATCGCGTCGGCCAGGTCGCGCCGGTGGAAGTCCGGGTCCATGCCGTTGATGATCTGGGCCTCCTCCCACACCAGCGAGTGCACCCCGGCCTTGGGCTTCCAGTGGAACTTCACCAGCGTCGTCTCCCCTTCGGCGTTGACGAGCCGGAAGGTGTGGACACCGAAACCCTCCATCGTCCGGTAGGAGCGGGGAATGGCCCGGTCGGACATGTTCCAGATGGTGTGGTGGGTGGCCTCGGTGTGCAGGGACACGAAGTCCCAGAACGTGTCGTGCGCGCTCTGGGCCTGGGGGATCTCCCGGTCGGGGTGCGGCTTGGCCGCGTGGATGACGTCGGGAAACTTGATCGCGTCCTGGATGAAGAACACCGGGATGTTGTTGCCCACCAGGTCGAAGACACCCTCACCGGTGTAGAACTTCGTGGCGAATCCCCGCGTGTCACGCACCGTGTCCGCCGACCCCCGTGACCCGAGAACGGTCGAGAAACGCACGAAGACCGGGGTCTCGACGCCCTCGGCGAGAAACGCCGCCTTCGTCACCGTCGAGGCGTTGCCGTAGGCGCGGAAGACGCCGTGCGCGGCGGCGCCGCGGGCGTGCACGACGCGCTCGGGAATGCGCTCGTGATCGAAATGCATGATCTTCTCGCGCAGGTGATGGTCCTGCAGCAGCACCGGCCCGCGGGGGCCGGCCTTGAGCGAGTGGTCGGTGTCCGCCACCCGCAGGCCCTGCGCCGTCGTCAGATACTCGCCCCCCTGCGCCCGCGCCGCCGGCGGCACATCGGTGGGTTGCCCGGTCGGGGTGAAGGGATCGGGGCCGCTCTGGTCGGGCTTGGGCGGCAGAGGCGCCCGGGGCTCGGTCGGCTCATCCGGCGACGGTGTCCCGCTGCTCGGCCGGCCGGGGACCACACCCGAAGATCCATCGCCCGACACGGCGTCGACCACCTTGTCGACCGTTTCCTTCATCGGATGAGACTTCTCCATCGTTCCCCCTCAAGGTGTGACGGCACCGTGTGAGATCACGTTCGGTCCTCGGGGTCCGACGCGCCCAGGGCGCGGTCGGACCGCCGAGAGCCGGCGGCGTTACGCGATGCCCCGGCTTCGGCACATGACCTGATCACGGTTATGGGATCCCGCTGCTCACGCCCCGGAATCCCCGTTCTTGACCGGCTCCGCGACACGGGGTGCGGACATCGTTCGTTCGGACGTGTGCCCTACCCGGCGACTCCACACTCCATGAGCGGCGCTTCTTTCCACGTGAGGCCAGGTCTTTACCCGCTCCCTCGTGGGCAAACGTCCAACCGCCACTCGCCCTCGCCATCCCCTACCTGCGAAAAGCCACGCACCACCCCGCGATGAGGAAGTGCCCGATCCGGAGGCGTCGCGTGTCGTACGCCGACAGCGCCTTTACCTCTTTCCAGTCGCCCCAGCGGACGTCGGCCGACAACCTCGGGACGTCTCGGCCGCAGGAGCGCCGACTCGGAGTGTCCGTCCCGGTCTCGTACGCACCGGGCACGGACACCTCGGCTCCGACCTCCGTCCGCGTTTCAGGAAGCGCGGTCGAAGCCCGCGGGGGCGTCGGCACCGACCGGAGTGGCGGCGGCGGGTCGGTTGGACTGGCAGCGTTGCTTCTCGGATCCGGTCATCGGGCCGGTGCGCTGGTAGAGACGGTCGGACAGCTCGGTGGCGGGATAGTCAAGAACGGTGTACAGGCGCCACTCGGTGTGGGGGTCGGCGGGAGCCGGGCTGGTGATGAACCAACCCTCCGTACGGCGACGCCCCGCCTGGGTCTCCACCCATGAGGCCTCGGCGGGCTGGGCGACCTCGGTGACGTTGTGGGTGATGGAGGTGACCCAGCTGGGAGCCGTTCCGGCACCGGTGGCGAACTGCTGGGCCATGGAGCTGGCCGCGCCCGCGCCGCCCGGCAGTCCGGCCTTGACGGGCAGGTCGCCGTAGGAGCGCCCCGCGACGGTGACGGGACGGTCGCGGGTCAGGGCGTTGCGGGTGCAGTTGATGTAGGTGTCGCCGTTGACCTTCGCGGGCTCGTAGTAGGTGTAGGAGTAGGCCTCCTGCGGCGTGAAGGAGCAGGTGCCGGGCGCGCTCGCGCAGTGGTTGACGGCGTCGGCGACCGGCCTGCGATCGTTGCCGTAGAAGGCCTGGGAGGCCGGCAGCGCGGTCTTCGGAATGGTCTTGTCCACCGGCGGCGGGATCTGGGTCGCCCGCACATCGGCGATCAGAGGTCCACAGTCGCCTCTGGCGTTGTCGGCGACGGGCACCTGGGAGGTGAAGGTGAGCAGTGGCTCGTGCTCACCGGCGGTGAAGGTGTAGCTCTGACCGGTGCGCCAGACACCGGTGCCGAGGACACCGGGTTTCTTGTCCGGGTCCGGAGCAGTGGTCCGAGCGTCGGCCTGACCGCCGTCGCCCTCGACGATGTAGGCCTGACCCTGGCTGAGGGCCGCCGGGGTGCAGACGGCGGCCACGCTGGGGCTGTCGTCGAAGGTGACGGTGACCTGGGCGCCCGCGCGCACACCGCGCAGCCGCTGCTTGAAGGAGTGAGTGGTGGCGTTCGGGAGGCGAAGCATGACGGCCGTCTTGCCGTCGGGGTGGCCTGAGACGGTGCCCGCGTAGCGGGCGACGCCGGAGGATGTGCCGGATCCGTTGGTCGAGCCGACGGACCAGCCCTGAACAGCCGTCCAGTTCGGGCCGGTGCCGGTGAAGGCCGGCAGGGCGAAGTCGCCGTTGATGACGGCGACCGGCTTGGTATCGGGTCCTGTGATCTGCGCGGACGCTGTGGCAGGGGCGGCGGGCTGTGCTGCCAGCCCCAGGGCGAGCAACAGTGCACCGGCGACGGCGGCCCTGACGGGAGCGTGCGGTGATGTCATGATGATCTCCACGGAAAAAGGGGCACTTGGGCGGGGCGGTCAGGAACGTTCGGCGGCGAGCACCGTGCGTTGCCTCAGCCGCGCGCCTTCCGGCAGCGCGGGAAGGATCGTTGAGCGATCAGCCCTGCGGAATCCGCGATTGACGGTGTCTTCCACGGCGGTCTTGCTCGCGGGCCGCAACCGGTCACAGGTGTCGCCCGGCACGGTGAAGGTGTCGGCGACGAAGGTGCTGGTGTTCACGGTCGAAGGGCCGTCGACCGTGACGTTGCGCACCTGCAGGCCGCCGATGGTGATCTTTCCCGCGACCCGCTGCATGGCGGAGCTGGCCCCGAAAACCAGGGCGTCGCCCGAGCGTACGGTGGTGGTGTACTGGGTCGCCTCGGTGTTCTCGGTGGTCCAGCTGCGCTGATAGTGGAGCTTGAAGGCGCCCTCGAACGCGCCCTTGGCGCCGAGCGAGCCCGCCAGCTTGCCGTTGCCGTTCGCCCCTCCTTTGGCGCTGAACGCGGCGTATGGACCTTGCTGGGTGTTGGGTGTGGTGAAGGTTCCGCTGCCTTCTCCCGACACCCCCGCGGAGACCTCTCCGGAGGCGTTGACCTGCCCCTCGACCGAGATGTTGCCGGTTATCTCACCGCCGAGGTTGTCCGTGCTGCCGGTACGCAAGGTGACCTGGCGTTCCACGGTGATCGGGTCCTTGGTGCAATTGATGACCGCGTTGCCCAGGGACTTGACGGCGCTGTAGTACTCGCCAGAGGCCTGTGAATCGATGCGGAAGCGGCAGGCACCGGGATTTTCCGCGCACCGCCTGACCGCCTCGTCCACCGATGGCAACGGCTTGTCGCCGTCGAAGGCCTGGGCGACGGGAACGTCGGGCACACCGGGTGCGGAGGTGGCGAAGGCGGTCGCTGGAACGAGCGTGACCAGGACGGCGGTGAAGACCAACGGTGTCCGACGAAGAGAAGATTTCACGGCGATCATGGGTTCATCAGCTCGCAGACACCGGTCAGCTGGGAGAAGTCAGGGGAGTCGCGCAGTACGGCGGGCAGGCCCGCGGCGAACTCGTCACATGTTTCCGCGATGACAGATGCAGCGTTGTCCGAGGGGGCGGGCCGGAAATTGGCCAGTGCCTGCCGGGTGTCGTCGAGGTCCTTACGCTGCTGGCCACCGTCGCCGATGAGGTTTTCCATGCACTGCTTCGAGGTTGGAGGGCATTCCTCCACCTTCTTTTTCGCTTCGGCGATGTCTTCCTTCGCCTTGGCCGTGTCCTTCTTGGTCTCTTCTCGGTCGGCGTCGACGCCGCCGCGTTCCTCCTGGGCGCCGCACGGTTTCGGCTGCCCGTTGGGACAGGTCTCCTCTTCGGGAGGATCGGCGTGGAGTGTGGGGTGAAAGGTGGCGGCCATGGCCGCGGGGACAGGAGCACAGGCGATCGCCAATGCCGAGGTGAGCATGACGAAGAAGCCGGAGATGCGGATGGGATGCATGGTCCTCTTCCGACGGGGCGAGTGAGTCAGGTTTCGCTCATCAACAAGACGCACACACAAAGTAGCGATCAGAACACACAGAGCAAGATCTCCGTGCCTGGCGTGTCCCCGATTCGATGGCGCCACCCACGGCCCGCATGCCGCCCCAGCCGCCGGTCGACCGCACGTCGATCACTTCACCCGATCACCCGGAAGATCCCAAAAGGCCACTTCCCTGCCGGAAAATGGCCTCTGAGCTGCGTGGGGCTACCAGGACTTGAACCTGGGACCTCTTCCTTATCAGGACCATTCACCGCGAGATCGCGGGGCCTCGGCCTGTCCGGCGACGGTGACCGATGGCCGTGGCCGTAAGCGGTTGTGTGGGGCCGTTGCAGTACACGTTGCAGTACCCGCCCCGTCCCCTTGGTCTGCCCGTACCCGACGCGGGCGCGCATACCTGGTCCGCCTGATCGTCCCGTCTGCCTCGTCCCACCGCGAAGTGGCAGCAGGCCGGCGACGAAGGGTCAAGCCCGTCTTCGCGTGTACCTCGACGGGCCGCCGTTCCACGGTCATGGGATGCCAACGGTCACAGACGGGCTTGACCTGTAGGAGCGGGCCTGCTGGGCTTGTCTGGGACGTGGCAGCGGGACGATCAGGCCACCACCTCAGCCACCTGGGACCGCGCGCCGGCTCCCGGCGATCATCCCGGAGCCGAGGCCCCCACCGGAGGCATCAAGGTGTTGGGTAGCCCGAGCGCCGGTGGTTCGGGGGCGTCGCGTTCCGTCGTCGGGCTGTAAGCCGTTCGCGATTGATCCGGGCTGTCAGCTCATCTGCTCGGCCTTGAGAGCTCCTTGTGAGCGGAGCCAGTCGATCACTTCGGTCCCATTGCTGCGGATTGCGGCGTCCAGGGGCGTCAGGGACTCCCAGGTTGGGAGCCAGTTCAGGTCGGCGCCCTGGGACAGGAGGAACTCTGCGGTGCGGCGCTGCCCTCCGTGACAGGCCAGCCAGAACGCATGGCTGATCTCCTCTTGGATAGGCGGGTCTCCCGCGACGAAGTCCGTGACGAGATCGAGGATGCCCAGAGCCGCCGCGTCACCAAGCAAGGTCTTGGCTCCTCTTTCGACGAGGCGATGCGCCGCGTTCCATTGAGCAAAGGCGACAGCATCGGTCAACGGCGTGCCGTCGGCGATGACTGCTCCCGGGGCCTCGATGTCGGCGCCCGCGTCCAGCAGGGCGTCCAGGACCTTGACGTCGTCGCTGCTCGCGGCCCAATGCAACGGGGTCTCGGTGTGCGGGCCGGTGAATCTCGCGTTGACGTCGGCTCCTGCGCTGACAAGAGTGGCGACGGTCGCGGCGCCGTTGGGGAAATGGCCGGGCCAGTCGGTGACTACGTGCAGGAGCGAGCGCGACATACCGCCTTCTGTATCCGGGCTATCGCCGAGTCGGGCCGTCGCGAGACCGGGATTCTCGCTGAGCAGTCGACGCAACGCGGCTTGGTCGCCGGTGTGGATCGTGTCTACTACGGCAAGTGCCAGCGGTTCCTCGGTACTTATGACCAGCATGAGGCGCCCTTTCGAGGGGACGTTTCTGCCGACCGTACCGTCCGCTCTCCCGGGTGTCAGGAGGCGGCGGCGTGCCGGTGGTCGGCGGGTGCCTTGCGTACGGCGGGTGCGCGGGTCGGTGGAGGCCCGGGCCGCCGCCGTCCGGGACCGACGCCCACGCCGCACGCCCGGCCGGCGGGCGGCGGAGGGCCGGTTGCGGCGGCGCGGCGCGCCGCCGCCTTGGTGTCGTCCGTGAAGCCTTGGAGATCCAGCGGGACGGGCAGAAGATCCGCAGGGAGGAAGCGGGCGAGGACTGGGTGGACACCGGGCTCGTGTTCACCACCAAGTCGGGGCGGCCGATCGAGCCGCGCAACCTCGCCCGGTCCTTCGCCCGGATCGTGGCGGCGAACAAGCTGCGGCCGATCCGGGTTCACGACCTGCGGCACACCGCCGCGTCGCTGCTCAAGAAGCTGGGGGTCGCGCCACGTGACGCGATGGAGATCCTCGGGCACAGCCGAATCTCGGTCACGATGGAGATCTACACCCACGGGGACGGCGAGAGCCGCCAGGACGCCATCAAGAAGGTCAACGGACTGTTCGAATGAGGCCGTTGCAGTATCCGTTGCAGCAAAAAGCCCCGGATCATGATCGCTTCGGGGCGTTTATCGAGGTGGGGCTACCAGGACTTGAACCTGGGACCTCTTCCTTATCAGGGAAGCGCTCTAACCGTCTGAGCTATAGCCCCTCATCACACAGACGAACGGTCCCGTATCCGTTTGGCGGAGACGAACCCGTTCGCTCGAACAGGGAAAAGCTTACCCTGTTTCGGCACCTGCTCGCGCCATGTCCCCGCCCCGGAAAGAGGGCGGGGACACTCGGCGGGACCGCTACTACGACTACTCAGCCTCGCTGAAGGTGACCTCCACGCCACCGACCAGGTCGGAGGCGATGTTGTAGATCACGGCGCCGAGGGTGGCGAGAGCGGTGATCAGCACGACGTTCACCGCGCCGATCAGGGCGGTGTAGCCCAGGATGCGGACCGGCTCGAACCAGGAGGCGATGTCGACGCCGTTGGTCGAGTTGCCGTCGGCCGTCGTGAGCTGGGTGACCGTCTGGATGATGTTCTCGAACACCCCGAGGCTGGACAGCACCATGTACAGGGCCGCGACCGCGATGAACAGCACCACGAAGCAGACCAGCGACACGACGAAGCTGAACTTCATCGCCGACCACGGCTCGACCCTGCGCAGCACCAGGTGCGCCTTGCGGGGCGACCTCGGGCCGCCGACGTCCGCGGCCTTCCTGTCGGCCGCGTCGGCCGGGGCCTGGGGCGACGACAGGCTGCCGGGCGACCACGAGGCCCGGTTGTTCTGCTGGCCCGTCGATGGCCGGCTCTGCTGTCCCGATGACGGGGCGGACGGAGAACGCCCTTGCTGCCCGCCGGTTGGGGACGTCGGCGGGGCCGACGGGGGACGGCCCTGCTGTCCCCCGGGCGAGGGCGCGGAGGAGGAACGCCCCTGCTGCCCTCCCTGCGGATGTGAGGACTGTGGTGGCGCGGATGGTGGTGGAGATCCGCTTGGACGGATCCGCACCGTGGTGTCGGCCTGCTTGCCGTCCTCTGTCGTGGTCACTTTTGGCCTGCCCTTGCGATTGTCGGATACCGATCCATCGGTCTCCGGCGCGGGCGCGCTACCGTTAACCGGTGACGAGGCCGCCTCGACGTCCTTCGTTCCAGCGATCTTGTCCATCTTCTCCGTCGCCTGATCGCGTGTCGACGAGGAGGCGGGGCGCGATCCCGGCTTGCCCTGAGCATTCACGGATTCTCCCCTTCCCCGTTCTCACCGGTCTCCACCTGCGTCTCGGCGCTTTCCCCGGTCACCGGGTTCTCCCCGGTCTCCAGCGCCTCCGCATTGCGGGCCAGCGCCACGACGCTGTCCCCCTCCGCCAGATTCATCAGCCGAACCCCCATCGTCTGGCGGCCAGACTGCTTGATCTCCCCGGCACTCGTCCGGATAACCCCTCCGGCGGACGTGATGGCGAAAACCTCGTCCTCGGGTCTGACCATGACCGCGCCAACCAGCTTGCCACGGGCGCTTACGATCTTGGCGGTCAGGACTCCCTTTCCGCCCCTTCCCTGAAGAGGGTACTGATCCACAGGGGTGCGCTTGGCGTATCCGCCCTCGGTCGCGACCAGAACGTTGTCGCCGTCGGCGATCCGGTTCATCGCGAGGAGCTCGTCCCCGTCGAGGAATCGCATGCCGATCACGCCGCTCGTCGCCCTGCCCATCGGGCGCATGGCCTCGTCGGACGCCGTGAAGCGGATGGACTGGGCGCCGCGCGAGACGAGAAGGAGATCGTCGTCCTCCGACACCAATCTGGCAGCGATCACTTCGTCATCTTCGCGCAAATTGATCGCGATGAGACCACCCGTGCGCGGCGAGTCGTACTCGGAAAGGCGTGTCTTCTTCACCAGGCCGCTGCGGGTGGCGAGCACGAGGTACGGGGCGACCTCGTAGTCGCGCAGGTCGAGGACCTCCATCACGACCTCGTCCGGCTGCATGGCCAGCAGGTTCGCCAGGTGCTGCCCGCGCGCGTCACGGCCGGAGTCGGGCAGTTCGTACGCCTTGACCCGGTAAACACGGCCCTTGTTGGTGAAGAACAGCAGCCAGTGGTGCGTCGTGGTGACGAAGAAGTGGTCGACGATGTCGTCCTGGCGCAGCTGCGCGCCCCGCACGCCCTTGCCGCCGCGCTTCTGCGCCCGGTAAAGGTCCGTGTTGGTTCGCTTGGCGTAGCCGCCGCGGGTGATCGTGACGACCATGTCCTCCTCGGCGAGGAGGTCCTCGATCGACATGTCGCCCTCGTAGGCGATGATCTCGGTCTTGCGGTCGTCGCCGTACCGCCCGGTGAGCTCGGTGAGCTCCTCCTGGACGATCGAGCGCTGCCGCTCGGGCGAGGCGAGGATCGCCTGATACTCGGTGATCTGCGCCATCAGCGCGTCGTACTCGTCGGTGATCTGCTGGCGCTCCAGGGCGGCCAGCTTGCGCAGCTGCATGTCGAGGATGGCCTGCGCCTGGATCTCGTCGATCTCCAGCAGCGCCATCAGGCCCCCCTGCGCCGCGGACGCCGAGGGCGACCGGCGGATCAGGGCGATGACCTCGTCCATCCGCTCCAGGGCCTTGAGCAGCGCGCGCAGGATGTGGGCCCGCTCCTCGGCCTTGCGCAGAAGGTATCGGGTCCTGCGGACCACGACGTCGATCTGGTGCGCCACGTAGTGGCGGACGAACTGGTCGAGCCTGAGCGTGCGCGGCACGCCGTCGACCAGGGCCAGCATGTTGGCGCCGAAGGTGGTCTGCAGCTGGGTGTGCTTGAAGAGGTTGTTCAGCACGACCTTGGCGACCGCGTCGCGCTTGAGCACGATCACCAGACGCTGGCCCACCCGCGAGGAGCTCTCGTCGCGGACGTCGGCGATGCCGCTGATCCTGCCGTCCTTCACCGCCTCGGCGATGGTCAGCGCGAGGTTGTCCGGGTTGACCTGGTACGGAAGCTCGGTGACGACGAGGCACTGACGGCCCTTGGCGTCCTCCTCGACCTCGACGATCGCCCGCATGGTGATCGAGCCGCGACCGGTGCGGTACGCGTCGTCGATGCCGCGCCTGCCCACGATCAGCGCGCCGGTGGGGAAGTCGGGCCCCTTGACGCGGGCGATCAGTGCTTCGAGGAGCTCCTCGTCGTCGGCGTCGGGATTCTGCAGGCACCAGACGACACCGCTCGCCACCTCCCGCAGGTTGTGCGGCGGGATGTTGGTGGCCATGCCGACCGCGATGCCCGCCGCGCCGTTGACCAGCAGGTTGGGGAAGCGCGAGGGCAGGACGAGGGGCTCCTGGGAGCGCCCGTCGTAGTTGGGGACGACGTCGACGGTGTCCTTGTCGATGTCGCGCAGCATCTCCATCGCGATGGGCGCGAGCTTGCACTCGGTGTAGCGCATCGCCGCCGGCGGGTCGTTGCCCGGGGAACCGAAGTTACCCTGCCCGTCGACCAGCGTGTAGCGCAGCGACCAGGGCTGCGCCATCCGCACCACGGTCGCGTAGATCGACGTGTCGCCGTGCGGGTGGTAGGAGCCCATGACGTCACCGACGACGCGGGAGCACTTGAAGTAGCCGCGGTCGGGCCGGTAACCGCCGTCGTACATGGCGTACAGCACGCGGCGGTGCACCGGCTTGAGGCCGTCGCGGACGTCCGGCAGCGCGCGCGAGACGATGACCGACATCGCGTAGTCCATGTAGCTGCGCTGCATCTCGGACTGGATGTCGACCGGCTCGACGCGGTCGGTCGGAGGGCCGGGCGGAGTGTTGACTTCCGTCACAGGTCAGGATCCTTTTCTGGTACGGCTACCGCTACACGTCGAGGAAACGGACATCCCGGGCGTTCCTAATGATGAAGGAACGGCGGGCTTCGACGTCCTCACCCATGAGCACGCTGAACAGCTCGTCGGCCTGGGCCGCGTCGTCGAGGGTGACCTGGAGGAGAAGGCGGGTGTCGGGGTTCATGGTCGTCTCCCAGAGCTGGCCCGCGTTCATCTCGCCCAGTCCCTTGAAGCGCTGCACGTTGTCGCGCGGCCGGGGGTCGGGCTTGCCCGCGTCGATACCGGCCTGGATGACCGCGTCACGCTCGCGGTCGGAGTAGGCGTAGGAGGCGTCCTCGCCCTTCCTGTCCCACTTGATCTTGTAGAGGGGCGGCTGGGAGAGGTAGACGTGCCCGGCCTCGATCAGGGGCCGCATGAAGCGGAACAGCAGGGTGAGCAGCAGCGTCGTGATGTGCTGGCCGTCGACGTCGGCGTCCGCCATCAGGATGAGCTTGTGGTAGCGGAGCTTGGTGATGTCGAACTCGTCGTGCACGCCCGTGCCCATGGCGGTGATCAGCGCCTGGACCTCGTTGTTCTGCAGGACCTTGTCGATCCGGGCCTTCTCGACGTTGAGGATCTTGCCGCGGATCGGGAGGATCGCCTGGAACTTGGAGTCGCGGCCGCCCTTGGCCGAGCCGCCCGCCGAGTCACCCTCGACGATGTACAGCTCGCACTTCTCCGGATCGCTCCACTGGCAGTCGGCCAGCTTGCCCGGCAGCCCCGAGCCCGACTCCAGCAGCGACTTGCGCCGGGTCAGGTCGCGGGCCTGACGGGCCGCGAGGCGGGCGCGGGAGGCCTGCAGGGACTTCGTGATGATGTCCTTGGCCTCGCCGGGGTTGCGCTCGAACCAGTCGCGCAGGTGGTCGTTGCAGGCCTTCTGGACGAACGACTTCGCCTCGGTGTTGCCCAGCTTCGTCTTGGTCTGTCCCTCGAACTGGGGGTCTGTCAGCTTCACCGAGATGATCGCGGTGAGCCCCTCGCGGATGTCCTCTCCCGCGAGGTTGTCGTCCTTGCCCTCCTTGAGGAACTTCTGCTCGCGCGCGTAGCGGTTGACGATGGACGTCAGCGCCGCGCGGAAGCCCTCCTCGTGGGTGCCGCCCTCGGCGGTGTTGATCGTGTTGGCGAAGGTGTAGACCGACTCGCTGTAGGAGTTGTTCCACTGCATCGCGATCTCGACGGCGATGCCCTCGCCCTGCGCCTCGAAGTCGATCACCGAGAGGTGGGCCGGCTCCTTCTTGGAGTTGAGGTGCTTGACGAAGTCGGACAGGCCGCCCTCGTAGTGGTAGGTGACCTCCCGGGGCTCCCCCTCCTCTCCGTCGACGAAATCGGGGCGCTCGTCCCTGATCGAGATCGTCAGGCCCTTGTTGAGGAAGGCCATCTCCTGGAAGCGACGCGCGAGGGTCTCGAAGTGCCAGGTCGTGGTCTCGAAGATGCTCCCGTCGGCCCAGAAGGTGATCGAGGTGCCGGTCGAGTCGGTCTTCTCCCCCTTCGCCAGGGGCGCGGTGGGCCTGCTCTCGACATAACTCTGCCGCCAGTAGTGCCCGTCGGTGCGGATCTCCACGTCGAGCTTGCTGGACAGGGCGTTGACGACGGAGACACCCACGCCGTGCAGTCCGCCGGAGACCGCGTACGACTTGTCGTCGAACTTGCCCCCCGCGTGCAGCACGGTGAGGACGACCTCGACCGCGGGACGGTTCTCACCGGGGACGATGCCGACGGGGATGCCACGGCCGTTGTCGACGACCCGAACGCCGTTGTCGGCGAGCAGGGTGACCTCGATCCGGTCGGCGTGCCCGGCCAGGGCCTCGTCGACGGAGTTGTCGACGACCTCGTAGACGAGGTGGTGCAGACCGCGCTCACCGGTCGAGCCGATGTACATACCGGGGCGCTTACGGACCGCCTCAAGCCCTTCGAGAACGGTGATTGAGCTAGCGTCGTAGGACAAGTGCGAAATCCTCCTGCCGCGGACACGCGGCAGGGAGACAAGATGTAGCCCCGCCGTGCCCGTCACCGTCGTGAATGCCCCGATGCGCTCACCCAGGGGAGCCGACATGCTCGCCGGGGGGTGGCACGCAAACGGACGTGTCCGGAATTCGATTTCATTCTAGCGGCTCAGAACACATCATGTGGCATTGACAGCCTCTGGAATGGCCTGTCGCGCGACGATCATCGTCTTGGACATCCCCCTACGCGGAGGGGGTTCGTCGCGCCAGAAGAGCCGCTGATCCGTTTTTCAGGCCCGTGTCAGCCGTACGTGTCGCCCGGACCGCGGCTCCCGGTGACACGCAGACCGCCACTGGAGCGGGGGCCGTTCTGCGGGCCGCGAACCTTTACCTTTTGTACCGTTCCGTCCCCGAGTTCCTCGTTCAACCTCCGGACGAGGGTCCTCGCCAGGAGACGGACCTGGGTGGCCCATGCGGTGGAGTCGGCGACCACCACGACCTCGCCGTCGGCGAAGGTCTCCGGCTTGGTGTGGGCCGCCATGTCGGCGCCGACGATCTCGGACCAGCGGCCGAAGACGCCGCCGATCGCGGCGGGCTGCTCCCAGCCTCGGTCCGACAGCAGGTCCGCGATCGCCCTGCCGAGGAGCTGGGGGTCGCCGGCGTCCCTGCGCGCCCCCGACGCCCTGCGCCGCGGCTCTCGGCGGGGCAGCTGCCCCCGTCTGGCGGCGTCCGACTTGGCCTGGGCGAGCTTCTCCCTCGCCAGCGCGGCCCCCTTGGCCGCCGCGCTCCTCGCGGAACCGGCGGCCGCCCCGTCCGCACCCGTGCCCGCCGAGCTTTTGCCGACCAGGTCCGCCGAGCCTTTACCGGCCGAGCCCGCCGGGCCCTTACCGACCGGGTCCGCCGGGCCTCGCGAACCCGGGGCGGGCCCGGCCGCCCGGCTCCCGCCTCCCCGCTCCCGGCCTTCCCCCGCCGCCGCGCGCCCCCTCGGCTCCGGGGCCCGCGGCACGGGCACCGGGCCGCTCGCGCGCTCCCCTGCGTCATCGGACACGGGCCACGCCTCCCTCGGTCACGTCGAAACGGCCTCCGGCCAGCTCGGCGGGCACGTCGTCGGACACCGCCGCGGTGATCAGAACCTGCTCGGCGGGGGCGACCATCTCGGCCAGGCGGCGCCTGCGCCTGCTGTCCAGCTCGGCGAAGACGTCGTCGAGGATGAGGACCGGATCGCCGCCGTCGGCCCTGAGCAGGTCGTAGGCGGCCAGTCTGAGCGCCAGCGCGAACGACCACGACTCGCCGTGGCTGGCGTAACCGCGCGCGGGCAGCTCACCCAGGCCGAGGAACAGGTCGTCGCGGTGCGGGCCGACGAGGGTGACACCGCGTTCCAGCTCCGAGGCCCGGACCTCCAGCAGGCCGGCGCGCAGCCGTTTGGCCAGCTCGGTGCGATCGGTCCCGGCGTCCGCGGCCAGGGTGCCCCGGTATTCCAGCGCGGCGGCCGCGGAGTCCGGCGCGAGGGAGGCGTACGAGGCGGCGACGAGCGGGCGCAGCGTCTCGACCAGCTCCAGCCTGGCCGCGAGCAGCTCGGCGCCGTGCGTGGCCAGGTGGGCGTCCCAGACCTCCAGGGTGCTCAGCGGGTCTCCCGCCCCCGCCTCGGTGAACGCCGCGTCGCTCTCCGCCCGCCGCGTGCTCCTGCCCCGGCCCCTCCTGGCCTGCGCGGCGGTGCGCAGCAGGGCACCGCGCTGCTTGAGCACCCGGTCGTAGTCGGCGCGCACCCCCGCGAACCTGGGCGTCCTGGCCACCAGGAGGTCGTCGAGGAACCGGCGCCGCTCCGAGGGGTCGCCCTTGACCATGGCGAGGTCCTCGGGGGCGAACAGGACCGTGCGCAACAGGCCGACGACCTCGCGGGGACGGGGGACCGGGGAACGGTTCAGCCTGGCCCGGTTGGCCCTGCCCGGGTTGATCTCCAGCTCGATCAGCGCGCGCCGGTCGTCGCGTACCACCGACGAGCGGACGACCGCCCGCGCCGCGCCCTGCCTGACCAGCGGCCCGTCGTTGGCGACGCGGTGGCTGGCCTGCGTCGCCACGTAACCCAGCGCCTCGACGAGGTTGGTCTTCCCCATGCCGTTGGGTCCGACGAAGGCCGTGACCCCCGGCTCCATGCCGAGGTCGACGTTCTCGTAGGACCGGAAGTCGGTGAGGGAGAGATGGGCGACATGCACCCCAGGAAGATTAGTCGGCCTCGTCCGTCACCGCGGCCTCCCGTACCCGTACGGCTCGCACCCTGTGAAAAAGGTCGTGGCGCGAGCCGCCGGAGACGGTGGACCGAGGATGGTCCTGCGGAGGGCCCGCAGTGGACCGGCGGTGGGCCGATGCCGGGCCGGCCTGGCTATCCGGCCGTCTCGACGGGGGGCGTGACGTCGGCGCCGGGGGAGTCCGCGCCCTTCTCGGTCGCGCCCGCCTTGGAGGTGACCGCGTGGCCGCCGAACTGGTTGCGCAGGGCCGCGACGACCTTCATCGCCGGCGAGTCGTCCTGGCGGGAGGCGAACCTGGCGTACAGGGCGGCGGTGATGACCGGCAGCGGGACCGCCAGCTCCACGGCGGCCTGCACCGCCCAGCGGCCCTCGCCCGAGTCCTGCGCGTAGCCCTCCAGCTCGGCCAGGGTCGGGTCCTCCTCCAGCGCGCGGACCATCAGGTCCAGCAGCCAGGAGCGGATGACGGTGCCCTGCCGCCAGCTCTTGAACGAGCCGGCCGCGTCGGTCACGATGTCGGAGGCCTGAAGCAGCTCCCAGCCCTCGGCGAACGCCTGCATCATGCCGTACTCGATGCCGTTGTGGACCATCTTGGCGAAGTGGCCGGCGCCGACCGTGCCCGCGTGGACGAAACCGTCGTCGCCCTCGGGCTTGAGGGTCTCGAAGATCGGCATGACCCGCTCCACCTCGGCCTTGTCGCCGCCGACCATGAGCGCGTAGCCGTTCTGCAATCCCCAGACGCCGCCGCTCACGCCGCAGTCGACGAAACCGATGCCCTTGGCAGAGAGCTCGGCGCCGTGCTTCTGGTCGTCGACGTAGTGCGAGTTGCCGCCGTCGACGAGGGTGTCGCCGGGTGACAGCAGGTCGCCGAGTGCCCTGACCGTCGCCCTGGTCGGCTCACCGGAGGGCACCATGACCCACACGGTGCGCGGCGCCTGGAGCCGCTCCACGAGCTCCTCCAGATCGGCGACGTCGCTGACCTCGGGATCACGGTCGTATCCGACGACGTCGTGACCTCCTCGGCGCAGGCGCTCAGCCATGTTGCCGCCCATCTTGCCCAGCCCGACCATGCCGATCTGCATACGAGCACCCCCTTCAGGGTTTCGTGTTCACCTACGCCAAGCGCGCCCGCGCAAGTCTTACCAGCTCGGCGTTCCCGCCGACAGGGCCACCCACAGGGCTGTGGAGAACGTCCTCCAGGCCGATACGCGTGGCGAGTCCAGCCTGCCCCGCCTCGTCCAGGAGAATCCAGGTCGGGTCCCCCTCCCCGTGGAGCAGCCTCGGGCCTGGGACGCCGAGTTCGGCGAGACGAACCAGGATGGCACGCGCCCGTGGGACGGCGGTGTCCGCGGAACCGCCGATGATCTCGACGAGCACCCGCGCGCACTCCAGGCCGGTCGCGGCGAGGGCGTCGGCGTCCTCCACCGACCAGACCCCCGCCTCCACGTCGACGCCGAGCCGCCGCAGGTCGTGCCACAGGGCCTCGAATCCGGGCTCGGAGAGGTTCGCCGACGCGAAGTCCGGCAGCTCGCCCGGGGCGAGCCCGGCCCAGCCGCGCACGGCCTCGCGCCGCGCGTCCACATCCCAGCCGGTTATCCACAGCCCTGTGCTCACCCCGACGGGGAGACCGGGGCACGCCTCGCGTACGGCGCGCACGGCCGCCCCGATGTGCGCGGCGCTGAGCGACTCGCTGCCCGCCTCGTCGCGCGGATGTATGTGAACGGCGTCCGCACCCGCCCCACGAGCCTCACGGGCCGCCTCAGCGAGCTCCAGAGGGCTCAGGGGGAGGGCCGGGTGCTCGCCGGGCCTCCTGGCGCCGTTCAGGCACGCCTTGAGCCACGTCGCTCCCCCTCCGGCCCCGCCGGACGGTCCCGAGTCTCCACCCGTCACCGTGTCCACCGCCGTGTCCACCACTGGGTCGCGTTCCCCGCCGGTCTCCGGTGCCGCCGCGAGATCCTTTTCCCGGTCCGTCCCATGGCCTGTGGAGGGATCCGCCGCGCCCGGCCTTCGCGGGCCCCCGTCGGGTGGGCGGGCATCAGCTGGACAGGCGGATGGGCATGATCAGGTAGCGGTAGTCGGGAGCACTCCCGTCGTCCGTGGGTTTGCCCCCGGTGAGGATGGCGGGCTTGGTGGACGTGGTCATCTGCAGGCGGGCCACGTCGGAGTCGATCGCGCCGAGCCCTTCGAGCAGGAACTGGTGGTTGAAGGCGATGTTGATGTCGTCGCCCTCGAAGTCGACGGGGAGCACCTCGACCGCCTGTGCCTCGTCGCCGCTGCCCGCCTCCAGGACGACCTCGTCGCCGCGGAAGGCCAGCCGTACGGGCGTGTTGCGCTCGGCGACCAGGGCCACGCGCTTGACGGCCTCGACGAAGGCGGCCGTCGGCAGCTCGGCGCGGGCGGAGAACTCCGTCGGCAGCAGTGAGCGGTACTTGGGGAACTCGGGGTCGAGCAGCCGGGTGGTGGTGCGGCGTCCCGCGCTGGAGAAGCCGATCATGCCCTCGCCGGTGCCGCCGGCCGAGCTCAGCGCGATCTCGACCTCGGCCCCGGTGCCGCCCAGGGCCTTGGCCGTGTCGGCGAGGGTCCTGCCGGGGATCATCGCGATGGCCGAGAAGTCGGGCTGGCCCGGCTGCCACTTCAGCTCGCGTACGGCGAGGCGGTAGCGGTCGGTCGCCGCGAGGGTGACCGTGTCACCCTCGATCTCCACGCGTACGCCGGTGAGCATCGGCAGGGTGTCGTCCTTGCCCGCGGCCACGGCGACCTGGCCGACGGCCGAGGCGAACACGTCGCTGCCGATCCGTCCCGCGGCGGGGGGCATGGTGGGCAGGGAGGGATAGTCCTCCACAGGCATGGTGAGCAGGGTGAAGCGGGCGCTGCCACAGGTGACGACGGCCTTCGCGCCCTCCACCACGAGATCCACAGGCTGTGCGGGAAGCGCCCTGGTGATCTCGGCCAGGAGCCTGCCCGAGACGAGCACCACGCCCGCCTCGCCTGTCTGCAGTTCGAGGGTCACCTCCGCGGAGACCTCGTAGTCGAAGCCCGAGAGCTTGAGCTGCCCGTCCTCCGTGACCTCAAGACGCATGCCGGCCAGCACCGGCACGGAGGGACGCGCGGGCAGGCTGCGCGCCGTCCATGCGACCGCCTCAGCGAGCACGTCTCGGTCGACCCGGAACATCACGTGGATCCGCCTCCTGTGTGTCGAGCGCCATCCGCTCGGTGCCTGGGGTTGAAGTGTTCACTCTCGCGCACCCGCGCTCCCTCGGAACCCCTCTTATGGCTCTTGGGTTTCCTAGTTAGAGATACAAGTGGCCTTCGTATTAGGGGCTGTGGATACTGTGGAAAGCCGTTGTTTCCGCAGGTCAAGTGCTGTTTTTTCATCCACCGGGGTTGTGGGTGGCCGCTGTGGACAACTCTTGGGGCTGGGGAGAACTCCGGAGTACACACAGGCCGTCCCCAGATTCGGTGCCCTCTGTCCCCAAGTTTTCCACGAGGTTTCCCCAGGTTATCCACGGGGTAGGAGGTCGTTTTGTCCTTGTGGAAAACTCTCCCCACAGGGCGTCCCCAGGTTATCCACGAGTTGTCCCCAGGTTGTCCCCAGGTTCTCCCCAGAGTTGTCCACAGACGCCGAACAGCGTTCGGACCAGCGGGTTTCCGGATGATCATGGTTCGGCGCCTCCGAGCTCCCGGGGCCCGCGCGAACCGTTGATCCACAAGGTTTTCCACAGCCTGTGCATCACGGGGTGAAAAACCTCATCATCCATTGCGGGACTGCTGCTTGATCCGGGTCGTCAGCTCGTTGACCTGGTTGTAGATCGAGCGTCGCTCGGCCATCAGGGAGCGGATCTTCCGGTCGGCGTGCATGACCGTGGTGTGGTCGCGGCCGCCGAACTGCTGGCCGATCTTCGGCAGCGACATGTCGGTGAGCTCCCTGCACAGATACATGGCGATCTGGCGGGCGGTGACCAGGACCCGCGAGCGCGACCCGCCGCACAGGTCGTCGATCGACAGGCCGAAGTAGGCGGCGGTGGAGGCCATGATCGTGGCGACCGTTATCTCGGAGCCCGCGTCCTCGGTGATCAGGTCCTTGAGCACGACCTCGGTGAGCTGCAGGTCCACCGACTGCCGGTTCAGGCTCGCGAACGCGGTCACCCTGATCAGGGCGCCCTCCAGCTCGCGGATGTTGGTGGAGATGCGGCTCGCGATGTACTCCAGCACCTCGGGCGGCGCGGCCAGCCCTTCCTGGATCGCCTTCTTGCGCAGGATCGCGATCCGGGTCTCCAACTCGGGCGGCTGGACGTCGGTGATCAGACCCCACTCGAACCGGTTGCGCAGCCGGTCTTCCAGCGTGACCAGCTGTTTCGGCGCCCGGTCGCTGGAGATGACGATCTGCTTGTTGGAGTTGTGCAGGGTGTTGAAGGTGTGGAAGAACTCCTCCTGCGTCTGCTCCTTGCCCTCCAGGAACTGGATGTCGTCCACCAGCAGGATGTCCACCGCCCGGTAGCGGCCCCGGAAGTTGTCGGCCTTGTGGTCGCGGATGGAGTTGATGAAGTCGTTGGTGAACTCCTCCGAGCTCACGTACCTCACCCGCGCGCCGTCGTACAGGCTCTGGGCGTAGTGGCCGATCGCGTGCAGCAGGTGGGTCTTGCCCAGGCCCGAGTCACCGTAGATGAACAGCGGGTTGTACGCCTTGGCCGGCGCCTCGGCCACCGCGACCGCCGCCGCGTGCGCGAACCGGTTGCTGGAGCCGATCACGAAGGTCTCGAAGGTGTACTTCGGGTTCAGCCGGGCCGGCTCGCCCTGCGTCCTGCTCCCGCGCCCGTCCCATCTGTTCTGAACCCCTCCGGCGCCGCCCGCGCCGGGCACGGGTGGCGCGCCGCGGTCGAAGGAGTCGGGCTCGGGTCGGGGCGGGGACGGCTGGGGGTTGTAACCACGGCCGTATCCGGGGCTCTGCTCCCCCTGCGAGGAGCTCTGCGAGGGCTCCGCGGGGAGGTACGGCTGGGGCGGCTCCTCGCCCTGCTGGTACGGATAGGAGAACGCCTGTGCCTGTGGATAGTCGGTGGACGACTGCGAGGCCTGGTTGCCCCCCGGATAGGGGTGCTGCGGCCCGGAACCCCCGTGGTGCTGGCCCTGAGAGGGTTGTGCATAACCTTGCTGGGCCCCGCCAAGCTGTGTATAACCCTGCGGCTGGGCCTGGGGATAAGTGTCCTGGCGGGGGGTGAGCCCTGACTCGGGGCCCGCCGCGCTGGGGTCGACCATGACCGCCACCCGCATCGGGCGGCCGAACTCCTGGGAGAGCGCCTGGCTGATGAGCGGACGAAGTTTGTTTTCCAGGACATCTCTGGCGAAATCCGTGGGGGCGGCGAGGACCACGGTGTCGTTCATGAGGCCGAAGGGCCGGGTCATGTTGAGCCAGACCCGCTGCTGGGACGGGACGTTCTCGTTCAGGGAGTTCTCAAGAGCCCTCGCCCAGACAGCGCTGAGGTCCGTTTCGTCCATGGTCCGGCTCCCCTCCTCCCGACGCGGCCCCCGCTGGCCTACCGCGATCTGTTTATCCACAACGGTGGCCGCCGGGCGCACCGGATCTCGTCGTTGTCCACATGCCGGGAGTCCCGTGGCCCCTTCGTGGGCGCCATACGAAATCCACATCGAATCCACAGGCTGTGCACAGCCCGTTACCTGCGGTCCGACGCGTCCTCGCAGCGGAGAGAGGGTCTGGAAGGGCCGACAGTAGCCCTGTCCACAGCTGTGTACAAGACGTTGTCCACAGCCTAGTGGCGTACGAGGGGGACGGAGCGCACATCCTGTGGACGGCGAGGCGCCGGTGGATAACGTGCCTGTGGAAACGTGGATAACCTGTGTGGGCGTGCTTCGGAAACAGCCTCTGGTTTGACCTGGGACACGCCTGACCCGTAACGTACGACGGTCGGCTTGTCACGCGGCGGCTATTTCGCATGCCCCGCATCCGGCAGGTCAGCCATTGTCGAGCGTCCCCATGTGCTGGGGATGCGTCTTGAGCCTGGAGCCCACTCGTGAGCAAGCGTACTTTCCAGCCGAACAACCGCCGTCGTGCGAAGACCCACGGCTTCCGGCTCCGCATGCGCACCCGCGCCGGCCGCGCCATCCTTGCCGCTCGCCGTCGCAAGGGCCGCGCCGAGATCTCCGCCTGACGCATCCGTTGCGCCCGTTCGCCGGGCCGAGGCAGTAGCGCCTGTCGCCCACCGGCATCGCTGCCGGTGGGCGACAGGCGTACCTGCCCAGGGTGAACAAGATCTCTCGTGCTGCCGTCAGGGTCCCGCATGCGCCGGGGCGACGAGTTCGCCGGCGCGATCAGAAGGGGAAGCCGAGTAGGCCGCCCCACCCTGGTCGCGCACCTCGGCATGCGCTCTGACAGGGATGCTCCCCCCCTGGTGGGATTCGTGGTGAGCCGTGCCGTGGGAGGCGCGGTCATCAGGAATCGCGTCAAACGTCAGTTGAGACACCTCATGCGAGACCGTCTCGACCGGCTTCCGAGAGGTAGCCTGCTGGTGGTACGCGCCAATCCACCGGCCGCGTCCGCGCGAAGCGAGCGCATCGCCGCCGAACTCGATGTCGCGCTGGATCGTTTACTCAGGCGGCTGGAGCCCTCAGGGGCTCGCATGGATGGGCGATGATGACGGCGCAGCAGACCGCTGGAATTTCTCCGGCTGCCAGGATCCTGATGGCTCCGATCCGGTTCTACCGGGCCTTCGTGAGCCCTCTGCTGGGTCCCCGTTGCCGCTTCCACCCCTCGTGCAGTGCCTACGGCCTCGAAGCCGTGGCCGTTCACGGCGCGCTGCGCGGCACATGGTTGACGATCCGGAGAATCGGGCGTTGCCACCCATTCCATCCCGGAGGCTTTGACCCGGTGCCCCCGCGCCCGGGCCGGTCCGACGAAACGCAAGGGAGCTAGCTCGGTGGAGCTGTCCTGGCTGAACTGGCTGTACACAGCCGTCGCCCAAGTAATCACCTGGATTCACGAGGGCTACAGCACCTTCATTCCGAGGAACAGCGGGCTCAACTGGGCGCTGACCATCATCACGCTCACCGTGCTGATGCGACTGTTGATCTTCCCGCTCTTCCTCAAGCAGATGCGCTCCTCGAAGAAGATGCAGGAGCTGGCCCCCAAGGTCCAGGAGATCCGCAAGCGGTACAAGAACGACAAGCAGCGCATGAACCAGGAGGTCATGGCGCTGTACCAGGGGCAGGGCGCCAACCCGCTGGGTGGCTGTCTGCCGATCCTGGCGCAGTTCCCGATCTTCATCTCGATGTTCACCGTGCTGCAGGCCATGGCCGGCGGGCACGCCAAGTTCGGCATGACGCAGACCCTCGTCGACAGCGCCCGGGCCGCGCACATCTTCGGCGCCCCCATCCCCGCGACGTTCTTCACGAGCTCTGCCGACATCGTCCAGCTGGACGCCGACCCGATCATCACCAAGGTCGTGCTCGCGATCTTCGTGGCGGTCAGCTCGCTGACGACCTTCCTCACCGTCCGGCAGAGCGTGACCCGCTCGATCGCCCAGATGCCGGACAACCCGATGGCGCAGCAGCAGAAGATCCTGATGTACGTCTCGCCGCTGTTCGCGATCTTCTCGCTGAACTTCCCCCTCGGCCTGATCCTCTACTGGGTCACCACCAACGTCTGGACCCTCGGCCAGCAGCACTGGTTCTACAGCCGCAACCCCTCCCCGGTGGTCGACGCCAAGGGCAACGTCACCACTCCCGAGCCCAAGCCGAGCCTGCTGAGCAAGGTCAAGAAGACCGCTCCCGAGCCCGAGGCGCCTGCGGTACCGGAGACCAAGGTGATCCGGCAGCAGCCCACCCGCCAGCCCCGCAGTAAGCGGACCGGCAGCAAGAAGTCCTGACGTCTCATCCCGACAGCACGAAGGAGTGGCCGGACGTGACCGAGGCCGAGGCCGAGAAGGAGCCCGCGAAGGCGGTTCCCGATCTCGCCGCCCTGGAGCAGGAAGGCGAGATCGCGGCGGACTATGTCGAGGGTCTGCTCGACATCGCCGACATCGACGGTGACATCGACATGGATGTCGAAGGCGATCGCGCCGTGGTGTCGGTCGTCGACATCAAGGGCGGCGACCTGGTCGGCCCCAACGGTGAGGTGCTGGAGGCCATCCAGGAGCTGACCCGCCTCGCGGTCCACCGCCAGACGGGTGAGCGCTCACGCCTGATGCTCGACATCGGCGGCTACCGCGACCGCCGCAGGAGCGAGCTGAGCGAGCTCGGCACCAAGATCGCAGCGGACGTCAAGCGGAACGGCGAGCCCAAGTCGCTGCAGCCGATGACCCCGTTCGAGCGGAAGATCGTGCATGACGCCGTCGCCGCGGCGGGCCTGCGCAGCGAGTCCGAGGGCGAGGAGCCCCGTCGTTTCGTGGTGGTCCTTCCCGCCTAGCATCCTTTGGCGCGAAGGTACGCGCTGACAAAAGGCCGCTGTCCCCGCTTCGCCGGGGGCAGCGGCCTTTCTCGTGACTCCACATCCTGCGCCAGGTGGCGAAGTCACTTGTTCTGGTGACGTCACACCCTGACCTACGGTAACGACGTCATCCGTTCTCGTAACCTCACGTCTCGATCCATCGCGGTGCCGACGCCTGTTCTGGTGACGTCACACCCCAACCCACGGTGGCGACGTCACCCGATGCCGAGGCGGGCCATTAGCCTTGAGACCGGCCTGAGCCCGATTTTTCCGAGGGAAGAGTGAGCGTCGAGTGAGTGACCAGATCCCCGAACCGCCCGAGGTCGCGCGCGAGGTGTTCACCGGCGACGCCTGGGCGAGAGCGGAGGCCTTCGCGGAGCTGTTGGCCGGTCCCGGGGTGGTGCGCGGGCTGCTCGGCCCACGGGAGGTACCGCGCATCTGGGACCGCCACCTGCTCAACTGTGCGGTGATCGCCGAGGTCGTGCCCGCCGACGTACGCCTGGTCGACATCGGTTCCGGTGCCGGTCTGCCGGGTCTGGTCCTCGCGATCGTGCGGCCCGACATCACCGTCACCCTCCTGGAGCCGCTCCTTCGCCGGACGGTCTTCCTGGAGGAGTGCGTGGAGTCGCTGAAACTCGGCAACGTCGAGGTGTTGCGCGGCCGGGCCGAGGAGTTCGCGGGCAGGCGGGAGTTCGACGTCGCCGCCGCCCGCGCGGTGGCGCCGCTCGACCGCCTGCTGAAATGGTCACTGCCCCTCCTGCGCGAGGGCGGTGAGCTACTGGCCATGAAGGGCGAGCGTGCCGCTGAGGAGTTGGCGGACGCAGAGGCGCAATTACGGTCGAGTGGGGTGCAAACCGCCGAGCTCGCATCGGTTGGGCGCGGTAAGGTCGAGCCGCCCGCAACTCTCATCCGAGTGGTCGCCGGTCGAGCTCCCGAGGGAGCGCGGAAGACCTCTCGCCGGAAGGATCGTGCCTCGCGCGGCAGGTAGCGCGAGGCCCCCAGATAGACCGAGCAAAGCGAGTACGAGGCCAGTGGAAGACCATTCGAGTGCGATCGCCAGCGCGAGGAGCGGTCTCGGCTGGCCCGAGGTTCCTGCCGTTTTGCCCCATGGACGGCTTTCCGGTCTGGGCTGGCCGGCACCGGCTCCCGGTGCCGTAGTCAGGCCGGTTGAAAGGAAGACGACCGTGACCCAGACCCCCCTTAATCCCGGCGACTCGCCGCTGGTACGAGAGGCACTCAGCTCAGTGGTTTCACGTGAAACATCGGCCCAGAAGACCGCCACCGCTCCCGGAGGCTCCACCGGGGTCCGGGATGGGGACTGGCCGCGCCCTGCCAAAACCCGGATTTTCACCGTCGCGAACCAGAAGGGCGGCGTCGGCAAGACCACCACGTCGGTCAATCTGGCGGCGGCGCTGTCCATGCACGGCCAGCGGGTGCTCGTGGTCGACCTCGACCCCCAGGGCAACGCCTCGACGGCTCTCGCGGTCGAGCACCGTGGCGACGTACCGGACATGTACAAGGTGCTCGTGGAGGATCTGCCGCTCGCGGAGGTCGTGAAGGCGGTTCCGGACATGCCGGGCCTCTACTGCGCTCCCGCCACCATCGACCTCGCCGGAGCCGAGATCGAGCTGGTCTCCATGGTCGCCCGTGAGGCCCGCCTGCAGCGCGCGCTGACCGCGTACGACGCCGTCGAGTTCGACTACATCCTCATTGACTGCCCTCCCTCGCTCGGCCTGCTCACGGTCAACGCGCTGATGGCCGCGAACGAACTGCTGATCCCCATCCAGTGCGAGTACTACGCGCTGGAAGGCCTTGGCCAGTTGCTGAGAAACGTGGATCTGGTCCGCGCGCACCTGAACCCCACACTCGACCTCTCCACCATCCTCATGACGATGTACGACGGACGCACCCGCCTCGCCTCCCAGGTCGCCGAGGAGGTTCGCTCCCACTTCGGCGCGACGGTGTTGAGTACCCTCATCCCCCGAAGCGTGCGCGTCTCCGAGGCGCCGAGTTACGGTCAGTCGGTCATGACGTACGACCCGGGCTCCAGCGGTGCGATGGCCTACATGGACGCCGCCCGCGAGATCGCTTATCGCGGTGCGGCCGTATGAGCGCCGGGAATCTCGTGGCCGCGGTCACGGGCCTGTCAGTGAGTGCGACACCTTGAGTCTCGGGAGGGGCAAGTGAGCAAGCAGCCGAGAGGGCTGGGCAGAGGGCTGGGGGCGCTCATCCCGACGGGCCCGGCCGTCGTCGCGGAGCCACCCGCGTCGATGACCGCGACCATGGTCGCCCCGGAGCCGGTGACACCGGAGCGGCCGGGGCCCGCCCCGGTCGAGGGCGCCTACTTCCTTGAGATCCCCGTCGACGACATCGCGCCCAACCCACGTCAGCCGCGAGACATCTTCGACGAGGACGCCCTGAAGGATCTGGCGACTTCGATCGGCGAGGTCGGCCTGCTCCAGCCGATCGTGGTGCGCGCCACGGGCGAGGGACACTACGAGCTGATCATGGGTGAGCGCCGCTGGCGCGCTTCCAAGCTCGCCGGGCTCTCCGAGATCCCTGCGATCGTGCGGGAGACCCAGGAGGACAAGCTCCTGCTCGACGCGCTCATCGAGAACCTCCAGCGCGAGCAGCTCAACGCCCTGGAGGAGGCGGCGGCCTACCAGCAGCTGCTCGACGACTTCGGCGCCACCCACGAGCAGCTCGCCGCCCGCATCGGCCGTTCCCGCTCGCACGTGACCAACACGGTGCGCCTGCTGAAGCTCCCGCCCGGGGTGCAGCGCAAGGTGGCGGCCGGAACGATCAGCGCGGGCCACGCCCGAGCCCTGCTCCGCCTGGACGATCCCGCCGCCCAGGAACATCTCGCCAACCGGATCTCGGCCGAACTGCTGTCGGTCCGCGCGGTCGAGGAGATCGTCGCCGTGGGCGATGCCAAGGCGGCCCCGGCACCCGCTCCGCGAGCTCCTCGGGCGAAGCCCGACGAGGAGCCGGCCCTCCGGCACCTGGCCGACCGTCTCTCCGACCGCTTCGAGACCCGCGTGAAGGTCGATTTCGGCCGCCGCAAGGGACGCATCGTGGTGGAGTTCGCGACCATCGACGATCTGGAGCGCATCATCGGCACGATGGCTCCGGGGTCGCTGCAGGCGATGGAAGGGTGATCTCTCCGATCCCGGAGATCCGGGAAAGCGAACCGATGGCAGTGGCTCCGGGACGGTGAGCCGGAGAGGGCGAACCGGTTGCGGTGAGTCCGGGAAGGTACGCCCACCGCGAAGGTGGGGAAGCGGTCCCGCGGTGCACTCGGCGACTCAGTGAATCCACCCCGACACCATTCCGGAGTCTGGATGCCCCCGACAGCCTCGATTTTCTCGGGGTGCTTCCCCGGGAGGTGAGAGCGGCCTGCGAAGGCCGACTCGCCGCGACAGCCCGACCGGAGCGGTACCAGCCGCCGCTGTGATGAGGCGGCACCGTTTCACGTGAAACACAGAGGGGCGACCATGCGAACCGAGCTCGGGGGCGGGACGACGGGCCTCGCCGAGAAGGGCCGAAGGGCGGGAGTGGCGACGAGGAGCGAGAGCCGGACTCTCGTCCTCCGGAGGCCGGGCTTGTCACCGAGAGCCGAACTCTCGTCGTCAATGGCGGGGTTTACCCGCGGCGTGTGGACGGCTCGCCAGGACGCGCATCGCGCACGAGACCAGGTTCGAGACGCCCTTACCCGTGGCGTGTGGACGACGGCCCACCAGGACGGCGACCGGTGTTTCACGTGAAACAGCCGCCCCTTCCGGGAGAAGGCTGTTTCACGTGAAACAAACGCCCCTCAGAAGCCAACGGCTTCTTGGACGGCGAGACGGATGTCGGCGACGAAGGTGTCGACGTGCTCGGGAGCGGTGTCGAAGGCCGTGACCCAGCGGACCACGTTCTCCGCCGCGTCCCAGACATGGAAGAGATAGCGCTGCTGCAGTTCCGCGATGGCCTTCTCGGGGAGTACGGGGAAGACGGCGTTGGACTGCACGGGGTAGCGGAGCGAGACCTCCGGAAGGTCGGCGATGCCGTTGGCGAGGCGGCGGGCCATCGCGTTGGCGTGGGCGGCGTTCTCGCGCCAGAGCTCCTCGGTGAGGAGGGCGGTCAGTTGGGCGGAGACGAAGCGCATCTTGGAAGCGAGCTGCATCCCCTGTTTGCGAAGGAACAGTGCGGCGGGGTCCAGCTCCGGGCGGAGGACCACGAGTGCCTCGGCCCCCATCGCCCCGTTCTTGGTACCCCCGAAGCTGAGCAGGTCCACGCCCGCGTCCGTGGTGAGGGAACGGAGCGAGCAGCCGAGCTCGGCCGCCGCGTTGGCGAGCCGGGCGCCGTCCATGTGCAGGAAGAGGTCGTGCTCGTGGACGAACTCCGCGAGCTCCGCGATCTCGTCGACGGTGTAACAGGTGCCGCACTCGGTCACCTGGGAGATGGAGACGACCCTGGGCTGGGAGTGGTGCTCGTTCCCGAGCACGGACAGTTGGCCACGGATGTCGTTCACGGAGAGCTTGCCGTCGTCCGTGGGGAGGGTGACCAGCTTGGCACCCAGCATGCGTTCGGCGGCGCCGCACTCGTTGGTGTTGATGTGGGCGGTGGTGGGGCAGAGCACCGCGTCGTACGCCCGGAGTACGAGTCCGAGCCCTACGACGTTGGCGCCGGTGCCGTTGAACATGGGATATGCGGTCGCGCGGGCGCCGAACTCGGCGCGGAAGGCGTCCTCCATAGCGGTGGTCCAGACGTCCCCCCCATAGGGGAGGGCGTCTCCGGTGTTCGCTTTGAGGATGGCGGTGAGAACCGCAGGGTGCACGCCCGCGTGGTTGTCGCTCGCGAAGCTCTTGGGGAATCTCTTGGGGAATGGGGTGGAGGTCAGCACACGGTCAGCGTATGGGCAAACCCGGTCCGTTACCGGGCTCGCCCCGCTCGTCGGCTCGACTTTCGTCTGGGAAATCCTGATTTCACCGTGCGGCCCTCACCGCAGGACCTTCGCGGGAGGGAACTCCGCGAGTGACGGCGCCTGTTACGGGAGGGTTCGGCAGAGGGTGCCGAGATCTTCCCCCGCGGCCTCGGCGGCCATGGGGAGGAGCGACGTCTTGGTCACCCCCGGGGCGACGTTCACTCCGAGACAGAGAGGCCCTTCCCCGGCTGCCTCCCGTCAAGGAGGCAGGGCAAGGAGGCAGGGAGGGTCAGGCTCCGCGGATGACGGCCTGTTCCAGGAGGGTCCGGCAGAGGGTGCCGAGATCTTCCCCCGCGGCCTCGGCGGCCATGGGGAGGAGCGACGTCTCGGTCATCCCCGGGGCGACGTTCACCTCAAGGAAGTAGGGCAGGCCGTTCGCGTCGACGATCAGGTCGGTGCGTGAGATGTCCCGGAGACCGAGGGCGGTGTGCGCGGTCACGGCCATCTCGGCACATGCGGCCGACACCTCGGGCGTGAGGCGTGCCGGGGCGAAGAACTCGGTGTGCCCGGCGGTGTAGCGGGCCGCGTAGTCGTACACGCCCTCGTCGGCGACGATCTCCACGGGGGGCAGTGCCACGGGCCCGTCCCCGAGGTCGACCACGGAGACGGCGACCTCGACCCCCTCGATGCAGCGCTCGATCAGCGCGGTGTCGCCGTAGGCGAAGCAGCCGACCATGGCGGCGGGGAAATCCTCCGCGCTGCGGACGATCGACGCGCCGAGCGCCGAACCGCCGCGGGACGGCTTGACGAACAGGGGAAGGCCGAGATGGTCCACGATGCGGGCCAGCACCGCGGAGGCGCCGAGGTCGTGGAAGGTCTCCTTGGGCAGCGTCACCGAGTCGGGGGTGCGCAGTCCGACGGAGCGGACGACGGTCTTGGCGGTGGGCTTGTCGTAGGCGACCCGGCAGGCGTCGGGGCCGGCGCCGACGTACGGGACGGAGAGGAGTTCGAGGACCGAGCGGATGGCTCCGTCCTCGCCCGCTCCGCCGTGCAGGGTGACGAAGACCGCGTCCGGCGGGTCCGCGAGCACGGCGGGAACCAGGGACGCGTCGGTGTCGCGGGTCTCCACGGAGACGCCCGCTCCCCGCAGCACCTCGCTCACCCGCCGGCCCGATCGCAGCGAGACCTCCCGCTCGTAGGAGAGCCCGCCCGCCAGGACGAGCACATGGCCCAGGTCACTCATCCGACATACCTCTCGTCATGGCCCGCTCCGAGCCTGTCCTGTCGCTCTCGTCCCGCGTGCGCGGTCGTCCCGACGGATCGGGATCGATCACCGCGCACCGGCGCAGGAAGTCACCGTACGGCACCGAGGGGGAGGAACTCATGCCGGAGGTGCCCCGTGGCACGGGGCACCTTACGGGGGCGAGGTTACGCGAGGTCGGGTCCCGGGGTGTCGATGCCGACGCGTTCGGTGGGCGAGCCGGTCCCGAAGGTGTCGCGGAGACGGAGCTCCTGCCCGATCACCCCTGCCAGGCGGCGGACGCCCTCGCGGATGCGGTCGGGCTCGGGATAGCAGTAGGAGAGCCGCATGTGCCGCGCGCCACCGCCGTCGGCGAAGAAGCCGGTGCCCGGCACGAAGGCCACCCGCTCCGCGACCGCGCGGGGCAGGAGCGCCTTGGAGTCGAGTCCCTGGGGAAGGGTGGCCCAGACGAAGAACCCGCCGTCGGGGCGGGTCCAGGTGACGCCGTCGGGCATCAGGGCCTCCAGCGAGGAGAGCATGGTGTCGCGGCGCTCGCGGTAGAGCTCCCCGAACGTCTTGATCTGCTCGCGCCAGGGCTGGGTGGCCAGATACTGGCCGACGGCGAGCTGGGTGAAGGAGGAGTGCGACAGGACCGCGGACTCCATCGCCAGCACCAGCTTCTCGCGGATGGCGTGCGGGGCGAGGGCCCAGCCGACCCGGAAACCGGGGGCGAGGGTCTTGGAGAACGAGCCGAGGTAGACGACGCCCTCGGGGTTGTCGGCGCGTAGCGTCCGGACGGGGTCGCCGTCGAAGCGGAGCAGGCCGTACGGGTTGTCCTCGACGATCAGCACGTCGGCCCGCTGGCAGATCTCCAGGACCCGCTGCCTGCGCTCGGCGCTGAGCGTCACGCCCGCCGGGTTCTGGAAGGTGGGGATCGTGTAGAGGAACTTGATCCGATTGCCCGCGCTCTTCAGGGCGTAGACGGTCTGGGCGAGCGACTCGGGGATGATCCCCTCGTTGTCCATCGCGATGTGGATGACATTGGCCTGGTAGGCGGAGAACGTGCCCAGGGCTCCGACGTAGGAGGGTCCCTCGGCGAGCACGACGTCACCCGGGTCGATGAAGATCCGGGTGATGAGGTCGAGGGCCTGCTGGGAGCCGACGGTCACGACGACGTCGTTGGAGTTGGCCTCGATCCCCTCCAGCCGCATGACGTCACAGATCTGCTCGCGCAGGTGCGGGTCGCCCTGCCCCGAGCCGTACTGGAGCGCGACGGGGCCGCGCTTGGCGATCAGGTCGGCGACCAGCTCCCCCACCACGTCCAGCGGGAGGGCGGTGACGTACGGCATGCCGCCGGCGAGCGAGACCACCTCGGGCCTCGACGCGACGGAGAAGAGAGCTCGTACCTCGGAGGCGACCATCCCGGTTGCCCGTGCCGCGTAACGGTCGACGTAGGCGTCGATGCGCGAACCTTGGGCCGGGGTGACGGCCTGACCGTGATCACGGTTCTGGGGCACGGTCCACCTCCTAGGTTGTGTGGAGCACACAAAGCGCTCATACCAGAGAAACCAGCGTACGTCAGGGGTCGCAGTTCGTCTGCGTGTAGGGAGAGGACCTCCTGAAAGCAGGACCCGCACTGGGCTACGATGCCAGCTGGAGACGCCGTTTTCGCGCGTTTTTCGCCATGGCTTGCACTCGTCTCGCCAGGATTGGGGCCAACAGGTGTCGCGTCGGCTGGCAAACGTCACCCTCGACAATCTCGACGACCTGCCGCGCCGCTGTCGCCGGTGCGTCTTCTGGGAGCTCGATCCCGTCAACGCGGACCGGGCGATGAAGGCCGGCGACCCGGGACTGGAGAAAGAGGCCTGGATCTCCTCGACCCTGCTGGAGTGGGGAAGCTGCGGAAAGATCGTCTACGTGGACGGGGTGGCCGCCGGATTCGTCCTCTACGCGCCGCCGCACTACGTGCCGCGCTCGGTGGCCTTCCCGACCTCGCCGGTGAGCGCGGACGCGGTGTTGCTGATGACCGCGCACATCATCCCGGAGTTCTCCGGGGGCGGCCTGGGCCGGATGCTGGTCCAGGGCGTGGCCAAGGATCTGACCCGGCGCGGGGTGCGTGCGATCGAGGCGTTCGGCGATCTGAAGTGGGAGCAGCCGGGTGCGTGCCTGATGCCCGCCGACTACCTGCTCTCCGTGGGGTTCAAGACGGTGCGCCCGCATCTGCGCTTCCCCCGCCTCCGCCTGGAGCTCAAGAACGCCGTCTCGTGGCGTGAGGACGTCGAGGTGGCACTGGAGAGGCTCCTCGGGTCGATGAGTCCCGAGAGGGCGCTACGGCCCGTCTGAGACCTTCTGGAGCCCGTACGGCACGCTCTGGGGCCGAACGCACCCTTCCGAGACCCTCCGGAGCCGCACCGGCCCTTCCCGCGGGGGCCGGACATCCGAGGTCGAACGCGTCGGTCGAACCCCTCTTCTCCCCGGCCGAACCCGTCCCCGGATCCGTCGGCCCGTCCCGCGGTGGGAAGGCCCCGCGCATGGGCCCGCTCATGTGAAGGCCCCCCGTGGTGAGACGGGGGGCCTTCAGTGGGTGGGTGTGCCGCTCGGAAGCGGGTGATACGGCCGGACGCCGTGGGGGACGGCCGACCGCAGGGGGCCTAGATGATGCCCTCAAGCTCGCGAAGCAGCATGGCCTTCGGCTTGGCGCCGATGATCTGCTTCACAACCTCTCCGTTCTTATAGACGTTCAGGGTAGGAATCTGGAGTACGCCGTAGTTTGTCGCCGTTGCCGGATTTTCGTCGACGTTCAGCTTGACGACGGTCAGCTTCTCGGCGTTCTCGCCGGCGATCTCCTCCAGAATGGGCGCGACCTGGCGGCACGGGCCGCACCACTCGGCCCAGAAATCGACGATCACGGGCTTGTCGCTCTTGAGAACGTCGGTCTCGAAGCTGGCGTCGGTCACGTGCTTGATGGTGCCCAAGGTTCCTGCTCTCCCTCTTGCTCTTGCCTGAGGACTGCTGCTGTTGACTTTCCCCCCTCGCGCACAAGGGGGTTCCCACGGTCGCCCGCGAGGGTGTTCCCGCTTCGTCGCCGGTCACCCGCCGAGGAGAACCCTCCCCGGGGGTCTCGCACCGGCCCGACACGCGTTCCACCTCTCCGCCGACCCGGCGGCGAGGACGATACCGATGGGATCACCGGCATGGCGACCGGCGCACGCCCGACGCGCCGTTCGACGGTGCGCGACGTGTGCCCGGCGGGCGAGAGCCCGGCCGACCCGTGACGATGCTCACGGCGCCTGAGGCCCGCCCTGACGGACGGGGTGACGGGCGGTGCGGGCACCGCCCGTCGCTCTCTTCCGCCCGGGGTTACGCGTTCTCGTGCTCGGTCAGCCAGCGCTCGGAGTCGAGCGAGGCGGCGGCGCCGGTGCCGGCGGCGGTGATCGCCTGCCGGTAGATGTGGTCGACCACGTCGCCCGCGGCGAACACACCGTCCAGGTTGGTGCGGGTCGAGGGCGAGTCGACCTTGATGTAACCCTCGTCGTCCAGGTCCACCTGGCCCTTGACCAGCTCGACGCGCGGGTCGTGCCCGATCGCGACGAACAGGCCGGTGGCGGCGATCTCCGCCTCCGCGCCGGTCTTGAGGTTGCGCACCCGCACCCCGCTCACCTTGGACTCGCCCAGCACGTCGACGACCTCGCTGTCCCACAGGAAGCGGATCTTCTCGTTCGCGAACGCCCGGTCCTGCATGATCTTGCTGGCGCGGAGCTCGTCGCGACGGTGCACCACCGTCACCGAGGCGGCGAACCGGGTCAGGAAGATCGCCTCCTCCATCGCGGTGTCGCCGCCGCCGACGACCACGATGTCCTGGCCGCGGAAGAAGAACCCGTCACAGGTGGCACACCACGACACGCCGTGGCCGGAGAGGCGCTTCTCGTTGGGTACGCCCAGCTCGCGGTAGCCCGAGCCCGTCGTGAGGATGACGGACTTGGCGTAGTAGGTGTCGGTGGCGGTCTTGACGACCTTCGGGGTGACGGTCAGGTCGACCTCGATCACGTCGTCGGCGACCAGCTCGGCGCCGAACCGCTCGGCCTGCTTGCGCATCCCGTCCATCAGGTCCGGGCCCATGATGCCACCGGGGAAGCCGGGGAAGTTCTCCACCTCGGTGGTGTTCATCAGGGCGCCACCGGCGGTGACCGAGCCCTCGAAGACCAGCGGGTTGAGGTCGGCACGCGCGGAGTACACGGCGGCCGTGTAACCGGCGGGACCCGACCCGATGATGATCACATTCCGGACGTCCATCAGTGCTCGCGCCTCTCCTCTGTCGTTGCCACCGGCGTCAACAGATCCTAGGCGCCGCTGATTCCCACCGGGCGCGGTGACGGATCCGCCGGTGGAACGGGAAAGCCCGGCACGGACGAATCCATGCCGGGCGCAGACGAAGGGTACGGAGAAGGTGCGAGGGTTCTGGGAGCGGATTACCCGCCGCCGATCACCCCGTGTGTCTCCCCACCGATCGTTCCGCGCGGCCTGCCGAGGTCCCCCGGGGCCGCCTCCTCCAGGTCACCAGCTCGCGAGACCCGGCTTGCGCACGTCGTCACACTGCGGCCCCACGACGTGGACGCGCACCGTGTTCTTGGCCTTGTTCTGCCAGAAGAGCAGGATGTTGGCCTCCTGCCCGTTGTAGAACCCCTGGTCCACGGCGAAGGGCGACGTGCCGACCCGCGCCGAGATCTGCCGGACGCACTTGTCGATCCCGGAGTTGTCGGTCGTTCCGACGATGGTCCCGGGGCCGATGTAGTCGAGCAGCGAGCCGCGGAGCTCGGCGTCGGTGTAGTTGTAGTTGCTGTCGGTCAGCGTGTACTGGATCGTGTCCGCCGTCGGTGCGGATTTGGCGATCAGCGGAACGCGGTCCGGGCCGGACGCCGACAGCGTCCCGGTCGCCAGCGCGGTCGCGCCGATCACCGCCGCCGCCACGCCCGCCGCGGCGGTGGCGGGCATCGCCCACCGGCGCCGTCGGTTCGCGCCGCGACGTCTGGTGGGGACCACCGGGACCACGGTGCCGTCGTCGTCGACGACCCCCAGCCGCACGGCCGGTTCGAGCTCTGGCTCCTTTTCGGGGATCGGGTCCCGGTGAGGGGTCGTCTCCCATGGCGCCGGTTGTGCGGGAGAGGACGTCTCCCACGGCGCGTCGCGCATTATGTCGTCCCAGGCCGGTGCTTCCACCAGGCCCACTCCACCTCCACGGAAGCTTTCCGCCTCGGCGGCCAGCGCGCGGTCGATCCTCAGCGCGACTCCCATCGGCATCGCCGGTGTGGGGGTCGCCGCCAGGACCTCACGGACCGCTGCGAGATCGGCGAGGCTTTCGCCACAGGGGTCGCAGATCGCGAGATGCTCGCGTACCCGCATGGCGGTGGCGGCGTCGAGGAGTCCCTCGGCCAGTTCGGCCAAGATCTCCAGGTCGTAGTGCGTATCACCCGTCACGAAGTTCTGCTCCCTTCGCGGATGAGACGCGAGACAGGTCTGATCGGTTCCGTAAATGGGAAAGAATCGGGGCGAGTTTCGCCCTTCCGCGCGCGCACCGGCTCTTCACCGTGCCGCTCGGCACCTCCAGCACCTGGGCCGCGTCTTCGATCGAGTAGCCCATCATGTCCACGAGCACCAGCGCGGCGCGCTGGTCGGAGGGCAGCAGCTTCAGTGCCGCGGAAACCTCCATGGACACTTCGCGCTCGGCCGTCTGGTCGAGCACCGGGGTATCACGCTCCGCGGCCTCGACGAGCTCGTCGTCGGCCACCGGGCGCACCGATTTCCTGCGCATGCGGTCGAGGCAGGCGTTGACCACGATGCGGTGCAGCCACGTGGTCACGGCCGCCTCGCCGCGAAAGCTCCCGGCCTTGCGATAGGCCGAGACGAAGGCGTCCTGAACGGCGTCGGCCGCCTCGTCGGGGTCGCCCAGCGTGCGCAGGGCGACCGCCCACATGCGGTCTCGATGTCGCTTGACTATTTCACTGAAGGCGTGCGGATCCCCGGCGATGTGCCGGGTGAGCAGGTCGGCGTCGGACACGTGGGCCTTCGCCGTCTGCTCGTCCGCCGCTGGCGGGGTCTCGGGTGGGGAATTCACAAGGAGAGTCCTGCTATACCGATCCGGGGAGAACACCTCTACGGGATAGATGGTGCCACGAATTCTCCGATGATCTGCAAGAAGCCATGCAAAACAGATCAAATCGGAGCAGTGTCACTTGGTCGCGAAGACCTTGATCTCCTGCACCTGCCCGCGGAACTTCCCCTGGTAGGTGGGCATTTTGGTGAACCAGACGAGCACGTAGCGGCCCTTCTTCGGGGCCTCCGCGGTGAACGTCTTCTTACCGGAGACTCCGTTGACCTTCTGGAGGACCGAGAGGGACTCCAGTTGCGGGGAGTCGCCAACCCTGAGTTCGGCGGTGCCTCCCGAGGTGCCGCCGAAATCGACCGTCACCTGCTTCACCGGGACGCTCTCGCCCATGTCCAGCAGGAGGCCCACACCCGTCTTGAGCCGGCCGAAGTCGGCGGAGTCGTACGACTCGGAGTGCCAGTCGGTGGAATCCTTACCGTCGATCGCGAAGCCGGCGAGTTCGCCGCGCTCCTCCCTGTCGCCCAGCGGGTCGAAGCCGGTGACCGAGGAGGGCTTCACCTCGCGGATCTCGACGGCCGCGGTCGGCGTGGGCGTGGTGCTCTCCTCGCCGGGCACCGGGGTGCCGGCGTTGCCGATGCTGCGGCCGAGGGTCCAGGCGCCCAGACCGACGGCGACCATCACCAGCAGCACGACGACGGTCATGGCGACCTTGTTGACCATGCCGCCCCCCTGCCGGGGCATCGGGCGGTGCTGGTGCTGGTGCTGGGTCTGATGCTGCGAGGGCGGTGTGTGGCGCTGGGGAGCCGCGGTGTCGACCCCCTCGGAGCGCGAGGCCGCCACCGGCAGCGCCGTCATGGGCATCGGCGTCGGCATCGGCAGGGGACTGGGCCGCGACACCGAGGCCAGGGCCTCGGCGACCTCGGCGGGCGTGGTCAGCGGTTCGAGCCCGCGCCTGGTCTCCGGCAGTATCGCCCGGCAGACGATGGCGTCCAGGTAGCCGGGAACGCCCGCGGTGACCTGGCGCGGTGTGCAGAAGTGCCCGTCGGTCACGGGCGCGACGGGCAGGCCGCCGCTGCTTCGCTCGTCGCCCGGCCAGTGGCCGGTCAGCCCGGCGTACAGCAGGCGGCCGAGTCCCTCGGCGTCCTCGCGGGCGGGGTCGTCGCTCATCACGTCGTCCAGGACGGCGTCGACTCCCAGGCCGAGCAGTTTGACCGTGCTGCCCGCCGTCCAGACCAGGTGCTCGGGGGTGAGGCAGAGATGGGCGAGGTTCGCCTCGTGCGCGTGCGCCAGGGCCTCCGCGGCCTCGGCGACCATCGCGGCGGCCCGCTCGGGGTCGAGGGGCCCGCCCGCGATCATGTCGCCGAAGGACTCGCCGCTCACCCACTCGCTGACGACATAGGAGTGGCCGTCGTCCTCGGTCGCGTCGAAGACCTGGGTGAGACGGGGGTCGGTGAGCCGGCTCGCCACCCTGGCGGCCGTGACGACCTCGTTCAGGCGGGGGAAGTCGGGATCGAAGGTGTGGACGGCGACGGGCCTGGCGAGCACCTCGTCGATGGCCTTCCACAGGGTGGCCCCGCCCGACTCGTGGACGCGGTCTTCGAGCCGGAAACGCTCGGCCAGCTTGGTGCCGGGCTCTACGGCGGGGGAACTCACGAGGACCCCGTACCTGAGAACACGACAACACCATGCCCGGTCAGCACATCAAGACACATCACATGATGCTGGGTGGATCCGCCCACGCCCTCCTGCTTCCATTAGCCGCATGTCACCACACGCGTCGCACCATGGTAGTCCCGCACCGGTTCCGCCCGTGTTCGTCTTGTCAGACGTTTAAGACAAGTCTTTGGCTTACCGGCCTACCCGTCCTGCGACCATTCCAACGATCGAACTCACCTCGGGGATGCGCATCCGGTGGGCGATCGCCAAGTAAAGAACCATACCGAGTCCGCCGCCCGCCGCCAGCATGACGGCCGCACTCAGCGCGTCCAACGCGGTGAGTTCCTGCGTGAGCCACAGCACGCCGAGCGCGAACGCGGCCGCCGGGAGGGCGGCGAGATACATCCGGGACAGTCCGGCGGCCACCGTGCGTCCCGCCAGGCCCCCCACGCGGCGCGAGGCCATCGTCCAGGCGACCGCGGCACCGGCCACGTAGGCGACGGTGAACGCGAGCGCGAGGCCCATCACGATGTACCTGGCGGGCAGGGTGTAGTAGGCCACGAGGCTGAGCGTGGCGTTCACCGCCACGTTGCCGAGGGCGAGGAACGCCGGGGTGCGGGTGTCGCCGAAGGAGTAGAAGACGCGCAGCAGGAGCTGGAAGATCGAGAACGGCACCAGCGCGAGCCCGAAGACCTGCAGCACGTTGCCGATGTAGACCGCCGAGCCGACGGTCATGTTGCCCCACGAGAAGATCAGCACGGTCACCGCGGGGCCGAGCACCATCAGCAGCAGCCCGGCGGGCACCAGCAGCACCGACACCAGCCGCACCCCGGATGCGAACTCCTCGCGGACCGTGTCGAGCTGGCCGTCGGCCACCCCCCGGCTCATCCTGGGCAGCATCGCGGTGATCACCGAGACCGCGATGATCCCGTAGGGGAGCTGGAAGAACTGGTAGGCGTAGGAGTAGGCGGCGTTTCCCGCACCGGGGGCACGCTGTCCCGCGCCGGTCGCCAGCTTGGTGGTGATCAGGAAGCCCAGCTGGCTGATCCCCACGTAGGCGAAGGTCCAGACCGCGGTCCTGCTCATCTCGCCGAGCCCGGCGTTGCGCAGGTCGAACCTGGGCCGGAAGCGGAATCCCACCCGGTGCAGCGCGATGACCAGCACCGCGCACTGCGCCACGATGCCGGCCGTGGTGCCGAGCCCGAGCAGCGCCAGGTCGGCGTCGGCGATCGTGTCGACGTCGGTGCCCGCCCCGCCCAGCTTCACGTAGTAGACGATCGCGACGCCGATCATCACGATGTTGTTCAGCACCGGTGCCCACATCGGCGCGGCGAATCTGTCGCGGGTGTTGAGGATCGCGCCGGCGATCGCGCCGATCCCGAAGAAGGCGATCTGCGGCAGGATGAACTGCGCCAGCCTGACCGCGACCTCGGTCTGCCTGGGCCCCCAGTCGGTGCTGTAGAGGCTGATCAGCGGTCCGGCGAGGATCACCGCGACCAACGCCAGCAGGGTGAGCGTGATCACCCCGAGCGTCATCAGACGCTGCTCGTAGGCCCGGCCGCCGTCGGGGTCGGACTTCTGCCGCCTGATGATCATCGGAACCACGACGCTGCTCAGGATCCCGCCGATGAGCAGGTCGAACAGGATGAGGGGAATCGTGTAGGCGACGTTGTAGGCGTCGCCCAGCGCGAAGGTGCCGATGGCCGCCGCGAGCACCGCCGTCCGGACGAAGCCGGTGACGCGGGAGACCATCGTCCCCGCCGCCATGATCGCGCTCGCGCGCAGAACCCTGCTCATGCGCTTTCCTCCGCTACGTGCTGGGAGCGCCAGGCGCTCAGGACTCGGTGCCGGCGGGCTCGTGCAGGCGCTCGGGCGGGGGAGCGGCCGCGGGGCGGCGGCCTCCCCTGCGGCGCAGGACGCGCAGGACGACGGCGGCAAGCATCACCACGAGGGCGGCTCCGACGATCACCAGGGCGACCCCGGTGTAGCCGGTGGTCCGCACGGTCAGCTCGACCGGCTTGCCGTACTTGCGGCCGTCGTCGGTGGTGAGCTGGACCGTCACGGTCGTCTGGCCGCTGGCCGTGGAGGTCGAGGTCATCGGGATCCGGATGGTCTGGTTCTGGCCGCCGAGGATCTCCAGTTTGTCCTCGTACGGCTCGATCTTGAGCAGATCCGGCTGGTCGGAGGTCACCCTGAGCCGGACCGCGATCCGGCTGGCCTCGCCGCTCAGATCGTTGCGCACGCTGATCGGCACGTCGCCGTTGCTGCCGGCCAGGGTGCGCAGCCGAGACTGCTCGCTGCCGGTGATGTTGACCATGGCGATCCGGCCGTCGATCGCCCCCGTGACCTGCTGGACGTACGGGGTCGCGTTGCCCGTCCTGCCCCGCCACGCCGAGGAGGTCAGGCGCAGCAGCGCCAGGTCGAAGACGTCGAGGTCCTGGGCGGTGGTGATCGCGGAGGTCAGGTCGGCGCGGGCGCCGACCTTCCTGACGCCCGTCATGTACTGCTTGGGAAGCTCCAGCTTGCGGTCGGCGTCGGTGTAGGTCAGGCCGGACCTGGGGACCGGAGCGCCCTTGCCGCGCTTGATCGTGTCGAGCGTGACGGGTGCCAGCCAGGGCAGGGTGGCGGCCGTCTCGACCAGGTCGGTGACATAGGCGGGATCGGGGTCCCAGCGGCGGTGCGGGACGGCGATCACCGTTCTGGCGGTGGTGACGGCCTCCGAGCTGATCATCGCCGTCTCCGCGATGAACCGCTGGCGGTTCGTCAGCGCCGCGCCGGGGGTGGAGGTGTCGGCGCCGACGGTCTCGCTCAGCGTCGCGTCGGCGACGAGGGCGGTGAGCGGGCCGTTCACGCTCTCCAGGGTCGCCGAGGCGTCGGGGGTGGTGACCGGGGGCGTCGTCGGCGGCAGGTTCAGCACGTTCAGCAGCACGGTGTCGACGCCGCCGGTGGCGAGCAGGTCAAGCCCGTCGTAGTCGATCAGGCCGCCCACCGGCCAGTTCACGTTGGTGATCACGTCGCGGCCGAGGGTCTCCCTGGCGACGATCCCGGCCGCCGAGATCCCGGTCCGGGTGGCGTCGTCGAAACCGTTGTGGGCGAGCGCCACGACGTCGGGGTCGGCGTAGGGGGTGGCGACCACCGGCTGGTCGGCGACGGCCTCACGGAAGTCGCTCAGCCACCGGGCGGCCTCGGGGGCCGCGGGGCGCCGCTGGCCGCGGTCCTTGACCCTGACCGTGTGCGGCTCGCCCATCGCCCGCGCGTCGTCGAGCAGGGCGGGGTCGACGATCCAGGTGAGGCCCTTGGCGGACGAGGTGTCCTGGGCGATCTTGAGAAGGTCGCCCAGGCGCTTGCCGGGGGCCATCGCCGCGGGCAGGTTCCCGTCGGCGAAGACGGAGTCCTCCGACCGGCGCGGCTGGTCGACGATGGGCAGCACCATGGCGAGCCGGGTGCGGGGCACCCTGGTCTCCCTGGGCATGTAGGTCACCATGGTCCGCAGGGTGGAGACCTGCTGCCCGAAGGCGTCGCGCACCTCGACCATGATCGGATAGACGCCGAAGCCGGAGAACTTCAGCTCCTGCGGCGTGAAGGCGAACTGCCACGGCAGCTTGCCCGAAGGCGCGATCGACGCCTGGACGAAACTCTCGCAGCACCACGAGCTCGGGAGGGTCTGCCCGGCCAGGTACGCCTCCATGTCGGCGCGCCTGGCGAACGGCTGCGGCGAGAAGTGCATCCGGATGCGCAGCCCGCTCATGGGTTCGGCGCCCGAGTTGACCAGGGAGCCCGACAGTTTGATCTCGGTGGTCGGGTCACGGGGGGCGTCGGGACCGATCGCCTCCATCACGACCTGAAGGCCCGCCCGGCTCGCCGAGGTCGTCCGGGCGCTCGCCATACCCGGAACGACCACGGCCGCGGGAACGAGCAGCGTGGTGACGAACAGGGCGAGCAGCGCGGCTTTGCGGATCACGTGCCGGCCAGGGGTCGAGTACGGCGCACGCCGGTAATGCTATGGCCTAACCGGCGCCTAACCGGCGAGCGGAAAGATCGCCGGCTCCCCGCGAGAGCCCTGCCGGGTCAGATCGACGATCTTTCCTGACACCAGTGTGAGCAGGTGGTCCGCCCGGATCTGGAGTGCCGTCCTGCGCTCTCCGGTGGGCACGTAAACGAGTGTGGCGCCGTGGGTGAGTCGCTCGTCCACCAGCACGGTGAGCGTGTCGGGCAACAGCAGCGGGCACACCAGTCCCGAGGCGTAGTCGGTGGCGGAGTTGACGGTGAAGGCCGGAGCCACCCGCACCCTTCTCGCCCCCAGGATGCCGCCGACCACGCCGGGGCGCGGCGGGGAGCCGACGGAGGTGACGACCGCCACGGGATCGCGGCCGAGTCGTGTCGTGACCTCGAAAACCGCGACCCCCACGCATATCTCAGGGCTCACCGACAGCACCTCGGGGAGTTCGTCCGAACATGTCATCGCGCGCGGAAGGCGTACGATCTCATGATGGACCTGGTGTGCGAGGAGCCAGCGGTGGATCGCGAGCGCATCCTTCATGTGTGCTCCTTGCCTCGACGCACAGTCCCCGAGGTTTCCTGACCGACCGTAACCTGGTGATCGCTTCAGGTGTATCCCCGCAGGGAACATGTTCCGTAACCGAAGGACCTACCCGGCTTGTCCCTTTCAAATCTGACCCAGAGCCAGCGCCACGGCATGAGCGAGCTGTTCCGGAAGATCGCACCCGTGGCGGACGAGCTCGGCGAGCTTTTCGCGGCCAGGGGCTACCAGATCGCCCTCGTCGGCGGCTCCGTCCGCGATGTCTTCCTCGCGAGGATCGGCAACGACCTCGACCTGACCACGGACGCGAGGCCGGAGACCGTCCTGGAGCTCGTCCGGGACTGGGCCGACTCCATCTGGACGATCGGCATCGACTTCGGCACCGTCGGCGTCCGCAAGGGCGGGTGGCTGCTGGAGATCACGACCTATCGCAGCGAGTCGTACGACCCCAAGTCGCGCAAGCCCGACGTGGCCTACGGCGACACGCTGGAGGGCGACCTGGCCCGGCGCGACTTCGCGGTCAACGCGATGGCGCTGCGCCTGCCGTCCCGCGAGTTCGTCGACCCGCACGGCGGCCTCGACGATCTGCACGCCAAGGTGCTGCGCACCCCGGGCCCTCCCGAGCGCTCCTTCGGCGACGACCCGCTGCGGATGCTCCGCGCCGCGAGGTTCGCCAGCCAGCTCGGCTTCTCCGTCGATCCGGCGGCGCTCGCCGCGATGGGCGCGATGGCCGACAGGATCGACATCGTCTCCGCCGAGCGCATCCGCGACGAGCTGGACAAGCTCATCGGCGGTGACCACCCCCGCGAGGGCCTGCGGCTCCTCGTCGAGTCGGGGCTCGCCGCCCACGTGCTGCCCGAGCTGCCGAAGCTCCGCCTGGAGATCGACGAGCACCATCGGCACAAGGACGTCTACGAGCACTCGCTGATCGTGCTGGAGCAGGCGATCGACCTTGAGGAGAACGGCCCCGACCAGATCCTGCGCTGGGCCGCGCTCCTGCACGACGTGGGCAAGCCGAAGACCCGCCGCCACGAGCCCGGCGGCAGGGTCTCCTTCCACCACCACGAGGTGGTCGGGGCCCAGCTCGCCAGAAAGCGCATGACGGAGCTGAAGTTCCCCAAGGACGTGGTGGCCGACGTCTCCCGCCTGGTGGAGCTGCACCTGCGTTTCCACGGGTACGGCACGGGCGAGTGGACCGACTCGGCCGTGCGCCGCTACGTCCGCGACGCCGGACACCTGCTGGAGCGCCTGCACAGGCTGACCCGCGCCGACTGCACCACCCGCAACCGGCGCAAGGCGCTGGCCCTGTCGCAGACCTACGACCAGCTGGAGGAGCGCATCGCCCGGCTGGCCGAGGAGGAGGAGCTCGGCAAGATCCGCCCCGAGCTCGACGGCAACGAGATCCAGGAGCTCCTCGGCGTTCCGCCGGGTCCTGTCGTGGGCCGCGCCTACAGGTTCCTGCTGGAGATGCGCCTCGACAGGGGTGTCATCGGCAAGGAGGCCGCCGCGGACGCCCTCCGGGAGTGGGCGAGGGCCGACGAGGCCGGTGACGCGGGAGGGATGAGCGAGGTGGGCTCTGAACGGCGCCTCTGAGCCGGACGATCACGTCACCCCCGGCTCCCGTCCCGGTGGTGACGCCCTTGACGCTTCCGGTCCGCGGGCCGATCGCGGCGGCCTCGACGGTCTCGACGGGGCCGGGATCGCCCTGCTCGACCGGGAGCACGTGTGGCACCCCTACGCGGCCGCGCCCCAGCCGGTGGCGCCGCACGTGGTCTCCCGCGCGGACGGGGTGCGGATCACCCTCGCCGACGGGCGCGAGCTGGTCGACGGCATGTCGTCCTGGTGGGCGGCGATCCACGGCTACAACCACCCCCGGCTCAACCGGGCGCTGAAGGACCAGCTGGAGGACATGGCGCACGTCATGTTCGGCGGGCTCACCCACGAGCCCGCCGTACGGCTGGCCGCCACACTCGCCTCCATGACCGGGCTGCCGAGGGTGTTCCTCGCCGATTCCGGATCGGTCGCCGTCGAGGTCGCGATCAAGATGGCGTTCCAGTTCACCGGCAGGGGACGGCTGCTCACGGTGAGGGGCGGCTACCACGGCGACACCTTCGGGGCGATGTCGGTCTGCGACCCGGTCAACGGCATGCACCACCTGTTCTCCGGTGTGCTGCCCGAGCACGTGTTCGCCGACCGGCCGCCGCGCGAGTACGACGAGGGTTACGCGGCACGACTGTCGGACCTGGTCGCCCGGCACGCCCACGAGCTGGCCGCGATCATCGTGGAGCCGGTCGTCCAGGGGGCGGGCGGCATGCACTTCTACCACCCGGCCTACCTGCGGCTGCTCCGCGAGCTCGCCGACGAGCACGGCGTCCTGCTGATCGCCGACGAGATCGCCACCGGGTTCGGCAGGACCGGGGAGCTGTTCGGCTGCGACCACGCCGGGATCAGGCCCGACATCATGTGCCTGGGCAAGGCCCTGACCGGCGGCTACATGTCGCTGGCCGCGACGCTGTGCACCGAACGGGTGGCGAGGGGCGTCGGGGTGCTGATGCACGGGCCGACCTTCATGGGCAACCCGCTGGCCGCGGCCGTCGCGAGCGCCTCCCTGGAGCTCCTGCGGGAGCGCCCGTGGCGCGAGGAGGTCGGCCGGATCGAGACCGGTCTCCTCGCGGGCCTGAAGGGGGCCTCGGGGGCGGCCGGGGTGAGGGACGTGCGGGTCCTCGGCGCGATCGGGGTGATCGAGGCCCGTGAGCCCGTCGACGTCCCCGCCGTCCAGGACCTCGTCATGCGGCACGGCGTCTGGCTCCGCCCGTTCGGGCGGCTGATCTACGCCATGCCGCCCTACTCGATCGGCGACGACGACCTGGAGAGGGTCACGACGGCGATGACGGCGGCGGCCCGCTCACTGTGACCGGTGTGAGGGCGACGGCGGCCGCCCGGTCGTCGTGAGGGGCCCGACGGCGACGGTGGCGGTGGTGCGGTCGTCGTGAAGGGTACGGGGGCGACGACGCCCGTTCACTGCGAGGGCTGCGACGGCAGCGGTTCGGCCACCCGGGCCGGTGTGACGACCCGGTAGGTCACCGCGCCCGCGACGTATCCGGTGGCGATGAGCACCAGCACGAGCAGCGACCTGCCGTCCGGCGGCAGCAGTGCCGCCGCCAGTGCCGCGGCCAGCACGTAGCTGCCGTTGAAGAGCATGTCGTAGATGGAGAAGGCCCGGCCGAGGTAGGCGTCCTGGAGATCCCGCTGGACGGCGGTGTCGGCGCAGATCTTGATGCTCTGCCCGGCGATGCCGAGGACGAAGCCCGCGGCCGCGAACCCCCACTGCTGGAACGCCGCGCAGAACGCGAGCGTCAGCACCCCGGAGGTGATCAGCATGGCCGGGACCCATCGTTCGATGGTGAAGCGCTCGGTGGCCCACGGCGTGACCAGGATGGCCAGGAAGTAGCCGACCCCCGAGGTGGCGACCACGACGGAGACCGCGTTCAGCGCGTCCTCGGCGTTCTCCGCGAAGTAGTAGCGCGACAGCAGCACGAGCATCGCGGTGCACATGCCGTACATGAACCGGTGGGTGGCCATCGCGCCCATCGCCGCCGCGGCGGCCCGGTGCCGGACGAGGTGCCTCGCGCCGTCGGCCAGGCCGGTCAGCACGTGGCGTACGGCCTCGCGGGCCTGCGGCCGGTCGGGGTCGTCGGCGGGACCGAGCAGACGCCTCCCCATGGTCATGGCGATGAGCGCGCTGAGCCCGAAGACGAGACCGGAGACGACGAGCAGCACGGCCGTACCCGGGTGGTCGGAGCCGAAGACCGCCCGGAGCAGGTATCCGGCGCCTATGCCCACGAAGGTGAGCACGGTGCCCGAGGTCGGGGTGACCGCGTTGGCCACCATCAGCCGGTCGGCGGGCACGACGTGCGGGAGTGAGGCCCCCAGCGCGGCGAGGAAGAAGCGGTTCACCCCGAGGACGCCGAGCGCGGCGACGTAGAAGATGCCGTCCGGGGCGTTCGCGGCGACGAGTGCCGCCGCCACGAGCAGCAGCGCCCCGCGGACCATCGGCGCGATGACGAGGATCTGCCGCCGCGACCAGCGGTCGATGAACACCCCGACGAAGGGTCCCAGGATCGAGTACGGCAGCAGCAGCACGGCGAGCCCCGCGGCGATCTCCACCGCGCTCGTGCTCTTCTCCGGGCTGAAGAACGCGAATCCGGCCACGGCGAACTGGAAGATCCCGTCGGAGAACTGCGAGACCAGGCGGGTCGCGTACAGCCTCCGGAAGTCCCGACCTTCCAGGACCACGCGTAGATCGGATGCAAATGACACGCGCTCAGCCTATGCGTGGGCGGCCTGGACGGGCATCGGGAACCTCCCTGATTGTGTTAGCGGGCATTTACCACCTTTGCCTACGTATCACTTAGGGGGCGCGGTAAACCAACATGATCACGTACCCTCGTTCGAGTGACACCTGATGAACACGTTGTGCTCGTCGACACAGAGGGAAACGCGATCGGCACGGCGGCGAAGGCCACGGTGCACGGTCTCGACACTCCCCTCCATCTGGCCTTCTCCAGTTACGTGTTCGACGAGCAGGGGCGGGTCCTGCTCTCCCGCCGCGCCCTGCACAAGACGACCTGGCCGGGGGTGTGGACCAACAGCTGCTGCGGCCACCCCCTCCCCGGGGAGCCGCTCGCCGAGGCGGTGACCCGCAGGCTCTCCCACGAGCTCGGCCTCGCGGCCGACCGGGTCGACCTCCTCCTGCCGCGCTTCTCCTACCGGGCGGTCATGGACAACGGCATCGTCGAACGGGAGCTGTGCCCGGTCTACCGGGTGCTCGTGACCGCGGAGGCCGCGCCGAACCCCGACGAGGTCGACGACGTCCGCTGGATGCCGTGGAAGGAGTTCACCGACGGGGTGCTCGGCGACCGCCTGGCGATCTCCCCCTGGTGCCGCGAACAGGTTCCCCAGCTGGTCGAGCTCGGCGCCGACCCGCTCGCCTGGGGGGCCGCGGACCCCGCCGACCTCCCGCCCGCCGCCCGCTGACGCGCCGGCCTCCAACCCGCCTCCCACCGAGACCTTCCGTTCCGGCGGTGTGGGTGCCTCTCACACCGGCGGTCGTCCAACGGCGAGAGCCCTCGGCCCATATGGGCCGAGGGCTCTCGCCGTTCGATGCCGGAAGGCTCGGGAAGGTCAGCGCTCGACCTCACCGCGGATGAACTTCTCCACGTACTCGCGCGCCTCGTCGTCGGAGTACTGCTCCGGCGGCGACTTCATGAAGTAGGAGGAGGCGGACAGGATCGGCCCGGCGATGCCCCGGTCAAGAGCGATCTTGGCGGCGCGTACCGCGTCGATGATGATGCCGGCGGAGTTGGGGGAGTCCCATACCTCCAGCTTGTACTCCAGGTTGAGGGGAGTGTCGCCGAAGGACCTGCCCTCCAGGCGCACGTACGCCCACTTGCGGTCGTCGAGCCACGGCACGTGGTCGGAAGGGCCGATGTGCACGTCGGCCTTCTGCATCTCGTGCGGGATCTGCGAGGTGACCGCCTGGGTCTTGGAGATCTTCTTGGACTGCAGGCGCTTGCGCTCCAGCATGTTCATGAAGTCCATGTTGCCGCCGAAGTTCAGCTGGTAGGTGCGGAGCAACTCGACGCCGCGGTCCTCGAACAGCTTCGCCATCACGCGGTGCGTGATGGTCGCGCCGACCTGGGACTTGATGTCGTCGCCGACGATCGGGACGCCCGCGTCGACGAACTTCTGCGCCCACGTGGGGTCGGAGGCGATGAACACCGGGAGCGCGTTGACGAACGCGACCTTCGCGTCGAGGGCGCACTGCGCGTAGAAGCGGTCGGCCTCCTCCGAGCCCACCGGCAGGTAGGAGACGAGGACGTCCACCTTGCTGTCCTTGAGGACCTGCACGACGTCGACCGGAGCCTCGTCGGACTCCTCGACCATCTCCCGGTAGTACTCGCCAAGGCCGTCGAGGGTGGGGCCACGCTGCACCGTGATGCCGAGCGGCGGCACGTCGCAGATCTTGATCGTGTTGTTCTCCGAGGCGACGATCGCCTCGGACAGGTCACGTCCGACCTTCTTGGCGTCCACGTCGAACGCCGCGACGAACTCCACGTCACCGATGTGATAATCGCCGAACTTGACGTGCATCAGGCCCGGCACCCGCATACCGGGGTCGGCGTCCCGGTAGTAGTGCACGCCCTGAATGAGCGACGTGGCGCAGTTGCCTACACCGACAATGGCTACGCGCACCGAACCCATGGCACTCGCTCCCCTTTTTGTTCTTCTCAATGGTCAGTTTTCTTCCGGGGTGGCGTGCCGCCCCGTCGTGCCCGTCCCTGGCGCGGGCGCCCTGGACGTCTCCTCTCGCGCGGGTCGCCGCTCCCCCTCCGGCGGCGATGCCTGCCGTTCGGTGGCGATCAGCTCATTCAACCAGCGCACTTCGCGTTCGACCGACTCCAGGCCGTGACGCTGAAGCTCAAGGGTGTAGCTGTCCAGCCGCTCGCGCGTACGGGCGAGTGCCGTGCGCACGCTGTCCAGACGTTCCTCAAGCCGGCTGCGGCGGCCCTCGAGAATGCGCAGGCGCACCTCGGCCTCGGTGTGCCTGAAGAAGGCGAAGTGCACGCCGAAGCTCTCGTCCTCCCAGGCGGAAGGGCCCGCCTGGGTGAGGAGCTCCTGCAGGCGTTCCTTGCCCTCCGCGGTCAGCTTGTAGACGATCTTCGAACGGCGGCCGGGGAGCACGATGGCGCTGTCGGTGGCCGTGGTGGCCGCGGCGGCGTCGCCGTCTTCGACGATCAGTCCGTCGGTGAGCAACTGGCGGAGGCACGGGTAGAGCGAGCCGTAGGAGAACGCCCGGAACATACCGAGCAGGGCGTTGAGCCGTTTGCGCAGCTCATAGCCGTGTAGGGGGGTCTCGTGCAACGACCCGAGCACGGCCAGCTCCAGCACGCCGCCACGTCCGCCGGCCACTGGAAACCACCACCTCTCGCGTCGATGTATCGAACCGATACATCGACAGGATACGTCCATTCAACATAAGGCTGCAATCAGCGACTTTCCCAAGAGGTTGGGAGCAAACGCCAAAAAGCCGTAGTCTGGCGCCTATGTGGTCACAGCAGACGGTGGTGGGAGATGGCCCCCACGTGGCGTGGGCCGCTTTTCAATACCGGGAATCCCACCTCAATGTGGGAGAGGTCTGCCAAGGTTGTTGCCGGAACCACCTGACGATCTCGTTCGTCCCCGGGAATGGAGATCCACCCGAATGGGCCGGCCACCAGTGAGCCAAGGCGACGAGATCTCCGGCGATCAGGAGGTAGTCTCGCCCGCCTGCACGCCGTCGTAGACCCCGATGACCGAACGAGGACGCGTGAGTTACAGCAACAGCAATGACCCGGAGCCGGACGGGCGCCGTCAGGGCGCCGACGAGTCGGCTCGCCAGGGGCGGCGCCGTCGCTCAAGCCCAGGAGCCGCTTCCCGTGCAGTCCCCCCTCCACAAAACGTTCAAACCGGTGCGGGGTGGGATTCTCCTCGACAGGCACCGCAGGCGGGAGCCGATCCCCGGACCGCGATGATGCCCCAGCACGGCGGCATGCCCTACTCCGGCGGCACGTCCCAGCAGCCCGGTGGACCACCCCGGCGCGACGCGGGCGCTCCCGGCGGCGTGCCCCCGCGCGGTCCCGCGGGTCCCGGCGCTCCCGGTGGGACGCCTCGGCCCGGCCCCGGTGCTCCCGGCGAGATGCGCCGCCGTGACACCGACCCGACAGGCCGCCGCGCCGAGGCCGCCTTCGAGGACACCCAGGCGATGCTCGCCGCCCAGTCGGGCGGCGGGCGTTCCGCGGGTTCGAGGCCGGGCGACGGCGGCCGCAGGCGCCGAGGACGCGGTGCGAGCGCTCTCGCCGCAGAGGGACCAGGAGGCCCGGAAGGACCCGAGGGCCCCGGCGGAGACGGTTTCGACGGCGACGACGACCCCCCGAAGAGGTGGACGCGCTTCCTGCCCAACTGGAAGATCGTGATGGCCAGCTTCGTGGTCCTCACCGCGGGCGTCTTCGGCATGATCGCGGTCGCCTACGCCAACACGCCCGTCCCCTCGTCCCGGCAGGCCGGCGTCGACGACCGGGGCAGCGTCATCTACTACGGCGACGGCAAGACCGTGATGGCCCGCTACGGCACCAAGCGGACCCCGGTGAAGCTCAAGCAGATCCCCGTCCACGTCCAGGACGCGGTGATCGCCCTGGAGAACAAGACCTTCCGCACCGACAGCGGCATCGACGTCGCGGGCATGGCCCGCTCGGTCTGGAGCACCGTGAGCGGCGCCCAGCTCCAGGGCGCCTCGACCATCACCCAGCAGATGGCCCGCGGCTACTACGAAGGTCTCAGCCAGGAGGTCTCGATCCAGCGAAAGATCAAGGAGATCTTCGTCGCGGTCAAGATCAGCAAGACGCTGGAGAAGGACGAGATCCTTGAGGAGTACTTCAACCTCGTCTACTTCGGGCGCGGCGCGTACGGCATCCAGGCCGCGGCGAAGGAGTTCTTCGGTAAGAACGTCGGCGATCTGACCGTGCCCGAGGGCGCCTACCTCGCCGGCCGGATCCAGAACCCGACCGCCTTCGACGTCCAGGAGTCGGAGAAGAAGAACTACGCCGCGACCAAGGAGCGCTTCCAGGCGGCCCTCAGGAACATGGCGGACATGAACCCCGCCGAGTACGGCAAGTATGCGAACAGCTCCTTCGAGGACCTGAAGTTCAAGGACGTCAAGGTCACGGAGACCTTCAAGGGGCTCAAGGGCTACATGCTCAACATCGTCTTCCGTGAGCTCAACGGCCGGGGCATCTCTCGTAAGGACCTGGAGACCGGCGGTTTCAAGGTCTACACCACGTTCAACAAGAACATGATGAAGGCCGCCAGGGACGCGGTGAAGGCGAGGACCGCCGGCCTGGACCCGACCATCCACGCCAGGCTGGCCTCGGTGAACCCGAAGAACGGCCGGGTGCTCGCCTTCTACAGCGGTGACGACTTCACCAACGACTTCAACAACCGCGCGTTCGACTCCACCAAGCAGGCGGCGTCGGCGTTCAAGCCCTACGTGCTCGCCGCCTGGCTGGAGAGCGGCAAGTCGCTCGACAGCTACGTCGAAGGCATGGCGTCGATCAAGATGCCGAACACCACCCCGATCAAGAACTCGGGGAACCAGCCGTTCGGGCCGATCAACATGGTCAAGGCCATGGCCAGCTCGGTCAACACCGTCTTCGCCCAGATGGGCAAGGAGGTCACCCTCGAAGAGGTGGCGAGGATCGCGAGGGAGGCGGGGGTCGGCGAGACGGCGAAGCAGAACCCGGCCTACGGCGACAAGAACGCGGTCGACTGGGCGGTCGAGCACCAGAACTACCTGACCACCATCGGTGTGGCCTCGGTGACCACGGTCGAACAGGCCGCCGGTTATTCGATCTTCGCCAACGAGGGCAAGCACGTCGACTGGCACACCGTCGTCAAGGTGACCAAGCACGACGGCACCGTCGTGCTCAAGGAACTGGCCGACGAGAGGCAGGTCATCACCCCCGAGTCCGCGGCCGACGCGACCGTCGCGCTCCAGGCCGTCGTCAAGAGCGGCACCGGTGGCGCGGCCAACATCGGCACCCGGCCGGTGGCCGGCAAGACAGGCACGAACAACGACTACAAGGACGCCTGGTTCGTCGGTTTCACCCCGCAGATCGTCACCGCGGTCGGCATGTCCAAGGACGTGCCCTACAACAAGGCCGGGACGCGCAAGCTCAAGGTCGACAAGTACGGCCTGCCGAGCAGGAAGATCAAGGACGAGAACATCGTCTGGAAGGAGGAGCCCATGCCCTCCTTCATCGGCGGTGGCGGCACCCCGACCCAGATCTGGCACGACTTCATGCAGACCGTGACCGCGAAGGACGAGGTCATGCAGTTCCCGCCGAGGGCCAACACCGGATCGCTGCACAACCTGGCCACGCCTAAGCCGACGCCCTCGCCGACGCCGACGATGGAGGACACCAACCCCTTCCCCGACGAGAACGGCGACGACGGCTGGCCGAACGACAACCCCGACGACGGTGGCGACTTCGGCGGCAACGAGTGCATGCCCGGGGACCCCTCGTGTGACGGCGGCGACGACGGCGGTTGGGGCGGCGACGGGCCGCCGAACGGCGTGATCGAGCAGAACGGCGCGCCGGGCGTGGTCGGCGCACCGGGAACACCTGCCGGGGCCCTCGTGCCGACACCCACAGCGAGCGGACGACGTCCCTGATGAAGAACCTTCTGCCGCAGCGGGAGTCGCTGTCCGAGTTCGGCAACCGGGCCATTCCGTACACGCCCCTCGCCCTGTTCGCGGGGCTGGGGGCGGTTCTGGCCTGGTTCTGGAAGTGGCCGTGCCGCGTCGACGGGGCGTGGAACGACGGGACCCTGCAGTTCACGAACTTCTGTTACACCGACATCTATCCCCTGTGGTGGAACGAGAAGCTCAACGAGGGGATGGTCCCCTACTTCGACTATCCGGTCGAATACCCCGTCGGCATCGGCGGGATCATGGAGTTCTTCCGCCGGATCGTCACCCCCATGAGCGATCCGGGGACGGCGTTCTACGACCTCACCGTCATCCTCATGGCGCTCTGCCTGGTCGTCGGCGTGCTGCTGATGGCCGCGCTGGCCGGTCCCGCCAGGCGCTGGGACGCGCTCTGGTACGCCCTCGCCCCCGCGCTGATCCTCACCGCGTACATCAACTGGGACCTGGCGGCCAACGCCCTCGCGCTGGGCGCGCTGCTGGCCTGGTCGAAGCGGAAGCAGTGGCTCGCGGGCATCCTGCTGGGCCTCGCGATCGCCACCAAGTTCTATCCGCTGATGTTCCTCGGCCCGCTGTTCCTGCTCGCGCTGCGAACCGGTAAGTGGGTGCCGTTCCTCAAGACGATCGGCGGTGCCGCGGGCGCCTGGCTCGTCGTCAACGTGCCGATCATGATCTTCGCCTTCGAGGGGTGGAAGAGGTTCTACGTCTTCAGCCAGGAGCGACCGGCCGACTGGGGCTCCATCTGGTACTTCTTCAACCAGAAGCAGTGGCCGATCCTGGGTGACGCCGAACTCCTCGACAGGCTGGGCGTCGTCTCGCTCGCCGCGTTCTGTCTCGCGATCGCCGTGATCACGCTGACCGCGAAGACCCGTCCCCGCCTGATGCAGCTGTGCTTCCTCACCCTGGCGGCGTTCATGCTGACCAACAAGGTGTGGTCGCCGCAGTACGTGCTCTGGCTGATCCCCTTCGCGGTGCTCGCCAGGCCGGGCTGGAGGCCGATCGCGCTCTGGCAGCTCGCCGAGTGCTGGTACTTCTTCGCGATCTGGCTGTATCTGGTGGGCATCCAGCCCGGCAACGAGGCCCTGGGCATCGCGGGCGACACCTACTTCACCGCCGTGTGGGGCCGTGCGATCACTATCCTGATCATGATGGCGTTCGTCGTGCGGGACATCTTCGTCCCCGACAAGGACGTGATCCGCCAGGACGGGACCGACGACCAGGCGGGTGGCGTCTTCGACGAGGCACCCGACCGTTTCCGGCTCGCGCTCTCCTAGGGAGCCGGTCAAGTAACCGCACAAAGTGTTGATCAACACCGAATGCGGCCGGGCCGACCTGTCGCGACCTGCGGTTCAGCCGAAGGCCGAACACCGCGTGGGCTTTACTTGACCGGTGCTCCGACGTCGGGGCCGTTCGGCGAGCCGAGCTCTCTCGGGGTGACAGGGGGCCGGGGAAAGGCCGGGGCGTCCAGGGCTCGGCCGAGGTGACAGCCGAGGTGACAGGGGGTCGGATGGGCCTGTTCGGTGAGCGTTCACATCTGGCGGTTCGCCCAGATGATCCGGGACAATTCGACCTTGTGACCACTCCCCCCGCTCCTCCGCGAGACGCGCCTCCCGCGCCTTCCGCTCCTGAGCGCCATGTCGCGACGGAAGGGCTGCTGCTCTGGCTGGCCTCCAGGTTGGGAATCGTCGTACTGGTCGTCATCGGCTCTCAGGCGCTCATGGAGGGGGACGCCCTACCGGCGCCCTTCCTGGAGCGCTGGCGCAACTGGGACGCCAACCTGCTCGTCACCATCGCCGAACACGGGTACGGCGGGCCTCCGGGCAGCGAGCCCGACAGGGGGTTGCCCGCCTTCTTCCCCGGAATGCCGCTGATGCTCCGCGCGGTGCATCTCGTGATCGACGACTGGACGCTCGCCGGGCTGCTCATCTCCCTGGTGGCCGGCGCCGTCGCGATGACGGCGCTCGCCAGGCTCGCCGAGTTCGAGGGGCCGCGGGGAGCGGGCCGGTACGCGGTGCTCGCGCTGCTGCTCTGGCCGATGGCGGTGTTCCTGTTCGCGGGCTACAGCGAGGCGCTCTTCCTCGCCTTCGCCATCCCCGCCTGGCTCGCGGCGCGTCAGGGCCGCTGGCCGCTCGCCGCGGCCCTGGCGGCGGGCGCCTCCTGCGTGCGCATCACCGGCCTGTTCCTCGCCGTCGCGCTGATCGTGGAGTTTCTCGTCCGCAGGCACCCGCTACGGCAGGTGGGGTGGCTGCTCCTTCCGTTCGTGCCGCTCGCCCTCTACTCCGCCTACCAGTACTCCCGTACGGGTGACTGGCTGGCCTGGAAGACCGCGCAGGAGGCCGGTTGGGGACGTTACATGGTGTGGCCCTGGGAGTCGTGGAACACGACCTTGGGCGCGGCGATGGGCGAGGGGCGGATGGCCTGGGCGTTCCGGCTGGAGATCGCGGGGGCGATCGTCGGGGTCGCGCTCGTGCTTCTCCTGCTCTACCTGCGGAGATGGAGCGAGTTCGTCTATGTGGGACTCCAGGTGGGCGCCCTGGTGTGTTCCGCCTACTACCTGTCGGTACCGCGCTCGGCGCTGCTGTGGTGGCCGCTCTTCGTCCTGATCGGCAGGGCGAGCAGCGGTCCTGAGCCGTGGCGACGATGGATCATCCTCGGCTACGCCCTGGTGATGGGACCGTTGATGGCGCTCAACGCGTTGATCTTCGCCGACGGCGCCTGGGTGGGCTGAGCCGCAGGGGTTACCCCTCTACCCACTCTCCGGAAAAAGTAATCCCATGAAGTTATCCACAGGCTGTGGATCAACGGGCTGTGGATCGGCTTTCGCCCACCGGCGAGACGTTCTCCGCGGTGCCGCCGTCCGGCGGCACCGCCACCCGGGCCCCGGAACCTCGCCTCAGAGCTTCGTCCGGAGGAAGGCGATGTCCTCGGCCTGGCCGTCGAAGGGGGTCTCCACCACGATCGGCGCGTTCGCGCTCCGGCACACGCCCAGGATGAGCTCGGGGTCGATCTGACCCGCGCCCAGGCTCGCGTGCCGGTCGGCGCCGGAGTCGAAGGCGTCGCGCGAGTCGTTGCAGTGGACCAGGTCGATCCTGCCGGTGATCGCCATGACCCGCTCGACCACGTCCGCCAGGTCCTCACCACCCGCGTGCGCGTGGCAGGTGTCGAGGCAGAAGCCCACGTCGAAGCCGTCGAGCGCGTCCCACAGCCGGGCGATGCGCTCGAGCTTGCGCGCCATCGCGTTGCCGCCGCCCGCGGTGTTCTCGATGAGGACGGGGACCCCGTGCTCCTCAAGGCGCTCGAACACCTTGCGCCAGTTGTCGAAGCCCTTCTGCGGGTCGTCTCCGGCGCCGACGTGCCCGCCGTGGACGATCAGACCCCGGGCGCCCAGCTCGGCCGCCGCCGCGAGGTGCGCGCTCAGCAGCTTGCGGCTGGGAATGCGCACCCGGTTGTTGACGGTCGCGACGTTGATCACGTAGGGGGCGTGGACGTAGACCTCCACGTCCGAGTCCTTGATCTCCCGGGTCTTCTCGCCGATGACCGGGGCCTTCCACCCCTTCGGGTCACCGAGGAAGAACTGCACGACCTGGGCGTCGCGTGCCCTGGCGTGGGCCAACGGGTCGTCCTGGTCGACGTGAGCTCCGATAAGCGGCATGTATCCGAGAGTAGCCGTTTCAACGCCGAGGGCAGGGGCAGTCGCAGGTCGCGCCCCACCGCCCGCCCCCACGGGCCGACCCCAAGGAGTTCCAAGTGGCTGCTCGCTATCGCAGAGGGATCAGTCTCATCGGTCTCATCTACATCCTGATCGGCATCTACGTCGCCTGGTTGTACGACTACATCACTCCCGCGCTCCTGAAGGACATCGCCGAGGCACTGCTCGCCGTCTTCCTGTGGTTCCTCATCCTGCTGGGCGTGGATCTGCGTCTCGGCTGATCCCGCGTCCCGTACGCGCCCCCGATCGCATCGGATCGGACACGGCCGCCGACCCGCGGCGAGGCGGCACGTACCGAGGACGGGGCCGGTCGTTCCCCGCTCGCGTTCGAGATCTTCAAGGGCCGGCTCGCGGCCAGGTCCTCGTCGGTGTGGCCCTCGTCAGGTTCGGGGCCCTACGGGAGGAAACCCCCGTTGCGGATGCCGAAGGCCACACCGACGAACGAGGCCACGATGCCCACGATGTTCAGCGCGCGCTCCGGTGTCGTGGCGGAGACGTACTGGGAGTAGAGACCTCCGCAGAAGCCGAGCACCCCGAGCCACGACGCGACGGGGTGCGCGGAGGGGATGAGCCCGGCCACGAAGGCGACCAGCCCGCAGAGGATCGTGCAGACGCTCAGCACGTTCTCCAGGGGATGACGCCGCCCGTCGCTGTTCAGCCTGAACCGGAAACGCCCGCTCGGGCTCTGTCCGGACACATGAGGCACCTTCATCGCCCCCTTTCCCATGAGGGCGTGTCCTGGAGAGGACGAACCCGTTTCCTGTGTGGGGACGTGCCCGGCGAGGCGACGGCCCAACCCTTGACGGGCTGGTAGGCTGGCACGGCTACGTCGAATGGGTGTGTCATGGCCCACCCTCCACCCCGAGCGCCGAAATGGGAGTTCCGGGGTGAAGCACGTCAGCGTCCTCCTGTCACGGCACGGTGTCGTGACCGCAAGAGTCCAGAGGAGGTTGGAAGTCAGCATGCGCCGTTACGAAGTGATGGTCATTCTTGACCCCTCGCTCGATGAGCGTACGGTCGCCCCTTCCCTCGACCAGTTCCTCACGGTCGTCCGCAACGACGGCGGCACCGTGGAGAAGGTCGACGTGTGGGGTCGCCGCAAGCTGTCCTACGACATCGCGAAGAAGCCCGAGGGCATCTACGCCGTCATCGACCTGAGCGCCGAGCCCGCCACGGTCAAGGAGCTCGACCGGCAGATGAACCTCAACGAGGGAATCCTGCGCACCAAGGTCCTGCGCCCGGACGTGCACTAATCTCCGGCATTTTGTCGGACGGCAGCCGTACTCTGAGCCGATAACCAGCGAAGGCCGCAGGAAGGGCAGCGCTAGCCATGGCAGCAGGCGACACCACGATCACCATCGTCGGCAACCTCGTCGACGATCCGGAGCTGCGCTTCACCCCCACGGGGCAAGCGGTGGCCCGGTTTCGCATCGCGTCCACTCCGAGGTTCCTCGACAAGACGACCAACGAGTGGAAAGACGGCGAAGGCCTGTTCCTGACCTGCAACGTGTGGCGGCAGGCGGCGGAGAACGCCGCCGAGAGCCTCCAGCGCGGCATGCGGGTCATCGTTCAGGGACGGCTCCGCCAGAGGTCTTACGAGACCAAGGAAGGCGAGAAGCGCACCGTCTACGAGGTCGAGGTCGACGAGGTCGGCCCCTCCCTGAGAAACGCGACCGCCAAGGTCAACAAGACCGCCCGTCAGGGCGGTGGCGGTGGCTTCGGCGGCGGTCCCGCCAACGACCCGTGGGCCTCCGCGGCGCCGGCCGCACCGCAAGGTGGCGGCTTCTCCGGCGGCGGCGGCAACAACTACGGTGGCGGCGGTCAGCAGCAGCAGGGTGGCGGCGGCTTCGGCGGCGGCGACTTCAGCGACGAACCGCCTTTCTAGGGACGCTCCTCCGGGACGGTCACGACCGCGCCCGGCATCCCGCGTCCCAGTCCATATCCGCAGCGACCATTCCCGCCTGACGGCGGGGCTCTGAAAGGAGCACCACGATGGCCAAGCCGGCACTGCGCAAGCCCAAGAAGAAGGTTTGCCTGTTCTGCCACGACAAGATCTCCTACGTCGACTACAAGGACACGGGGCTGCTTCGGAAGTTCATCTCCGACCGCGGCAAGATCCGTGCCCGCCGGGTGACGGGCAACTGCACCCAGCACCAGCGTGACGTGGCGACCGCTATCAAGAACGCTCGTGAGATGGCGCTCCTGCCGTACATGAGCACCGCGCGCTAAGGAGGTCCGGACAGATGAAGCTCATTCTCACCAGTGAGGTCACCGGCCTCGGCGCCCCCGGCGACATCGTCGAGGTCAAGAGCGGTTACGGCCGCAACTACCTGCTTCCCCGCGGCTTCGCGATCCTCTGGACGCGCGGCGGCGAGAAGCAGATCTCCTCGATCAAGAAGGCCCGCGACGCCCGCGAGATTCGCGACCTTGGCACCGCCAAGGAGGTCGCCGGTCAGCTGCAGGCCCTCAAGGTGGTCCTGAAGACGAAGGCCGGCGAGTCCGGCCGCCTCTTCGGCTCCATCACCACGGGTGACGTCGCCGAGGCCGTGAAGGCCGCCGGTGGCCCCCTGCTCGACCGCCGTCGCATCGAGATCGCCTCCGCGATCAAGAGCCTCGGCTCCCACCGGGTCAGCGTCAAGCTGCACCCGGAGGTCTCCGCGTCCCTCGATGTCGAGGTCGTCGCGGCCTGACAGGCCCCGTGAGACAAGGGCTCCTCTCCGTTCGCGGGGAGGGGCCCTTGTCCTTTCCCGGCCCTCCCGCGTCCTGAGGACGTGCTTTGCCCGGATCTTCGACGGGCACGGGGGTTCCCTTCCGGCCTTCCGGCAGCCGGGAGGGTGCTCCTTCCCGCTTCCGGAGAGCCTGCGGACCGTTCCCGCCCCTGAAAGCCTGGGGACCGCGGAAATCCCCTTTCCCGCCGGGAAAAGTTCATATGCTGGTACCCCGTTACCCCAGGTCACTGCGAATACATACAATTCGGAAATCGTTGCTTCGCCCTGGAGGTTTTGTCATGGTTCGTCCCTCGATGCTGTTCGCGCTCGGTGCCCTCGCGGCGACCGCGGTGGCCTGTGCGCCGGCTTCGGAAACGGCGACCCCGGCGAGCCCCGCATCCTCAACGTCCGGCGACGCCTCCGCGGCCCCCAGCGCCTGCGCCAAGGACAGCCCCGCGCTGAAGACCCCCGGCAAGCTGACCATCGGCACCGACAAGCCCGCCTACGACCCGTGGTTCAGCGACGACGACCCCACCAACGGCAAGGGCTTCGAGAGCGCGGTCGCCTACGCCGTCGCGGACCAGCTGGGCTTCGCCAAGGATGACGTCACCTGGGCCACGGTGAAGTTCGACTCCGCGTTCGCACCGGGCGCCAAGCAGTTCGACTTCGACGTGAACCAGGTCTCGGTGACCCCCGACCGGGCGAAGGTCGTCGACTTCAGCAAGGGCTACTACACGGTCAAGCAGGCCGTGGTCGCGCTGGACGGCTCCAAGATCGCCTCCACCACGGACCTCGCGGGCCTGAAGGACGCCAAGATCGGCGTGCAGATCGGCACCACCTCGCTGCAGGCGGTCAAGGACGTGATCAAGCCCTCGTCCGAGCCCAACGTCTACAACGAGCAGATCGACGCCGTCAACGCGCTGAAGAACAAGCAGGTCGACGCCGTGGTGGTGGACCTGCCCACCGCCTTCTACGTGACCGCCGCACAGGTCGAGAACTCCAAGATCGTCGGTCAGTTCGGCGCGGCCTCCGGTGAGCCCGAGGTCTTCGGCGCGGTCTTCGAGAAGGGCAGCCCGCTGGTGAGCTGTGTGAACGAGGCCATCGACAAGCTGACCGCCTCCGGTGAGCTGGCGAAGATCGAGACCGAGTGGCTCGGCTCCGCCGCGGGCGCACCGGAGCTGAAGTGACCCTGAAACACCCTCCGACACCGTCCGCGACCGGACCCGGCCCCGGAGCCGACGCGGACGCGGACGCCCGGGTCTCGCCACGGGCGCGGCGCGCGTACGGTCCGCGCCACGGCGGCGCTCGATGAAGAACGACGAGCGCCTGCGGGTTCCCGTCGACTGGCAGAAGAGCGAACGGCAGCTTGAGCGCGAGCGGCTCCGCAGGAGGGCGTCGATCCGTTCGAGCTCCGTCGCGACGGTCTCGACGATCCTCGTGATCGTCCTGCTGCTCTGGCTCTTCACGGCCTCCCCCGGCTGGCCGAGGGTGCGGGAGACGTTCTTCGACCTCGACCAGTTCACCGGGGCGCTGCCGGACGTGCTGAGCGGGTTCCTGCTCAACGTCAAGATCTTTCTGATCGCCGAGCCGCTCATCCTCATCGTGGGACTGCTCGTCGCGCTCGCCCGCAACCTCACCGCGCCGGTGTTCTTCCCGCTGCGTGCCCTGGCGGTGATCTACACCGACGTCTTCCGCGGCGTGCCCACGATCCTCATCATCTATCTCGTCGGTTTCGGCCTGCCCGCGCTCGGCCTGCAGGGGACACCGACGGACCTCGCGACGCTGGGCATCATCGCGCTCACCCTCTCCTACGGCGCGTACGTGGCGGAGGTCTTCCGTGCGGGCATCGAGTCGGTGCATCCCAGCCAGCGGGCCGCCGCCCGGTCCCTCGGGCTGAGCCACGGCCAGACCATGCGCCACGTGGTGGTGCCGCAGGCCGCGCGCAGGGTGGTGCCGCCGCTGCTCAACGACTTCGTCTCACTGCAGAAGGACACCGCGCTCGTCGCGACGATCGGCCCCCTGGAGGCGCTGCGGCAGGCGCAGATCCACGTCGCCAGCACCTTCAACTACACGCCGTACCTCGCGGCGGCGCTGCTGTTCATCCTGCTCACCATCCCGATGGCCCGCTTCACCGACTATCTGGCGGCTCGCTCGCAGAGACGGCGGGGCCAGTGAGCGTGCGTAACCCGGCGTACGGCGGCGTCCCGTCGCCCGGCGAGACGGCGACGGCACGGGAGGAGAGTGCATGAGCCTGCTCACCATCGAGGGGCTGTGGAAGAACTACCACGGCCACAACGTGCTGCGCGGGATCGACCTGGAGGTCGAGTCGCACGAGGTGGTCTGCCTGATCGGCGCCTCGGGCTCGGGCAAGTCCACCCTGCTGCGCTGCGTCAACCTGCTGGAGACCGCCGACGACGGCACGATCACCCTGGACGGCGAGGAGATCACCGATGCCAGGGTCGACCCCGACGACGTGCGCAAACGCATCGGCATCGTCTTCCAGGCGTTCAATCTGTTCCCGCACATGAGCGTGTTGGACAACATCACGCTGGCCCCGCGCAAGGTCCACAAGGTGAGCGGGAAAGAGGCCGAGGCACAGGCCCGCGACCTGCTGGCCAGGTTCGGCCTGGGGGACAAGGCGGACGCCTACCCCGACCAGCTCTCCGGCGGCCAGCAGCAGCGTGCCGCCATCATCAGGGCGCTGGCCACGCGGCCCCGCCTGATGCTGCTGGACGAGGTCACCTCCGCCCTGGACCCCGTGCTGGTCAAGGAGGTGCTCGGGATCATCAGGGAGCTCAAGGAGGGGGGCATGACCATGGTCCTGACCACTCACGAGATGGGTTTCTGCCGGGAGATCGCCGACACCGTCTGCTTCCTCGACGGCGGCGTGCTCCTGGAGCGCGGCACCCCCGAGCAGATCTTCACCGATCCTCGTGAGCCCCGCACCAGGGAGTTCGTGCAGAACGTGATCGACGCCCGGCGTCTCTGATCCCCTCTCGCCCGCGCGTCCCCGAAGCCGCGCGAGGGTCGTGAGGTCCACGGGCGTCTCAGTGGTCCGGCGGGCCTCATGGCCCGCGCGGTGGACGGTCCGCTCAGCGCCGGTGCCTGCCGCGAGGTCCGGCCGTGGGCCCGGGGCCGCCGGGCCGGCCGGGAGGGCCCTGTGCAGGGTCGTACCGCCCCGGAGCGGGGTCGGCGGGAGCCTCGGGGACGGGGCGCGCCATCGTGGCGAGCACGCTGTTGCGTCTGCCGTACACCAGGTAGACGAGCACACCGAAGGCCATCCAGATGATGAAGTACAGCCAGGTGATGAGCTGGAGGTTCACCATGAGCCACAGGCAGGCGAGGATCGTGGCGATCGGCAGGCCGGGAGAGAGCGGGGTGCGAAAACCTCTCGGCAGCTCCGGCATCGTCTGCCGCATCCTGATCACCCCGCCGGCCACGACGATGAACACGAACAGGGCACCGATCACGACCAGTGGTTCGAGCGTCAGCACGTCCACGAGCTCGGCCAGCAGGATCGCGACGAAGCCGATGACCAGGGTGACCCTTGTCGGGCTGTGATAGCTGCGATTGATCTTGGAGAGCGGGCGGGGAATGAGCCCGTCGCGCGCCATGGAGAACATCACCCGGGTCAGGCCGACGAGCAGCACCAGGATGACGGTGGTGAGGCCGAGCACCGCCCCGATGTTGATGACGTGCACCATGAAACCCACGCCCGCGTCGCGGAAGGCGCTGGCGAGCGGTGCGTCCGTGTCGATCTCGTCGTACGGGATCATCCCGACCATGACCACCGCGACCGCGATGTAGATGACCGTGGTGATCACCAGCCCGCGGATGATTCCCTTCGGGATCGAGCGCGGGGCGTCCTCGGCCTCCTCGGCGGCGGTGGCCACGACGTCGAACCCGATGTACGCGAAGGTGATGGCCGCCGAGGCGGCGAAGATGCCGAACCAGCCGAACGCGCCCGTCTGGCCGAAGAGAAGACCGAGCAACGGGGAGTGCAGGGCGTCCTCGGCCTTCCCCCCGGGCGTCGCCGGCACCGGGATGGCCGCGAGGTTGCGCCGGTCGAAGTGGAGGGCGCCGATCACGATGACCGCGCCGATGGCGAGCAGCTTGGCGATCACGATGATCCACAGGGTGCGCAGTCCGACACGGGCGCCCAGGGCCACCACGGCGGTGAGGATCACCAGAATGAACAGCGTGAACAGGTCGAAACCCATGCTCTGGCCGACCACGCCCGCGACCGCGCCGGGAAGGTTCACCCCGAGGTCGGTGAGCATCTGGGCGGCGTAGAGCGACCAGGCGCGGGCCACCGCCGCCGTGGCGAGGAGGAGCTCCAGGATCAGCGCCCAGCCCACGACCCAGGCCCAGACCTCACCGAAGATGACGTAGGCGAAGGTGTAGGCGCTTCCCGCGGTCGGCATCGCGGAGGCGAGCTCGGCGAAGCAGAAGGCCACGAGCAGGCTGGTGATTCCAGCGATCATGAAGGAGAGGAACACGCCGGGTCCGGCCATGCTCGCCGCCTGGCGGCCGGCGAGGCCGAAGATTCCCGCGCCGATCATCACACCGATGCCGAGGACGATGAGGTCCGCCCCGCGATAGGCCGTGGGGAGGCCGTGGCGCGCACCGGTCCACCGGTCGGTGGCATGGTCCGGCGGCATGCGGCGAACGATCGAGGGGGAAGGGCCTTTGGGCACGACGTGACCAATCGTGGTGGGCTTTTAACCCTGTATCGAGGGACTTGTCTCACAGTGCCGCAGGAGAGTTTCGCAGGTCAAGGGCTATCCCATCACGTGGTGGATACCACAGTGTCACGCCCGGATCACCTGTTCGGCGGACACGTTGCGTCACCGGCGAACCACTTTCGGGCGCTCGGACGTCTCAGCCGCCGACCACCAACCACGCCGTGCCGTACGCCCGCGTCGACAGGGTCACCAGCCGGGCCGCCATCCATAGCCCGAGCGCCAGCCAGAGCGCGACCAGACCGCCGCCCTTGAGATCCACCAGGAACGCGGCGGGCAGATAGGCGAGCGTCGTCCATACCCCCGCCCAGGCGAGGTAGCGCCGGTCTCCGGCACCGATCAGCACGCCGTCCAGCACGAACACCACCCCGGCGACGGGCTGCAAAGCGGCCACCACCCAGAGCAGGCCGAGCAGTTCGGCGGAGACGACGGGGCCCGCGTCGAACAGCGAGGGCACGAACGGCCTGACCACCACCACGAGGAGGCCGAGCAGCACGCCCGAGCCGACTCCCCAGGCCACCATCCTCCGGGTCGCGCCGCGGACTCCCGCCACGTCGCCGGCGCCCAGCGCGCGGCCGGTGATCGCCTGCCCGGCGATGGCGATCGCGTCCAGGGCGAACGCCATCAGGGTCCAGATCCTGATGGCGACGGTGTGCGCCTCGATCTGCTGCTCCCCCATGCGGGTGGCGACGGTGGTCGCGACGGCCAGCACCACCTGAAGGCACGCCGTGCGGATGATCAGGGCGACCCCCGCCGAGCCCGCCGCCCGTACGCCCGCCAGGTCGGGGCGGAACGGCGCGCGGTACCGGACGAGGATGAGGAGGAGGTAGACGGCGGCGGCGAGCGACTGGGCCAGCACCGTGCCCCAGGCCGAGCCCGCGATCCCCCAGCCCAGTCCCAGGACGAAGACGATGTTGAGCACCGCGTTCAGTCCGAAGGCCCCCACCGACACCAGCAGGGGGGTCGTGGTGTCCTGCATGCCGCGCAACACGCCCGTGCCCGCGAGCACCAGCAGCATGGCGGGGACGCCCAGCAGGCTGATCCGCAGGTAGGTCACCGCCTGCCGGGCGAGCTCGCCCTCGGCGCCGATCAGCTGAACCAGCGAGGGCGCGAGGGGCCAGACGACCACGATGATCGCCAATCCCACCCCCGCGGCCAGCCAGAGGCCGTCCACCCCCTGCCGCAGTGCCCGGCCGGTCTCGCCCGCGCCGATCTGCCTGGCCACCGCCGCGGTCGTGCCGTACGCGAGGAACACGCACAGCCCCACCAGGAAGGTCAGCACCGTGCTCGCCACTCCCAGGGCGCCGAGCGCGGGGGCGGGCAGCCGGCCGACGACGACGCTGTCGGTCAGCAGGAAGAGCGGTTCGGCGACCAGGGCGCCGAACGCGGGCAGCGCGAGCCGCAGGATCTGCCTGTCGTGGTCGCGCCCGGAGCCGCCGGGCCGATCGGCTCGACCGATCTGACCTGGTTTGTCGGATGAGCCGGAGCCGGACCGACCGGACCGGTCGGGTCGATCGGCCTGGTCGGCCCGATCGGGTCGGCCGGATCGAGGAGTAAGAGGCACTTATCCATTGTGCCTCTTACCTCCCAGTGGATCTCCGGCGGGATGAACCTCTCAGGACATGCCATCTGGGGCGACTTTCAGCGTGTCGCCCCAACTTTCTTTTCTCCACAGGCGGTGGATTAAGTTTTCCCTGGTCAGAGCGTTATCCACAGCTGTGGACAAGAGTTATCCACAGAACTGTCCCCAGGGTGCCCACACCTCTGGGGAAGAAGTGCACAGCTTATCCACACCTCTGTCGACAGGTCGCGTTGCCAGCCGGGCGTGGAGCCGCGAAACTGTCACACCGGTCCGCTACAAATAGAGATAACGTAACTGTGTTCGAAAGAGGGGGTGTGTGGTGAGCGTCGCGGAGCCGCCGGTCTTCGAGCCGAGATTCGAGCGCACCCCACCGAACAACATCGAGGCCGAGCAGTCGGTCCTGGGCGGCATGCTGCTGTCCAAGGACGCCATCGCCGACGTGGTCGAGATCCTGCGGTCCGACGACTTCTACCGCCCGGCCCACCAGATCATCTACGACATCGTCACCGACCTCTACGGCCGCGGCGACCCCGCCGACGCCATCACGATCCTCGACGAGCTGCAGAAGCGGGGCGAGGTCGCCAGGATCGGCGGTGGCGCCTACCTCCACACGCTGACCGCCATCGTCCCGACCGCGGCCAACGCCGGTTACTACGCGAGGATCGTCCGCGAGCAGGCCATCCTCCGCCGCCTGATCGAGGCCGGCACCCGCATCGTCTCCTACGGCTACGGCGGTCAGGACGAGGAGGTCGACGACCTCGTCGACCGCGCCCAGGCGGAGATCTACAAGGTCACCGAGCGCCGCACCTCCGAGGACTACGTCCCCCTGGCGGACATCATGCCGGGCGCCCTCGACGAGCTGGAGGCCATCGGCGGCCGGAGCGGCCAGATGGTCGGGGTCCCCACCGGTTTCCAGGACCTCGACTCCCTCACCAACGGCCTGCACCCGGGCCAGATGATCGTTGTGGCGGCCCGGCCCGCCATCGGCAAGGCGCTCGCTCTCGACACGCCGCTGCCCACTCCCGTCGGCTGGACGACCATGGGGGAGGTCGAGCCGGGTGACCACCTGATCGGTGCGGACGGCAGGCCGACACGGGTGGTCGCGGCGACCGAGGTGATGCACGGACGGCCTTGTTACGAGGTGGAGTTCAGTGACGGCACCGTGGTCGTCGCGGACGCCCGGCACCAGTGGCGGACGACCACACGCGCGCGTCGCCGGCAGGACTCGGAGAGCCACCGGCCCGCCGAATTCATCGAGCACGTCGGGAGCGCGTACGAGACGTCGACGGCGGAGCCGACGAACGCCTCCGCGACCGCCGCCCACGAGGACGTCGTGACGACCGAGGAGATCGCCCGCACACTGCGCTGCGCCTCGGCGGACAGGCGACCGAACCACGCCGTCGCCGTCGCGGCGGCGTTCGACCTGCCCGAGCGGGATCTGCCGTTGCCCGCCTACGCGCTCGGAGTATGGCTTGGCGACGGTCACCCCGACGGTGCCGGGTTCACCACCATCGACTCGGAGATCGCTCTCAACCTGGAGGCCGAAGGGGTGCGGGTCACCCGTACGAGCTCCGATCTCCCCTACGCACTCGGTCTGCCGCATCCGTCGCCCGTGACGGACGTGACGGAGCGGCCCTGCACGGTATGCGGTGCCCTGTTCGTGCCCCGGACGTCCCAGGCGCGGACGTGCGGTCGCCCGTGCGGGGAAAGGGCCCGTCCGGTTCCGGCGACCACGTGTCCCGACTGCGGTGGTCCGTCCAGCGGTGTGCGGCAGTGCCAGGCATGCCGGAACGGTCATGACACGGTGCGGGCCATTCTGCGCACCCTCGGTGTCCTCGGCGACAAGCACATTCCCCAGATCTATTTGCGAGCCTCCGAGAAGCAACGGCGCGCCCTGCTCGCCGGTCTCCTCGACACCGACGGACACGTCGGCCGCGACGGCCGGATCCAGCTCGAGGTCACCGACAGGAGACTGGCCGAGGACGCCTGCGAACTGGTGCTGAGTCTCGGCTACCGGGCGACGACGAGGACACGGACGGTCAAAGACGGAAGCGTCGGCTCCTCCACCTTCTACATGATCGACTTCACGGCGGCGGACAAGGTGTTCCGGCTGTCCGGCAAGGCCGTCCGGCAGGTGACCACACCCCATCCGTCCACGCTCGTTCGATACATCGTCGACGTGCGGCCGGTGCCCTCGACGCCGGTGAGATGCGTGGAGGTCGACAACGCCGACCACATGTACCTTGCCGGAAAGACCTGCATCCCAACGCACAACAGCACTCTTGGCCTGGATTTCGCGAGATCCGCCGCCATCAAGCACGGCATGACCACTGTGGTGTTCTCGCTGGAAATGTCGCGCAACGAGATCACGATGCGCCTGTTGTCGGCCGAGGCGCGGGTGGCGCTGCACGCCATGCGGTCGGGCACGATGACCGATGACGACTGGGCGAAGCTGGCCCGGCGGATGGGCGAGGTGGCCGAGGCGCCGCTGTTCATCGACGACTCGCCCAACATGTCGATGATGGAGATCAGGGCCAAGTGCCGTCGCCTCAAGCAGCGCAACGACCTGCGGTTCGTCATCATCGACTACCTGCAGCTGATGTCCTCGCCGAAGAAGACCGAGAGCCGCCAGAACGAGGTCTCCGAGATCTCCAGGGCCATCAAGCTCCTCGCCAAGGAGCTGGAGGTCCCGGTGATCGCGATCTCCCAGCTCAACCGTGGCCCCGAGCAGCGAACGGACAAGAGGCCCATGGTGAGCGACCTTCGCGAGTCAGGGAGCATCGAGCAGGATGCGGACATGGTCATCCTGCTGCACCGGGAGGACGCCTACGAGCGCGAGTCGCCCAGGGCGGGCGAGGCCGACCTGATCGTGGCCAAGCACCGTAACGGCCCCACTGCGACGGTCACCGTGGCGTTCCAGGGCCACTACAGCCGTTTCGTCGACATGGCTCCTCACTAGACCTCGCCGTAGGGGGGCCGCGACCGGTGAACCGTTCCGCGTGGCGTGCCCCTCCGCGCCGGAGGGATCTGGAGGGACCCGTCCCAGACGGCGGCATTCTCACATGGCGCGCAGACCACGGTCGGTGAAGGCGATCAGCCACTCGAAGCTTTCCTCGATGTCCGCGCTCATCTGGAAGCCGTGGGCCGCCTGCAGGGTGGCGAAGCCGTGGCAGAGGGTGCGAAGCATGCGCAGGGCGTGATCCATGTCGGCCTCTCCGATCTCGTAGCCGCGCAACACCGCCCTGAACGTGCCGAGCGACCGCTGAGCCGCGGTGATCAGCGGATCGTCCGGATCGGACGGATCGGACGGTTCCAAGCCGATCGTCGCGGCGTACCGGCCAGGGTGATTCAGGACGAAGGCGCGGAAGGCGTGCGCCGCGGCCGCCAGGGCGTCACGACCCGCGTACCCCTGGATCGCGCCGCCGATGGCGTCGGCGACCTCGTTCAGCGCCAGGACCGCGATACGACGGCTGAGGTCTTCCTGTCCGCTCACGTGCTTGTAAAGGGAGGGGGTGCGCACGTTCAGCCGTTCGGCCAGCAACCCCATCGTCAGGTTGGTGAGGCCCACCTCGTCGGCGAGGGCGGCACCGGCCGCGACCACGGTCGCCGGGTCCAGACCGGCCCTAGGCACGAGCGGCGTCCGAGCGGAGGAAGGCGAGCGTGAGCGAGACCACCTGGTCGGGGAACTGGTCGTGCGGGTAGTGCCCGGCGCCCTCGATCATCTCAAGGCGGCCGAGGCCGGAGGGCAGGCCCTCGACGATCGCCGAACCTTCGGCGTGCGGATCGGCCCAGTCGGGGTCGAGTGTGCCCATCACGACGAGGACCGGGCAGCGGACGTTGCCGAGCTGTGCGCCGGCGTCGGCCGGGGCGCTGCGGCCCATGGCCTGCAGGGCCTTCATCCGGCCCGGCTCGCGCATCAGGGAGTCGACGCGGCCGATCCGCTCGGCCCAGTGGGCCGGCTTCGCGCCGGGGTAGGCCACCTCGAGGTACGAGCGCCAGAGCCGCACGCTGCCGAGCACGGCGGTGCCGAGCAGCCGCAGCATGCCCTGCCGGAAGCGTTTCGTCCGCAGGTCGCCGACGCGGATCGACTGCTTGCGGGTGAACGGCGCCAGCTCGACGACCGCGGTGATCAGCGATGGCTCCTGCGCCGCGGCGATGGTGGCGGCACCGCCGGAGAACGAGTGGCCGACGAGCACGGCCGGACCGCCCAGGTGACGGATCACGGCGAGCAGGTCGCCGGCGGCGGCGGTGCGGCTCCAGGCCGGCCAGTCGACGCTGGACTCGCCGCAGCCGCGCAGATCGACCGCGGCGACCCGGTATCCCGCCGCCACCAGCGACGGGATCATGGCGCGGTACGCGGCGCGGCTGTCGCCCATGCCGTGAGCAAGAACGATCAGCGGGCCGGATCCGGTCACCTCGTAGGCGATCGTGCCGCCGTCGACGGCGAGATGTTCGCTCATGACATCCTCCGAGTTAGGCTAATAAAGTTAGCTAAAAGCTAATCTGATTAGCTTGCCTTGTCAACCACGAGGCCCCGGAAGCCTGTTCGATCGCCCCCTGTCGACATGTCGTGTGCCGCGGCCGTTGGGGTTCAAGGGTGTGGGCGGCGCCTCGCGGGCCGATGGCGAGCGTGATGTCCTGTCGTGATGAGGTTTGGGCTGATTTGCCGTTTATACCCCCCTGGGTATAGTGAGGCCATGGAACTGAAAGAGTCGATGCTCGGCGACGCCGTCACCCGCCTGCGCCGGGCTCAGGGGCAACTCGGTGGTGTGATCGCGATGATCGAGGCCGGCGAGGACTGCGAGAAGGTCCTGACCCAGCTCGCCGCCGTTTCCAAGGCGTTGGACCGGGCCGGGTTCAAGATCGTGGCCACTGGGATGCGCTACTGCGAGGCGGCCGAAAGTCGCGGCGAGCGGGCCCCTATGGACAGAGCGCAGTTGGAGAAGCTGTTCATGGCGCTCGCCTGAACCCTCTCCTGGCCGGACCCGATCGACTTCGGGTTCGACCATGTCCTCCATATACCCCCCCGGGTATAAGGGTCGCTTCCGTCGCCGGAGCGCCGCCGCTCGGCGCCGGGCCGGATCCCGGCCCGATGGAGTCGGCAGGGCGGGACATTCGGCCAGGCTGTTCCTTTTTTTATCCTCTACATACCCCCCGGGGTATAAGAAAACGAAAGGCGTACCTCATGGAAGTCGTCTCCTTCCGCACCCCTGGACTGGGCGATCAGACCTACCTGCTCACCCACGAAGGTCAGGGGGTGCTGGTCGACCCCCAGCGCGACATCGATCGCTTCCTGACAGCCGCTACGGAGCGCGACGTGAATCTGCGCTTCGTGCTGGAGACCCACCTGCACAACGACTACGTCTCCGGCGGTCAACAGGCCGCTCGCCGTACGGGCGCCGAACTCGTGCTCCCCGCGGCGGCGGCGGCCGCCTACCCGCACACTCCCGCCTTCCACCTGGAAGACATCTCCGGCGAGCGCGGCCTGTCCCTGCGTCCTATCCACACCCCGGGACACACTCCTGAGCACACCTCCTACCTGGTGCTGATCGACGGCGAGCCGATGGCCGTCTTCTCCGGCGGCAGCCTGCTGGTCTCCTCGGCCGGGCGCCCGGACCTGCTCGGGCCGGAACGGGCACGCACCCTGGCTCGCCACCAGTACGGCTCGCTGCGCCGTCTGGCCGACCTACCGGGTGAGGTCCGGCTACTGCCCACCCACGGCGAGGGCTCCTTCTGCACCGCCACCGGCGCGGGCCGCTACACCTCCACCGTCGGCGAGGAGAGAACCGGCAACCCGCTGCTGGCCATCGCCGACCGTGAGAGCTTCGCCGACCATCTGCTGGCCGCCCCCATGCCGATCCCCACCTTCTACCGGCACATGGGGCCAGCCAACACCCTCGGCGTGCCACCCATGCCCGCGACCGACGTGCCGGTACTCACCCTGGAGCAGGTCCCCGACCAAGCCCGCCTGCTGGACATCCGCCCCCGGGCCGCCCAGGCCGCCGGCCTGCTACCCGGCTCCGTGGGCATCGAGCTCGGCGCCGACTTCGGTAGCTGGGCCGGCTGGCTGCTGCCCTATCGGGTCCCGCTCGTCCTGATCGCCACACCCGGCCAGGACACTCGCGAGGCGGTCACCCAGCTCGCGCGGATCGGTATCGACACCGTGCTCGGCGTCGTCACCGACCTCGGCCAGGCGGTCACCTCCGGTTTCGAGCTGCTGGAGCTGCCGGCCTTCGCCGACCGGCTCACCGCGCCCGGCGCGCAGCTGCTGGACGTCCGGATGCCCGGCGAGCAGCGAGCCACGCCCATGCCCGGGGCCGTCGAGCGTTTCCTGCCCGACCTGGTGTCCGAGGGTTTTCCCGCCGATCTGGACCGGGAGCGGCCGGTCCTGATCGCCTGCGGCTCAGGCAGGCGTGCCTCCATCGCGGCCGGTCTGCTGCTTCGGTCCGGTTACCGGCCGATCGTGCTGAACGGCGCGGGCGTGGCCGAACTGCGTGAAGAGCTCGCAGCCACCTTCACCACCACCTGACCTCCGTTCCCCTTGAACGACAAGGATCTCGAACGCATGACCTCCACCCCTTCCCTGGACGTGTCCGCCGCCCGTGCGCTCATCGCGGCCGATCCCGACGTGCTCGTGGTCGACGTGCGCACTCCGGGTGAGTACGCCACCTGCCACATCCCCGGTGCCGTCAACCTGCCGCTCGACCAGATCGACGCGCATCTGAACCGGATCGTCGCCGACGCCGGCGGCCAACTGCTTCTCGTCTGTCAGGTCGGTGGCCGCGCGGCCCAGGCCCGCGCCAGGCTGACCGGCGCCGGTCTTGAGGGCTCCACGATCCTGGCCGGCGGTATGAACGCCTGGAACGCGGCCGGTGGTCCCACCTCCGGTGCCGATGACGGCGGCAGGCCGCGCTGGAGCCTGGAGCGGCAGGTGCGCCTGGTCGCCGGAAGTCTCGTCTCCTCCTCGGTGCTGGCCGGCGTCTGGTGGCCGCCGGCCGGTTATCTGGCGGGATTCATCGGTGCCGGACTGACCTTCGCCGCCATCACCGACACCTGTGCCATGGGCATGGCTCTGGCGAGGTTGCCCTACAACAGAGGACCGCGTTTCGACGCCGAAGCCACCCTGCTGCGGCTGCGCGGCGGACGCCCGGACGGCCGGGCCACCTCGTGACCACCACCCTGGTGCTCACCGCTGCGGCCGCCGTCGCGGTGGGCGTGGCCCTCGGTCTGTTCGGCGGCGGTGGCTCCATCCTCATGGTGCCCATGCTCATGTACGTCGCCGGAGTAGCGGGCAAGAGCGCGATCGCCATGTCCCTGCTGGTGGTCGCGGTCACCAGCGCCACCGCACTCCTCTCGCACGCCCGTACGGGCCGGGTGCGCTGGCGTATCGGACTGATCTTCGGCGCGGCGGGCATGGCCGGAGCCTACGGCGGCGGCCTGATCGGACCGCATCTGCCCGAGCAGCTGTTGCTCGGCGCATTCGCGGTGATGATGGTGGCCACCGCGATCGCCATGATTCGCGGACGCCGGATCGCAGACGGGAGAACGCGGGAGCATCTGCCCCTCGGCAAGATCATTATGGACGGGGTTATCGTCGGCGTCGTCACCGGCCTGGTCGGCGCGGGTGGTGGCTTCCTCGTGGTACCGGCGCTCGTCCTGCTCGGCGGTATGCCGATGGCCGCCGCCGCCGGAACCTCGCTGCTGGTCATCAGCATGAAGTCGCTGGCGGGGCTGGCCGGTTATCTGAGCGCGGTCGGCATCGACTGGCGTCTGGCCGCCGTGGTCACCGTCGCCGCAGCGGTGGGCGGACTGCTCGGCGGCCGATACGCCGGACATGTCGACCCTGATCGGCTGCGCAAGGCGTTCGGCTGGTTCGTCCTGGCGATGGGCGTGTTCGTGATCGCCCAGCAGGTCACCGTGCCGACGTGAGCGGGCGGGGAGAATCGCGCCGCGCGCCGGAAGGGCGCCGCCACCACCGTGGACGCCGTGGGCGGGGGCGACCGATGCCGACGGGTGCGCGGTTCCGGCTTGACGTGAACCAAGGTTGAGGTACGAACCTGTTCGTACGGCGCCGCGAGGGCGCGGACAGACCCACTGTGACCAGCAAAGGACCGTCATGCCCGAAGAGCAGATCCGGTTAGCGGTGATCGTCGGCAGTGTCCGCGAAGGGCGGCTCGGCCCGACCGTCGCGGAGTGGTTCGCGGGCCGGGCCCGGCGGCACGAGAGCATGGACGTCGATGTCGTCGACCTTGCCGAGACCCCTCTGCCGATGGTGATGCCCCGCTTCGGGGCCGCGCCAGCCGCGGAGGCGGCGCGGGCTCTGGGGATGCTCACCTCGCGGCTGGCCAGAGCCGACGCGTTCGCCGTCGTGACGCCCGAGTACAACCACAGCTTTCCGGCCTCGCTGAAGAACGCCATCGACTGGCACGACCGGCAGTGGCACGCCAAACCAGTTGGTTTCATCTCCTACGGCGGCGTCTCCGGTGGCCTTCGAGCGGTCGAGCAGCTCCGCCTGGTCTTCGCGGAGCTGCACGCGGTCACCATCCGAGACACCGTCAGCTTCCACGGCGCCCGGAGGAATTTCGACGACAAGGGGGAGCCGATCGACCCGCAGGGCTGCGACGGCGCGGCCAAGGTCCTGCTCGACCAGCTGACCTGGTGGGCGCGGACGCTGCGCGAGGGAAGGACCGCCCGCCCCTACGTCACCTGACCTGACGGGTGGTCTGTGACGACCGTGGATCCCCTCCGCGTCCCGGACTCACCGCCGCGGCGCGATCCCCGGACGTCGGTTCACCAGCCGCCGCCGGACCTGTAGAGCTGACCGCGCACCGCGCCGCCGCCGAACTCGGTGGTGTGCAGGTTGGTGTACCAGTTCTTCGGGTTCTTCTTGATGCCCCGGGCGATGTCGGGCTTCACCGGCGCGGTGCCCGCGATCCCGGTGACGCCCTTGGGCAGGCCGTTCGAGTCGGCGAAGAAGTCGATCACGACATCGCCGTTCTTGCCCTTCTTGCCCCGGTGGATGTGCCCGTTGGTGGGGGCGGCGAGCTTCTCCCAGATGGTGGCGTAGTAGACCTTCGAGCCCTTGATACCGACGAGCCATTCGGCGCGGCCGTTCGGGTCGCCGACCTTCTTGCCGGGGACCGGGACCTCCTGGCGGCCGTCGGCGTTGGAGTGGTAGACGGGACGCACGCCGGCGGCGAGCACGTTGGACAGGTTGGTCGGGCTGATCCTGTGCATCTGGGCGCGTACCGCGCCACCCGGGAACTCGGCGGTGTGCAGGTTGAGGTACCAGTTCTTCGGGTTCTTCCTGATCCCCGCCAGCAGGCCGCCGTCGTTGATCCTGACGCTGCCGAGGATGGCCTTGCTGCCGCCGGGCAGGGCCTCCATGAAGAAGCCGACCTTCACGTCGCCGTTCTTGCCGGCCTTGCCCTGGTGGATGTGGAACGCGGTGGGGGTGTCCGTCCCTTCCCACCGTACGGCGTAGGAGACCTCGTTACCGCGGATGCGGACCACGGCGACGGCCTTGCCGTCCTTGTCGCCGACGGCGGGACCGCCGCTGGTCGGCACCTCGTTCTTGCCGAGCAGGGTGCCCGCGAAGTAGGCGTCCGCGGTGCTCGCGGTGCCGGACGGTGTGGCCGCGGTCGTGCCGGCCTGCGCGACCGGGGCGAGGGTCGCGGAGAGTGCCGAGAGCATGGTCGCGGCGATGGCCACGCCGGAGACGGTGAGGGTGCTGCGCATGGACCGCTTGGACATCGTGGACCTCTCGTAGCTGTAAGGGGCTGCTGCGTTCTTCAGCCGGTTGTACGGCGCCACGTCCGACGATGGTTCAATATTCAAGTACGTAAAAATACGCAGAGGGAAACGGCCGGGAAAAAGCCCTCCCGCAGAACGGGAGGGCTAAAATGCCCGGTCAGACCGCGACGGTGAGCAGCGTGTCCCCGCCGTTCGTGCGCACCTCGAAGTGGTCTATCCCCGCAGGTCCCCAGGCGACCCCGCCGTGCACGTAGAGCGGTTCCGGGGAGCCGGGAACCCCGTATCCCCGCTCGGGCACCGCCCATCCGGTGACCACACGCCGCTCGCCGGTCGGGGAGACGGCGACCAGTTCGCACTCCAGCGGCCCCTTGACGCCCCTGAGCTCCAGGACGGCGTGGGTGCCCCAGCCCTTCGTCTCCAGCACCAGGCCGCCGGTGACCCCGGAGGCGCCCTTACCGGCGAGCGGGGTGCCTGTCCGGTACGCCTCTTCCGCAGGACCGTGCGCGGAGTGACCGACGGGGACGCTGCCACCCTCGCCGGAGATCGCGGTGCCCGCCGCGATCCCTCCGGCGACGAGGGTGACGGCCGCGGCGGCGCCGATCACGAACGTGCCCCTGCGGGCACGCCGGTCGGCCGTCCTGCGGCGGCGCAGCAGGTCGACCACCTCGGCGGGATTTCCCTCGCCGGCACCCGCGACGTCGTCCCCGAGGGGACCGATGCCGGCGAGCGCGTCCGCCACCCCCGACAGCTCCCGAAGCTCCGCGGTGCAGGACGGACAGGTGGCGAGGTGGTCGGAGAAGGCCGTCCGGTCGGGCTCCCCGAGGATGCCCAGGGCGTACGCGCCCACATCGGTGTGCTCCACCCGCGAGGTCATGCCGTCACCCCTCTCTCCTCAAGGGCGACGCGCAGCGCGCGGAGGGCGTAGTACGCCCTCGACTTCACCGTACCGACGGGGATGCCGAGCGCCTCGGCGGCGTCGTTCACCGACCGGTCGCGCAGGACGGTCTCGTTGAGGATCTCGCGATGGGCGGGAGACAGCGAGTTGAGCGCGTCCGACACGACGACCTGTCGCAAAAGATCTTCCATCTGATCGGGCATGGGCACACTCTCCAGTGGTCCCTCACCCGCCTCGTGGGGACGCGCGTCCTTACGGCGTTGGTCATCGATCACGATATGTCTGGCGACCGTCGCGAGCCAAGGCATCAGGGACGACGCGTCGGCGTCGAACCGGTCCGCGCTGCGCCACGCGCGCACCATGGTCTCCTGCACCACGTCCTCGGCCCACTGCACGTCGCCACGGGTGAGCCGTACGACGAAGGAGAGCAACGGCCGACGGTACGTCCGGTACAGCTCCGCGACGACCAACTCGTCGTCGGGGGCGTCGACCGGTCGCAGGCGATGGGAGCGGCGCGGCCGGTCACCGGACCGGGAGGAGGCTTTCACGATGGGGTCTTCTCCGGGGGAATCGGCCGACAGGGAGGTACAGGCGCCTTGCCGGGTCACCACGCGCTTCCCGCGGTTCGCGCCGGGCGGTCGTGACCGGAGCGCGGGCCGGCGTCGCCCGCCGCTTCGCGGTCGCGGATGCCGGGCTGCGGTTCCGCGATCACGGCTGTGCTCGCTGGAACGGGCCGCCACAGGGCGTCCATGATCACGCTGTGCCCTCCCCGGTTCGGGCGCCGGACGTTTTCCGGTGTCGGCAGGCAGTACGTCGCCGGATCCCCGCGGGTTCAACGGATCATGTGGGTTTCCGGCTATCAGCCGAAAAACCTTCGCACCAGGGGTGAAAGCAGGCTGATTTCCGGTCGCGGCACCACTCCGACAGGACATGCGTGCCGGCCGCTCTCCCGAGGTGCGCGAGCCGCCGGGGACGGGCCTCCCGACGGGAAGGTCAGATCTTCCACGACATACGGCCGTCAAGTGGCCGGGTCTCCTGGAGCGTACCGCTCAGGCCGCGGCACGCCGGGAGGGCGGGCCGCGGCGATGTCACAGGACCGGACGGACGTGGGTGACGAGACGGCCACCGTCGAAGACGTGAATGGCGATCTGCGGCGGCAGGTCGTAGTCGACGGGGATCGGGATGTCGAGCTCCTGGCTGAGCCGCAGCGTGGAGACGACCCCCGGCGCCACCGAGAGCGGCAGGCCCGCGAAGACGGTGCTCGCCGCGGTGTGGGCGTGGCCGGTGATGACGGAAACCACCTGCGGGTGCCGCCGCACGACCGCTTCCAACCGCTCGGGGTTCCGCAGCCGGATCCCGTCGACGTACGGGATGCCCAGGGACACCGGCGGGTGGTGCATGCCGACGAGGGCCGGGGTGTCCGGAGCCTCGGCGAGCACGCCGTTCAACCAGGTGATCGTCTCGTCCTCCAGGAAGCCCTCTGGCCGCCCGGGGACGCTGGAGTCGCACAGCGCGACGGTGAGCCCGTTGAGCCTGAGGACCTGGTTGACCGGCCCGTCGCCGCCTTCGTCGAGGCCGAGCAGGGCCTTGCGGAACGCCGGACGGGCGTCGTGGTTACCGGGGCAGACGATCGTCGGATGGCGCGTGGTCAGCAGCTCACGCGCGATCTCGTACTCCTCGATCAGGCCGTTGTCGGCGATGTCGCCGGTCACCACGACCGCGTCCAGGGGACCGGGGAGGTTCTCCAGGTGTCGCATGACGGATCGGGTCCTGTCGATGCTGCGGGGAGAACCGTCGATGTGGACGTCACTTACGTGCGCCAGGATCAGCATCAGTCAAGAGTGACATATCCGGCTTCCCATCGCTGGGCATCCGGAGCGCCGAGCAGGAACGCACCGGGCGGGGAAAGCCGGTGTGAACAGGAGAAGCCGGGGTCCGTCCCTGCCCCTCGCGTGGGACGGACCCCGGCGGACCGTAGGCCGTACCGGCTACTCCCAGCGAAAGAACCGCGCCGCCAGCCCGCCCATGACCAGCACGGTCGCCACCATCACCACCAGGTGCAGCGGCTGCGGCGCGTGTCCCGCCCACGTGTCGCGGAGCGCGTCGGCGAACGGCGCCATGGGCAGGAAGTCCCCGATCCGCCGCACCAGGTCGGGCATCAGCTCCCGGGGAATCCACATCCCCGCCATGAACAGCAGCGGGAACATCAGCAGCGAGCCGATGCCCGGCGCCACCTTCGCGTTGGGCGCCACGGCGGCGATCAGCAGTCCCAGGCTCAGCATCGAGGCCGTGCCGAGCACGAACACCCCCGCGAAGGCGAGCGGGCTCCTGGGCAGGATCGACCCCAGGACGAGATGGCCCGCGCCGACCAGGAGGACGGTGGCGACGATCGCCACCACCAGGTTGTTGACGAGCTGTGCGACCAGCAGCCGGATCGGATGGACGGGAGTGGTGGACATCCGGCGCAGCACGCCGCTCTCCCGGTAACTCACCAGCGTCGCCGGCAGGACGGTCAGTGCCATCGTCACCACCGCGAGGATCACCATCATGCCGGGCAGCTGCGTGTCGATGACCCGCTCCCCGCCCAGATCGGGGGTCGCCTCCCGGAAGCCGGGGATCTGTCCCAGCGCGATCAGGAGGGCGAGGGGCAGCAGCATCGCGAAGATCGGGCTGCCCGGGTCCCGCAGGAAGAGCTTGGCCTCGGTCAGGAGCATCTTGTTCATGAGGAGATCTTCTTTCCGGTGAGGCTGAGGAAGGCGTCGTCGAGGGTGGCCTGCTCCACGCGCAGGTCGGTGGGTACGACATTCGCGGCGGCGAGGGCTGTCGTGACCGCGAGGAGCAGGTTGCCGGTGCCGGTGACCGCGACCTGCCCGCCGCTGCGGCTCACCCCGGTGACCTCGGGGAGGGCTTCGAGCCTGGTGTCGTCGAGCGGCCCGGACGACCGGAACCTGACGGTCTGCCGCCCGCCGACCCTGGCGATGAGGCCGGACGGGGTGTCCATCGCGACCACCCGGCCGGAGTCGATCAGGGCGAGCCGGTCGCAGAGCCGCTCGGCCTCCTCCATGAAGTGGGTGACGAGCAGGATCGTCACGCCGTCCTCGCGGATCCGCTCGATGAGCTCCCAGGTGTCGCGGCGGGCCTGGGGGTCCAGGCCGGTGGTCAACTCGTCCAGGATCGCCACGCGGGGGGTGCCGACCAGGGCCAGCGCGATCGAGAGCCGCTGCTGCTGGCCTCCGGAGAGCTTGCCGTAGGGGGTGTCGCGCTTGTCGGCGAGCCCGACGCGCTCCATCAACTTCACCCAGTCCGCGGGCCTCCGGTAGAAGGAGGCGTACAGGTCGAGCGCCTCCCACACCTTGAGTTTCTCCGGCAGCGCGGAGCTCTGCAGCTGGACTCCCAGCTGTTCCCTGAGCTCGGTGCGGTGCAGGCCTCCGAGCACGTTGACGGTGCCGGAGTCGGGGACGCGCAGGCCCGCGACGCACTCCACGGTGGTCGTCTTGCCGGCGCCGTTGGGGCCGAGAACTCCAAAGATCTCGCCCTCCTCCACGGTGAACGAGACGTCGTCCACCGCGAGTTGGTCGCGGTACCGCTTGCGGAGGTTGCTGACCTCGATGACCTTCATGCTCACCGACGCTACGAGCCGCGCCGCACGCGGAGAATCCGTCTACACCCCCGGCGGGGGCGGGCCAGGCACCCGAGGGGGGTGTGGCTACCCCCACCCCCGCAGGGCACCCTCCACCACTGGGCACATATTGGACGTATCACCGACACTTGACCCATGAAGACGTACGCGGTGACGGTCGGCAGGGCACTCGTCCTGGGAGCGATGGCGCTGCTGGACGCGGTCCTCGTCGTCGTGATCCTGGTCGCGTCCCTGCTGACGTTCGGGCTGGGGATGATCTTCTGTTTCCCGCCGATGGTCCGGCTGCTCAGGTTTCGCACGGGGGTGGCGAGGAGGCTGACCGGCAGGTGGCTCGGGACCGCGGTGCCGGTCCCCTACCTGCCGTCCCCGCTGCCGGTGCGTCCCCAGCCCGACGGCTGGTACCGCTACGAGCGCCAGCTCTACAAGACACCGTGGTGGCCCGACTGGAACAACCGTCTGAAGTGGATGTTCGGCGACCCGGCCACCTGGCGGGACGGGCTCTGGGCCTTCTTCAACCCGCTGGCCGGTGTCCTGCTGCTGCTGCCTCTCCTCCTGGCCGGATACGCCCTCCTCACGCTCCGGTCCGATCTCCCCGCGGCCGGCTCGCCGCTCCTGGCGCTCGCCGCGGCCCTCACGCTGCTCGCGACGCCCATCTTGCTGCGGGGGTACGCGCGGTGGAACCACCTGCTGCTGTCGCCCACGGCCAAGGCCGTGCTCACGGCGCGGGTCCAGCGACTCGACCAGGCCCGCCTGGCGACGGTCGACTCCCAGGCCTCCGAGCTGCGAAGGATCGAGCGCGACCTGCACGACGGGGCGCAGGCGAGGCTCGTCGCGATGGGCATGACGCTCGGCGCGGTCGAAGAGCTGATGGACAAGGACCCCGCGGCGGCCAAGGTCCTGCTCGGCAAGGTCAGGGAGGCATCCTCCACGGCGCTCGTCGAGCTGCGCGACCTCGTCAAGGGCATCCACCCTCCGGTCCTGGCCGAGCGCGGCCTCGGGGACGCCGTGCGGGCCCTCGCGCTGGACAGCCCGCTGAAGGTCACCGTCACCGTGGACCTGGCAAGTCGCCCCGACTCGCCCGTGGAGTCGGCCGCCTACTTCTCGATCAGCGAGCTCCTCACCAACGCGGCCCGTCACGGCGGCGCCGAGCGGGTGTGGATCGACATCAGCAGCAACGACCGCGCGCTGCGGGTGGTGGTCACCGACGACGGCTCGGGGGGCGCCGACCCGTCCCTGGGCAGCGGTCTGCGCGGCATCGAGCGCAGGCTGGCGGCCTTCGACGGGGTGCTCGTGGTCAACAGTCCGAAGGGTGGCCCGACCACCGCCACGTTCGACCTGCCCAACGCCCTTTCGGGGGAGGGCGGGCCGGACCGCAAGTCGTCCTTGCCCCGAGGCAAGGCGATCATCGTCGGGATCTGCTGGGGGCTCGGCTGGCTCCCGCTCTTCCCGCAGGGGCTGGTGGCGATGTTCATGAAGATCTTCGATGCCGAGGAGCGCAGCTGGGTTCTCGCGCTCTACCTGCCCGAGTCCCTGCAGTGGCCGTTGATCGTCTTCAACATCCTCCTGGGCCTGTCCATGTACACCGCGGGCACGCTCATCCCCGTCATGCACGCCCGCCAGCAGCGGCTGGCGGAGGTCCTGCCGGCCCGCCTATGGTTGGGCCGATGAGCCTGAGAGTCGTCATCGCCGAAGACCTGTATCTCCTGCGGGACGGCCTGGTCCACCTGCTCCAGGCACACGACTTCGAGGTGGTGGCGGCCGTCGAGTCGGGGCCGGAGCTGCTGGGAGCGCTGACCGGGCTGCGACCCGACGTCGCGGTGGTCGACGTTCGCCTTCCGCCCACGTTCACCGACGAAGGTCTCCAGGCCGCGCTGGCGGCGCGCCGGGCCATCCCCGGACTGCCGGTGCTCGTGTTGTCCCAGCACGTCGAGCAGCTGTACGCGCGAGAGCTCCTCGCCGACGGCTCGGGTGCGATCGGCTATCTCCTCAAGGACCGGGTCTTCAACGCCGAGCAGTTCGTCGACGCGGTCCGCCGGGTGGCGGCGGGGGGCACCGCGATGGACCCCGAGGTGATCGCGAAGCTGCTGGCGAGCACCGCCAGGCACCAGCCGCTCGGCGCGCTCACCCCGCGCGAGCGCGAGGTGCTGGAGCTGATGGCCGAGGGCCGCTCCAACGCGGCGATCTCCCAGCGGCTGTTCCTCAGCGAGAGCGCGGTCGGCAAGCACACGGCCAGCATCTTCGCCAAGCTCGACCTCGCACCCTCCGACGACGACAACCGCCGCGTGCTCGCCGTCCTGACCTACCTCAACGCCGCCCGCGGCTGACCCGTCTCAACGCGATCTCCCCCGACATCCGCGTGGTCGACCTCCCGAGCCCGTTCCCGGCCGGGCACATCGCCCATCGACGAGCCGACTCGTCGGCGCCCGCGCGGACGATCCGCTTTTCTTCGGCCGGGTACCTGTTCTGTCGGTCTCAGCGGATAGCGTGCTGTTGAAGTACGGCTTCCGCGCCCGGTGTGCCGTTCGGGACGAAGGGATGATCAGGTGAAGTTCCAGGTTAACCGTGATGTCCTGGCCGACGCCGTGGCCTGGGTGGCCCGGGTGCTGCCGAACCGACCGGCGATCCCCGTCCTGTCCGGCCTGCTCCTGGAGGCCGACGACGGCGACCTCGTGCTGTCGGCCTTCGACTACGACGTCTCCGCCCGCGTCTCGGTCGAGGCGGTCGTGGCGGAGCCGGGCCGGGTGCTGATCCCGGGCCGGATCCTCGCGGAGATCACCCGCAGCCTGCCCGGCGAGGTGGTGGAGGTCCTCACCAGTGGTTCCGAAGCGGTTCTGACCTGTGGAAGCGCGGAGTTCGGCCTGCTGACCATGCCGGTCGAGGACTTCCCCTCCCTGCCCGAGATGCCGCCGAAGATCGGTGCGGTCGGCGGTGTGGTCTTCGCGAGCGCGGTCAATCAGGTGGCCCCGGCGGCGAGCCGCGACGAGAGCCTCCCCATGCTGACCGGCATCCGGGTCGACATCTCGGGTGACGACGTGACCATGGCCGCCACCGACCGCTATCGCATCGCGGCCAGGGAGTTCGACTGGCGCCCGGAGACGGCCGGCACCACGGCCGCCGCGATGGTGCCCGCGCGGGTGCTCGTCGATGTGGCCAGGTCGCTGCGCGGCGGCGAGGTGTCGGTCGCGCTGGGCGACGGCGTGGCCGGTTTCGAGAGCATCGGCCGGGCCACCACGGTCCGCCTGCTCGACGAGCAGTTCATCGACTATCGCTCGCGGCTCACCGACGACTGGTCGATCAGGGCCGACCTGCCGGTGACGCCGTTCATCGACGCGATCAAACGGGTCGCGCTGGTCGCCGAGCGCAACACCGCGGTCCGGCTCTCCTTCGCCCAGGGGCAGGTCCTCATCCAGGCGGGCGGTGGTGACATCGGCCGGGGCACCGAGGTCGTCGACGCGGAGATCTCCGGTGGCGACATCCAGATCGCCTTCCAGTCCCAGTTCCTGCTCGACGGCCTGCACGGGGTCGAGACCGAGCTCGTCAGGCTCAACATGGAGTCACCGAGCCGACCGGCCCTCATCACGGAGGTTCCCGGCGATGCCGACCCCGCTTTCCGCTACCTCGTGATGTCCCTGCGCCTCACCTGATCGGACCCTGCCGCCGGCCGCGCCGTTTCGAGACGAGCGCTCTCCGCGTCCGTCCCGAGAACCCATACCGGCCTCTCCTGCCGGGTGCCCTCTCGCATGCCAGGCGCTCTCATGTCGCGGGGGGGCCCCCCCCCGAGGGGGGGGGGCCCCGCGGCGGCGGAGGCAGATCGGGGCGGAGGTCCGGGGCCCTGGGCGGCCCGCTGCGCGGGGAGGGCGGGGTCGGCA